>CACYFF010000009.1 GCA_902773665.1 uncultured Eubacteriales bacterium | reverse complement strand
CGTTCCCGAATATCCCTTTTTTTCTGCACTATTGAAATATTTTTTATAATCGTCAAGAGGGACTTCCGCTTGGTGTTCCTGCATTTTCGTTTCCTGCAGACAGATAAAATCCGCTTTCTGTTCGTTTGCAAATTCAATGAAACCTTTCTGCATACAAGCCCTTAATCCATTGACATTCCATGATATGAATTTCGTTTCAATCATTCCTTTCCCTGCATATTCTACAAGATTATATCACAAACTCCTTTACATAAGCAAGACACTTATAAAATTTAGCATTGAATTTCAAAAATATTTCTGTATAATATTTTTATGGAGATGATGTTTTATGAAAAAAATTCTTGTTTTAATGACGGGCGGTACAATAGGCTGTTACTCCGATAACGGCATTATTTCTCTTAAAAAAAACAACTGCCGTGCAGTTGAACTCTTTCAAGAAAAATTTCCCCACTCGGCAGACTTCACAATTATACAACCCCTCAATATTTTAAGCGAAAATTTGGAAAAATCCCATTGGGAAACACTTATCAACTTTCTCTGTGAAACGGATATTTCAGCCTATGACGGAATTATCATCACGCACGGCAGTGACACACTTTCTTATACGTCAGCCATGCTTTCCATTTGTTTAAGACATTTCAATATTCCTGTTGTCATAACCGCTTCAAACTATATTCCCGACGATATAAAAAGCAATGCTGTTGAAAATATACGTTCTGCTGTTGCCGTCATCAATGAATTTCCTCACGGCATTTTTACTGTTTACAAAAATTTCGGTGACGACTTCACAACAATATATCTTTCAAGCGACATCACCGAAGCCGACAGATTTCTTGGAAAATTTTCTTCATTTTGCGAGTTCCTTTTTTATAAAAACAAGGCATGTGCGGCTTGCACACATGCCTTGCATGTATTTATTCCCTTAGCTTACTGCTGCGCATCTTCCGTTGCGGATTCGACGGCTTCCGCGGTCTCTTCCGCAGCAGCGGCTGTCTTTTCGCCCAGCTTCTTCATGTTCTTAGGCGAAACCTTCTTGTCTTCTTCGGCTGCCTTGCTTCCCTTGGTCTCGCTCTGCTTCTCCACGTTGTTGATCGCCCACTTAGCGACTTCGATCCGGGTGCGGTCGGAGCCGACCTGGAGGGTGATCCGGTCGTCCTTGATCCGGACGATCTTTCCGTAGATACCGCCGATGGTGAGGATATCGTCTCCGACCTTCAGGGCGTCTCTCATTCTGCGGACCTCATCGTCCTTCTTCTTCTGCGGACGGATGAGCATGAAGTACATGATCGCGAAAAGCGCGACGATCATAATGATTTGCGGTACAAATTCAGGCATGTATTTCCTCCTAACATAAATTAACAATATTATTATAGACTAATATAGCGCAAAATCAATACATTTTTAAGGTTTTCGGCAATTTTATACCCTTGTTTTTCGGTCCAAAAAATGGTACCATAATCGGGTAATGCCGGCGTGATGGAATTGGCAGACGTACGGGACTCAAAATCCCGCGGTGGCGACACCGTGCGGGTTCGACCCCCGCCGCCGGCACCAGATGACAAAAGGTCCCTTCGGGGGCCTTTTGGCGTCTTAGGCAAGGGGGTCGAAATCCAATGAAAAACGGATCCTGCGGGACCCGTTTTTTCTTTTCTTTTACTCTTCCCTCTTGTAGGAGATCAAATCGTCTGCGATCTCGGCCGTTGCGATGGAGATGGGCTTATTGCTGTCCACGTTGATGAGCATCGGCTTGCCGTCGATGAGATCTCTGGCGCGCTTCGCCGCCATGATCACCAGGGTGTATTTGCTGTCGACCTTCGTCTTGAGCAGGTCTACGGACGGATATAATAGCATCTATTCTTCCTCCTTGAAACGTTCGATCAGGGCCTTTGCCTGCCCTGCTGTCCTGCAGTGTTCCGCTTTCATGATGGCTCTCGCTGTCTGGATCGCTTCCTCCAGATCGTCGTTGATCAGGAAGTAATCGTATTTTTCCAGCAGGCCGATCTCCTCCAGCGTCGTCTTCATGCGGACCGCGATCTGTTCTTCGTTTTCGGTGCCGCGCTTGCGGATCCGGTTCCGCAGTTCTTTTAAACTGGGCGGAAGCACGAAGATGAGCACGGCCTCGGGATATGCCTTCTTGATCTGAAGGGCGCCCTGCATCTCGATCTCCAGGATGACGTCTTCCCCTGCCGCCATATGCTCCAGCGCATATTTTTTCGGCGTGCCGTAGCAGTTGCCGTAGATCTCGGCATGTTCGAGAAAACCGTCCTCTTCCACCGTTTTGTCGTATTCTTCCCGGGTCACGAAATAATAGTGCACGCCGTGAAGTTCCCCTTCCCGGGGCTGCCGGGTCGTGAGGGAGACGGACAGCCAGGTATCCGGTTCTTTCAGCAGTTCTCTGCAAATCGTTCCTTTCCCGGAAGCGGAAGGCCCGGAAAAAACGAATAATTTACCGTGCTTCATAATCAGTCCTCATTGAAACAATTAATAATATAACTTTTTATCCGCCTTTTCAAGTCTTATTCGATATTCTGGACCTGTTCCCGGATCTTTTCGATCTCCGCTTTCAGCAGCAGCACGTCGTTCGTGATCCGGATATCGTTGGCCTTCGAACCGATGGTATTGGATTCGCGGTTCATCTCCTGTACGAGGAAATCCAGTTTCTTGCCGATGGGACCGGACGTGTCCGCCGCGATGCTCTTCAGCTGGCTGCAGTGGCTCTTGAGCCGCACCATCTCTTCCGTAATGTTGGATTTGTCCGCAAAGACCGCGGCTTCCAGCACGATGCGGTCCTCCGGGATCGTCGCCTCGTCTCCCAGCAGTTCCTGGATGCGTTCTTTCATCTTTGCCGCGTAGTTTTTGGCGACTTCCGGCGCGTAGACTTCGATGCCGCAGACCGTCTGTTCGATCAGCTGTCCCCGCTGCAGGATATCCTCCATGAGCTTGGCGCCTTCCACGATGCGCATGGCATCCAGGTTGGCTGCCGCCTCCTTCGTGGCTTCCGTAAGCGCTTTCAGCACCAGTTCCTCGTCTTCCTCGGCAGCAGCCGACTTCACGACGTCCGGAAAGTTCGCGACCATGGCCAGGGTCGGTTCGCCGCTGAGCTGCGGCAGTTCCGCTTTAATGGTCTGCAGCGTCTCGAAATACCGCTTCGCCAACGGAATGTTGAGTTCCACCGCCGTATCGTCCGCCGCGATATTGTCCACGTTGACGAATACGTCGATCTTGCCTCTGGGCGCCACGCCCTTCACGATGTTCTTGATGGTATCTTCGGCAAACTGATACCTGCGGGGCATCTTGACCGTGATATCGGAGTACCGGTGATTGACCGACCGTAGCTCCACGGTGACGCTGCGCAGCTCGTCCGTATAGACGCCTCTGCCGAAGCCTGTCATGCTTTTTGCCATATTCTCCTCTTTTCCAACACGCGATTTGTTTGGGCTATTCCTTCGATCCGTGTTATTATGGATACGATTTTAGCATAAATAACACAAAGGATAAAGAACACACATGGCATATGATGGATTTCTTGCAGGCGCAGTTGCCCGGCAGCTGGACAGCGAACTGCAAGGTGCGAAAATAGAACGGGTGCAGCAGCCCGAACCGGACGAGATCGTGCTGCAGATCTACAGTCCTGTTACGGGTCAGCGCAAAAAACTGCTCCTCTGCACAGCGCCTCAGGGCGCCCGGGTGCACTACACGAAGCTGGCGTACGAAAACCCACAGGACGCCCCGAATTTCTGCATGCTGCTGCGCAAGCACCTGCAGGGGGGCCGCATCCTGGCGGTGACCCAGCCAGCCACGGAACGCATCCTGGAATTCCACCTGGAAACGATAAACGAAATGGGGTATTCCGTTAACAAACTGCTGATCTGCGAGCTCATGGGCAAGCACAGCAACCTGATCCTGACGGATGAAGCGAGCGGAAAGATCATCGATGCGATCAAGCGCATCTCCATCGACGTCAACCGCTACCGCCAGATCCTGCCGGGCATGCCCTACGTCTCTCCCCCGCCCCAGGACAGACAGGATCTCTGGACCGCAAAGCCGGGAGATGTGACGGACCCTGCACAGATCCAGGGACTGAGCGCCGCTGCTGCCGCGGAATTCGAAGACGACATGCCTTCTCTCTTCCGCGTCCGGGACGACGTGTTGGCGGGCAGGTTGTATGCGGCTGTCTATTGTGACCCGAACGGAAAGCCGAGAGACGTGCACATCTTCCCCATGAAGAAATTGGCGGAAATCTGCGAAGTCAAACCCTTCGACGAGATCGGCGACGCTCTGGATTTCTTTTATTCGCACCGCAAAGAGACGAACCGCGTGATGCAGAAGAGCGAAGGCTTTGCCAAGAGCGTCTCCACGCTGGTGGATAAGCTCCTCCTCAAGAAACAAAGGCTGCTGGAAGACATCCAGAAGGCCGAAAACGCGGACATTTACCGCCTGAAGGGGGAATTGCTCAACGCGAACCTTCACCTGGCGAAAACCGGCGATAAGCGGGTCACCGTAACGAGCTACTACGACGGCCAGCCCGTTACCATCGAGCTCGACGAACGCTTCTCCCCTGCCCGCAACGCGCAGAACTATTATAAAAAGTACGCGAAGGCCAAGACCGGAAAAAAGGAAAAACTCATCCAACTGGAGGAGTGTGAGAAGGACATTGAATACCTGAGCACCGTGCAGGACCAGATCTCTCTTTCGTCCACCTATGAGGAGATGGAGCTGATCCGGGACGAGCTCATCCGGGAAGGCTATCTGCGGGGCCGGCAGGCCAAGGACAGAAAACGGGCAGCCGCGAAAGCGAAACCGAAGCCCAGACGCTTTACCCTGCCCTGCGGCCGAGAGATCGCCGTGGGAAGGAACAACGCCGAGAACGACTATATCACCTTCAAAGTGGGCGGCAAGACGGACTATTGGCTGCACACCAAGGACATCCACGGATCCCACGTTGTATTGTTCATGAACGGCGATATGCCGGGCGAAGACGAGATCTACGAGGCGGCAGCCGTCGCAGCCTGGTATTCCAAGGGAAAAGAATCCCAGAACGTGCCTGTGGACTACGTGCCCTTGCGGTATGTAAAGAAGCCTTCCGGAGCCAAGCCCGGCATGGTGATCTTCACGAACAACCGTACCGTATGGGTCGACCCGAAAGATCCGGAGACCATGAAAAAATAATTAGTAATATTTTACAGAAATCTCTTGACGTTTCCATTTTCTGCTATTACAATTATTACCAACAGATTCCGGTAAATCTTGCAGAAATGAGGTATGCTCCCGCGCCGAGAAGAGATCTGTAAACATGGGAAAAGCCGCCCCACCGGAGGCGGCTTTTTGCATGCATGTGGTCCCGCGAGCAACGGCCTGCCCTGTCAAGTCTATTCCTTCGATACCAGTTTGCTCTTACCGGTAAAGATGCTCTTCTTTTTCGCAGGGGCATTCCCCTTCGCTTTCGCCTTCATCAAAGAGGCCTGCCTGCTTTCAGCTGCTTTCTTTTTCTTCGTTTTCGGCTTCATGACGGAATAGCCGAAGGTGCCCAGTTTCTTCGAGCCCAGAGGCAGATAACCGCCGTGGATATATGCCAGCAGATCCGCATTTTCCAGGCAGATCCGGTCGTTCTTGTCGAACAGTTTTTCGTCCACGTGGACCGCGACGATGTTCGCCAGAAACATGGAATGGCTGCCCAGATCCTTCACTTCCACGACTTTGCATTCCAGGTTGACCGGGCACTGCGCGATCAGAGGCGCCGCGACCTCGTCTGCAGCCTCCTTCGTCAGGCCCAGTTTCTTAAACTTATCCTCTTTACGCATGGAGACGCAGCCTGCATAATCCGTCTCCCGGACCAGCTGCCGGGTCGTCAGATTGATGACGAACTCCCCTCTTTCCCGGATGATATCGTAGCTGTACCGTTCCGGCCGGATCGATACGTAGGTCATCGGAGGATCGGAATTGACGATGCCGGTCCAGGCAGCCGTCATGAGCGTGCTGTTTTCCATGTCGCCACCCGTTACGAGCACCGCGGGAAGCGGATAGAGCATCGTGCCCGGTTTTAACGTTCTCTTCATTTTCTGTTCCTCAGTTTCTCCAAAGTCTGCAGATATTCCTCCGGGGGATCCGCCCGGAATTCCATGTATTGTCCCGTAACAGGGTGCGTAAATCCCAGGATCTCCGCGTGCAGCATCTGGCCATGCAGGCTGTAGGGCTGCTTCTGCGGCCCGTAGACCGTGTCGCCCAGCAGCGGATGATGGATGGAAGCCATATGAACGCGGATCTGATGGGTGCGGCCCGTCTCCAGGCGCGCCCTGATTTCCGTAAATCCGTTGAATTCCTCCGAGACCTGCCAGTGCGTTACGGCTCTTTTCCGCCCGGAACGACCGCCATGCGCAGGCGGTTGGCGGGGTCACGCCCGATCGGCGCGTCCACCGTGCCGGACGCCTCCTTAAAGGCGTAGAACGCGACGCCCCGGTATTGCCGCGTGCAGGAATGGGAGGCGAGCTGTTCCGTAAGCCCCCGGTGCGCCTCGTCGGATTTCGCGCAGACCAGAAGCCCGGACGTATCCTTGTCGATGCGGTGGACGATGCCCGGCCGTTCGACGCCGTTGATGAGCGACAGCGCGCCGCAATGATGCAGCAGCCCGTTGACGAGGGTGCCGTCCGGGTTGCCCGGCGCCGGATGCACCACCATTCCCTTCGGCTTGTTGACCACCACCAGATGCGCATCCTCATAGACGATATCCAGCGGAATGTCCTGGGGCACCGCTTCGCAGGGAACGGCAGGCGGCAGTTCGATCCGGACCTCGCTGCCCTCTTTCAGCTTTTCCTTTTTCGAGAGCATGGGCTTTCCGTCGCAGAAGACGCAGCCGCTCTCGATGAGCTTTTGGATATAGCTGCGGCTCGCTTCTTCAAAAAGCTGAGAAAGCACGCCGTCCGCTCTGAGTCCGGCGTGCTCCGCATCGATCGTGAAATTATAGACCGTGTTCTGATTCATGTGTTTTTTTGCCGTATCTCGGCTCGAGCCACAGCACGGACAGCACCAGCAGCCCGCATCCGCAGCACACGAAAATATCCGCAGCATTAAAGATGGGAAGAATGTGGATATTGATAAAATCGACGACGTAGCCCCGCACGATGCGGCAGATGAGGTTGCCCGTGCCGCCGCCGACGATGAGGGCGATCGCGATCTTCTCCGGCAGAAAGATCGTCTTTCCTTTGCGGAGGACATAGACGACCATGGCGATCATGACCACCGCCGTAACGGCGATCAGAAACGCCTGCTTTCCGGTAAGGATGCTGAAAGCAGCGCCGGTGTTGCGGGTATACGTAAAGTCCAGGATGCCGGGCAGCAACGGCTTCGTGGCACCCAGTTCCATGCTCCGCTCCACGGCCAGCTTGCTCAGCTGGTCGATGCAGATGCACAGCAGTATGACGATCCAGAACACTAGCGGTCTCCGCTCTTATCTTCCGGTTTCACGTTGACGATCGTCTTAAAGAGATCGTCGGAGGAAGAAACTGCCGGCGCGATCCGCTGGCCGCGTGCGATCGTACCGTCCTCGCTGCTCAATAGGCTGCCGTCGGGGATGCCGAAGATGTCGTCCGACAAGGAGTCGAACCGCTCCAGTTCGCTCTCCAGGAAGCTGCGGAACTTTACCTTCATGGCGGTGACCCGCGCATTCAGCTTCGCTTCTTCTTCCTTGAGGCGTTCCACGTTGTCTCTGGCCTGGCGCTGCTTGAGGTCTGCGTCCAGTTCCGCGTTCTTTACGAGGATGCTGGCCCGTTTTTCGGCGCTGGCGGAGATGTCGTTCATCAGGGACTTGGCGGCTTCCAGCGTCTTTAAGACGGCGCCCTCCGTATCCTTGTAGCTCTCGACCTTGCCCTTCGTCTCTTCCAACTGGCGCTTCAGGTCCTGATTTTCGGACAGCAGCTTATCGTAATCCGCCATGATCTCGTCCAGGAACAGATCCACCTCTTCCTGGTTGTATCCGCGGACCGCTCTGCTGAATTCCTTGTTTTGGATATCGAGTGGTGTGATCATTTTTTATCTCCAGGGGCTCTTGATGCCTTCCGACATGCTTCCGGTAGATTTCGTTTCGTTCTTGTAATCGACGCTTACGTTTTCCGGCGCGAAGACGAAGATGTTGTTCGCGACCTTTTGGACGTTGCCGTTGAGGGCATAGGTGGCGCCGGACAGGAAATCGAAGATCTTGCGGGCTGTATCGGTCTCCAGATTTTCCAGATTGATGATGACAGGCTTCTTCGCCTTTAAGCTGTCCACCAGTTTCGGGCTCTCATCGAATCCCTGGGGTTCGATGACGACCATCTTCATGGCGCTGGTATATCTGCTGCCAGAAGGTGCCGGTTTTCCGCTCGAAACGGACGGAGACGCAGGCCGCGGCGTTACGGCCGGTGCAGAACTCTGACGGGGAATAAGAGGCTTCTTTTCCTTTTCCTCTTCGATCTCTTCCTCGTCGTCTTCGATCTCTTCGATGCCGACCAGTTCTTTAAACTTGCTGAAAGCTCCCATGTTACATTCCTCCCATTTTTTTGCTGTAATCTCGCTCGCCGAATATAGATGTTCCGACTCTGATGATGTTTGCACCCTCTTCGATGGCTGTCTCGAAGTCGTGGCTCATGCCCATGGACAGACAGGTAAAGTCTGCGTTGGGATGCTCCACTTTCTTTAAAGTCTCGTACAGTTCCTTTACTTCTCTGAAGTAAGGCCGTACCTCCTCCGGATCTTCCGCATAGGGTGCGATATGCATTAAGCCGCGGATCCGGACGTTCGGACATTCGCGTAAGATGTCCTCCATTACCTGGGGCACGTCTTTCGGATCCAGGCCGAATTTGCTCTCTTCGTGCGCCGCATTCACCTGGAGCAGAACGTCCATCGTTCTGCCGGCTGCCTGGGCGCGTTTATCGATCTCCTGGGCCAGTTTTAAGCTGTCCACAGAGTGGATCATGACGACTTTATCGATGATGTATTTAACTTTATTGGTCTGCAGGTGGCCGATCAGATGCCAGTTCGCAGGGCTGTGGATCTGGTCGAATTTCTTCTGGATCTCCTGCACCTTATTTTCTGCAATATCCGTTATCCCTGCTGCCAGCGCTTCTTCGATCTCGTCCGGCTCGTGCAGCTTCGTAACGGCGATCAGCAGGATGTCCTCCGGCTTTCTGCCGCTGCGTACGGCGGCTGCAGCCATTCTACTGCGGATCTCCGCGATATTCTGAGTAATGCTCATAGATCCCTCCCGGTCTAATCCTGAGGCGTCTCTTCTTCGGGTCCTTCCGGAATCGTTTCCTGAGGCTCTTCCACGGGCTCTTCTGGCGTCTCCTCTTTGTTCTTTTCCCACTCGAACACGATCTCTTCCTCTTCGGGCTCTTCGATCTCGTCCGTTACGGTAACGTCGCTCAGTCCGCCGGCGTCGCGAAGCACTTCGTCGTATACGCCGATGGAGCCGACGAGAACGCTCTCCCCTGTCTCGTCCTTCTCGTAGAAGCTGTCCGGTTCCACCAGGGTCTCGCCGGTGTTCTCGTCCTCCGCCAGCACCAGAATGCGCCGGAAGACGTAATCGCCGCGGATATTCTTGACGTAGACTCCCTCCAGCATCGAGCCGTCTTCCTGTTCCTGCATGGCCCTGGCTGTCGTCGGGATGATGAGGCCGTCGTTGGACTCCGTAACGATCGTAACGTCGCAGTAACGGAGCTGGTCGAAGCCTTCGTAATAGCGGTTCGTGTAGGCGATCACCACCCAATAGTCTTCGTATTGGGTCATGCGGGTGACCGTCGCATCGACGGTACCGTTCGGCAGTACGACATCGACCCGCTGACCCATGGCATAGCGATCCATGTACTGGTCTTCGATGCGGAATGCGAAATACCAGGTGTCGCCGGTGACGATCTTATATAAGGGATCGCCTTCCTGCTTCGTTCCGGTGCGCACCGATTCCGGCTGAGCCGGCGGTTCCGCGCCTTCCTCTTCGGACGGGAACGAATCCAGCGTGATGTTTTCGGTCGTTTCCGGCGTAAACGTCTCTTCGTATCCGTCGCACCAGTAGCTTACGATGCCGGTGGTCTCCATGAAATACCCGGTACCGGAACCGTCTGCCGGGTAGATATCGGCGACTTTGACCCCGAGACGGGTCTTCGCCCCTTCGTCAACATAATAACCGGCGTTCCCGCTCTGTTCGGCTTTTACCACCTTTTCGCTGCGGAAAACGATGCAGCTGGCCGGATTGAGCGTCTGCATCTCTCCATACTGCGCGATGGCTGTCGGGGTGAGCGCCCCGGTGACAGAGGGAACGACGTAGATATATGCATATAACGCGGCGCATACGGCGAGGAAAACGATGCCCGCCGCGACGCCCGCAGTCCTTTTGCCCCTTCTATTCATACAAAATATTGTAGCATCTTTCAATGCTCTATTCAACACTTTGTGTTTCGCGCATAACTTTTTCCAGGATCTTTTTTTCGTCCTTCGTCAGGTCCGGATCCAACTGCACGTAACGCGCGAACAGATCCGGCCGCCTCTTTGCGGTCAACCGCAGGGACTCTTCGTACTGCCACAGGTGGATGAGCTTGTGATTGCCGTTGAAAAGCACCTCGGGCACGTCCATCCCCTCGTAGCTGCGGGGCTTCGTGTACTGGGGATATTCCAGCAGGCCGCTGTAGATGGACTCCTCGGACAGCGAATCGCCGCTTCCCAGCACGCCGGGAACGAGCCGCGACACGCAATCGACGAGGACCATGGCAGCCAGTTCGCCGCCCGTCAGGATATAATCGCCTATGGAGACCTCCTCCATGTTCCAGGCTTTGAGGATGCGTTCGTCCACCCCTTCGTAATGACCGCAGAGAATGAAGAATTCCTCTTCAGTCGCCAGATCTTCCGCCAATCTCTGGTCCAGGATGGGTCCTCTGGGGGACATGTACAGGATGCGCTTACCCTGCGCCTCGAGACTGCGCAGCGCGTCGAACGCAGGCTGCGGGGTCATCACCATGCCGGCGCCGCCGCCGAAGGGCGTGTCGTCGGTCTTTCTGTGTTTGTCCAGCGTATAGTCCCGGATATTGACGATATCCAGCTCCAGCAAGCCTTTTTCGGCAGCTCTGCCGAGGATGCTGGTGGTCACCGGCCCGAACATGTCGGGAAATTGTGTGAGGATTGTGACTTTCATACGCTTATAATCCATTGATCAGGTGAATGGTGATCGTTTTGTTGTCTAAATCGACGTTTTTAATGAACTCCTTGACCGCAGGCAGCAGGAACGTGCTGCCGTCTGCCCTTTCGATCTCGTAGAGATCCTGGGCAGGACGGCTGATGATGCTCCTGAGCGCGCCTACGGGAGCACCGTCTTCGGAGACCACAGCGCATCCCACGAGGTCGTCGATGAAATACGTATCCTCCGGCTGCTCCCACAGGTCTTCCTTCGCCAGGAGCAGTTCCTTATTGCGCAGGCTTTCCGCCATGTTGCGGTCGTCGACGCCTTCCAGCTTAAGGACAGCCATATTCTTCATGTAGCGGGCGTTCTGGATCTTCCGTTTCTGCCCGTCCAAAAGCACCGCTTCTATCTCGGAGAAGCGGGTGAGCTCGTCCGTGTACGGATAGACCCGCACCTCGCCCTTGATGCCCTGCGGCGCCGTTATTTTTCCCAGTTTGATGGTATCCATCGGTCTCCTTCCGTTTTGAAAAAAGGCGGGTCTGCCCCGCCTTTTCTCCGGGAGAGTCCTAAGAGACGATCTCCACGACGACTTTCTTGTTCTGTTTGACTGCGGCTGCCTTGACGACGGTGCGCAGCGCCTTCACGATACGGCCCTGCTTGCCGATGATCTTGCCCATGTCGGACGCGGCCACCTTCAGTTCGACCACAGTCACGCCGGGATCTTTTCCCGGCAGCTCGCGGACCTGGACTTCGTCCGGGCTGTCCACGAGGGATCTTGCGATCGTTTCTACCAAACCTGTCATAGACGGCCCCCGGTTATTCCAGGATGCCGGCCTTCTTCAGCAGAGCGCGGCAGGTGTCGGTGGGAACTGCGCCGTTGGCCAGCCACTTCTTGGCAGCTTCTGCGTCGATGTTGATCTCAACGGGGTTGGTGAGGGGGTTGTAAGTGCCGATCTCTTCGATGGACTTACCGTCTCTTGCCGTTCTCTGATCTGCAACGACGACTCTGTAGAAAGGCTTCTTGTGAGCACCCATTCTTCTTAATCTGATCTTAACCATTTGTTACCTCCAAAATTATAGATATCGATCGATTGAACTTGTTTATGCGTTAAAATCCGGGAAATCTTCTTCCGAATCTCTTGCCAAATTTACCGTTGTTGAGCTGTTTCATCAGCTTTCTGGTGTCTTCGTATTTTTTGATGAGCTGGTTGACCTTCGCCACGGTGACCCCCGCACCGGCTGCGATGCGCTTTCTGCGGGACGCGTTCAGCAGGTCCGGCTTTTTGCGTTCTTCCGGGGTCATGGACTGGATGATCGCCTCCATGGTGCGGAACTCCTTCTCGCCTGCATCCATGTCGTCTTCGCTCACCTTGCCCTGCACGCCAGGCAGCATGTTGAGCACCTTGCCCAGGCCGCCCATGCCCTTGATCTGTCCGATCTGATCCAGGAAATCCTCCAGGGTGAACTGGTTTTTCGCCAGGCGCTTTTCCAGTTCCGCTGCTTTCTCCTCGTCCACAGCTTCCTGCGCCTTCTCGATGAGAGACATAACATCGCCCATGCCCAGGATGCGGCTGGCCATGCGGTCCGGATAGAACGGTTCCAGAGCGTCCAGCTTTTCGCCCATGCCGATGAACTTGATGGGCCGCCCCGTTACGCTCTTGACGGAGAGCGCCGCACCGCCTCTGGTATCGCCGTCCAGCTTCGTCATGACGATACCGTCGATGCCCATGGCTTCGTGGAAGGCTTCCGCCGCCGTAACGGCGTCCTGACCGGTCATGGCGTCCACCACCAGCAGGATCTCGTGGGGCTTAACGGCTTTCTTGACCTCTTTCAGCTCTTCCATGAGGGCTTCGTCCACGTGGAGACGGCCTGCCGTATCCACGATGAGCATGTCCAGACCCTTGCGCTCCGCCTCTTTTCTGGCGCGCAGCGCGATATCGGCGGGATCTTTGCTCTCGCGGTCACAGAACACGGGAACGTCCACCTGTCCGCCCACCACTTCCAGCTGATCGATGGCTGCGGGACGCTGCACGTCGCAGGCTGCCAGCATGGGGTGCTTGCCCTGCTTCTTCAGGTAAGCCGCCAGTTTCGCGCAGGTCGTGGTCTTACCGGTGCCCTGCAGACCCACCATCAGGATGGTCGTAAATCCGCTGGGGGAATATGTGAGCTTGCTGCTGCCGCCGCCCATGAGGGCAACCAGTTCGTCGTTTACGATCTTGACGACCTGCTGACCCGGAGTAAGGCTCTTCAGGACCTCTTCGCCCAGGGCCTTTTCCTTGACGTCGGCCACGAATTCCTTGACGACTTTATAGTTGACGTCCGCTTCCAGCAGCGCCAACTTGACTTCCCGCATCGCTTCGTTGATGTCCGCCTCTGTGAGAACGCCCTTGCCGCGCAGCTTTTTGAAGACGCCGCTTAATTTTTCAGAAAGACTTTCGAAAGCCATGTTTATACTTGTTCCTCGATGGAGTTGATATCGTTTTTGATCCGGAGCAATCCCTTCCGGACGCCGGGGTCTTCGCACCGACCCAGCAATTCGTCCACGGACGCGAGCGCATTCTGCAGCACCTGTTCCTGAGAACGGAACCGCGCCACCAGGCCGAGTTTTTCCTCGAACCCCTGCAGCGACTTTTCCGCCTTCTTGAGCGCTTCGTGCACGCCCTGCCGGGAAACGCCCAGCTCTTCGGAGATCTCCTGCAGACTGCAGTTCTCTTCATGGTACAGCGTTACGATCTGCTGCTGCCGTTCGGAAAGCAGCGCGCCGTAGAAGTCCATCAGCATGCTGATCTCCACTAAATTGTCCAGACTGCTCTTCATACCTTGGGGATGATATCATAACGAAAACGGGTTGTCAAGCAAAAAACTTGACAACCCGCACAAAAGAATGGATAAGCCTTCAAAGGGATCGGAGAACTACTTCTCCCACTTCTTCAGGTACTCGGAGAACTGCGCCAGGCCGGCCTTCAGCACTTCGGGATCGCGGAAGGCGCCGTAGCCTACGCGGATGGTCTTCGGGATGTCGAAATAGTCGCCGGGAACGAACAGGATCTTTCTCTCGTCTTCCATGGCGTCCTTCGCCAGAGTCTCGGAATCCACGTCGTAGTCGTAGCGGATGAGGCAGGTAGTGCCCCAGGGATCGCCGATCAGTTCCAGATGCGGTTCTTTGTCCGCCCATTCCTTGACGATGGCCTTGTTCGGGCACAGGATGGAGCGCATACGTGCCCACATCTTTTCGTAGTTCTCGAATTCGATGGAGGCGATGATCTCGTCGATGATGCCGCAGCAGATGGAGTTGTAGGATCTGCGGGTCTTGAAGACTTCGTACATCTCGGGATCCTTGCAGACGATCCAGCCTACGCGAAGACCAGCGGAGGAAAACATCTTGGACGTGGAGGAGATGGAGATCGCCTTGTCGTAGCCGTAATCCAGAATGGAGGTCTGGGTATCGGACTGCATGCCGCGGTACATCTCATCGCATAGGATCCAGGCGTCGTTCTTCTTGGCGATCTCGACGATCTGACCCAGTTCCTCGTCAGTCAGGACGTTGCCGATGGGGTTGTTGGGGTTGGTGAACGCGATCATCTTCGTGTTCTTGTCGCAGGCGGCATCCAGGGCAGCCATGTCGAGTTTCGCCCCGTTATCCAGATCCAGGTTGACGATGCGGGTCTCCATGTTGACGGACTTGGGGATGTCGTAGTGCTGCTGATAGGACGGCTTGATGATGACGCAGTTTTCGCCGTATTCCATCAGGCCCATCTCCACCAGTTCGTTGGCGTGGGACCCTCCGATGGTCATCATCACCTGCTCCGGCTTTACGTTGCCGTTGGGATACAGGTGGCAGACGCCGGCTTTGACCCGGGGTGAGCCGGTGGCATCGCCGAAGTGGTAATGCAGGCTCTGATACTTGAATTCCTTGAGGAATTCGTCTTCGTCCTGGCCGATCAGGTCAAACAGTTCATTCAGTTTGATCGCGCTGACGCAGGAAGAGCCCAGATTGACCTTTGCCTTGGAATCCATGGGGTTGAGCCATTCCTCAACGCCAAACCATGCCATTTTCATAGTTGTTTACCTCCATAAAATTATGTTAACATACAAGAAAAGTCTATATTTAATGCACCATCATCCAGTCCAGCACCCGGCACAGGTCGATAAACACGCCGTATCCGGTCTGGGTGGTCTCCAGACCATACTGGATGAGGGTGAGTTTACCCATCAGATCCGTGTTAAGGGAGACGACGGCAACCAGGTCTTCCCCTGCGAACACATCGTCCGCCGGGATCTCCGTGGGTTTGACGGAAGCCGTGATCATGCCGTCTGCGGCCTTTTCGCCCTTGCACAGCAGTTTGATGACCTTGCCGCGGGACTTCGCGGCTTCGATATCCTCCATCGTTACGCCGGTTATCCCGGTACGGTCGATCTTGTCCGGGGTCAATCCGGCATCCATCAGCACGTTCATCAGAACCGTGAGTTTTGCAGCGGCGTCCCAGCCTTCGGTATCCATGGAGGGGTCCGCCTCCAGGAATCCCTGCTCCCTGCCGGCCTTCATGATGTCGTCGTACGGAACGCCCTTCCCCATCTCCTTGAGAATAAAGTTCGTCGTGGCGTTCAGGATGCCGTGGATCTTGTCGATGGTGCAGTACTGCAGGCAGTGGTCGGCCATGTCGAACGTGGGTGACCCTGCCATGACGGTCGTCTCGAAGAAGAAGCAGCAGCCCTTTTCTTTCGCCAGATCGCGCAGTTCTTTATAATGCCAGGCCAGAGGGCCTTTGTTGGCGGAGATGGCATGCTTTCCACGGCCCAGCGCTGTCTTGATGTGGGTCGTTGCGGGTTCTCCGGTAAAGATGTTGAGCGGCGTCAGCTCCATCAGGACGTCGTAGTCCCACTGCGCTGCCGCGGTCATGGAATCCGCGGTGCTGTAGCAGGCGCCCTGCGGATCGAACCGGCCCTCTTCCTCCAGCTGCCGCGTCGCCTCCGCCAGATCGATACCGTCTTCGCACAGTAGGCTGCCTCGGCTTCCTGTGGTGATGCCTATCACTTTTACGTCGATCCCTTTGTCCGAGAGGATCTGTTCGTGCGTCTTCTGCAGGATGCGGGCAAAGGCCTTTCCGGCCACACCGTAGCCCAGCAGAAGGATCTTGCATTGCTTCATGAGTTGTCTCCTTGACCGGTATGTTGAAAAACCGCATCCGAAAACAGATGCGGCATAAAAACTATTCTTTGATGACCAGCAGCGTGGACAGCGTCGGGTCCGAAGGTCCGTGGATGTGGCCGTTCCTCTGACGGAAAGCCTCGATGTAATCCCAGACTTCAGCGCTCATGCGCTCGCCCTGGTAGATGACGGGGATACCGGGAGGATACGGCGCGATCATCTCTGCGACGATACGGCCTCTGGTCTCCACCCAGGGAACTCTTTCCCGTTCGAGGAAATAGGCGGCTCTCGGGCTCAGCACATAGTCCGGCTGAGGCGGAAGCTTTTCACCAGGGGGCAGAGGTTCCCCTTCCGGTGCGAACCGGCGGGAGATATCCTCGAGCGCCTCTACCAGCTTGTCGATCTCGTCCTGCTCGTTGGCATAGGTGACGATGGCGACCACGTTGCGGTAGTCCGGCAGCTCCACTTCTACATCGTATTCGTCGAACAGCATCTTCTTCAGTTCGAAACCGGTAATGCCGATATCATCTGCAGAAATGATGAGTCTCGTGGTATCCAGATCGTGGATGCCGGCTCTTCCGATGAGTTCCTTGCCTGCGCAGGACATGCCGGGGATGCGGTTGATCCGTTCGCGGGCGTCATCGGAAAGTTCCACCGCCCGGTCGATCATCTCCGCGCCGTGGAGCGCCATGTGCTGGCGGGCACAGTCGAGAGACGTCATGAGGATATAGGACGGCGACGTGCTCTGCACCAGCGTAAGGTTCGCCTCCAGCAGATTCTTTGTGACCCGGTCGGATTTGATGTGGATCATGGAACTCTGCGTCAATGACCCAGTCACTTTGTGGATGCTCTGCACCGCCATGTCCGCGCCCTGTTCGATGGCGCCTCTGGGCAGTTTCTCAGAGAAATAACAGTGCGCGCCGTGGGCTTCGTCCACCATCAGGATGGCGTCGTGCGCATGGCAGACCTTCGCGATCCCTTCCAGATCGCTGGTGATGCCGTAATATGTCGGCGAAACGACCAGTACGCCCTTACAGTCCGGATTCTGCCGGAACATCTCCTCCACCTGGCCCGGCGTGATGCCGCCGTGGAGACCCCATTCCGGCTCGATCTGAGGCATGATATAGACCGGCTTGCCGCCGCCGATGATGAGTCCCATCAGCACGGATTTGTGGGCGTTGCGGGGAATGGCGATCTTGGCGCCTCCGTGAGACGCGGTGACCACCATAGCCTGGTTGCCGCAGGTGCTTCCGTTTACTAAAAAATGCGTATAATCCGCACCCCAAAGCTCGGCAGCAAGCTGCTCCGCTTCCTTGATGGGACCGCTGGCATGGTGCAGGTCGTCGGTGAGCGGCGTTTCGGAGAGGTCGAATTTAAAGATCTCGTCCCCTACCTTTGCGCGCCACGTCTCGTTGATGCCCCGCTCGTAGCGGTGCCCGGGAATGTGGAAAAACGCAGGACTTTTCTCGTTATATTCCAGGATCGCCTCGTATAAAGGCATGCGCTTCTGGTCTTCTTTCATCGCCGGTATCAGCTCCTTTATTTTATAAAAATCGCCCCAGCCCGAACAGACCGAGGCACAATTTCATTATGGACTTTTCTGGGTAAAAGTCAACGCTGCTCCAGGAATATTTTGCGGGAGAAAAAGCTCCAGAACATGACGGTGGCAGACGTAAAGACCTTGGCGAACATGTAATAAAGTCCGGCCTTGTCCACCAGCAGCCACATGAGCAGCGTCGTCAGCCCCAGACCGATCAGATTGAGGATGGCAAATACGATAAACTCCTCCTTCTTGTCCCGTCCTTCCCTGCCCTTGAATACGAACGTCATGGACAGGATGTAGTTGATGATCGTGGAGATCGTGAACGCCAGCGCCGCCGCTGCCAGATACCAGATCTTCACACGCTCCACGAAGAGGTGCAGCATGATAAAATCCAGCGCCGTTACCGTGCATCCGACGATGCCGAAGCGGAGGAGCTGGTGAAAATATTTATCGTAAAGCTTCTTGATGAAATCAGGCATTGGGCAGTTCGATCTCGATTCCTTTCTCGGTATACGTTATTACGTCTTTGTCCATGTACAGCGTATCGATAAAGTCCAGATATTCGCGGATTGAGGCAAACGGTGGCTCGTACTGCGCCAGGATCTCCTTCGCCTTGGCTGCGCCATCCGATAGCAGCGCGTCGGCGATAAAGAGTTCCGCTTTTGCCGGGTTCACGCAGGCTCTTTCCGGGTCCGCCACGCAGAAATCGATGCCGTGGCCCAGTCCGGTGTGGCCGTTGGCGTAGAACTGCACGCCCGGCATCACCATCGTAAGGTCGCCGAAGTCCGAAGACCCCTTGCTCCAGGCGTTGTGGTCGAACTTTACTTTTTCCTTGCCGGATAGGTCTTCGCAGCACTTCTGACACAGATCCATGAACATGTGGTCGTGGTACTCCGTCGCGTAGCCGGGCATGTCGCAGATGTGCAGCTGCGCGCCCATGGCGACGGCGCCTGCAGCCAGCGCGCGGTTGAGTTTTCTGTTGGCGCTCACGTAGGCATCCAGGCCTTTGCCGCGGGTGTAACTTTCGATGCGCATCTCATCCGGGATGATGTTGACGGCGCTCTTGACCCCTTTCAGGATCGGGTGGAAACGGATGTGGTCCTCGTCGCGGAACGTTTCCCGCAGCGCGTTGCAGCCGTCCAGACCCAGCGTCGCTGCATACTGGGCGTTGATGCCGTCCTCGGGGGAGCCGCCGGCATGGCTGCTGCGGCCTTTATAGGTGAGGATCTTGGCGATGATGCCGTTAAAGCCGTCCTGGCAGGTAAAGTCGTAATCGTTGTTGTTGTCCGTGTGGACCATCAGCGACAGATCCACTCCGTCGAAATAGCCCCGGCGCATGAATTCCGGCTTACCGCCCAGGTATTTGATCTTTCCCTCGTCGATGAGTCCCTTGCGGAATTCCAGCTGGATCATCTCTTCCGCCGGGACCAGCATAAGACGGATCTTGCCGCAGAGACCGTCCAGAGCGCCGGGCTCGGACAGGGCTGCGGCGATGCCGACCATCTCCGCGCACTGGCAGTTGTGACCGCAGCAGTGCGTCATGCCGTTGACGGATTCCGGGTGATTCGCGATGTCCAGCGCATCCAGTTCGCCCATGATGGCCAGGCAGGGACCGGGTCTTCCTGTGTCGATGTCTACATAGAATCCGGGAATATCCCCCGCTTCCACAGGCTCATACCCGTAGGAGCGGAATTTCTCCAGCAGATACGCGTTCGTCTGCCACTCGGTGTAGCCTACTTCCGGATGCTGCCAGATCCAGCGCTCCGCGTCTAAGATGTCCTGTCTGTACTTGTCTACGTTTTTTACGATCTGCTGCTGTCTGGGTGTCATGGTATGCCTACTTTCTTGCGTTGCTCATCATGAGCTTTAAACGGTTTTCCTGGTTGATGCGGGATGCACCGGGGTCAAAGTCGATGGCTACGATGTTGGCGTCCGGATAGCACGCCTTGATCGGCCGCATCATGCCCTTGCCCACGATGTGGTTCGGCAGACAGCCGAAAGGCTGGCAGCAAACGATGTTGGAGACGCCCATCTCACACAGTTCAAGCATTTCCGACGTGAGAAGCCATCCTTCTCCCATCTTCATACCCATGCCCACGCAGTGGTGTTCCTTCGCCAGCTCCAGCAGATGTTTGTAGCTGGAGAACCCGTAGAACACGCCGCGCTCGCGGATGATCTCGTTTAAGTCGTTCTTCTTCTTTTCGAAATAGTCGCAGACGATCTTCCAGATGAGCCTGGAATCGCTGCGCATGCCGTAGAGTTCGAAGTCCAGGCGGTTGTTGTAGACGCAGTAGTACATGAAGTCCAGCAGTCCCGGAACGACGGCTTCCGCGCCTTCTTTATACAGGAATTCCTCCAGGTAGTTGTTGCCCAGAGGCGAATACTTTACGTAGATCTCGCCGACGATGCCCACGCGGACCGGCTGCTCGGGCTTTCTCTCGATGAGGGCGAAATCCGCCGCCATGCGCCGCATGTTCTCCTTGACGCGGCTGTATTTCATCTTGCCGTCCCAGATCTCCTTGCCGAGCTTCTTTACCCAATGGTCACAAAGGGCATCCGTCTGCCCTTTCTTTACCTCTCTCACCCGGCACTGGTTGCGCAGGGTCATCATGAGGTCCGCGTACAGGCAGCAGTTGAGCAGATCCCGGTACATGGGCACGGTCACCTTAAAGCCCGGATGCTTCTCCAGGCCAGCGATGTTGATCGTCACGATGGGGACCTGGGGGAAGCCGGCTCTCGCGAAGGCCTTGCGCATCAGAGATACATAGTTGGACGCACGGCAGCCGCCGCCGGTCTGCATGTAGATGACGGCCACCTTGTTGACGTCGTATTTGCCGCTCTGCAGCGCGTCGATAAACTGTCCGATGACGCAGATCGATGGATAGCAGGCGTCGTTGTGGACGTACTTTACACCGCAGTCCACCGCCTTGCGGCCTTCGTTCTCCAGCAGTTCCATGTTGTAGCCGTTCTTGCGGAACACTTCCTGGAACAGGCGGAAATGCATAGGCAGCATCGTGGGCGCCAGCAGCGTGTAGGTCTTCTTCATCTCCTTCGTAAAGATGACCCGGTTATCCGGCGTTTCGATCTCCCTCTTTTCGGTCTCGATATATTTTTTGTCGTCTTCGCAGCCGCTGCAGCTTTCCAGACCGCAGCCTTTGCAGCTCGCACAACCTATTTCCATTTCGCTTCTCTCTCCTCCAGGGCGCCGACCAGGCTGCGCAGCCGGATCTTCGCAGCGCCCAGATTGTTGATCTCGTCTATCTTGATCTGCGTATACAGTTTGCCGTAGCGCTCCAGGATCGCCCGGACTTCGTCCGTCGTGATGGCATCCAGGCCGCAGCCGAACGAAACAAGCTGCACCAGCTGGCAGTCGTCGTGCAGACCAACGTATTTCGCAGCGTTATATAGTCTCGCGTGGTACACCCACTGGTTGAGCACGTTGACTTTCTGCGGGGTCACCAGGTTGGACACGCAGTCCTCGGACACGATGACGAAACCCAGGGATTCGATCAGCTGGTCCATGCCCTGGCAGATGCCGCTGTCCACATGGTACGGACGGCCGGCCAGCACCATGATGCGCTTTCCGTTCTGACGGGCCCAGGCCAGGGCCTTGCCGCCCTCTTCGCGCACGTCTGCCATCCATTCCTCGTACGCCTTGTGACCCGCTTCGACAGCGCCTTCCACCGCCGACAGCGCAAAGCCGCCGAACGCTTCGTTGAGGCATTCGCAGAGGCCCTTGGCCAGCTGTTTCTTGTCGTTGACCGCCAGATAGGGATACAGGAATTTGACGCCGTCCTGATGCAGGCTGTCCATGTTGCCGTTCAGGACTTCGCTGTAATAGGCCACGACCGGGCAGTTGTAGAAATTGTCCGTGGCGTTGCTCTCGTGGTAATTATACGTAAGGCAGGGATAGAACACTGCGTCCACACCCTTCTCCAGCAGGCTCTCCACGTGGCCGTGCATCAGCTTGGCCGGATAGCATGCCGTATCGGAGGGAATGGTGTATTGACCCTTCGCATAGATCCTTTTGTCGGAAAAGCCCGTCATCTCGACCTTAAAGCCCAGTTTGCGGAAAATGGTATGCCACATGGGCGCCAGTTCGAAGACGCCCAAAGACATGGGGATGCCGATGGTGTAAGGCCCTTCGCCCCTATCCGCCTTGAGCTTTAAGAGCTTTTCTCTCTTATACCGGTACAGGTTCGGCAGCTTGGCCGCGGTCTCGGGCTTCTTGCCCAGCGCCAGCAGACCGCCCCGCTCGCACTTGTTGCCGGAGACGTATTTCTCATCGCCGAAGAAGGTGTTGATCGTGAGCGGACAGTGGTTCGTGCAGCCGTTGCAGGTGACCGTTTCCGAGGTATGGGTGAACGTTTTTAGCTCTTCCGCGCTTACCGTGGAGGATGTTTCGACGTTGAGTTTCTTGGCAAAGAGCGCTGCACCGAAGGCACCCATCAGGCCTGCGATGGCAGGTCTTGTGACCTCAGCTCCCAGTTCGCGTTCGAAGGAGCGCAGCACCGCGTCGTTGAGGAAGGTGCCGCCCTGGACGACGATGTGCTCGCCCAGATCCTTGGCAGACTGCACCCGGAGCACCTTGAACAGCGCGTTCTTGACGATGCTCATGGAGAGACCCGCAGAGATGTCCGTCACGTCGGCGCCGTCTTTCTGAGCCTGCTTGACGGAGCTGTTCATGAACACCGTACAGCGGCTGCCCAGATCCACGGGGTTGCGGGAGAACAGACCGAGCTTCGCGAAATCCGCGATCGGATAGCCCAGCGCTCTCGCAAAGGTCTCGATAAAGCTGCCGCAGCCGGAGCTGCAGGCTTCGTTCAGGATGATGGAATCGATGGAGTCGTTGCGGATGGACAGGCATTTCATGTCCTGGCCGCCGATATCCATGATGAAATCCACGTCGGGGTTGAAGAACCTGGCTGCGCTGTAGTGCGCCATGGTCTCCACGAGACCGCCGTCCAGATGGAATGCCCGCTGGATGAGTTCCTCGCCGTAGCCGGTAACGGCGGAGCCGGCGATGGTGAGCCCCGCATCGGCCTTTTCATAGATGATGCCCAGATGTTCGCGCACCACGTCCACCGGGTTGCCCTTGTTGTTGCCGTAGTAGGAATACAGGATGGTGCCTTCCGGATCGATCAGGACCAGCTTCGTAGTGGTGCTGCCGCAGTCGATGCCCAGGTAAGCTTTGCCGGCATACCCTTCCAAATCTCTTGCCGGGACCTTCGCCCGGCTGTGGCGTTCGAGGAATGCCGCATATTCCGCCTCGTCTTCGAACAGCGGTTTGGCATGTTCGGTCTTGACGGAGGCGCCTGCAGCGTTCTCCAGAGCGGACAGCCACTGTTCATAGGTATAACGGGCTTCCTGACCCGTGCCGTAGAACGCAGCGCCCAGCGCCACGGCAAAACGGCCGTATTCTGGGAAGACGGCGTCTTCGTCCGAGAGTTTTAAGGTCTGCTGGAAGCGGTCACGCAGGCCCTGGCAATAGTGCAGCGGCCCGCCGAGGAACATGACGTGGCCTTCGATGCGCCGGCCCTGCGCCAATCCCGCGATGGTCTGGTCGACGACTGCCTGGTATACGGATGCGGCAATATCTTCTTTCTTTGCGCCCTGGTTGAGCAGCGGCTGGATGTCGGATTTCGCAAACACGCCGCAGCGGCTCGCGATGGGATAGATGCGCTCATGCTGCAGCGCCAGTTCGTCCAGCTTTTCCACGGAGACATTGAGCAGCGTGGCCATCTGGTCGATAAAGGCGCCGGTGCCGCCTGCGCAGCTGCCGTTCATGCGTTCATCCATGCCCCCGCGGAAGAAGATGACCTTCGCGTCCTCTCCGCCCAGTTCCACGACGACATCCGTTTCCGGTTCCAGGACCTCCACCACCTGACCGGTAGCGAAGACTTCCTGTACGAACGGCAGGCCTGCCGCTTTGGCAAGGCCCAATCCGGCGCTGCCGGAGATGGATGCGGTAAACGTTCTTCCCTTCAGGAAGCTTTCCGCCTCTCTGGTGAGTTCCACAGCCTTCTGGCGCACCTGGGAAAAATGTCTTTCGTATTTCTGAAACAGGATCTCTCCGTTCTCCACGACGACGATCTTCGCCGTGGTGGACCCGATGTCCAGGCCCATCAGGAGACCCTGATGCTCTTCACAATATTTCTTTAAACGATCCTTCCAGGACATGTTGCTGCCTTTCGATATTACAGTGATATTTCAAAATCTTTTCACTTTTCAAACGAAGCAAATTATACCACAAATATACAAGCGTTTGTGCTATGATTATATAAACAACACAGAATTGACACAAGGAGGTATCAGGATCATGGGCAGAAGCTCAGGGGGATTCTCCGGCGGCAGCCGCGGCGGCGGGTTCGGGGGGTCCAGAAGTTCCGGAATGAGATCATCCGGAGGCGGCGGACGTTCTTTCAGCAGCGGAAGCCGGTCTTTCGGCAGTTTTTCGGGCGGAAGGTCGTCCAGTACGTTCAATCACAGCAGACCGTCCAGCAACAGCTTCGGGAATTATCATAGCAGTCCGTTCAGCAGCGGCGGTTCGCCCCGCCCGGTAAGACCGATCATCTTCATGAACACAGGCAGACCGGTCAATCCGCAGCCGTACAGTTCAAGTTCGGGCAATTACGGAAACCAGAATACGAACGAACCCTACCACAAGGGCTATAAAGGATACTCCGGCGGTCCCAGGGTCAACATCGGCTGTCTGTACTCCTTCATCCTCATCATCGTCATCCTCACCGTTATGGCGGTGGTGTTCGGCGGCCTGTGGGCAGGACTTTACGGAGAGCAGAACCAGAGCAGTTCGAACGACATCACCTACTCCACGACGCAGAGAGAACCGCTGCCTGCCAACGCGGTCACCGTCAAGAACGGGTATTATACCGACGAGCTCGGCTGGATCACCAAGAAGAGCACCGTGGAAAGCGGCATGAAGAGCTTCTACGACGCGACCGGCGTTATGCCCTATCTGTACCTGACGGATACGGTGGACGGCGAGACCAGCCCGAAGTCCAACGACTTCATCAATTTCGCGGACGCCACCTACGACGAGCTGTTTACGGCAGCCAACGGACAGATCGACGAAGCCCATCTGCTGGTCATCTTCCACGAGTACTACGACGGCGAATACACCGTGTACTACACCGCAGGCATCCAGGCGCAGTCCGTCATCGACGAAGAAGCCGGCGAGATCCTGATGGACTATTTCGACCGGTATTACTACGACAGTTCCAAGGATAATTCCGAATATTTCGGCGCGGTGTTCGAGGAAGCGGGCGCGGCGATCATGAAGGTCACGAGACCGGCCTGGTACTATCCCACCATCATCGCAGGCATCGTCCTCATCGTGCTTGCGGTCATCGCCCTGCTGCGCATGCGGGCGAAAAACAAGAAGGAGCAGGATGAACGGGACAAGGAGATCCTCAACACCCCGCTCGAGACCTTCGGCGATACCGAGACCACCCAAAAGGCGGAGGAACTCGCTAAAAAATATGATTCCAATATTTACAACAACGATAATTAAAGGAGGAAAACCAAAATGAGCATGTTATCCAGATTCGCTGACATTCTCGGCGCAAACATCAACGCCCTGCTGGACAAGGCAGAAGATCCCGCAAAGATGATCGACCAGTACCTGGTCAAGGCCAGAAAGGATCTGGCTGACGTCAAGCAGGAGACCGCTGCCGTTATGGCAGAGGAAACCAGAGCGAAGAGAATGCTCGACGAGAATAAGGCGGAGATCGCCAAGTACCAGGGTCTGGCCATCCAGGCACTGCAGGCCGGCAACGAAGGCGACGCCAAGATCTTCCTCGCGAAGAAGCAGAACCTCGAGACCGTAGGCGCTTCCCTGGAGACCGCATATGCAGTCGCCCACGAGAACGCCACCAAGATGAGACAGCTGCACGACAAGCTGACCGCAGACATCGCTCAGCTGGAAGCGAAGAAGCAGGCCATCAAGGCTAAGGTATCCATCGCCAACACCCAGGAGACCGTCAACAAGTACACCGGCACCGCCGACAAGTTCGACAAGGTCATGGGCGAATTCGAGAAGATGGAACAGAAGGCCGACAAGATGCTGGACATCGCCAATGCAAAGGCCGAGCTGGAAGCGGAGCCCATTGACGAAGCTGCTGCCATCGAAGCCAAGTATCAGGCCGGCATGACCGCGTCCGTAGACGACGAGCTCGCCAGACTGAAGGAAGAACTGGGCCTGTAATCAGGAATCCATACGATGCAAAAGAGCGGGGTCTGCCCCGCTCTTTTGTTATGCTTTCCGGGAATGAACCGGTTCAATTCCTGCTGCAGTAGATCCGGATGGCGTCGCGGACAAATACGGCTGTACCCTCTCCGCCGGCTTTGTCGATATTGCGGCGGAACCGTTCGTCTTCTGCGTACATCTCGCCGAGCCCCTTCAGGATCTCCTTCGTGCAGGTGTAAAAGTGCTGCGAGATGTGGTCCTGCAGTTCTTTTACTTTTTCCTGTACGGAACGGTCTTCCGGCTGCCGGTCCTTCATGGCGCCGAGCTCGCGGAAGATCGCCATCAAGCCTTCCGCATCCGGCTGCACGCCGGCGGCAGCCTTCTCCTGGGATTCCCGGTAGGCTTCCGTACCGCCCCATCTCTGCTTTACCTCTTCTTTATAACGATCGAGTTCTTCTCTGTCGAATGTGTCGAAATCCATGTCTGTGTCCCCCTCTTCCATCTGTTTCTGTGCATAAGAGATCAAACGGCCGATGCGTTCTTTCTGCAGTTCCAATAGCCGGATCTGCTGGCGCAGCGCTTCCTTCTGGTCGAACCCGGGATCGTCCAGGATCGTCCGGATCTCCTTCAGAGAAAACTGCAGTTCCCGGAAAAACAGGATCGTCTGCAGCCGCTCCAGCGCCATATCGTCGTACAGCCGGTACCCTGCCTGGGTCACGCACGTTGGCTTTAGCAGGCCAACCGCATCGTAATGGTGCAGCGTTCTTATGCTGACCCCGGACAGCTCGCTGACTTCATGAACCGTTCTCATCGTTTTCGTCCATCCTGCTTCTTTTATACACTATGACGTAACGTGAGAGTCAAGAATGTTTTTTCATATTTCACGAAATACCGCAGCATAAAACTGAGGAGAAAGCAACTCTATGGCAATTATTTAAAATTTCGATTAGTGTCTTAGATTTTCTAAGTCCACTGCGTCTTCCCATGAAAAATGACTTAGATTTTGGAAGAATTCTAAGTCATTTCGTTAAAATTTGTAGAACTGTCTTATGTTTTCTAAGTCTTTTTGCTCTAAATAATAAAATAGACTTAGAGCTTTTTCACCGGATGGCGGATAACGGTCTTCCATTTTTCCGGCGCCGTCTTACGAGGGTCGCTCAGGTAGATCTCGTGGTGACGCCGCACATCGGAAAAGTCTAGTTCATAGCCCTGTTCTGCAGCAAACGCGTGCATCTTCTCCACCGTGGCCGGTTCCGTATCGTAAGGACCGACATGCAGGCACTGCACGCAGAGTCCCTCCTCCAGGGTCAGTAATTCTGCAGAAGAGGGTTCGATCTTCTTTTTTCGCGCCGCTTCTTCAGCAGCCCAGTCAAAATCTGCCCGGGCAACGAAATCCGGCAGCCGGATGCAGGAGATCCATTCGAAATCCGCCTTGCGGGCATAGTCCACGCCATGCAGCCCTTCCTGCCACCAGAATCCTTCCAGCGGCGGCACGACGTAATCGAAATAGCCTTCGATGCGGTGGTCCCCCATCTTGCTCATCTTAATGGTATACGCGATGCCATACAGGACTTCCAGCGCCTTCTGATAGGTGCCGCCAGGCTCGTTCGGGTCACCTTTGCCCCGGACGGCGACAAATTGCATGGGCGGCACAGTCACGATGGACGGGCGGTCCTTCGGCAGATAAAACTCTTTATATTCCTTTTTGAAATCGAATGGCATAGATCGCTCCTTTCAGCTGACTATTGCTATTTTGTTTAGGTTATCATAAAAAGAACAAATGTTCAATCCGTATTTCTTCCCACGAAAAAACCCCGCAGTGCGGGGTCTCGATATAGAACTCACACAGATAACTGTATCGATTGGTTCAATTATACGGTAAAAATAAGGATAAATTAAGACGGTAGATTTAATGTTTAGGATCAGTTTTATTAATCATTCGGGGACGGTTCTTTTAGTTTCCCGTACGTAAAGAAAGCCAGCCCGACCCATATAACGGCAAACGCGATAGCCTGCACCGGTTCGAAGGGCTCGTGGAACAGATAGATGCTCAGAAACAGCGAAATGGTCGGAGAGATGTATCCGCAGAGACCGGTGGCGAACAGCCCGGCTTTGTTGGCGGATTCGGCGAACAGCATCAGGGGAGTCGCCGTCAGGATGCCGGCAAACAGGAGCATCAGGAGCTTCCACGGCGCATCCGAAACAGCTGCGAAAGCCCCCTGCCCCGTGCCCTCCAGGTACAGGATGACCCCGAGAGCGATGGGTGACAGAAATATTGTTTCGTAAAACAAAGAAAGGATCGGTGGCTGCGACAGTCCCTTTTTCGCCGCTCCGTACAGAGAGAACGAAAGCGCCAAAGCCAGTGAGATCAAGGGAATCCGGCGGTAGTACAGAACGATGACGGCAATGCCCGCCGCAGCAAATGCCAGCGCGATGCCTTTGTATTTGCTGAGACGGTCACCGAAAAACAGCACGCCGAAGCAGCACACCACCACCGGTTCGATGTAGTAACCGATGGAAGTATCGATCACATGGTTGGCATTCACGGCCCAGATGTACAGCGACCAGTTGAGCGTAATGAGGATACCGGCACACACAAATTTCGCCAGCAGTTTGCGGTCTTTCATGGGTGCGAACAGCTCTTCCCTGCTGTATTTCGCCCGGGCCACCAGATAGCTGGAGACGGTACACAAAAAGATCCGGTAGAAGATGATGACCCCGGAATCGATGGGACGCAGGGCGTGCCAGTAGATAGGAAGCACGCCCCATATGATGTTGCTCAGCACCCCTGCAAGGATGCCCTCTCTGCGTTCGTTCATGAAAACCCCCGCGGAAACTGCGCCCTACCGCAGCGAGTCCACGAACTGCTCTGCAGCCCGGGCGGAACGGCTGCCCTTGCGCAGCGCGTATGCTTCGGCTTTCTGCGAGAGTTCTTCTTCAGGAATGTCCAGGCCTGCCCGCTGCGCCAGATCCTTGACGATCTGCAGATACAGCTGCTTGTTGGGCTTCTGGAAGTACACCGTTTCGCCGAAGCGGTCCGAGAGGCTCATCAGTTCCTGCATCGTGTCGTTGATGTGCACGTCGTCCATGGCGGCGGAGCGGTCCGCAAAACTCTCCTTGACGATGTGCCGGCGGTTGCTCGTGGCGTAGATGACAGCGTTGTCGGCCTTCACGGAGGCTGACCCTTCCAGCGCTGCCTTCAGCATGGAGAATTCGCTGTCGTTCTTATTGAAGGACAGATCGTCGATAAAAATGATGAATTTTAACGGATTTCCCGCGATGCGGCCCATCACGGAAGACAGGCTCAGAAGCTGGTCCTTGCGCAGTTCGATCAGGCGCAGTCCCTCGCCCCGCAGCGCGTTCGCTACGGCTTTGATCGTCGAGGACTTGCCGGTCCCCGCGTCGCCGTACAGCAGCATGTTGGCGGCGGGCCGTCCGGCCAGCAGCGCTTTCGTGTTGTCCATCACCCTGCCCCGTTCGTATTCGTAGCCTACGAAGCGGTCCAGCGTAATAGCGTCCGGAGATTCCACGAGAACGATCTTACCGTCCGCATCCAGACGCAGCATGCCGGCGCCGGCGAACACGCCGTAGCCGTACTTCGAAACGTTGACCAGCCTCTCTTCGTATGCGGCAGCAAAGTCCACCGGTTCGGAAGTAAATACGGGCCTCAGATCTTCGTATTCCGGGCACAGATCTTCCGGGGAGAGACGGCTGAGCATGGAGAACAGGTCCAGGTCTGCCCTGCAGTTCGCTTCTAAGGCCCCTGAGACCGTTTTTCCGGCGGCTTTCGCCCGGATGACGGGATTCTCATCCTCAAAAACATTTTCCTTCAGAAAACGGCTGAAATCGCCCTCCCAGGGGGCAAGACCGTAACAGAACGCGCCGAGCAGTTCCAGCTGTCTGTACGAAGCGTCGCTGTCCAGCAGTTCCGCCAGTACGGCCATCGGAGCGCCGTTTTCCAGCACGCCGCGGAAAACGCTTAAGCCCCGCAGCCTCGCCGCCAGGATCTTTTTCTCCTGCCAATCCATAATGATCTCCTGCGAAAAGAGCCCGCACCGCTGAAAATGCGGCGCGGGCCGGTAAAGCAAACGATAATTAGTCTACGAACTGATTCACCACGGCGCCCTTGTCTGCGGAGCTTACCATGGAGGCGTAGCGGGCCAGAGCGCCCTTGATGCCCTCTTTCTTCTTCAGGGTCATCGACGCCTTGCGCGCTGCGATCTCCTCCTCGGAGACCTTCAGCTCGATCTTATATTCCGGAATGTTGATGGAGATCAGGTCGCCATCCTTGACGTAAGCGATCAGACCGCCTCTCGCCGCTTCCGGAGAAACGTGGCCGATGGAGGCGCCTCTCGTGGCACCGGAGAACCTGCCGTCGGTGATGAGGGCGCAGGAAGTGCCCAGACCCATGCCGACGATGGCAGAGGTCGGAGACAGCATCTCCCGCATGCCCGGGCCGCCGGAGGGACCTTCGTAACGGATGACCACCACATCCCCTGCCTCGATCTTTCCGCCGTAGATGGCCGCAATGGCCTCTTCCTCGGAATCGAAGCACTTGGCCGGACCTTCGTGGACCAGCATGGCCGGGTCGACGGCGGAGCGCTTTACGACGCAGCCATCGGGAGCCAGGTTGCCCCGCAGGATCGCCAGACCGCCGGTCTTGCTGAAAGCATTCTCCGGCTTGCGGACCACCTGTTCGTCCCGGTTTACAGCGCCCTCCAGGTTCTCGCCCAGCGTTTTGCCGGTACAGGTCATCACGGACGTATCCAGAAGGCCCAGACCCTCCAGTTCCTTCATCACGGCGGGAATGCCGCCGGCTTCATTCAGATCTTCGATGTAGGTGCGGCCGGCCGGTGCCAGATGGCAGATGTTCGGCGTCTTCTCGGAGATCTCGTTGGCCATGTCCAGATCGATGGCAATGCCGCACTCGTTGGCGATGGCCGGCAGGTGCAGCATGGAGTTGGAGGAGCAGCCGATGGCCATATCCGCCGTCAGCGCGTTGCGGAACGCTGCCGGGGTCATGATATCCCGGGGCTTGATGTTCTTCTTGACCAGTTCCATGATCTGCATGCCCGCGTGCTTCGCCAGCTCGATGCGAGCGGAATAGACTGCGGGGATGGTGCCGTTTCCGGGAAGACCCATGCCCAGCACTTCTGTGAGGCAATTCATGGAGTTCGCGGTGTACATACCGGAGCAGCTGCCGCAGGTCGGGCAGGTGTGCAGGCAGTAATCCTCGAGCTTCTCGTCGTCGATCTTGCCCGCCGTGTAGGCGCCCACCGCCTCGAACATGCTGGAAAGCGACGTCTTCTTGCCGTCGATGCGGCCTGCCAGCATGGGACCGCCGGACACGAAGATCGCAGGAATATTCAGTCTGGCCGCAGCCATCAGCAGGCCCGGCACGTTCTTATCGCAGTTGGGGACCATCACCAGGCCGTCGAATCCGTGGGCCAGAGTCATGGCTTCCGTGGAGTCCGCGATCATCTCCCGGGTGATGAGGGAGTATTTCATCCCCGTGTGACCCATGGCAATGCCGTCGCAGACCGCGATGGCCGGGAACACGATGGGCGTGCCGCCCGCCATGGCGACGCCGAGCTTAACGGCTTCCACGATCTTGTCCAGGTTCATGTGACCCGGCACGATCTCGTTATAAGAGCTGACGATGCCGATGAGCGGTCTCGCCTGCTCTTCCTTCGTCATGCCCAGGGCATGGTAAAGGCTGCGGTGAGGCGCGTTCTGGAAACCGTCAACGATCGTTTCTTTAATCATAGCTAACTCCTGTTAAAACTAGTTGTTCACCAGCTTGTCTTCGTCGCTCCAGCTGTACATGGCGCGGACTTCCTTGCCCACGACTTCGCAGGGATGTTCGGAAGCCAGCTTGCGCAGCGCGTTGAAGTGGACCTGGTCGCCGGCACCCATCTCCAGCAGGAATTCCTTGGCGAAGGAGCCGTCCTGGATGTCCTTGAGGATCTTCTTCATGTTCTGCTTTACCTCGGGTCCGATGATGACGGGGCCTCTGGTGTAGTCGCCGTATTCAGCGGTATTGGAAACGGAGTAACGCATGCCCTCAAAGCCGCTCTGATAGATCAGGTCGACGATGAGCTTCATCTCGTGGATGCATTCGAAGTAAGCGTTTCTGGCGTCGTAGCCCGCTTCGGTGAGCGTCTCGAAGCCTGCCTGCATCAGCGCGCAGACGCCGCCGCACAGAACGGCCTGTTCGCCGAAGAGGTCGGTCTCGGTCTCGGTGCGGAACGTGGTCTCCAGCGCGCCTGCTCTGGCGCCGCCGATACCGAGGGCATAAGCCAGCGCGATGTCCAGCGCGTCGCCGGTGGCATCCTGTTCGACCGCTACCAGCACGGGAACGCCCTTGCCCGCCAGATATTCGCTGCGGACGGTGTGGCCGGGGCCCTTGGGCGCGATCATGATGACGTTTACGTTCTTGGGCGGGCGGATGCATCCAAAGTGGATGTTAAAACCGTGGGCGAATGCCAGGGTCTTGCCTTCGGTCAGATACGGCTCGATGCTTTCCTTGTACAGTTTCGCCTGCTTCTCGTCGTTGATGAGGATCATGATGAGATCGGCATTCTTGGCGGCATCTGCTGCGGTCATGACCGTGCAGCCCTGCTGTTCGGCCTTTTCCCAGCTCTTGCTGCCTTCGTACAGGCCAACGATGACCTTGATGCCGGATTCCATCAGGTTGAGCGCATGGGCGTGACCCTGAGAACCGTAACCGATGATCGCAACTGTCTTATCCTTGAGCTTGTCCAGATTGCAGTCCTGCTGATAGAAAATTCTCTGCATGTTTACTCTCCTTGGTTATAAAAGCATTGGTAATAAAAGCATTAAGTATATTAAGTCCTATTATTCGCCTCGGGGTCCTGTCGCCCAACACATCCTCATCTTCGCTCATTCGCTTGGCCGCGACGGGAGCAAACTCGGTTGTCGCGGCACCCGCTCAATCGCTCGATGAGCCTCTTTGGGCACCACCCCTCGGCGATGGTTGGTCATTATTTGGCGGGGAGCCGTTATTCAAAAGCGAGGAAATCGCAAACGCGTGAGCGAAGCGAACAAAGTGTTGACGAGCGTTGAATAACGGTCCGCGCCATTATACCGCATCGAAGATATTGCCTGCACAGTCGATGCAGATGATGCCCGAGCGGCACATCTCCACGATTCCCAGAGGCTTCATCTTGTTGAGGAATTCCTCCATGATCTTGCGCTCACCCGAGACCTCCACGCAGATGACGTCCGGGTTGAAATCCACGATGCTGGCGTGGTAGAGGTCCGCTGCGGATTTCAGTTCCGCCCGGCTCTCCGTCGTATTGCGCACCTTGACGAGCATGTGCTCGCGCTCGATGTTGTTGTCGGTCTCCATCAGTTTGATCTTTTTTACCTCGTGGAGTTTTCCCACCTGTTTGATGAGGAAGCCCCGCCCGTACTCGTCGCCGTCGAAGACGACGGTGATGCGGGAATACCGGGGGTCTTCGGTCTCGCCGACGCTCAGGGTATCGATGTTGAATCCCTTTCTCATGAACAGGCCGGCGACTCTGGTGAGGACGCCGAAATTATTTTCCACATAGATCGCTACAACGCTTCGCATGGCATCCTCCTACTCTGTCTTCTGCCGCTTTTCGGTAATAAGATCGTCTATCGTTCCGCCGTTGGGCAGCATGGGGAGCACCATCTCCCAGGTGTCGATCATGGCCTCGATCACGTAAGGTCTGTCTGAGACAAGAGCCTCCGCAAAAGCCGCCTTAAAGGCACCGATGTCTGTGACCCGCTTCGCTGCCGCGCCGAACCCCTGCGCCACCATGCAGAAATCGGTCTTTCTGTCCGGAAGCGTAGCGGAATAGCGGCTGTCGCAGTACACGGCCTGCAGCTGCCGCACCATGCCCAGGGAGTTGTTGTTGAGCAGCACGATGACGATGGGCGTCTTATAGGAGACCGCCGTCGCCAGTTCGATAAGGTTCATCGAGAAACTGGCGTCGCCCGTGATCATTACAGTTCTTTCCCCCGTGGCAAGGTTTGCGCCGATGGCGGCGCCCAGGCCGTAGCCCATGGCGCCCAGGCCGCCGGAAGACAGGAATTTGCGCGGCTTTTCGAATTCCAGGAACTGACCCGCCCACATCTGGTGCTGGCCCACATCCGTCGTGATGATCGTATCGTCGGTCTTCAGCTCGTTGATGGCGTCGAACAGTTTAATGCTCGTAAAGGGATCTTCCGCCGTCTCCTCCGCATGGTCGCGGATGGCTTTCGCTTCCTTTTTGAGTTCTGCAATGCGGCTCATCCATTCCGGATGCTCCGCTTTATTTACGTTCTTCAGGATGCGGCCGACCGCGAAGACGATGTCGCCGATGAGCCCCACATCCACGCTGATATTCTTGTTGATCTCAGAGAAGTCCGGATCGATCTGGATGATGCTCTTGCTTTCTCTATAGGCTTTCTGATCGCCCGTAGCCCGGTCGGAAAAGCGCACGCCGATGCCGATGATCAGGTCCGCCTCCCAGTTGGCCTTCGTGGAAGCGTAGCGGCCATGCATGCCCTGCATGCCCAGGTAGCGTTCGCAGCTGCCAGGAACACAGGAAAGACCCATAAACGTGCTGCCGATGCAGGCGTCGATCTTATCTGCCAGCGCCATGACCGCCTTGCCCAGGTTCCGGCTGGCTGCGCCGCCGCCCACGTAGATGTAGGGCCGCTTCGCCTTGTTGATCAGCTCCACGGCTTTCCAGATCTCGCTCTCGGGCGCCTGGTCTTCCTGATAAGGCTGCACCTCGTACCACTTTGTAAAATCCGTTTCCGCCGCCTGCACGTCGCTGGGGATGTCCACGAGGACGGGGCCGGGACGGCCGGATTTCGCGATGCGGAAGGCTTCGCGGATGGTCTCCGCAAGCTTTGTAACGTCGGTGACGTAGAAATTGTGTTTGGTGATCGGCATGGTGATGCCGATAGTGTTGATCTCCTGGAAAGAGTCCTTACCGATGAAATAAGTCGGCACGTTGCCGGTGATCGCCACCACCGGAACGGAATCCATCATGGCGGCGGCGAGCCCCGTCGTCAGGTTCGTGGCACCCGGGCCGGAGGTCGCCAGGACGACGCCGACCTTGCCCGTCGCGCGGGCATAGCCGTCCGCCGCGTGCGCCGCGCCCTGTTCGTGGGCCGTCAGCACGTGAGTGATGCGCTCCTGATTTTTATACAGCTGATCGTAGATCTGCAGCACCTGGCCGCCGGGATATCCGAAAATATGGGTAACACCCTGCTCGATGAGGGTCTCGATAATGATCTGTGAGCCTTTGAGTTTCTGGGTATGCATGGATCCTCCAGGGGGATAGAGTATAAAAAAAGTTCAACACGCTTTGTTGAATTACCACAAATAGTAACACTACCTATTTGTGGTGTCAAGTAAACGCTCCTTCTGCTCCTTCGTCATCTTCTTGATGGCCGCTTCGCGGCTGAGGGCATGCCCGTACTCATAGGGGCCCTCGGTGTAGACCAGCGTGCAGGGGCCGTGGCTGCGGGTATATTTTGCGCCGACGCCGTAGTTGTGCTGCTTCAGCCGCGCTTCGGGATCCGTCGAGATGCCGCAGTACAGACTGCCGTCTTTGCATCGCAGCAGGTATACGTAGCGCTGGCTGTAGACCCGCTTTTTCAGTGCGGTCCTGGATGGGTCACTCATAACCCTTTTCCTTTCTTCTGCGCCTACAGCGCAGAGATGAGAGAAACGATAACAAAGCCGAGAACGAGGACGGTGACCACCCAGAGGATGAGCCAAAGCCAGCTCACCTGGCGGGCGCGCACCTCGGGCAGATCCACGACGGCCATCTTCCGGATGCTGCGGCTCACCTTCAGGGGCAGCGTCTGCCCTTCCTTATAGATCGGGCTGGCGGAACCGGCCGTCAGTTTCATGATGGACGGGATGACGTAGTTCTTCAGATGGACGGTCTCCCCGCCTTCTCTCTCGTAATCGATATCCACGAGATAGTCGCAGTTGATGTCGCGGGAGTCCAGCTTGCCGTTGGTGGGAACGAACAATCTGGCCCTGTCCCTGCGCATGGCTTTCTTCAGTTCCGCGATCGTACCGCTGGCGCTCACGCCGCGGCTGCTCAGATGCAGCAGCATCACCCACACCGTGTCGTACAGGTTATAGACCGCCAGCAGTTCCAGCAGAAATATGATGATGAGCAGCGTTCTGTCGCTCATGAACGGTCCTCCTTTGTCATAATATAATATTATAGCACAGGGAGGGTTTCCCTGTGCTATCGTTTCGCTTTCTGTGCTTTTATTCCATGGCGATCGCTTCGGCCATCTCGATGGCTTCGTCGATGTGGCTGCAGAAGTATTCTCTGCCCACCTTTTCCGTAAACCGGCTGTGCTCCATTACCTTCATGGGCTGGGGATTGACGTGGGAGAACACGACCTTCGTCCCTTGGGCGATGCAGCGGTCATACAGTTTCTCCAGGGAAGCCAGAGCCGTGGCATCCAGCGCCGTTACGCTCCGCATGCGCAGCACCAGCGCCTTCGTCTTTTCCTTGGCTGTGATCTGGGACAGTTTTTCGACGCTGCCGAAGAACAGCGGTCCCTCGATCTCGTAGATGCTAACCTGGGGCAGGATGCGGCGAAGACCGGATTCCTCGTCCTCGGGCGCATCTTCCCACTTGCGGATGTCCGTCTCCTCGCTCATGCGCTTCATGAAGAGCAGGCAGGCAAGGCCCAGTCCCACGGCGATCGCGACGACGAGGTCGAACACGACGGTGAGGACAAACGTGATGATGAGAACGATGATATCGCTCTTGGGCGCCGTCTTCACCATGCTGACAAAGGGCCGCCACTGGCACATGTTGTACGCTACGATGAACAGCACCGCCGCGATGACGGGCATGGGGATGAAGGACGCGTACGGCATTAAGAGCACCAGCACCAGGAGCAGCACGATCGAATGCACCATGCCGGCTACGGGGCTCTTGCCGCCGTTGTTGATGTTGGCCGCCGTCCTCGCGATGGCGCCCGTCGCCGGAATGCCGCCGAACAGTGCGGAGCCGATGTTGCCGATGCCCTGGGCGATGAGCTCCGTGTCCGGGCGGTGCTTGTCGCCGGTCATGCCGTCTGCCACGACGCAGGACAGCAGCGATTCGATGGCCGCCAGGATGGCGATGGTGACGGCGTTGGGGAACATGGCGCGGATCATCCCGAAGGAAATGGAATGGATGTGCAGGGTCGGCAGTTTGCTGCTAACGGTATAGAGGTCGCCGATGGTGTTGACCGGCAGATGCGCCAGTTTGACCAGGAGAGCGCCTACAAGAACAGCGATCAGCGACGCGGGGATCTTCTTCGATACTTTCGGCCACAGGATGAGGATGGCGAGGCTGAGCACGCCGACGCCCAGCGCCGCCGGGTTGAGGGTGCCGAAGTTCTTCACAACGGCCTGCACCTTATCCACGGTCTCGATCGTAACGGTCCCTGCCGGATACGTTAAGCCGAAGAAATCCTTCAGCTGTCCTACGAGGATGGTGACGGCGATGCCTGTGGTAAAACCGATCGTGATGGTGCTGGGGATAAAGCGGATGAGTTTTCCAAGCCGCAGCACGCCCATCAGGATGAGCAAAAGCCCAGCCATGATGGTGGCGATCATCAGCCCTTCCATGCCGGAATTGGCGACGATGCCCGCCACGATGGTGGCAAAGGCCGCCGTGGGGCCTGCGATCTGCACCTTGCTGCCGCCGAAGGCGGAGATGAGGAAGCCCGCGATGATGGCGGTATAAAGGCCCTCCTCCGGACCGACGCCGGAAGCCAGCGCCAGAGCGATGGAGAGAGGCAATGCGATAACGGCTACGATGACGCCGGAGATCAGATCTGAAGTCAAGTCCTTGACGGAATAGTCCTTCAGGGTGGTCCACAGCATGGGTTTGATAGGTTCCATAAAAACAAAAGACCTTCTCTTTCTACGAATTCACACGAATCGGTATTATATCAAAGAGAAGATCTTTCTTCCACAGAAATATTCGATTTTTCATCCTGCAGCAGTTTTTTTACGTAGGCGCAGGCCGCGTCTTCCCCTTCGTCCCGCAGCACGGTGAGCATCTGCGTAATGAGTTCCTGGGTCTTCGGATGGATAAAGACATACCCTCTGCCCTTTTCCAGATAAGCGAGCGGATCCGCCGGCGTATAGTCTTTGCCCCGGTAGATCTTGCAGGCCGCCACCCGGTCGCAGAACATCTCCGCCACGTATTTCAGAGGCATCTCCACCGCCTGAAAACGCCGCTTTTCATCCGTCGTCTGGGTGGGGTCATCCCGCCGGGGATAGTCGATCCAATACTCGAAATGGTGCCGGTTGCGCCCCTTGTGGTGCATCCATGCCCGGCTGCTGCCGGTCTCCTGCCGCTCCTGGTCGTTGGGGCTGCGGAAGCCCTGGTAGTAGCGGCATCCCGGAAGGAACTCCTGCGGACTGTATTTCGAGAGATCGTGGGTAAGCCCCTGCCAGTACAGGCCTACCTTAAAACACAGTCTTCGTACGGCCCAGCGGTGTCTCGTTATGGTTTTAAAATGCGCCCATATCCTCATGTCCGCTCTAAGCCGCCAGTTTCGTGCCGATCCACGCCGCAGCGTAAGGCATCGCGATCCGGATGGCGGCCAGCATGATAAAGATCATCGCAAAGAGAAGGATGCGGTTCTTCAGGATCTGCTTCTGCTTTTCCTTCTCCTTCTTTTTCTTTTCTTTCGAATAGCGGTTGTATAAGATGCCGCACCAGACGGCACCGACGCCTGCGGTAAGGCAAAGTACCACAGTCATCATATTGTTGATCGAGGAGAAGATCTCCCCGAATATGGTATCGTACATAGTGTTACGTGTTCCTTTCCCTTAAAGCGCTCCCTGGCTCATCAGCTGTGCGAAGGCGTAGAGCACGTCGGAGGCCGCCAGACGGTTTTCCTCCAGCAGATCGAACAGCGCGTCCTCGGATAGAACGCCCCGCTTCAGATCCGCAGGCAGCTTTCCGGCCTCGTCCGCCTCGTAATCCTTCATCCAATCGCCTGCATAATAATCTTCCAGTTCCGCCATCTCATCCTGGATCTGCACATAGTCCTGGAATGCCGCGCTGAACCGTTCCAGCACCGCTTTCGCCTCGTCCATCTTTGCTTCCATGTCCCGGATGCGCCGGATCTGTTTCGTTTCTCTCATCGTTTTTCCTCCGCATACTTTGATACCAAGACATTATAGCACATGTATGCCGCTATTGCGCCTCCAATTGCCAGGCAAGATCCGGCATGTTCAGCTGCCGGTACGTACCGTCTCCGATCATGACCGCGACAGCCAGCGCGAGGACCGTCATGGGAAAGACGACGGTATTGGCCGCGTTGCCGTATGACCCGAGATAAGAGGCATTGGCGATAAAGATCTGGTCGACGATGTTGTAGAGCGCCGCCACCAGCAGAGAGATGATGCAAGGGACGGAATATATCCGCATGAGTTTGGAGGGCTTTTCCTCCACTAAAAAACGGTTGGAGCGCGCTTCGTTATCCATAAAATATCCTTTCCGGAGACTTTATGGGAAGCTGCCACAACCGTATCTTTTTAATCAACGATGGGATTTTAGCACCGCGGGGCGAAAAAAGTCAAGCCTTGTTTAGGCCTGCGGCTGGGCCGGCTGCCTACGTCCTGATAGAGCTTGCGGTTTTCGCTGTCCAACAAATGTCCAACGAATCCGGGGCTTTTCGATAAATTTTAAAAATATTTTACTGACCCTTATATTCCAGGCACAGCATCGTAAGATCGTCGAAGGGTTCTGCGTCGCCGACAAAGCCGGACACGGCCTCGCGGACGTTCTTCAGCACGGTCTCGGGACCTGCCTCCGCCTCTTTGTTGAGGGCGTCCAGCATACGGTCCAGGCCGAAAGCGTTTCTGTCTTTATCCATGGCTTCGGGCACGCCGTCCGTGTACAGGAACAGGCGGCCGCCGGGTTTCAGCTGGAATTCATAGGGCAGATAGAACTCGTCGTCGAAGCCTCCCAGCACGAAGCCGTGCTTGTCCTTCAGCAGCTCGTACCGGCCGTCCGGCTCCTTGATGACGGGGAATTCGTGGCCGGCATTCGCCGCCGTGAACTTGCCCGTGGAGATCTCCAGGATGCCCAGCCAGGCCGTTACGAACATCTGCATCTGGTTGTTGGAGCACAGCGCTTCGTTGGTCTTCGTGAGGATCTCCGCCGCGTTCTTGCCCAACATGGCGCAGCTCTGGATGATCACCTTGGAGACCATCATGAACAGCGCGGCGGGTACGCCCTTGCCGGAGACATCCGCCATGACGACGCACAAATGGTCGTCGTCGATCAGGAAGTAATCGTAGAAGTCGCCGCCGGTCTCCTTGGCAGGCTCCATGGAAGCATACAGATCGAACTCTTTTCTGTCCGGATAAGGCGGGAAGATATGGGGCAACATGGAGGCCTGGATCTCTCCAGCCATGTTCAGCTCCGTGCTTACCCTCTCCTTCTCAGCCGTGACTCTCGTCAGATTCTCCACGTAATCCGCCACGTCCTTCTCCATGTCCGCCATGGTGAGGGCGAGGTTCTCGATCTCGTCGCCGGTGCGGATGTTGAGCATGGAGAAGCGGTCCTTGATGTCCCTTCCGGCCTTCTTATCGTCTCTATAATCCTGGCAAGCCTGAGCGATCTGGTTGATGGGATCGATCACGGTCTTCTTCGTATGCTTCGTGATGAGGACGGAGTAAATAAACATGACCGCCGCCAGCAACAGCGTATACAGGAACGTGAAGGTCTTCATACCGCGGGCCACGTTGTTGAGGGTGACGTCGGACATCACGAAGGCCACCGGCTTGCCGTCTTTTCCATAGAGCGGCATGCCCGCGGTGCACATGCGTCCGTGGAGCGGATTCTTTACGATGGAATAGAGTTTTCCCTCGCCGTCCCAGTTCATGAACTTTTCCCGTTCCTTTTTGGAAGCAGGCTCGCGGTCGCCAGGCAGAAAGCCGGATTCTGCCGATGTGTCAGGATCCGCGATCATCACCAGGGAGCTGGTGGCCGCGTCGTAGGTCGCGACGTACAGGTCGTTTACGTCGCTGGTCTTCAGGAATTCTCCCAGAACTTTCTTCAGATATTGATAATCTTCTCTTTGCGCGATCTCCTCGAAATGCGCCCGGTACTCTTCCGTGCGGGTCTTCTCCAGCTCTTCGCGGTACAGTCCCTTATAGATCGTTAAGATGTCGCCTGTCAGATCTTCCACGTCCACGATGTTCTCCACGACCATCGCGGTACTGCGGCAAAGCCCGAAAGCTTCGCCCGTATACTGGCCGACCAACGCGTAGGCAAACAGACCGAGCCCGATCAGAAAGGCGACGAGCCCCACGATGACCGAACCGATGACGCTTCCCCAAAACGTGCGGGCTTCCAAAGAATACATCCTCCGTTCCCGCCAGCTCATTTCTCTTACGCTTTTTTCCGGCATGATTCCCCCGTTTGTTTCGTTTACAGTTTCTTTAAGATCGTTAAGATATTCTTGCCTTCCTCATAGGAATAGGACACTTCATCCATGGTCTCCTTCACGAGAAGGATACCCAGACCGCCGATGCGCTCCATCAGCGCTTCCTCGGACGTGTCGGCGTCTTCCCTCGCCAAGGGGTCGAAGGGTTTTCCGTGGTCCAGGAACTGGATGACCACCCGCAGCGGATCGTCCAGCACCTCGCAGCGCACTTCCGCAGGGCCGATGGCCGGGTCATACGCGTAGCTCGCGATATTGACAAAGACCTCCTCGACGGCGAGGCGCAGCTGCAGCTGCGTGTTTTTGGGGCAGGCGGCGATCTCGGGACGCTGCAGGACGAAATCCGTGACCGCGTCGAGATTCTTCACCTCCGCCGTTACGATCAGATTCTCCATGACCGGTACCTCCCCATCAGATAAATTTGAACAGGCGGGTAAAGCCCGTTACTTCCAGCACTTCCATGACGGATTTACCGGTATTCTTCGCAAACAGAACGCCGCTTTTGCGGTGCAGTTCCATATAGACGAGCTTAAACGTGCGAAGACCGGCGCTGGAGACGTACTCCAGTTTCTCCATGTCCAGCGTAAGGTTGTCGAACTTGGACGCCACGTCCAGAAGGATCTTCTCCACTTCCGGTGCGTTCGTCGCGTCGATGTAGCCGTCCAGCTTCAGCTCGGCATCATTGCCGTGTTTGATCAGATCCATATTCATGCTCATGGTCCTCATCCTCCTTATGTATAGTATACACCCTGCCGGAATAAAAATGAACAGGCCCCCGGAAGGACCGGGGGCCTGAAATGCTTGCTGTTATGCGTTTTCCTTGATCGCTGCCTGCGCTGCTGCCAATCTCGCGATGGGTACGCGGAACGGGCTGCAGGAGACGTAGTCGAGGCCCACCTTGTGGAAGAATTCCACGCTGGAGGGGTCACCGCCGTGCTCGCCGCAGACGCCCAGGTGCAGGTCGGGTCTGGTGGCTCTGCCCAGCTTGCAGGCCATGTCGACCAGCTTGCCTACGCCCTTCTGATCGACCTTCGCGAACGGATCGTTCTCGTAGATCTTGGCGTCGTAGTAAGCGGAGAGGAACTTGCCGGCGTCGTCTCTGGAGAAGCCGAAGGTCATCTGGGTGAGGTCGTTGGTGCCGAAGGAGAAGAACTCGGCTTCGGTCGCGATCTCGTCCGCCGTGAGCGCGGCTCTGGGGATCTCGATCATGGTGCCGACGAGATACTTCATCTCGATGCCGGACGCCTTGATGAGTTCATCCGCGACCTTTACGACAATATCCTTGACGAACTTGAGCTCCTTGACCTCGCCTACCAGGGGGATCATGATCTCGGGGACCATGGTCCATTCGGGATGTCTCTTCTGGACGGCCAGCGCTGCCTTGATGACCGCCCTGGTCTGCATCTCTGCGATTTCCGGATAGGTCACGGTAAGGCGGCAGCCTCTGTGACCCATCATCGGGTTGAATTCGTGCAGCCCTGCGATGATGTTCTTGATGGCTTCCACGCTCTTGCCCTGGGCCTTAGCCAGCGCTTCGATGTCGTCCTCTTCCTTGGGAACGAATTCGTGGAGAGGAGGATCCAGGAAGCGGATCGTAACGGGATAGCCCTGCATCGCCTCGTAGATGCCTTCGAAGTCGCTCTGCTGCATGGGTTCGATCTTGGCCAGCGCCGCGACTCTCTCCTCCACGGTATCCGCGCAGATCATCTCGCGGAATGCAGCGATCCTGTCTTCTTCGAAGAACATGTGCTCGGTTCTCGTCAGGCCGATGCCCTGAGCGCCCAGTTCGATGGCCTTGGCGGCATCCTTCGGGGTATCCGCATTCGTTCTTACCTTGAGTCTTCTGTATTTATCGGCCCAGCCCATGATGCGGCCGAATTCGCCGGCGATCTGAGCGTCTACCGTGGGGATGACCCCTTCATAGATATTGCCGGTGGAGCCGTCGATGGAGATGAAGTCGCCTTCGCGGAAGGTCTTGCCTGCCAGTTCGAACTTCTTGTTCGCTTCGTCCATCTTGATGTCGCCGCAGCCGGAGACGCAGCATTCGCCCATGCCTCTGGCGACGACGGCAGCGTGGGAGGTCATGCCGCCGCGGACGGTCAGGATGCCCTGCGCGGCCTTCATGCCTTCGATGTCCTCGGGGGAGGTCTCCAGTCTTACGAGGATGACCTTTTCGCCCTTATCGGCCCATTCCTTGGCGTCGTCCGCAGTAAAGACGACCTTGCCGGAAGCAGCGCCCGGGGATGCGCCCAGACCCTTGCCCAGCGGCGTCGCAGCCTTCAGAGCGGCAGCGTCGAAGGTGGGATGCAGCAGCGTATCCAGGTTTCTGGGATCGATCATGGCAACAGCTTGCTTTTCGTCGATCATGCCTTCGTCCACGAGGTCGCAGGCGATCTTCAGAGCAGCCTGAGCCGTTCTCTTGCCGTTTCTGCACTGCAGCATGTACAGCTTGCGGTTCTCTACCGTAAACTCCATGTCCTGCATGTCTCTGTAGTGGTCTTCCAGGATGCCGCAGACCTTGACGAATTCGTTATAGGCTTCGGGGAACTTCTCCGCCATCTGGGCGATGGGCATCGGCGTACGGACGCCGGCTACCACGTCTTCGCCCTGGGCGTTTACGAGGAACTCGCCCATCAGCTTCTTTTCGCCGGTGGCCGGGTCACGGGTAAAGGCAACGCCTGTGCCGGAATCGTCGCCCATGTTGCCGAATACCATCGGCATGACGTTGACGGCGGTGCCCCAGCTGTAGGGGATGTCGTTGTCTCTTCTGTAGACGTTGGCTCTGGGGTTGTCCCAGCTGCGGAATACGGCTTCGATGGCTGCGAACAGCTGTTCCTTCGGATCGTCGGGGAAGTCCGCTCCGATCTTGCTCTTATATTCTGCCTTGAATTGATTTGCGAGCACTTCCAGATCTTCCGCCGTGAGTTCCACGTCGTAGGTGATGCCCTTCTCGGCCTTCATCTTGTCGATGAGTTCCTCGAAGTACTTCTTGCCCACTTCCATGACGACGTCGGAGAACATCTGGATGAATCTTCTGTAGCAGTCCCACGCCCATCTGGGGTTGCCGGACTTGTCGGCGATGGTGCGCACGACCTGTTCGTTGAGACCCAGGTTGAGGATGGTGTCCATCATGCCGGGCATGGATGCTCTGGCGCCGGAACGGACGGAGACGAGAAGCGGATTTTCCTTGTCGCCGAACTTCTTGCCGTTGACCTCTTCCATCTTCTCGATGTACTCCATGATCTCGGCTTTGATGGCGTCGTCGATCTTTTTGCCATCTTCGTAGTAACGGGTGCAGGCTTCGGTGGTGATGGTAAAGCCCTGGGGCACGGGCAGGCCGATGTTGCTCATCTCAGCCAGATTGGCACCCTTGCCGCCCAGGAGGTTGCGCATCTTCGCGTTGCCTTCCGAGAACATGTAGACGTACTTTGTGCTCATAAAACAATACTCCTTTCGTTTATATTGTGAATGAAATGATTAACTCGTATTCAAAGCATAGTATATGCCTTTTACATCAAATTGTGCAACGGTTTAAATTCATAATACTTGTATATCGGTATTCATTTTCTTGCCGACGCAAACAGATCCTTCAGAGAGGGATACAGGCTTCGGTAGACCGCGTAATTTCTGGCATAGACGCCATCGTTTTCATGGTTTGGGACAAAGGTGCGCCAGACGGGGCGTTCCAGAGCGTCCGCGGCCGTCTGCAGATCCTGCCAGACCCCGGCCGTGACCCCGCCCAGCAGCGCCGCCCCTGCCGCCGCCATGTCGCTCTCCTCCAGCACGTCGATGGTGCGTCCCGTGATATCCGCCTTGATCTGTGCCCACACGGCGCTCTTTGCGCCGCCGCCGATGGAGGCGAATCGTTCGATCGGTTTTCCGGTAAGCTGCTCGCTCCATTCCAGGAACTGCCGCAGACCGTATCCGCAGCTCTCCAGCACCGCCCGGTTCAGGTCCGCCCGGGTGGTGGCGAGGGTCATCCCAAAGAAAACGCCCCGGGCGAACGGATCCCATACGGGGCTGCGCTCGCCCTGCATGTAAGGCAGAAAGACCACGCCGCCGCAGCCGGGAGCCGCTTTGGCTGCCTGTTCGCCTGCCCGTTCGAATACCGCTCCGTCCGGCTTCTGTCCGCCGTTTTCAAATTCCCGGCAGAACCATTCGTTCGCGGCACCCGTAAAGGACATGGAGCCCTGGTAGACCCAGGTACCAGGGGAAAGATATGCCCGGTTGATAAAACGCGGATCGAAGACAGGCTTTTCCACGCAGACCGTCAGCACGTTGGAGGTGCCCACGGATTCGCAGACGTCACCTTCTTTCAACACGCCGCAGCCCAGCGCCGCACAGGGGGTATCCCCTGCCCCCGCCGCCACCGGAATGCCCGCAGGAAGGCCGAGAGCCGTCAGTTCCCTGCAGTTTAAAAAGCCGGCGGGTTCGCAGGACTGCTTTAAGGGCGGCAGCTTCTCCCGGTCCGCGCCAAGCGCTTCGCACAGTTCTTCCGACCAGCGGTCGCCCTTCACCGTATCGAACAGGTTCGTATAGGAGGCGTTCGTGGGGTCGATGGCGGTCTGTCCCGTCATTTTCAGGCACAGCCAGCTGTTGAGGTGACCGAACCAGCGAGCCCTGTCAAAGGCCTCCGGCATGTTCTCCTTCACCCACAGCAAAGAAGAACCGGACAGTCCGCCCGCCATCGCGCCGTTGGCGGTGACCGCAAACAGTTTTTCCGCGCCAACGCGCTTCAGGATATCTTCCGCCTGCTTCGTGCTGCGCCGGTCGGAATACAGGATGGGACCTGCCAGAACGCCGCCGGTCTCATCCATGCAGACGAATGCCGGGCAAAGCACGGAAAGCCCGATGCCGGCCACGCGAGAGAGGTCGATGCCGCTGTCCCGTAGATCCCGGATGGCTTGCAGCATCGCGTTCCATAAGCTGTCCGGATCGATCTCCGCCCAGCCTTCGTGCAAGGCAAAAGAGCGGTAGGCGGCCCTCGTACGGGCTGCCTGCCGCGCGTTTTCATCCAATATGCAGGCCTTCAGGCCCGACGTTCCGACGTCGATGCCCAAAATATATGCTCTTGTACAATCTCTGTTTATCATATAAGCATCATACCACAACAGATCGGCAAAGAATAAAAAAGAACCGGCAGAAATTCACTGCCGGTCAAGCATGTTTACATAATATTTTTTACGATCTTTCCGTCCTGAATGACGAGTTTTACGTTGTTTGGATCGGTGATGGGCGCAACTGACTGGGATAGATCGCCCTTCACCAGGATGACGTCCGCCAGTTTGCCCTCTTCCAGAGTCCCCAACTGATCTCCCATCAGCAGGATCTCGGCGTTCACCTTCGTGGCCATGCGGACGATCTCCAGCGGGGTGAACCCGGCATAGGCCATGCGCTCGAACTCCATCGTAGCTTTGTCGTAGCTGCAGCCGAAGTCCGCATCGCCCAGGAAATCGCAGCCCATGCCGATCTTGACGCCGGCCTTTCTTGCCATCTCCAGGGAACGGTAGTGCGCCTCGTAGGACTTGAGGGTCTTCTCCTTCAGATATGGCAGCACGCCCTCCTTGTTTTCGAAGTACAGTTTGGACGTGTGCATGATGGACAGCGTGGGCACCAGCCAGCAGTCGTTTTTGATCATCAGATCGATGCAGTAGTCGTCCAGATAGAATCCATGTTCGATGGACTTTACCCCGCACTCCAGCGCCGTGCGGATGCCCCGGTTGGCCTGGGCGTGGCTCGAGACGTACGAACCCATGTTCTCCGCCTCCTCCACCGCAGCCCGGATCTCATCCCGGCTGAAGTGGGAGTGCTCCCCTGCCTTGTCGCCGTTGGAGAACACGCCGCCCGTCGTCATGATCTTGATGAGATCCGCGCCGTTGCGCATGTTGATGCGGCAGGCCCTGCGCATCTCGTCGACACCGGTGACCAGATAGGAGATCGTATAGACCTTCTCGCTGGCTTCCAGGGTCAGTTTCTGATAGGAGTCTCCATGACCGCCGATCTGGGAGATGATGCGGCCGGCGGAAAAGATCCGCGGACAGCTGATGAGCCCCGCAGCCGCCGCCGGTTTGAGCAGCACCACGTCGGAACCCAGGTCCCGGAACGCGGTGTAGCCCGAATCGCGCAGCTGCTGCATGTCCCGCAGGGCGATGCAGGTCTGCATCTGAGGCGTGCTCGATACCCAGTCCAGCGCCGTGGCCGAGCCCCAGCCCATATGCACGTGTGCATCGATGAGCCCCGGCAATATGCTGCCGTCCTCGATCTCGTAAACTTTTGCGCTTTCCGGCAGCTCCGGCAGGTCCGCCTGCCGGCATACGGTCCGGATCTTATTGTCTTCCAGGATGACGGCACCCTTTTCGATCGGCATGCCGCCGTTTCCGTCGATCACTCTTCCCTTTAAAACGATCATGGAGAACCTCCGTTCAGATAATCCTGTCTTTTTTCTTATTTTCTCTCAAAGACGACGTCGCCGTCAATGATGGTCATGTCGCACTTGATGTCCTTGATCTGCATGGGATCGCAGGTGAAGATGTCCGTATCCAGCACCGCCATGTCGCAGAGGAAGCCGGGCTTGATGCGGCCCTTCTCGTTCTCCTTGAATTCCTGATAGGCAGAGCCGGTGGTATAAGCATCCACGGCGGTGCAGACGTCGATGCATTCCTGGGGATTCCAGCCGCCCTCCGGCCAGCCCTTCTTATCCTTGCGGGTCACGGCGCAATAGATGCCGGGGAACGGATTGAGGTCCTCCACCGGGGAGTCGGTGCCGAAGCTCTGATGGATGCCCAGCTTGTCCGCAGTGCCGAAAGCGTAGGACGTGGAGCAGAGCTCCTTGCCGCAGCGGCTCTCGACGATGTGCATGTCGTAATCCAGGAAGATGGGCTGATAGCACGGGATGAGGTCGTTCTTCGCGATCTCCTGCATCATGTCGGCATCCGTGATCTGGCAGTGCATCAGGATGTGGCGGTACGGATTGACTTCCTTCTCGCCGTAGTGGAGCACGGTCTCGTAGGCCTTCATGGTGTCTTCCACCGCCTTGTCGCCGATCACGTGGGTGCAGACCTGCACGCCGTACTTATCTGCGATGCGGCAGTATTCCAGCAGTTCTTCGGGCTGGATATTGGGTACGCCGAAGTTGCCCGGGTCATCCTTGTAGCCGCCGCGGATCGTGGCGGTACGGCCGCCCAGAGAACCGTCGCCGAACAGCTTGAGGGGACCGTTCGTCATCTTGGGATTGCCGACTTCGCCGATCTTGAAGTACTCGCCGCTGGCGCATGCCTTCTCGAATTCTGCGGGGCTGTAGTAGCAGATCTGGTGATGATAGCGGATGTGCGCTTTGTTGGTCTTATAGACGTTATCGATGGCGGTGTGCAGGTCTTCCCGGTTGCCGACGATCTGGTTGAGGTCGTTGGACTGGACGCTCGTAACGCCGCATTCGATGGCGTGGGCGTCGGCCAGCATGAAGAGCCGCTCGAAGTCTTCCACCGTGAATTCCGGCAGCAGCTGCTGGGGATAGTAAGCGGCTTCGTTGAAGGCACCGGTAGGTTCGCCGTTCTCGTCGAACACGGGATAGCCGCCTTTGGGCAGCGGGCCGGGCTTTACATCCAGTATTTCCAGAGCCTTGGAGTTGGTGACCGCGATATGGCCGCAGACTCTCACCATGATGACGGGGACCTCCGTGGAGATCTTGTCCAGGTCGTAGCGGTTGGGTGCCCGCTTGGGACCTTCCGTAAACAGATCTTCGTTATATCCCATGGAGAAAATGCCGTGCTTGCACTCTTCGGGGTGGGCCGCCATAAAGTTCTTGCAGCGGCTGATGAGCTCGTCCAGCGATTTGCAGCCCATGGTGTCGACCCGGGACAGACCGATGCCTACGAACAGGAAATGCAGATGGGCGTCGTTGATGCCGGGGATGACGGTCTTGCCGGCAGCGTCGACGACTTTGGCATCGCTGCCTGCCAGAGCCAGGATCTCATCGTTCGTTCCAACCGCTTTGATGACGCCGTCTTCAGCGTAAACAGCCTGGCGGAAATCGCCTCTTTCCACGTAGACCTTACCGTTGATGAGCGCAAGTTTTTTCATGAATACACCTCCCGAAGGCCGCAGCCTCCTTTAAAAATGCCCGGCCCGAAACAGTTTCGGACCGGGCGCGTTGTTAAAAAACTTATTTAGCCTCGTTCTTGTTCTTCTTATCGAAGATGAAGTAGACGATCGCACCGATGACCCAGACTCCCAGGCCCATGATGGCGGAAGTACGGTCTTCCATAAACGTGTTGTACATCAGAGCGATGTTGACCAGCACGGCGATGATGACGGTAACGGCACCGCCCCATACTTTGTAGGGACGCGGCAGATCCGGCATCTTTTTACGCAGGATGAGCACGGATGCGATGATGAGAACGTTGGTGAGCTGACCGGTGAAGACGATCAGGTTAGTGAGCTGATCCAGGGAACGGATCCAGATGAGCAGCAGGATGAGGACCAGCTGTACCCACATGGCGTTGGCGGGAACGGCGTTCTTGTTCAGCTTGCCCAAGCCCTTGAAGAAGTGGCCTTCCTTACCCATGGCGTAACCGAGTCTCGGGAATGCCAGGGTCATGGAGTTGATGGAGCCCAGCTGGGAGATCGCCATACCGACGGATACCAGCGTAGCGCCGGCAGCGCCGAAGATCCGCTTTGCAGCCTCGGTACCCAGGAAGTAGGTGCCGCCTTCGATCAGATCGTGCATCTCCTGCAGGGGCAGGACCTTCCAGATCGCGTAGTTGAACAGGCAATACAGGATGGTGATGGCACCGATAGCGACGATGATGGACAGAGGCAGATTCTTCTTCGGGTTCTTGATCTCTTCCGCTACGATATTGAGGTTCGTCCAGCCTTCATACGCCCACAGGGTGGCAACGGTAGCGAACGCGACCATGCCGAAGAAGTTGCCGGTCCCCTCGCCTGCCATGGGCTGCATGGACAGCGTGTTGCCGGAATCGCCCTTGAACAGCGCTGCGAACAGGATGATGAGGATGGGGATGACCTTACCGATAACGGTGATGTTGGTGAGGATAGAGCCCTGTTTTACGCCCAGCAGGTTGAAGACCGTGAACGCAACGGCGATAGCAGTCGCGAAGATCTTGCCTGTGGTGCCGCCGATGGAGAACATGGCAGCCAGCGCCAGCGCACCTGCGGAGATGGACCCCGGGGAGCCGATGAGCCAGTCGCTGAAACTGGAGATAAAGCCTACGACGGGGTGGAATGCTTCGTTCAGATAGATGAGTTTACCGCCGGCTTTGGGCATCATGGCACCAAGTTCTGCATAGCAGATACCGCCCAGCATGGAGACGACACCGCCTAAGATCCACGCGAGCAGGCACATGCCGAGACTGTAGCCCGTACGCATCATAACGTAGGAGCCCAGGTAGAAGATACCGCCGCCGATCATAATACCGGCCAGGATGGACGCGCCGCCGAACAGGCCTATTTCGCGCCGGAATTCGGTCTCTTCAGAAGCAAGCTCGGCCTCGTGCATTTGGAGATTCTTGTTTTCATCCATAATGTAGCCTTTCTCTTCTAAAAAGATTATAAAAGAAATATTACGTGATATTCATAATATAACACGATTAATAGCGGAGTACAACACTTTAAGCCGTTAAAAAGGCCCCGGTTCAGCGCTGGGGCCTTAATTTGTAAATATTTAGATGTCTGAAGAAATTTATTCACCTGTTTCCGGGGCCGGTGCGGCATCCTCCGTTTTCGGCGCGCTTGGGATGACCCCGGCATTGAAGGATCTAAAGTAATCCGTACTCAGGACAAGTTTCGAATAGCTGAGCTTGCCCTGCACCTTCGAACGCATCGCGTTGATGTAATCCTGACTGGCCGGCTGGGACGCATCCGCGTCCGTCCATTTGCCGCCGTAATAATAGCCCTTGTCCGTCAGGAACGATCCGTTGGTCCACAGCACCAGAGGCTCTTCCTCGGAGAAGACGTCCTGACCGACGAACAGACGGGAATCGTAATCCACGCCGAACAGGTTGCACAGCGTGGGCTGGATATCCAGGCTGTAGGTCGGGAAATCGATCTGGATGGGGTCACTCTCCTCCAGGCACCCGCTCCAGATGAGCAGCCGGGAGTGGTCTCTTTCCTTCGGCGTCTGATAGGCGTAGCCGTACAGCTCCTGCAGGTAGTCCTTATCCGTGCCCCAGGCTGCGCTCTTTTCGAGACCGTAGGGATAGTGGTCCGTGCCGAGCACGATGACGGTATCGTTCGCGATACCCGCCTCCTCCAGGGTCTGGATGACGTATTCCAGAGCGTATTCCAATTCCAGGTTGCAGGCGAAATAGCCCTTTACCTGCTCGGAATACGGCAGCTCTGCCACCGCGTCGCGGTTCTTCTTGGACATGGCGTTGGCGGACCAGGCATAGTTCGTGTGGCCGCTGATGGACATGTAATAGACGGAGAACGGCTGGTGATCCATGTACCGAGTCATGGTATATTTCATCATCTCCAGGTCCGAATCCGGCCAGACGTCCAGCAGATAGTCCTCCATGCCGTTGCCCTTGGCGATGAAGTTGTCGAAGCCCAGGCCCGTATGGGTCCGGTTGCGGCCGTAGTAGTCGTACAGGCCATTGTGATAGCATTCGCTGAAGTAGCCGAGGCTGCGCAGCTTGTGGAAGATGTTGATGGAGTTATCTTTTCCGATGGTGTCCTGGATGGAGTTGACCCCGTCCATGGGCACGATGCCCATCATGTTGGAATATTCGCCGGTGGACGTGCTGCCGCCCCAGGCCGGCTGGTAATAATCGTTGAAGTTGATGCCCTTCGTCGCCATGCGGTAGAGCGCGGGCGTCAGCTCTTCGCTGATAAGCTCCTCAGAGAACGCCTCCGCCGTGATAAAAATGAGGTTCTTTCCGGCGAACAGCCCTGTATATTCGTTCTTCGGTGAGGGTTTCTGCTGCTGCACGTACTGGTGCGCCGCCTTGATGTTGCCCGAAGAGGATGCGATGAGCGCGTCCAGATCCACATTCAGCTTGTTGAGGCCGAAGAAAGACGGGCCGGAGGAAGACCCGGTGCCGTGAGCCGCGGACAGGACGTCCGGCGCATCGAGCGCCGCTTCCATATCCAGCTCGTAGCCGCCCCGCAGGTCTTTTCCGGTGGCGTAGATGAGTCCCTTCGTCTGCACGTCGGAGCTGAAGTTGCCTTCCCTGCCGCCGATCCCTGCAAACAGAGCGCCCAGGATGAGCAGTACGACGCCGGCCAGCGCCTGCACGCCTGCCGGCCGGAAGTTCATCGGCTTGCGGAACCCCAGATCTTTGCGCCGCCAGATCATGAGCGCCAGCGGCACGTGGAACAGCAGGATGATGGGGATGCCCCGCAGGATGAGCCCGACGACCACACCGCCGAAGCCCGTCACCACGTCCCCTGCTCCCGTCGCGATATCCGTCTTGCTCATGAACACGCGGTAGCTGTTATAAATGAAATATTCTACCAGGAAAGCGATCGTAAAGATCTCGAGAACGACCGCCTCCAGGATAAAGGAGATCTTCTCGGCGAACAGGCTGCAGACCGCGCCAAGCACGAGGCCGATGCCGAAAGCATGGAACACGCCCACGTGCAGGAAACCCGAACCGGTGAGCACCGTAAGCAGGATCTCGAACAGCGCGAAGATAGGCCCCAGAAGCAGGCAGGCAAAGGGCCGGAAGCCCTTGGCAGAAGCGGACTTGGCAGCGGAAGCTTTGGCCGCAGCAGTCCGGGTCTTCTTCTTATCCTTTTTCGGCGTTTCTTTTTTCGGCAGGAGGCCCTTCAGATCCGGTTCTGCAGACTTCGCGGCATGGGTATGGGACGCAGAAGTCTTAGCGGATGTTCCGGACTTGCCGGACCGCTTATCCTTCTTTGCCCTCGCCTTGGCTCGCTTTTCGCGCCGCTCCTGCATCGCTCTGTCCAGTTCTTCCTTGCTGAGCCGTTCCCTGTTGTCTTTATTCTCCGAAGACATAGCTGAAATAATCCTTTTCGATGACGTTCTTGCAATAATTCAGTTTATCACGAACGATATCCTTTACGGAATCGATGTAATCCGCATCCGCCGTCTGACCTTCCGCCGGCGTAAACCGTCCGGTGCCGGCGTCGTAAAAGCCCTTTTCCGTCTTCCAGCTGTAGCTGTTCCACATCACGAGCCCTTCGTCCGTGGACAGCACGTCCCGGCCCGGATACAGGCGGGAATCGTACTCGACGCCCATCAGGTTGAGTATCGTCGGCACGATGTCGATGCTGCTGATCGGCTGGGTCACGGTAATGGGGTCCATATCCCGGAACGCGCCGCTGTAGAATATCAGCAGGTTGTGGTCGCGTTTCGCCTCATCGGTGGCCGGATATCCGTACAGTTCCGACACGTAATCCCTGTCGTTGGCCCAGATCATGCTGTTCTGCAGGGCGTAGGGATAGTGGTCCGAGGTGAGGACGATGAGGGTATCGTCCAGCCGGCCCGCCTCCTCCAGACGGTCCACGACGATCTTGACGGCATCTTCCAGTTCGAGCTGCGCCGCCACGTAGGACTTGATCTTCGTGCTGGCGTCCAGGCCCTCCACGAGGTCCTTATGCTTGATGGCCTGCTCCTGGTGCGTAAAGTTATAGATGCTGTGACCGCTGTAGGTCATGTAATACACGTAGAACTTTTCGTCGTCGATCCAGTCGTCTACGGTGCAGTTCATCATCTCCGTGTCGCTGGGAGGCCACATGTCCGTCAGGTAGTCCTCCATGCCGGTACCGTTGGAAATAAAGGACTCAAAGCCCAGCCAGGGGTGGGTCAGATACCGGTTGTAGTAGTCATAATCCCCATTATGGTAAGCTGTCGCCGTATACCCCAGAGGCATCAGGTGATAACCGACGCAGGTGGCGTTGTTGTGGCCGATGATCTGCTGCATGGAGTTGGCATGGTTGACCGGCACGATGCCCGTAAGCGTCGCGAATTCACCGGACGTGGTGCTGCCGCCCCAGAACGGCTGGTAATAGTCTTCGAACGTAATGCCTTCCGTTGCCATTTTATACAGCGTCGGCGTCAGTTCCTCGCTCACCGCCTCTGCCGCAAAGCTCTCCGCGCAGATGACGATGAGATTCTTGCCCTCGAACAGGCCTGTGTATTCGTTCTTGACCGTAGCCTTCTGGGAAGCCACGTAGCTGTGGACCGCACTGATGGCGGGGTCGGTCTCGGCAGCCGCCAGCGCGTTAAAATCGATGTCGCGCTTGTTGAGGCCGTGGAACGCGGGCGCGCCGTTGGAACTGCTGCCCCGGGTCACGAGCCCCTCCGGCTTTTTAGGCTTCTCCGGCTTTCCGAATGCGCCGTACACCACGTCGCGCTGCGTGGACGTGATGAGCCCGAAATTGCGGATGCCGTCGTTGAACACATACTCGTAGGAATACTTCGGTGCGGCGAAGGTGTCCAGCTGGGTGCTGCCCGCCGCCATGCTCTGGCAGACGACGCCGGCCAGGGCCAGATAGACGAGGGTCCAGCGGTCCTTGCGGGTAAAGTCCCAGACTTTATACAGCGCGAGAAGGACGAACACGGGGACGTGATACAGCGCGATGATGCCCACTCCTTCCCGGATGAGCCGGGCAAGGTCTTCGCCGAATTCATCCATAACCCCGCCGGCGCCCTGGAAGATCGTCAGGGGATCCATAAATGTCTGGTAGGAATTGTTGACGAAGAACTGCACGCAGAAATAGAACGCGCCGATCTCCGCCAGGATGAGGGCTGCCGCAAAACCTGCCTTCCGGTTTTTGAAGGCGAACGCCACGCAGTTGCACAGCATGCCGCAGGCAAATCCGGCCAAAAACGCGCTGGCAGGATGGTAGCCGGAAGCCAGGCCGCAGTCCGATGCCAGCCGCCATTCCAGATACATGAAGGCCAGCGGCAGAGCCAGCATGCTGAGAGCCCTTCTGAGGCCGTTATTCTTCGATTTCAGAGGTTTTTCTTCGGTGTTGGTGGTATTTATCATGATGCCTTCTTTTATCGTTTAAAGGTCGGATTCCGCAAGTCTGGTCTCGGCGCTCTTGAATTCCCTGCTCTTCCTGCGCATCGTGATGAAATAGCAGATGAGCAGCAGCGAGAGCGTAAGGATCCAGGAGATGGGATATGTTATGTACAGCATGTCCAGGTTATGAAAACGCGGCACCTGCCATATCGTATAGATCCAGACCACGCGGAACACGCAGATGTTGAACACCGTGATGATCATGGGCAGCAGCGAAGAGCCGAGGCCCCGCAGCACGCCGGTCATCACATCCATCATGCCGTCCAGGAAATACGGCAGGCACAGGTATTTCATCCGCAGGCGCCCATAGGCGATGGCAGATGCGTCGCCGGGGATGTAGATGGACAGCAGCTGATGGGAGAACAGATAGCTCAATCCGCCCAGCACGAGACCCGTAACGAACACGTCGAACATTACGTCCTTCGTTACTCTCCTCGCCCGGTCAAGCCGCTGCGCGCCCACGTTCTGGCCGACGAAGTTCATGCCGGTCTGATGGATGGCGTTCATGGCGATGAATGTAAAGCCTTCGATGTTCGCTGCCGCGGAATTGCCCGCCATCGCGACGGAGCCGAACGAGTTGATCGAGGACTGGATGATGACGTTCGAGATCGAGAACATCGAGCTCTGGATGCCGGCGGGAAGGCCGATCTTGACGATCTGCTTCAGTTCCGAGCCGTAGATGTGCATCTTCCGGAACACCAGCTTATAGGCCCCTTCCGTGCGCAGCAGGAAGCGCACGATGAGGAAGGCGGATACGCACTGGGACAGGATAGTCGCCAGCGCTACACCGTCCACGTTGCGCTTGAGCACAATGACGAAGAACAGGTTGAGCACCACGTTGATGATGCCTGCGGTCACCAGATAATACAGCGGATGCTTCGTATCTCCCGCCGCCCGCAGGATGGCTGCGCCGTAGTTGAACACGAGGGATGGGATCATGCCGCAGAAATAGATGCGCATGTACAGCGCCGACAGGCCGATGACGTCGTCCGGGGTCTGCATCCAGGAAAGCAGCGTGCGCGAGATGAGCACGCCCACCACAGTGAGGACAGCCCCGCCTATCACGGCTACTGGCATGGCGGTGTGCACGGCTCTGCTGCAGCGGTCATCGTCCTGGGCGCCCAGAGACACCGCCACGGTGACCCCCACACCGACGGAAAGCCCGATAAACAGGTTGATGATGAGGTTGATGATGGCACCGGTGGCGCCTACCGCCGCGATGCTGAGACGGCCGCAGTAACGGCCGACAACGACGAGATCCGCCGCGTTGAACAGCAGCTGCAGCACGCCCGTAAGCATGAGCGGGATGGCATAGCGGATGATGTTGCCGAACAGAGGTCCGTTCACCATGTCGATATTGTTGGACTTTTGTTTCTGAGGCATATAGTAACCGGTTCTGTAACTGGGAAAATTTCTGGATGCAGCAACAAAAAGCCTTGAGGATTCAAGGCTTTTTGAAAGGGACCGTGGGTGCGGTCCCTTTTAAACAAAATGGCGGAGACGGTGGGATCGTTCGGGCGTCGCCTCTCGGCTCGCCCTCACGTGAACCCACGTGGGTTCGAACCCACCGTTTAAAACCATGGCGGAGACGGTGGGATTCGAACCCACGTGGCGGTTAAGCCAAACTGATTTCGAGTCAGCCCCGTTATGACCACTTCGATACGTCTCCGTAAGACCTGCGCTAAAGGCAGGCGCTGCCTTCCGGCAATACGAACTGTAGAGCCTCGGGCAATATTTCAAATTCCGTATCCCGGAAATCCAGCACCTCTCCGTCCACGGAGATGCGCACCGGTTCCAGGGCGCGGAGTTTAAACTTTTTGCAGTGGATATACTCGATATACCGATCTGCATCTTTCCCCTGCAGATGGGTTCCTTTGCGGTACCTCGCCAGCATGATCGGCAGTTTTACGCCCCGAACGGGATGCACGATGCAGACATCCATATAGCCGTCGTTCAGTTCCGCGTCCGGGCAGCTCCGAAAACCGCCGCCGCAGAAGTGGCCGTTGGCGATGGCGGCCAGCATCAGCTCGCCTTCCTGCTCCGGGTGATCCTCCACGGTCCAGGCCATGCGGTAGGTCTTGCCTTTCCGCAGAACCTTGAGCGCAGCAGCCACGTAGGCGGCCGTACCCTTCAGCCTGTCGCTCTTCATGGCGGCGGCTTCCGCGACCACGTCGCAGTCCACGCCGATGTTGAACATGTTGAGCGCATATCCACCCGACCATTTTAACACATCGATGGGAATTACTGAACCGTGAATCTGCTTTTCTATCTGCAAAAAGTTTTCTTTTCCCGTAAAATTCCGGACGAAGTCGTTTCCCGTGCCGCAGGGTACCACCGCCAGCTGGGCGTTCGGATGTCCCGCGATGCCCGACAGCACGTTGTTGACCGTCCCGTCACCGCCGCAGGCATAAAAGCGCACATCGCCTTCGAAAGCGCATTTCTGCCGGCAGTACAGGATGGTCTCCTGCTCGCTCAAGGTCCGGTGGATCTCGTAATCTTCTTCAAATCCGGTGAGGGCCTTATGGATCTTCGGCAGGATATCCGTTAATCCGGCGCCGTTTCCCGCTGCCGGGTTGACCACAAAGATATGCTTCATTACTCGATGATCTCCTTGATGAGAACGGGTCTTTTCGGTGCCTCCGCAGCGTAAGTGTAGGCGGAGCCCGCTTCCTTCAGCCCATTGGCCAGTTTTTCCTCGCTGTCGCTGTACAGGATGGCCAGCGTTTCGCCGCTTTCGATGGGGTCACCCACCTTTTTCTTCAGCAGAATGCCCGCAGAAAGGTCGATGCTGTCTTCCTTCGTGCGTCTGCCGGCGCCCAGATGCTGGGACGCGAGGCCGATGCTGTCCGCCTGGATGCCTGCGATGTAGCCGCTCTCCGCCGCCTTCAGCTCCGCCTTGTGCAGCGGCTGCTTAAAGATGCCGAAATCGTCTGCGCAGGAAGCGTCGCCGCCCTGCATCGTTACGAATTTGCGGAACACGTCCAACGCCCTGCCGCTACCAAGCGCTTCTTCCGCCTTGCGGCGCCCTTCTTCCGGGGAATCCGCCTTCTGTCCGCAGTAGATCATATAGCCGGACAGCGTGAGCGCCAGCTCCGTCATGTCGGCGGGACCCTTGCCTTTGAGCGTATCGATGGCTTCCATTACCTCGAGGCTGTTGCCGACGGCATTGCCCAGGGGCTGGTCCATGTCCGTGATGACCGCCACCACCTTCTTGCCGGCATCGGTGCCGATGTCCACCATCAGCCGGCCCAGATCCTCCGCCGCTTTCTGCGTCTTGTTAAAACTGCCCTGTCCGCACTTTACGTCCAGCACGATCGCATCGGACCCGCTGGCCAGCTTTTTGCTCATGATGGACGAAGAGATGAGGGAGATGTTGTTGACGGTCGCCGTTACGTCCCGGAGGGCGTACAGCTTTTTGTCCGCCGGCGCCACGTCCTGGGTCTGTCCCACGACGGACATGCCCGCCGTCTCCACGGTGTTCAGGAACTCCTCCGGAGACAGCTGCACCCGGAATCCGGGGATGGATTCCAGTTTGTCGATGGTGCCGCCGGTAAAGCCCAGGCCTCTGCCGCTCATCTTGGCGATGGGAACGCCGCAGGCTGCCGCGATGGGGGCGACGATGAGGGTCGTCTTGTCTCCCACGCCGCCGGTGCTGTGCTTGTCCACCTTAATGCCCTTGATCTCGGAAAGATCCATGGTCTGACCGCTGTGCAGCATGGCGTCCGTCAGCGTAAACGTCTCCTGCCGGGTCATCCCCTGAAAGCAGATGGCCATCAGCAGCGCAGACGTCTGGTAATCCGGAATGCTGCCGTCCGTAACGCCCTTTACGAACCCGCGGATCTCCTCCTCGGAGAGCGCGTGTCCGGTCTTTTTCTTTTCGATGATGCTTACCATGTCGATCATTTTAAGATCTCCTTCAGGAACGAAGTTCCGATAGCGGGTCTCTCTTCGATCCCCAGCCACTCCAGGCAGGTGCAGGCGATGTCGGCAAACGTTGTTCTCGTGCCCAGGTTGACACCTTCCTTGACGGGTTTTCCCATGACGAGCAGGGGTACGTGTTCTCTCGTATGGTCCGTGCCGTGGGCCGTGGGATCGTTGCCGTGGTCCGCCGTGAAGATCAGGATGTCCTCATCCTTGAGGGCGGCCAGCAGTTCGGGCACTCTGGCGTCGAATTCCATGATGCAGTCGCCGTAGCCCTGCACGTCCCTTCTGTGGCCGTATTTCGCGTCGAAATCCACGAGGTTGACGAAGAGCAGGCCCTCGAAATCCGTCGCCAGCGCCTGGAGGGTGCGGTCCACGCCGTCCATGTTATCGTGCAGATGGATGCCCAGGTCCACGCCGTAGCGGTCGAAGATATCGGAGATCTTGCCCACGGTGGCGCTCACCTGCCCCGCATCCTGCACCATGTTGAGCAGCGTGCGCGCGGGCGGCATAACGGAATAGTCCTTGCGGTCGGACGTGCGTTCCCGCTTGCCTTCCGCATTCTTTTTATAGGGCCGCGCGATGACCCGGCCGCAGGCCCAATCGCCCACGAGCATCTCTCTTGCCACCTCGCAGTAATGGTACAGATCTTCCAGAGGCACCACATCCACATTGCAGGCGATCTGGAACACGCTGTCCGCAGAGGTGTAGACGATGGGTTTGCCGGTCGCTTCGTGCTCATCTCCCAGTTCCTCTATGATGACGGTGCCGGAGGCGGGATAGTTTCCGATGACTTCCCGGCCGATGCGCTTCTGGTATTCCTCGATGAACTCCCTGGGGAAGCCGTCGGGATATGTCTTAAAGGGGACCTTCGTGTAGAGCCCCGCGATCTCCCAATGTCCGGTGGTCGTATCCTTGCCGGTGGAGATCTCCTTCATCTTCGCATAGCTGGCTTTGGGAGCGTCCGTTTTGGGCACGGCGGGGTTGACCCCGTCGATGCAGCCGATGCCGAGATCGATCAGATTCTGTGGATGAAAGTTTTTCGCATGTTCTGCGATATGGCCCAAGGTATCGCTGCCGGCGTCGCCGTAATTAGCCGCATCGGGCAGTTCGCCGACGCCCAGGCTGTCCAATACCATAATGATCGCGCGTTTCATAGTTTCGCCTTTCTTAGTAAAACGATAATAAAATCTCGGCGCGGGTCCTGTCGCCCAACACATCCTCATCATCGCTCATTCGCATGGCCGCGACGGGAGCAAACTCGGTTGTCGCGGCACCGCTCACTCGCTCGATGAGCCTCTTTGGGCACCACCCGCTCCTTTTATGTTTTTTCGTTATTCTTTATAAATCAGCTTCGGACAACATGCCAGTTTGTCCAAAGAGATCAAACTGTACTCTATCCCGTGAAAAGTGCCCTGCGGACCGTTCTTGAACGCGTTCTGGCCGTGGAGATGGCCGTAAACGACTTGCTTTGCACCGCTCTGCTCCAGGATCTGCGTAAATCCGTTGGGCTCGAACTTCTCGTTCATGGGCGGATAATGCATCACGCCGACGATGCAAGGGTCATCCACGCCCTCCGCCAGCCTCGCGGCTTCCTTTGCGCTCATCTCCAGCCGCAGCACCTCCCTGCGGTAGATGGCGCCGTCTTCTTCCTCGTGGTAATCCTTGGCGCCGGGACAGGTCCAGCCCCGGGAACCGAAGACGATGCAGCGGCCCCAGACGAAAGCGTCGTGCTGCAGAAAGCGCAGCGTCGGCATGTCCTTGCAGGCGTTCTTCACCTTCGAGATGCCGGACCACCACAGATCGTGATTGCCCTTTAAAATGAGTTTCGTGCCGGGCAGCGCATCGATCCACTTCAGATCTTCCAGCGCTTCCTCCAGGCGCAGCGCCCAGGAGATGTCGCCCGCGAGAACGACCAGGTCTTCCGGTTCCACCATGCGCAGCCAGATATCCTTCAGTTTTTTATCGTGACCCACCCAGCTGCCGCCGAAGATGTCCATGGGCTTTTCGATGCGGGGGTCAAGCGACAGATGCAGATCGCCGATGGCCCATACGTTCATGGCAGCCACCCGCCTTGCTCTTCTTCGTCCGGATCGCTGAGTTTCTGCATGCCGGACAGGGTCTTCTGGATGCTGCGGGTGCGCACGCCGATCAGCTTATCCAGCTCGGCGTTGGCCTGGTTGATCCGCTGCTGCGCGGAAGCCAGCACGTCCGCAAACTTGTCGAACTCGCCCTTCACCTGCCCTAAAACGCCCCAGACTTCCGTGGAGCGCTTCTGGATCGCCAGGGTCCTAAATCCCATCTGCAGGCTGTTGAGTAGAGCAGCCAGCGTGGAGGGCCCTGCGATCATGATCTTATAATCCCGTTGGCAGATCTCCATCAGTTCCATGTTGACGACCTCCGCGTACAGCCCTTCGAAGGGCAGGAACATGACAGCAAAATCCGTCGTGTAGGGAGGCTCGACGTATTTGTCGCGGATCTCCTTCGCGGACAACTTGATGAACTGCGCCAGCCGTTTTCTCTGCACTTCCGCATAGGCGCTGTCCGCGTTGTCGTACGCGTCCTGCAGCGCGCCGTAGATGTCACCGGGGAATTTAGAATCGATGGGCAGATAGACGCTGCCGCCTCCGTTTCCGGGCATTTTTACGGCATATTCCACTCTTTCCTGCGTGTTTGGCTTAACCTGCGCGTTTACCTCGTACTGTCCGGGAGCCAGGATCTGCTCCAGGATGGCTCCGAGCTGCAGTTCGCCGATCACGCCCCGGCTCTTGACGTTGGTCATGAGCTTTCTCAGATCGCCCACGTCCTGCGCGAGGCCCTGCATCTCGCCGAGGCCCCGGTACACCTGATCCAGGCTGCCCCTCACCTGGGCAAAGGAGCGCGCCAGGCGCTCGTCCAGGGAATTCTGCAGTTTTTCGTCTACGGAGGCGCGGATCTTATCCAGTTCCGCGGCATTGGAGGACTGCAGCGCGTTCAGCCGGTTCTCGATGGTAGCCCGCAGATACTCCATGCGCCTGTCCTCTTCCGAGGCGCGGTCGGACAATCCCCGGTTCATCTCCGAAAACTCCGACTGCAGCGTCTGGTAGATCTCCACCCGCTGTGCGCTGATATCGCGGCGCACGGCAGTCAAAGCGACCGTCAGTACGATGACGGCAATGGCCAGCACGCCTATGATGATCGCTAGAATGGTGACTGTGGACATGGTCTCCTCCGGATAGACATATCATTATACCATATTATGGAGCATAAAAAAAGAAAGGCCTCTTGGGCCTTTCTATTCTTCCGGAATGTCGTATCCCAGCAGTTTCAATACTTCGTTTGCCGTTTCTTCCGGCTCCTGACCCGTGGAGCAGACCACGAATTCCGCGTACTTTTCGTACAGCGGCGTGCGCTCGTTGTACAGATCCTCGAAGGTCTGTCCGGGTTTGAACACGATGCCCCGGGTCTCCAGGTTCGTGACCCGCCGTTCGATCTCCGGAAATTCCACGTTGAGATAGATGATGTGGCCGATCTCCGACAGGTGTTTCATGGCATCGGGATAATAGCAGGCACTGCCTCCCGGCGAGATAACGTAGTTCTCATAGTCCAGGCTTGCCAGCACACGGCCTTCCAGGGACAGGAAATACTCCTTGCCCTCCGTATCCAGGATCTCCTGGAGCGGACGTCCCTCCGACTCGATGATGATCTTGTCGCCGTCGGCCTGCAGCAGATCCAGTTTGTCCGCAAGGATGCGGCCCACCGTGGTCTTACCGCTGCCGGGCATGCCGATCAATATGATGTTTGTACGCTTGTCTGAACTCATGATGCCGTTAGTATAAGGAAAAAGCCCCATACCGCCTGGGCGGTTGGGGCTCGGTGACCGGAATTAAGCTTCTGCGGGAGCCTCTTCGGCAGGAGCTTCCTCTGCGGGAGCTTCGGCCTTCGCTTCTTCCTCGGAACCGGGGAGAGGCAGCGTAGCCTTGATGGACAGGGAGATTCTTCTCTTCTCCTTGTCGATCTCCAGGATCTTCGCATTGATCTCCTGGCCGATCTGCAGCTCGTCGGAGATCTTGCCGACTCTCTTATGAGCTACTTCGGAGATGTGCACCAGACCGTCGAGGCCCGGAGCCAGTTCTACGAATGCGCCGTATTCCTTGATCTGAGCGACCTTGCCCTTGACGATGTCGCCTTCGTGATAGTTCTCGTCGATGACGGACCAGGGTTCGGGAGCGTTCTGCTTGAGACCCAGAGAGATCTTGCCCTTTTCGGGGTTCATGCTGAGGATCTTGACGTTGACGATCTGACCGATCTCCAGCGCTTCCTGGGGATGTCTGAGCTTGCCCCAGCTGATCTCGGAGATGTGGAGCAGTCCGTCGATGCCGCCGATGTCTACGAATGCGCCGTAGTCGGTGAATCTCATGACCTTGCCTTCGACGACGTCGCCGACATTGAGGGTCTCCCAAATTTCTGCGATCTTCTTATGCTTCTCTTCGGTGAGGAAAGCCTTGTGGGAGAAGACAGCCTTGTTTCTGCGCTGGTCGACTCTCGTGACCTTGACCGGCAGGGTCTTTCCGATGAATTCCTCGGCGTTCTCCACATAGTGGTCTGCAAGCTGAGACATGGGGATGAAGCCGGAAACTTCCTTGTATGCTGCGATAACGCCGCCCTTGACTTCCTTCAGGACGGTAACGTTGAGTACTTCCTTGCTGTCCAGTGCTGCGGTAATCTCTTCCCAGTTTTCGCCGGACTGAAGCTTTTTCTTGGAAAGGAGGATGTTGCCGTCGCCGTCATCGGTCTTGATGACTTTCGCCTGCACTTCGTCGCCTTCCTTAAATGCTGCAGTAAGATCCTGACCGTCTTCGAGAGTGACCTCTTCCTTCGGCAGCATGCCGTCCTTCTTGCAGCCCAGGTTTACTACGACGTAATCGTTCGTGACCTGTACTACCGTTCCGGTAACTACTTCGCCTCTACCGGGAAGCTTAAGAGACTTCTCGATCTCGTCCATATAGGCGAGCATTTCGTTCATTTCTGTGTTCTGATCTTTGAGTACTTCACTCATGTTAGCAATAACCTCCAAAATAATTTGTTGCGGTGCGGATGCACTCGCTGCAACGCCTATTTTATTATATTTTGAAATTTCTTGCAACGGTAAATCGTCGAATTTTTCGATAAAAACTGTAAATATGCAATTCTGTGAACAGATGTCGAATAGCTTGCGGGAGTTAGAGCTCGTTTTATCGCCGATCACCACCATCGCATCGGAGTTTGCCGCAAGTTTTGCGGCCGCGTCCTGCCGCTGTTTCGTGGCGTTGCAAATGGTATCCTCGATCTGAAGGTCGCCGCAGATCTTCTTCAATTCGTCGCAGCAGGCATCGAATTTTGCCCGGGTGAGCGTCGTCTGGGCCAGCGCCGTGACTGGTTTATCCCGGAAGAGATCTGCATAATATGCAATGCGCTCCGGATCGTCGCAGGCGCCTACCGCCCGGTCCGTTGACCCGAGGATGCCTTTCACCTCCGGATGATCCGGGTCACCGATGACAAAGACGAGCCGTCCGGCTTCTCCTGCTTTTCTCGCCGCGTCGTGGATGCGGTATACGAACGGACATGTCTCGTCCAGGATCTCGATCCCTGCGGCTTCCGCAGCCCGATACGTGCTGTCCGGCTCCCCGTGGGCCCGGATGAGCACCCGGCTGCCGGGATCCGCCTCTTCGATCGAACGGATCGTGATGAGCCCCTTCTCCGCCAGATCTTCCGTAACGGCTTTGTTGTGGATGAGGGAACCGAGGCAATACAGTTTGACGCCGTCTGCCTTCGCCCGTTTCAGCTCCTGCTCCGCTGCGTCTACCGCGCGCTTTACACCAAAGCAAAAGCCTGCATGTTCTGCAACTGAAATAATATAATTCATAACCTTTTTCCTTCTTATGAAAATTGCGATATGAATGTAAAAAACTGTTTACAAATTCAAAAAAGCATTATATGATTAACTATCTCATATTCTACTACATAATTGCCAAGGAGTTAAAGCAATGGAAGACAAGACATTAGTATGTCAGGACTGTGGTAAGGAATTTATTTTCACAGTAGGTGAACAGCAATTCTACAAGGAAAAAGGCTTCGACAACGAACCCAAGAGATGCAAGGAATGCAGAGACAAGCGGAAACAGGCAAGAAGAGCCATGAGAGAAACGGGATCTGCTGAATAAATTCGAATAATCAGGAAGACATAGAAAAGGACCGGAAGCGCTCCGGTCCTTTTCTATTGCGTTACGCCAGGATCTGAAGCAGCCATTTTTCGAGAAAGCATGCAGTTCCCTGCTCTTCCATCCGGACGGACCGGCCGGCTTCTTCCAGCCGTTCTGCGATCAGCGCACCGCTTGGCCCCAGTCCCCGGCACAGATCCGAAAAGCGCGCCAAAAACGGCCTGCTGTCCGGGCTGTCCGATAACATCAGCAGGCTGCTTCCCTTATCCCGGTCAAAAAACAGCAGCGAGGGATCCAGCGAGATATAAGCGGGATCGGCAAGCCACTGCTGCAGCGAGGCGAATGCGCGGGCAGCTGACGCAAGAGAAGTCAGGAGCAGACAGAACCCTTCCTCCAGTCCATCCGGGCAGGCGGCCGCATAGGAAGCGACCTGCACCAGTCCTTCCGCATCCAGGCGGATCCGCAGCCCGTCCGGGCTTTCCCAGAAGGAGGCGGGGACGAGAAACGGACAACGCCCGCTCCTCCAGAGCGCGAGCATGTGGTCCGGCATCACAGTCCCTCCTGGCAGAACAGGCAAGGCGTATACCCTTCCGCGACGGCTTCGCCTTTCGGCATGCTCACGTAGTACTTCGTAATGCAGGGGCATTCTTTTCTGTGATAGACCCGCGATCCTTTCGAGAACAGAAAGACCAGGCTGCCGTACGGCAGCGAAGAAGGTCTGCAGGTCTTGCAGGCTGCGTAGCGGCGCTTCAACTGTTCCGTGAGGACCGCTTCCACGCTGCCTTCCTTCATGATGCGGCAGCCGTATGCGTGATACCTTTCCCCATATTTCGGAAACACGTAGACCCGCGTATCGTCCATCTGCGTATCCTGCCTGGACTCCCCGACCCAGGGGCGGAATAAAAACGTGCGAAGCGACAGAATGCCTTCCGTCTTGCCCAGCGGATGCAGCGCTTTCCTTCGCGTCGTCACCGTGGTGCGCACCAGATGATCGATGCGAAGGTTTCCGGCTGCCAGGCTCCTCTGATCTGTCAGGAAACCCGTCACCCAGACGTCCGGACCGTCGTCCCATTCCTTGCTCAGATAGGCGTACAGTTTTCCCGCATAAAAAGCGCCCTGCAGCACATCTTCGGCAATGCCGGCCTCCACGGCCTCCATACCGGCAGCAGCTTCCACGCAGGTCAGGCTGGCATCCGCAGCAGCCCGCACCACCGTATCCTCCGTTCCCGCCTGCATCAGCAGGAGCATCAGAAGCCCCGCTGCGATCAGAAAAATGGGAAGGCAGATGGCGGCGTCCACGATCAGCGAACCGCTCTCGGGGTCACCGGTAGACATGCGCCTGTTCCACCGTCCCATGGCGCAGCGGCCCGGAAAGGACCGGGAGAAAACTTTTCTTTTCGAATTCCGCATGCAAAACAAACCCATAACAATAATCCCGGAACGCAAAGGAGGCGCCGTCCATGTATGCGACGTCGGCCTGCATCATGTCCATCAGGCGGGCGAGCCGCGTCTGCTGCGGCAGCAGGAGGAGCAGCAGCATGGCGTAATCCCGGTAGGTGCCGAATCGGCCCTGCTGTTCTCCACTGCCCGGCGCTATGGCAACGAATCCGCCGCCGCAGAGCGTCTGCACTTCCCCTTCCGCCTGCACGGCCGCGTCGATCGCGGCCAGGATAAGCACAGCCAGGGGCTGCGGCACAGCGGGAAAGGCAGCGGCAGCCGCCGCGTATGTCGATAGTTTCGTCTCGTTTCTGAGGTTTCGCGCCAGATCGACCGCCATCCGGATCTTGAACAGCGCATCTTTCATCTCCGCCTCGTTTTCCCGGTCGGAATCCCTGCCGAACAGCACGTATTCCGTTTCAAGGCCCAGAACCGTATCGTCTCTCTGGTGCAGCAGATCCGAGCATACGGAGACTACGTAGCGGGACTGCAGCAGCGCACCGACAGACAACCCGTCCTGCAGCAGTGCGGACGCGGCGTATTTCAGCAGAGAGGACGAAGGACGCACGTCCAGAAGACGGGTCGGCAGCTGCTCCTTGTGTGCGCTCACCAGGCTGCGCCCTTCGTGTTCCCCGAGATCCGGATGCATCGCATCGTCGTATTCCCGCATCAGTTCCGCCGGGGACTTTCCAGACTGCCCCTCCGGGGACGGCGGGGGGAGATCTTTCACCTGTTTGGCAGCCTCTTTGTCCTCCCTGTTCTCCAGCGGATCCAGCAGTTCCTTCAGCAGCCGGAGCGCGCCGGTCTCGTCCAACGCATCCTTTCCCAGCATCATCAGACCTAACGTATCGATCTGATCCGCCAGACTCTCCACATCCAGTCCCTGCGTCTCTTCGCAGGAAACGGTGCACTCTCTGAGTTTTGGCCGGATCAGCAGAGACGTCCCGTTGAGGTTCTGCCGGATATAGAATGCGTTTAAGGGCTCCAGTTTCTGGGGAAAGGCTGTGACCGCAAACACGCCGTACCGCCGCTGCAGGTCCGGCTGATATTCGGACAGCACGGACTTGCCGGCTACGAGGCAGACGTTTTCGCAGATGCTGCCGGCAGCGTATCCGCTGCACAGTTCACAGACGCACAGCAAAAACAGGACAAGGGAAGAGAGGCACAGCAAGACGTAGATCGACGAAAATCCGCTATTCTTCTTCATCCATCAGCCACACTCCCCGCAGCACGTTCTCCACCTCCAGCAATTTCGGCTCCAGTTCTTCCTTCGCTTCTTCCCTGTGGCGTGAAGCATCCGCCTCCGTTCCGGCCAACACCTGCAGCGACAGTCCGATGATCGCGGTCAGCAGCAGTACGACCAGCGGAAAGACCAGCGCAGCCTCCACGATTGCGCTGCCGGACGGATCAGAAATCCGCCTTAAGAAGGTCTCCAAATACATTGTTGACAAACTTTCCGATCTTATCCTTGAAGATAAGACCTAAAAAGACGGCGATGGCGATCAGGATCGCGACCTGCACCAATTCCATGCCCTCCTGCGCCTTGAGTTTTGTTTCGATCCCAACGAGCAAACGGTCCATACTTTCCTCCTGTTCTACATTTCCATCAAAGCCGGCGCGATGGCGATCACCACCAGCACCAGCAGCAATATCATCAGCGGCAGACAGAGTTTCGTCTCGGCTTCCTTCGCTCTGGCTTTCGCCTGATTGAGCCGGACATTCCAGAGCTGCTGCCGCTCCCGGTCCAGCTTTTCGGACAGTTCCGCGCCCCGTCCGCTGCAATCCAGCGCCAGAGACGAGAAGCGGATGAGATCCCGGATGCCGCTCTGCCGCGCATAGACATACAACGCGTTCACGAACGGCAGATTCGTTGCCCGGCTCTCCGCGTCCAGCGAGCAAAGCGCCCGGTACAGCGGATGGTCCCTGTCCCGGTTCTCCTGCACGAGACGCTGAAACGACCCTTCCACCGTGAGGCCGGCGTTCAGAAGCAGGATCATCTGAAGGCTCATGTTCGGGATCTCCTGCTCGAATGCTGCCTTCCGCTCTTTCAGGTGTTTTTTCAGGGAGTCTGTCCGGCTGAAGACGAGAAAGACAGCCGCAAGAAAGAAGACGCCTGCGATCTCCCAGGGAAGTCCTCCTCTTTTGAGGACCCAGTCCGCATCAGCGCCGCCGGGCGTCTTTTCCGGCAGTTCCTGGCGAACCTCTGTCAGGAGCTCCGGCAGCTGCTGCAGCATCTCTTCCGCCTCATATTGCAGCGAAGGCGTCAGATCTTTCGCCGCAGACGGCGCAAATACCGCACCGTGATCACCCGCCTGCAGCGAGGCGGCGAGCTCCACAGACTCTCCGTCCCTTACGCCTGTCAGGTTCACGCGGCCGTCCTCTGCGATGCGCGAGGGGTCGGAACTGCTCCAGCCTATCGCGACGAGGCCCGTCTCGTCCTGCAGCGGCAGTTTCAGATCCCCGGTGACCCTTCCCAGATCCTGACGGCTGCCGAACACCTCCGTTTCGAGCCACTGCCGGCAGCGTTCGAACAGAGCGCGCGCATCTTTGGCGGAGATCTCCTGTCTCGGCACGTCCAGCCGGACGTCCTGCTTCCAGGAAGCCTCCTGCCACTGAAGCGTAACGCACACGTCCGCATAGGCATCGTCTTCTGTAATGGACGGTCTCTGCAGCAGCATTTCCAAACCTGCATCCTGTCTGCCGATAAGCGCGGCAAGCAGAAATAACAGCAGACACGTTCCCGCGCAGAACAGGAGCAACCGGCCAAGCCGTTTCTGCAGACGGTCCAGTTCGGATGAAACATCCTCCCCTGCCTGCTGCAGAAACGCATACCCTTCGAGAGCCTGCTCGTCTTTCTGCCGCAGGATCTCTCCCACTCTTCGCAGTTTTGCGGCCAACGGTCCTACAATTCGACGTCGATGATGCGGATGCTCCAATACAAGGCACCTCCTATCGCCGCCAGGCACATGCTCATCAGGAGCCTGCCGGCAGCGCTCGTGTACAATACGGCGATATAGCTGAACGCCGTCAGGTTTAAAAAGACGAGCATCAGCAGCGGCAGCGACAGAAGCAGCAGAATGTCCAGTTTTTTCTGCGCCATCAGGCTGTCCGTTTCGCTGCGGAACGCCAGTTTATCCAAAAGCAGAGAAGCGCTCTTTAAGCAGACGTCTTCCAGATCGCCGCCGCAGAGGCGGCAGATCGCGTAAGACGATGCGAACAGCGCGATCTCCGCCAGACCGCTCCGTTTTCCGAGATCGGTCAGCAGCTCCGCAGGGTCTCCGTGGACCGAACGGTAGCTGTCCACGATGCTGCGCAGTTCGCCCGTGATATCCGCTTCCACACCGTAGGAAGCCTCCGACTGCATCGCGGCGTCTTCCAGCGCCGCTGGCATGGAGCGCCCTGCTGCGACGGAAGCGGAGATCGTATAGAGCGCATCCCGGAACCCTTCCAGCAGTCTCTGTCTGCGTTCGTGCGCCATGTGCTGCCGGTAGAAACGCTCCAGCGGAACGGCCAGTGCGGCGCACACTGCTGCCGCGGCGATATGCCGGTAAAACAGCAGCCCCAGCAGCATCAGCAGCGGACAGGCCGTAAGATAGTAGCGGATGCGTTCCCTTTTCCCGGGGCTGTAGACAGCGTAATCCGTCATGGCTCGACCTCCTCCGAAAGTCCGTGCAGTTTCAGTTTCGCGACGCGGATGAGCGGATTTCCCGTAAAGACCAGTCCCTTCTCGGGATCGTAGCAGTACAGAGGATTCAGCGCGATCTCCCCGTCCTTTACGCCGGCGCATTCGCATATCTCCACGACGCGCCGGTGTCCGTCCGGCGTACGGGCCAGATGAACGAAAATATCGATCGCCTCCGCGATCTGTGCGCGGACCGATTCCGCCGGAAATCCCGACGAGGAGATGTGCATCGTCTCCAGACGGCCGATCATGCCCCGTACGGAATTTGCGTGACCCGTGGAGAGCGATCCGTCGTGCGCCGTATTAACATCTTGACTACATTTTCAAGAGATCAAAAGCCAACAATGCTTGAAATTTAAACGATTATCAGCCATTGATCGCAAAAATAAAAAGCGATAATTCTGATCATATTTTTTACGCTTTCGTGTTTTATGAGTCATTTATTATCCGCTTTTTAGGAATAAAAAGAGACACGGTTTGCAGATCTCTGATAGAATGGAGTTACCACACACCATTCTGAAAGGAGACAGCAAACTATGTCCGAGAAAATTGTACAGCTAAACGAGGAAGTAATCAAGGGCCAAATCAAGGAATTGGTTCGCGGCAGTGTGGAGGAAACCCTGAACGAGCTGCTGGAGAAGGAGGCGGAGTCGCTGACGCAGGCGGCCCGCTATGAGCGCAGCGAAGCTCGCCAGGGTTACCGCAGCGGCCACTATGACCGGAACCTTACCACCACCTCCGGAGACGTGACGCTCCATGTGCCCCGACTCAAGGGTGTGTCCTTCGAGACCGCCATTATCGAGCGGTATCGTCGCCGGGAGAGCCGCGTGGAGGAAGCCCTCATCGAGATGTACCTTGCCGGTGTCTCGGTGCGCCGTGTGGACGATATTACGGAAGCCCTGTGGGGCAGCAAGGTATCTCCGGCTACCATCAGTGAACTGAACAAGAAAGCCTATGTCCATATCGAGGATTGGCGGAACCGCCCTTTGCAGGGCGGCAAATATCCATATGTCTATGTGGACGGTATCTACCTGCGGCGCAACTGGGGTGGAGAGTACGAAAATGTTACGATTTTGGTGGCGATTGCGGTAAATGAGGACGGATACCGTGAGGTTTTAGGCGCTGCCGAGGGCATGAAAGAGGACAAGGCCAGTTGGGTCAGTTTCTTCCAGTGGCTCCGCGGACGCGGCTTGGACGGCGTGAAGCTCATCGTGGGCGACAAGTGCATGGGGATGCTGGAGGCCGTGGGCGAGGTGTTTCCGGACGCCAAATACCAGCGCTGCACGGTGCATTTCTACCGCAACCTTTTCTCTGTTGTGCCTAAATCCAAGGTCAAAATTGTGGCGAAAATGCTCAAGGCGATCCACGCCCAGGAGAGTAAGAAGGCGTCCCGCGAGAAGGCGAAGGCCGTGGTCGCCGAGCTGCGCGCCATGAAACTGAAGGAAGCTGCCAAGAAGGTCGAGGACGGTGTTGAGGAGACGCTGACCTACTGCGATTTTCCCTATGAACATTGGACCCGGATCCGGATCAACAATGTGATCGAACGGCTGAACCGTGAGATCCGCCGCAGGACCCGTGTGGTGGGGACGTTCCCTGACGGAAATTCCGCCCTGATGCTGGTCTGTGCACGGCTCCGCCATGTGGCGGGGACGCAGTGGGGCTGCAAGAAATACATAAACATGAAGCACTTGGAGGCGGTCATGGACGACGCCTCTATTGCCGGCTGACTTCACTCAGTCGGAGTCTGCAAACAAATTTGCGCATAAATCTTGACGGCACCTGCCTTCGATATCGGCACTGATAAAAACACGCATAGCACAAGCGCTCCTTTCAAAAAATCGGTGACGGCTGCAACAGAGCCTATACGCGGAAGAACCCTGTCGACAAAGCGTCGGCAGAGTTCTTCCTTAGGAGAGTATGTCTATTCGAACCTTACAGAGATAAGTAGTCCAGCGCCAGCGCCGCTTCCATCAGGATGCCGTAATTTAGCGCATCCTCGTCCACGGTGAACCGGCTGCTGTGAAGGGGCATGACGGGATGGCCGGGAGCGCTTCCGGTACCCAGGTCAAAAAAGACCGCGGGGGCCTTTTGGCCAAAGTAACAGAAGTCTTCGGTGCCCATATCGGGGGTCTCCCGCAAAACGAAGGCGTCCTCCCCCATCAGCTCCCGGCTGAGTTCCATCAGCCGGCGGGTTCGGTCGGCGTCGTTGGCATGACCGTCATAGCCTTCCTCAATGGTGATCTCGGCCCAACCGCCAAAGCCCTTGCAGAGGCTGTGCACCAGGTCACAGATCTCCTGCTTCATGCGCTGACGGGTGTCGGCCCGGAAGGTGCGATACATCGCTTCCAGCTCGGCACATTCGCAAATGATGTTATTTGCGTTGCCGGCATGGAACTTACCTACATTCAGGGCGATGGAATCGGTACCCCGGACACGGCGGGCCATCAGCCCGTAGAGGGCCACCACCAGCTGGCTGGCGATGTAGATGGCGTCCACACCCTCATCGGGAGAAGCGCCGTGGGCGCTTTTGCCGTGCACACGGATCTTGATCTCATCGCTGCTGGCAGAGGTCCAACCGGGCTTGGTGCCGATTTTTCCCGCCGGCAGTCTGGGGGCGGAGTGCAGGCCGAACACGGCCTCTACATGGGGATTTTCCATGCATCCTGCGGCAATCATACGCTTCGCGCCGCCAACCCCTTCTTCCGCGGGCTGGAAAAACAGTTTGACATTGCCACGGAAAAGCGCCTTGTTCTCTGCCAGCACCGAGGCGGTTCCCAACAGGACCGCGGTATGAACGTCATGGCCGCAGGCGTGCATCACGCCCTCCTTTTGAGAGGCAAACGCGAGCCCGGTCTGCTCCTGAATGGGCAGCGCGTCCATGTCGGCCCGCAGGGCCACCGTGGGGCCCTCTCTGCCGGAAGAGATCATGCCCACCACACCGTGCATACCGGGCAGCACGGTGTAGGGAATGTTCAGCCGTTCCAGTTCCCGGCAGACCAGAGCGGAGGTTTGCTCCTCCCGGTCGGACAGTTCGGGATGGCTGTGGATCTCACGGCGAAGGGCGACGGCATAAGACGCGGCCTGAGCGGCAGCGGATTTCAAAAAGCACAGATCCATGACTTATTCCTCCAAATGACAGGCGACGAAATGGTTGGGCGACACTTCACGCAGGTGCGGGCTCTCCTGGCTGCACTCGGGACGGGCCATGGGGCAGCGGGCGGCGAAACGGCAGCCGGGCTTGGGGTTGATGGGGCTGGTAACTTCGCCCTGGATCAGGTGGATCTCCTTGTTGCGCATGGAAATGTCGGGAACAGGGATGGCGGACAGCAGGGCCTTGGTATAGGGATGGCGGGGATTGGCGAACAGCTCGTCAGAGGTGGCCCGCTCCACGCACTTACCCAGATACATAACCATGATGTCGGAGGAAATTTGCTTGACCACGCTCAGGTTGTGGGTGATGAACAGATAGGTCAGCTTGTACTCATCCTGCAGGTCCATCAGCAGGTTGAGGATCTGTGCCTGAATGGACACGTCCAGAGCGGAAACCGGCTCGTCGCAGACGATGAACTTGGGGTTCAGGGACAGAGCGCGGGCAACGCCGATACGCTGGCGGCGGCCGCCGTCCAGCTCATGGGGATAGGCTTCTGCCAGGCGCTTGGCCAGGCCGACGGTGTCCATCAGCTTTTCCACCTGGGCATAGATCTCGCGCTTGGTCTTATAGGTACGGTTGATGATCATGTACTCGGCAATGATATCGGCCACGCACATACGGGGGTCGATACTGGAATAGGGATCCTGGAAGATCATCTGCATATCCTTGCGCATTTCGCGCATTTCACGCTTACCGACCTTGGAGTATTCCTTACCTTCGAAGTACATCTCACCGGAGGTGGGCTCGGTCAGCCGCAGGATAGTATTGCCCAGGGTGGACTTACCGCAGCCGGACTCACCGACAACGCCCAGGGTCTGACCGGGATAGATCTTGAAGTCAACGCCGTCCACCGCGTGCAGCATGCCGCGGGACACGTTGAAGATCTTGGTCAGGTTTCTTGCTTCCATCAACGGAGCAGCAGTTTTCAGTTCAGCCATTTACTGACCCCCCTTTGCGGCGCCGGTGAACAGGTGGCAGCGGATCTGGTGTTCGCCGTCCTGATAGACTCCGGGTTTTTGTTTCTCACAGATGGGCATACACTTGTTGCAGCGGGGGGCGAAGGGGCAGCCCTCGGGCAGGTTGGTGGGGTCGGGCATCAGGCCGGGGATGGGGCTCAGACGGTCGACCTTGACGTTCAGGTTGGGAATGGAACCGAACAGACCGACGGTATAGGGATGGTGCTTTTCGGCGCAGAAGATATCCTCTGCGGTGCCCACTTCGATCAGCTCACCGGCATACATGATGGCCACGTTGTCACAGGTCTGGGCCACGATGCCCAGGTCGTGAGTGATCATGATCATAGCGGTGCCCAGGGTATCACGCAGATTGCGCATCATGGAGATCACCTGTGCCTGGATGGTAACATCCAGAGCGGTGGTGGGCTCGTCCGCGATGATCAGATGGGGATTACAGGCCAGGGCCATGGCGATGACCACGCGCTGCTTCATACCGCCGGAGAACTGGTGAGGATAGTCGGAAGCGCGGTTTTCGGCGATACCCACCAGATTCAGAACCTCTTTGACACGGGCCAGAATCTGTTCTTTGTTGAACTCGGGGTTGTGGATCATGATGGACTCGCCGATCTGATCGGCAACCGTCATGACGGGGTTCAGAGAGGTCATGGGATCCTGGAAGATCATGGCGATCTGGCCGCCGCGCATCTGGCGCAGGGCTTCGTCGTCCATAGTGGCCAGATCCTGACCCTCGATGGTGATGGTGCCGTCTACCACCTTACCGGTGCGCTCGGGCAGCAGCCGCAGCAGCGACAGAGCGGTGGTGGTCTTGCCGGCGCCGGTCTCACCTACCAGACCCAGGGTCTGGCCTTTTTCCAGCTTAAAGCTGATGCCGTTGACAGCATAGACCGTTTCCAGATCGGTCTTATAGATGATCCGGAGATCTTTGACTTCAAGGAAAGGAGTATGATTGACTTCACTCATAAAGAGACCTCCTTACGACTTCAGTTTCGGGTCGAGAGCGTCCCGAAGACCGTCGCCCATCATGTTGATCGAAATGGAGGTGATCAAGATCGCCAGACCGGGAATGACCATCAGATAGGGACTGCCGTTAAAGTACTGTCGCGCGTCGTTCAGCATAGCGCCCCACTCGGGCTTGGGAGGCTGAACGCCCAGACCGATAAAGCTCAGGGAGCAGGCGCTGAGGATAACACCGGAAATACTCATGGTGGTGTTGATGATCAGCGTACTGGCCGCGTTGGGAACCGCGTGACGGAAAATGATGCGCAGGTCGCTGGAACCGCCGGCCTTTGCGGCCTTGATGTATTCCTGCTCGGAAATGCTCAGCGCCACCGAACGGCACATTCGGGCAAAGCCGGCAATGTGACCCACGATCAGCGCGATGATCAGGTTGCGCATATTGGGACCCAGCACGGCCACCATGACGATGGCCAGCAGGCTTCCGGGCAGAGCGGAGATCATATCCAGGAAACGCATGATCAGGTTGTCAAATCTGCCGCCGAAATAGCCGCAGGCGATGCCCAGGGTACCGCCCACCAGCAAGCTGCCGAACGAAACGGTAAAGCCGATGAACAGCGAGTTGGGGGCCGCGTGGATGATTCGGGCGAACACGCTGCGTCCGAACTCATCGGTGCCGAAGGGATGCTCGGCGCAGGGGGGCGTAAGGCGGTCCGGGGGAGAGGGTTTTTCCGTCATTTCATAAGGCACGATGACGTCGGCAAATACCACCACCATCATGATGCACATAAATACAATGAAGCCGGCCAAAGCAATTCTGTTTTTGCAGAATCGACGCCAGATTTCTTTTAACCGCACGATTGCGCGGGATTGTCTTCTGTTCTTTTTCATCGTTCTGCCTCCTTATCTGGAATACTTGGCCTTGATACGGGGATCGATGAAGGCGTACATCAGGTCCACCAGAATGAGGATGATATTATACAGCGTGGCGAAAATCACCGAGGTAGCCACGACGGTAGGTGTATCACGCATATTGATGGACACCAGAGTCAGCGTTCCCAGACCAGGCAGATTGTACAGGTTTTCGGTGACGATGGCGCCGCCGATCTGTGCACCAAAAGAGCTGCCCAGCAGGGTGATCACCGGCAGCAGGCCGTTCTTCATGGCGTGCTTCCAGATAACGGTACGCTCGGCAACGCCCTTGGCTCGGGCGGTACGCACATAGTCTGCGCGGATGGTCTCCAGCATGGAGGAACGGGTGTAACGCAGGATCTCTGCCGCATAGACCACCGCGATGGTCAGGGTGGGCAGGACCCAGTGCTCGATTCCGCCCATACCGTAGGATGGGAACAGGCCTAGCTTATACGCAAGGAAGTATATCAGCATCATACCAAACCAGAAGGATGGTACGGCCGACAGGGTCAATGCCATCACAGAGGGGATGGTGTCCAGCAGAGAATACTGCTTGACGGCCGACAGCACGCCTAACGGTATGCCGATACAGGCTGCCAATGTCAAGCTGGTAAATGCCAGTGTGATGGAAATGGGGAGACGGGTCTTAAACTCGTTGATAATGGGCTGCTGGGTTCGATAGGAAATACCAAAGTCGCCCTTGAACACCAAATTGTAGACAAAATCTGCATATTTGACAAGGAAGGGACGGTCATATCCAAGTTTATGGTTCAAAGCATCCTTCTGTTCCTGCGGAGCATTGGAGGGCAGCATGATACTCGCGGGATCGCCAGGGGCCAATGACATCAGGCCATAGACAACGAACGTGATACAAAGAACCAGCGGAATGAGCATTAGAAAACGTTTAACGACATATCGAATCATCGTGTATACTCCTTTTCAGGTAGTGGACTGTCTCCCACCGACAAAGCCGGTGGGAGACAGCAAAGATGCTTGCTGATTCAGATTACTTGGTTTGGATCAGTGGTTGGACGCGTCGTTGGAATTATTTCCAGCTCCAGTCATAGACCAGATAGTTTTTCAGAGGAGCGTAAGCATCCAGGTTCTTGTTCCAGGCATACAGGTTCTGAATGTGCATGACGCCCAGGTAGCAGCACTGATCGTGGACATAGGCTTCCAGCTCGTTGTAGATGGCCAGACGCTTGGCGGCATCCATCTCGCAGCGGGCCTTCTGGAACATTTCATCGACCCAGTCAGCATCAATGCTTTCGTTCTCGTACAGCCGGACTTCTGCGTTGTCGAACTTACCGTAGTTGCCGTAAGAATCATAGAAGCTGAAGCTGACGCCGTAGGTGATGCCGGAAATGAACATATCGTAGGTGTGGTTCTGTGCAATATCATCCAGCATGGCGCCGGTCTCACCGATCTCGATCTTACAGGTGATGCCAACGTCCTTCATGTTCTGCTCCAGCAGCTGGGCGATCTTGATGTAACGGCCGCCGCCGCCGTTGATGACGGAGATGGTGCCGACGTCACAGCCGTTGGGATAGCCGGCCTCAGCCAGCAGCTGCTTGGCCTTTTCGGGATTGTAGGAGAAGTCAGTGCCCTTACCTTCGGCACCCTCGAAGTAACCAACGCGGACATAGTGGGTGGCCACATCGGCAAAGCCGTCAGCGGCGACCAGACACATGGATTCCTTGTCGATGCAGTAGTGGATAGCCTGACGGACGCGGAGGTCATACAGGGGGCTCTCGGGCTTACCGACGTTCAGGCCGATGTAGGAGACGTGACGGCTGGGAGCCTGGACGGTGGTGAAGTTGCCGCTGGCGACTACGTTGTTCCAGTCGGCAGAGGGGATGTTACAGAAGTCGAACTCGCCGTTCTGGAAGGCCAGCAGCTGGGTGGAGGAGTCGGCCATGGGAGTGAAGTTGATGGTCTTGATAGTGGCTTCCTCACGCCAATAATCCTTGTTGGCCTGCAGGACGATCTTGGTATTCTGGTCATAAGACTCCAGGATATAGGGACCGGTACCAGCCAGAGTGGGGATCGCGCCGAAGCGATCACCGGCCTCCTCAACGGCCTTCTCAGAGACGATCCACACATCATTCATGGTAGTCAGGAAGACCGAGTTGGGTCCATCCAGAGTGAACTTGACGGTGGTGTCATTGATGGCTTCCACCTTGGTCAGGCCCAGCAGAGAGGCGGTCTTGTAGTAGTTGTCCAGGCAGCGCTGATAGCTGTAAACAACGTCAGAAGCCTTCAGAGGCTCGCCGTTCTGGAACTTGACGTCGTCACGGAGAGTAACGGTGATCTCGTTACCGGCATCGTTGACGGTGAGGCCAGTCGCCAGACGGGGGGTCCGAGAAGCGTCGTCTTCCACGTACCACAGGGGCTCGTAGATCTGGTTACAAACGTACTGGTCGACCAGCAGGCTGGCGTCATGGGGGTCCAGAGTGTTACCGATGGATGCCAGGGGGATGTTGATGTCGGTGCGCTTGCCATCAGAGACCTGCTCATTGCCGCCGCAGCCGGCAAGCAGAGCAGCGATCATCATCATGGCGATTACGAGTGCTAATGTCTTTTTCATGGTCTTACTCTCCTTTTTGTTTGGATTTGATTTATATGGGGTCTATTACTTACGTTTCAATACCTTGCCGGCCCGGACGCCAAGGGCTTTTCCGTCCCGGACGGCCAGCTTGCCGTTGACCAGAACGTAGTGGATGCCCTGACTCTGGCGATAGGGATGGGCAAAGTCGGCGGTGGCATGGAGCCGGTCATAGTCAAAGACGCACACGTTGGCGTCCCAGCCCTCTTTCAAAAGACCGTGCTCGGGAATGCCCATGGCCTGGGCGGTGTCATAGGTGAGGTTTTTCACCGAATCTTCCAGCGTCCGCAGGCGGAAGTCACGAACCAGTTCCAGACGGCGTACGGTGGATGCGGTGCCTCTGGGATGGCCGCCGCCGGCCTGTTCATAGTCCACCTTGCTGTCGGGGTAGTCCGACCAGTCGGAACCCAGGAACACTCTGGGATGGGCCATGATCCGCAGCAGATCGGAGGCGCACTGGTTGAAGTACACGCCCTGCATACTGGCGTCGTTGGCCAGCAGCACGTCGCACAGGGCGTCGATGGGCTCCTTGCCCTCTTCCCTGGCGATCTGGCCGATGGTTTTGTTCACATATTCGGGCGTTTTAGAGGCCCCCACAATGAGGGTGCCATCAAAGCCGGCCGAATAGATGGCGCTTTCAAACTCGTCCACCTCGTGGAAGATGGAATACAGGATCTGCTGCCGGATCTCGGGATTTTTCAGCCGTTCCAGCAGCACCGGGATGCCGCCCACCAGATATTTGGGCGGGATCTGACTGGGCAGCGGGGCCGAGCTGGCGGTATAGGGATACTGGTCGGCCCAGACGGTGGTGCCCCGGGCGTTGGCGTCGTCGATCTCCTTCAGAAGCTTCTGGCTGGTGCCTTCGTTGTGCTTGCCCATGACCTTCAGGTGAGAGATCAGCACGGGGGCCCCGCCCTCTTCACCGATGCGAATGGCCTCCTGCACCGAACGGAGGACGTTGTCGCCCTCGCCCCGAATGTGGGAAGCGTAAATGCCGCCGTAAGGCTTCATGACCTTTACCAGTTCAATGAGCTCCTCGGTGGAAGCGTAAACCGAAGGGGCGTACACCAGACCGGAGGACACACCCAGATAGCCTGCCTCCATGGCCTCGATGAGATCCTTCTGCATGATGTCCATCTGCTCTTTGGTGGGAGCGGCGTCGGAATAGCCCAGAGCCTTTTCCCGCAGGGAGCCCTGGCCGATGAAGAAGGCCATGTTGGTGCCGAAGGTCTGCTCTTCCGCCGCCTTCATAAAGGTGGTGGGGGTCTGCGCCTTGGCGGCCCAGCAGGCGAACTCTTCGGGATCCAGCTTTGCCTTGGCGTCGGCCAGTTCGGTTTCGGAGTAGGGTGCCGGCGAGCTGCCGCACTGTCCGGCGACCTGGGTGGTGACGCCCTGCTCCAGATAGTTATAGCTGTCGCTGCCGGTGAACACCGAGCTGTCGCTGTGGCTGTGGTTGTCGATAAAACCGGGAGCCACCTGCAGGCCGGAAGCGTCCATGACCTCGTCCGCCGACTCCTGGATGGACGGAGCAATTTTGGCGATTTTTCCGTCCTTTACAGCCAGATCACCGTAAAAGGCAGGCTTTCCGCTGCCGTCCACGATCAGGCCGTTTTTGATGAGAATGTCATACATGGGCGTTCCCCCCTTTTGTCAGAAAATATACTGCCGCATGGGCTTTCCAATGGCGTTTTCACAGGGGACAAACAGTTCGGGCAGCTTCATGCCCCGTCCAAGAATCAGCTTTTCCCGGGGGACACAGACCACTGCCACATCCATGCCGGGCTTCAGCTGGGCCGAGCACACCGGCAGGCGCTTTTGGGTATCAATCACGGCGATCAGATCGGGGAAGGTCGCCAGTCGGGCGCCCTCCCGCTGGGCCGTCATGTATTCGTTCATAACGGTGACTTCCAGCGGCGCTCCCGCCGTTTCCAGCGTGAAGGTGCCCACATCAAAGCCGCCGGACATCTGCAGATCAATGGCCCGAATCCGGCCTTCGCCCAGCAGGGTGCAGTTCAAAAGCGCCTTCAGTGTCTGCAGCAGGGTGGGCAGATCTCCCATGCTTTGCTGCCAGTGTTGACCGATCATCCGTGCCTGGGAAACCACGCCCACCGAGGCGTTTTCCCGGAAATAAGCAGCCGTTACCGGGTTGCGCAGGACGGTCACATAACCGCCGGCCTGTACCGCTGCCATCCGCACCATCTGAGAGGTGCCGTCCACCGTTCCGGTGGCGGTGATGCCGATCTCCCGGGGGCCATCGCCGCCGGCTGCCGTCTGCAGGCTCCGGTAATCGGGAATGGCGTTGAGGCCCATGGCGCCCATGACGCCTGTGGGGTGGGCACGGCCGTTGCAGGCGGCGTCCAGCATGGGCAGGCCGGTGATGGCCGAAAGCATCCAGCCGTTGGTGACGCTGTGGCCGCCCGGCTCGTTGGTGACCACGGCGGAAAGGGGCTTTTGATTGTTCAGACAAAACCAGTCATAGACCTGGCGGTAATGTACGTCCTTGATGCAGGAAGTGGTGCTGGCAGGCGAACCCACCAGAGAAGCCGTCACGATGACCTCGTCATCGGCCAGCTCCGCCACGTCCCGGAAGACTACCTCGCCGGTCTGCAGCACCTGCTCCAGAACCGCTTCGCCCCCTTCGGGAAGGCCACCGCCTCCGCCACCCAGGAACCAGCTGCCCAGCAGGATCTCTTTACCTGTGGTTTTTGTCAGTTTCATCCTTGTCGACACCTCTTTTTTCCGCAGATCTCTCTGCAATGATTGAAAAAACGACCGTGAAATGTTATAATAAAAATCTATCAGTTTTTGACCTACTCTGCGTTTTGGGAGGTCTTTCCATGATCGTTGACGATTTGACAAAACTCCACGCCAACATGACCTATCTCTGCGCGCCGTCCGGCGGAAGCCGGACCGTTCGCTACATTGATATTGTGGAAATCCCGGAGGGTTCCGCCTGGACCTCGCCCGGTGATTTGATCATCACCACCGGTTATTTTCTCCAGTCCCCCGCCGACTTTGAACGGTTGGTCACCCGCCTGATCGACAACCAGGTGGTGGGACTGGGCATCAAGATCGGAAAATATGTCCACCAGATCCCCGATTCCGTCCGGGAGCTGGCCGAGGAAAACCGCTTCCCCATTTTGTCCATTCCCATGGAGCTGAGCTACCGGGATATTCAGCGGATCTTGGTGCATCCCCGGGAGGATGGCCCTTCCGGCGCCGCCCAGGCCACAGGGCGAAGCGACATCGTGGCCTTTTATTCTCAGGTGCTGCTGGGCGGCGACCACAGTCTCTCCGGTCTGAAGACCCTTTCGGAGCGGGCCGGTCTCAGCTTTCGTTCTGACCGGCTGATCTTTGCGGCGGCCATGGATCCCGGCACTGCCAAGGATGCCATCGACCGGCTTTTGCTGCGGCCCTCACCTGATCTTTTTTTGTTGTATGATGAGCTGCGTCAGCAAATCATCGGTATTTTCACGCTACGCCCCGGCGCTTCCGCAGAGCAGGGGCTTCAATATGGCCAGCAGCTGTTTTACAGCTACTGTAATCCCGGCTGTACCGTGGGTATCAGCGAGCTTTCCACCACGGCAGCCACCCTTCGTTCGGCTTATGAACACGCGGGCGTCGCCCTGGAGATCGGCCGCTGCTGCGCGCCCCGAAAGCCGGTTTACCGCTACACCGATTACATCGAATACGCCTTTATCCGGGAAAACATGGACAGCGACATCCTTTTGCAGATGGTGGAGGAATATCTCCGTCCGGTAATGGATTATGACCAGCGGAAGTCGGCAGAGCTGGTAAAGACCCTGTGTGTTGCCGACGAGTGCAGTTACAATATGCAGAAGGCCTGCGCCTTGCTGGGGATTCATCGAAATACCCTGTATGACCGTTTCCGCAAGATCGGAAAGCTGCTGCGCCACGATCTCAATGCCAAGTCGGTGCGGGATGCCATCCATCTGGCCCTTATCTGGCGTCAGCTGAGTCTTTTGGAGTAATGTTCCGGAGGGCCGTCAGTTCTTCTATCAGAACGGTTCTGGGAAGAACGGTCTCCAGTCCGGTGGCCTTTTGGACGTCGGCCTGCTGCCGGGTGGTATAACCAAAGCAGTCCAGACAAAGGACCCGGGCGCCGGCGGCTTTCAGTTCCAGCGCCGCCTCCACGATTTTTTTTGGATCTTCATAAGGATCGGCGATACCGAACAGAATGTGCCGCGCGCCGCTTTCGCGCCACCAGCCGGCGATCTGTTCCCGCTGATGCTCCTTTGGGATCACCACGCCCATCAGCTGTTCTCCGGCCAGGTTCATGGTGGCTTTGCGCTGGGGCTCCCCCGGCAGAAGCAGGGGGATCTGATGTTCATAATCCGGAAATACACCGGTGCAGGCGATGAGGGCAGCGTCGGCGCCGTCTTCCTGGGCCCGGCAGATGCAGGTCTGCAGCTGCCCCATGATGCTGTCGCCGTCCACCTTGAGGGAGGATCCGTTGCCGCCCATCCGGGTGATCAGCAGCTCTCCCCTGCCCCGATAACCGAATTGTTCTTCGGCCTGCTGACGGGTCAGACCGTCCAGCGCGCCGTATTCGGTCATGCAGACCCCTTCCGGCAGCAGTTTCCGCAGATCGGAGGTGATGTCCGGCCGGGGAGATTGCCCAATGGTTATAACCGCAATTGTGAACATTACTATCACCAATACAAGATATTTTCGTATCTATTGTCTATATAATACAAAATCTCCCTTTGCTTGCAATTAGGCACAATATTCGACATTCCGCCTGTCCACTGTGCACAGTGCACAGCTTTTTTGCAGGAAACTGTGCAATTTCCGTAATTTTCCAGTATTTTGGGCGAATTGCCCTCTTTTTCCCCTTTCTCATGGCCAAATCAGAAAGCCCGGTTCCTTTCTGATAGTGTTCATAGGTCCAATTTGTGACCTATCCATTATTAGAAGCAGAGGCGGGCGGCGGAAGCCGTCCGCCTCTGTGCGTTCGGGCCGTTAGGCCAACATTTTTACAATTTCATCGATGCTTTGAGGGAGAGTGACCATGTGAACTGGCTGCTCTCCCTTCTCCATGTTAGTAATGGGCGGGAGTGAGTATCTGCTCATTCTGCAGAATACGTGCGATCTGATTCGGACCTTTGCCGCCTGCACACAGTTTGAAGATATATTCTACAATGGGAGCAGTTTCTTCATCGGGAACAATCTCCTTGCTGTCTGCGGCACGCTTCTTATAGCCATACGGTGCCTTGCCGCCGTAGCGCTCACCACGCTCGGCCTGCATCCGCTTGATGGCACGCACCTTTTTACTGATGTTCTTGGCATGGAGTTCGTTTGCCCGGTTGCGTATGGGATTGAAATCGGTGCTGCTTGCCACCAGAGAATCTACACCATCATTGACCGCAATGAAACGGACTCCCTTTGCTGAGAGGCTTTTTCTTCTCTCTGAATGGTATCGAGCGGCCTGCTCCCTGCATAACCTTCCTTAGAAAAAGGACTTAAATCAATAAACAGTTTTTTTAGTTTTTCCGGATTTTTGTACTCGTGAAATAGATATTCCAGAAGTTCTTCCTGCCTCGCTTGCCCAAGAGTTAAACGATACAAGGATAGTATTTTGATTAGCCTTTCATACGTGATCTCATCCTTGCTCATTGGATACATTGGAACAATGCGCTCAATCTTGACACTCTGGTCTTTTCCGAAACACCAGTACGGTACCAAATCGGACTGAGAGGAGGCCTTCTCGGATTCTGCAGCCTCAAACATCTCCTTCCAAATATCATCGTAAAAGTGAATTGTGCCATACTTCTCGGCAACATTCTGCCGGATTGCCAGGCACTTAAAACGATTGATTCTGCCCTCCCGCTGCTCCAGATCAATGGGGTTCCCCGGAAGATTCCAGTGCATTATCCTTCTACAATAATTATGAAAATCCAGTCCCTCCTGACCAATAGATGTTGTTGCCAGGACAAATGGCTTAAGAGGAGAGTTAAAAGCTCCACGTATACTGTCTTTTCTGTTCGCGTCCTTTTGATTATCCGCACCTTCGCTATTGACAAAACCAACCGCATAATGCGCCCTCATCAGGTTTCGACCTTTTTCTCCCTGAATCCGGTTCTGGAATTTCTCAAAAGTATCAACATCATACTGCGAAATGTCTGGGGTTCTTTTTCTCAAGATTGTCGAACATGATATCGACTGGGTTTTTAAAGTCCTCGTCATCCTCCCTGACTTCCATTGCATTGATAAATTCAATCAGCGTTGCGAAGTTCTGCTCTTCTATCGGCGCCTCATAGTGGATGTATCCGATTAAGGCGCAGTAAAGCAGAGTTTCTGCTTTTTCCCAAAAAGGATCCGCACTCTTCCCTTCACCTTTTGTATTGGCCATGAGTGTAGTTACCAGTTTCAGAATGTCCTTTTCACTGTGAACGTAGGCAAATGGATTGTAATGCATGCTCTTTTTGAAGTTCTGGACATTGAACAGGCGTATCTGATACCCGGAGCGTTTTAATGCATGGGCACAGGAAACAGCTATATCTCCTTTCGGATCGGTCACAACGAATGAGACCGGGTAAAACGGTCCTGTTCGCCTTTCTCACGCATTTTCTGGTACCTCCCTGTATCCTAGAACCTTTTTCATACAAAAACTCACACAAGGGCCGTATGTGCATCCTTCGCACGGAGACTTCCTCTTTGGAGACTCTGCCAGGTAATAGCAGTTTTCCTTTCTGAGAACACAGCCTTTTTTCTGATTCTTCCAGAAGTAACATCCTCTGCAGTTCCTTGGACGTTCAGCGTAATAACGCACGCCGTCGATTATGATTGTTTCTTTTTCCATTAATAGACCTCCTCTGTTATCCGAATGATTCTTCAGACATGAAAATAGCCCAGATACGATACGTAAGTCGTAACCGGGCTATATGTAAAAGATCCCCCTGCGTCTGGAACCGCAATCAGATATTGCTGCTTTGAAGAGTTCTCTTTAGAGATCTTAACTTCTTTTTAGATAAAGATTTCAGAAACCCGTCTATAGTTTCATCCATAATGATTGGATCGGGATCCCGAGGCTCAATTATTATCCTTCTTTCCTCACAATGAACAGATATTAAAGTATTCATATCGAAGCCATACTTCCCCAACCACTTTCCTTTTAAGACAATCGTAGGTGTCGGGATGTAATTTTTATCGCTGGTTTCATAAACTTTAAGCTTTCTATTTTCGCTCATCGTATTTTTCCTCCTAAAGCTGAAACATATTGAAAATTCAACATTTTCCGGACTTATCTTTTGTGGTCAGGCTGTCAACACGGCGTGCGCCGTATTATCATCTTGACTACATTTTCAAGAGATCAAAAGCCAACAATGCTTGAAATTTAAACGATTTATAGCCATTGATCGCAAAAATAAAAAGGGATAATTCTGATCATATTTTTTACGCTTTCGTGTTTTATGAGTCATTTATTATCCGCTTCAGCGTTTTTTCTAACACTTTTTCTAACGCTTTTTCGAAGCTGCAATTCTCGTTTCCTTTAGCAATCAAGGCTTGTGATATTTATCTCCAATGTACGTTTTACTTTGATTGATAATAAAGTTGGTGTTAAAATCTCAGTAAGTCGTCAGCAGCCATTAGGGGAAATAATGGTTCTGACTTTTATTGATAGTACTGGCTATAGCCAATTCATGATGTGACCAGAGGCTCAGAGTGTTATGCTAAAGAGATTCATTTACAACATGGCGGTATACTGTTGTGTTGGTGCAATTATATGCTTTGCGATTCAGATCATTATTTGCCGTGTTAAACATCGAAAATATGCATTAAGAAAAGATTTTTCAGCTTTACTTTTCGTTTCCTATTGTGTCGGACTTGTTTCGCAGACGATACCAATATATATGATCCTTAGATATGGGACACAGAGAATGAACGGCATATACCGCAGCATCAATTTGATCCCTTTTAACACGATTGCAGAGTACGTTGTACAAGGCGGCTCAGTTGCCGGAATATCATTAGCTAACGTCCTGGGGAATATACTTCTATTTGTTCCGATGGGGATACTGCTGCCGATCGTTTTTCAGAAATGCGACAGATGGCATAAGACCGTACTGATTGGGTTAGCTGTCAGCACTGCTATTGAGTGCGTGCAGTATTTCTTTGCCAGAAGTGCGGATATAGATGATGTGATATTGAATACTCTGGGCACCGCGGTGGGCTTTCTAATATACAAAACATTTATGAGATTTGAATAGACTTATCCCTCCAGAATGTCGTAAAACTATTAATACGAACTCTTACGCAGTCCTATGTATCATTCGGCAGCGATTTAAAAGATAATTGCTTTATCAACAACAAAGCTTACTCTTTACTTCCTTGTATCCAGTTTCACAACAACAGTATCCTCCTCGCCTTTTCGCCGCCTTTTAAAGCTCATGACGTTTAATACTGCCTGCGGAGATTCTTCTTTTTCGACTTCCTCTAAAACTGTCATTAAGTTATCGTTGATCGTCCTGGTCGAAGGCATAGTAACTGACGGAGATCTCTTCTGTGAAATCTTTTCACTATTCTTGCGTTCAAGCTGATATTGCATGAACCCGCCTAATGCCAATGAGATCTCTATACCCCCATCCATATGTACAACGATTTTGGAAACCAGTCTTTCTACCATGTTTCTATCAAGCGAATTTATATTTATGTCCACCCAGCCGGACAGTTGCTTGCGAATCTCCGTAAGTCTTTTACGAAGAGCTTTTTCATCAGCTGAATTGTTATCAAGCTTAAGAAGCCTTTTTTTACAGGCAGCAATTTGTTCTTCTGTTTCTTCGAGCTGCTTGTTTAGCCTCGCCCTCATTTGGGAAGTTGCATCTATAAAAGCTTCCGATATTCTATCTGCTTCAGCCTCAAGCATTTTCAGTTGCTGCTCTTCTGCATCTCTTTTCTTGCTGTCATTATTATTGGCCTGAATAGCTGAAGAGATAGATTCTAACATACGATCTATACTGACCTGTCCATTGATGTTTAGAGCCATGATAGCGTTTACAACTATTTGCTTTAGTTCGTTCTCAGATACCCGTCTGTAGTCTTTATTGGGACATTCAAAAGAAGCATCTCTTTTGCTCTGTTTATAGGTATCATAGTAAATGCCAACTGTTCGCTTCCTGTCTGACCATTTGAATCTATAAATGCTGCCACACTCAGCACAGAATACTTTGCGTGAAAACAGGTGTCTCCCACTGAAGTTGCCTCTGCCCTTCTCAGATCCCTCATCTGTAAAGTATGTCTCAACTCTGCTCAGCCTGATTTCCTGAGCCAGATCGAATACATCCTTATCTATGATCGCAAGATCCGGTCTTTGAATATGTACCCATTCATCTTTTTCTCGTCTGAATCTCTTTGTTTTCGCTCCCTGACCAATACCAAGAACTGAACCTTTACGGTTGATAGTCCAGTCTCCAACATATTTACCCTCCTGGAGCCATTTTGATACTGACACATGTGAATAATGATATCCAAGTGATGATAAATACTCTCTTATCTCCCGTATGCTCTGCAAACCAAATACAAACCGGTTGAATACTTCGCGGATAATAGCTGCCTTTTCTTCTACGATCACTATATCCTTCAGTTCCCGATCCCATTCATATCCAAAGAGCGTGGAATCTTTATATGACAGTATCTTATTCTCGCACCGGACTTTCTGAACCGTCTTCCCGTATCTGGACTGTGTCAGTACCGTATTCTGGGCAAACAGAGCTTCGATTCCGATCAGAAGATTGGATTCGACCTCCTCAAAAGCGCTGCTGTCTATAATGTTCCCGGAAGAAAGCTGAATGATCTCAAATCCATACTGCTTCATCAGGTTGAGAAATGCATAGGTTGTCTCAACACTTCTGGACAGTCTCTTGAGATCCTTTATCATCAGATAGTGAATATCGCCCTTGGCAAGCCTTTCACACATCTCCTGAAACTTTGGCCTTATGTCGGTCTTGCCGCTGATCCTTTCACTGTACTTGTCTAAGGGTTCGGCCAGTTCGATATTAGGGTGCTTGTCCAGATAATTCTTGGCAAGTAAGATCTGATTATCGATAGATTCAGCCTGCTCGTCATGCACTGTCGATACCCGGCTGTACAGTATTGCTTTGTATAACCCTCTCTTCTCCATCTATGTACAATAATCCTTCCTTTAAGCTGTAAATGGGCAACCCTGCTTTTTTCAGGTTGGCGATAAGCTCGTTCACATTTCTGCCCAGCTTGGCAAATGAGTCTATAACGATTACCTGATAGGCCTTCGCACTGGCTGTAAGCCTGTCATATTCCGCTCCTGGGCTTGCACTTTCTTCTTCAACCCTTACAATCTCTTTCCACCTGCAGGCAATGGTCCTATAAAATAGGTCCATCCTTTTGCGGTCGATTGAGTGGTACTGCTTCTCATGCTCTGATCTGCAGCAGTCATATGTCGCAGCCTTCAGTTTTTTTTTAGAAATGAGGCGCCGATCGGATCGTAGTGTACCGTCCCCTCTTCTGTACTTATGACCGTTATTCCCCTGGCATTCATGTCCTTGATGAGACTTAAAAAGGCTAGCGGTTTTCGGCTGATGTGATAAAGAGATTTGCAGATAAAGACATCAACATCTTTCCTCTGCATTAACTTTGCAAACTCTCTTCTCTTGTCTATGCTTGAATCCATATATATGCCGCAGAATCGCCAGTCAGAATGGGCCGCCACAGCCTCATAAAACGTCCCGATTTCATTTATAAGGGTTGCCGTCCTTATACCTTCACAATATCGGTTCGGGACATAATAGTGATATGCCCAGACTTTTCTTATGCCGGTCACCTCAGGCCAGTCCAGATTTTCGACTTCAAGGATCCGAATCATGTGGTCCTGAACGATCTTTTCGAGAATACTTTTATCTTCAGCATTGCCGTAGAGCCGCTCCATGCGATCAACGATAATTACTTCGACCCTATCGTTCATCGCTTCCAGCAGCATGTCTTCCCATGCGGGGTAACATCTGGTTGCCTGCGGATGCGCAAAGCCAAGCGGTCTCCCTCTGTCAATATCCTTCAGGGTTCTTTTCTTAACAAAACCTCTGTCGATGAACATCTTGGGAGCACCGAGTCCGATAAGCTGCGAATACCTGTTGATAAGCTTAATTTGGATTTCACAGTCATCGTCCATCTGTCTGAGTGATCTGACATATCCAACGACTTTCTTCTCTTCTATCATTTCTTTATCTCCTATGCCGCTATGCTGTCAGCGGTAGATTGTGCTTTAGGTTTTTCGTTTTTTAAATAGAATCTCTTAGCCGTTTCAGCCTCTTCCATTGTCAGAAGATTCTTATCGACTAGATCCATAAGCATGAGCATAAGAATCTGTTCCTGAGGTTTATTCATCTCTGAGCCTCCTTTTCGATGTATGTAAAAGGCCAGATTCTTTTGCTCTGGCCATAGAATAACGAACTTCTTTTCATTTGTTGAGGATGTCGATTGATCATGGAGCTTCAACTGACTCCGGAATGACCATTCCGAGACTAGTGAGGCATGCTTCTTCAACCTCTGACATCTGCTCTTTTGTAAGCTTCCCCAGATATTGCTTGATCCTGCTTTTATCTATCGTCTTGATCTGTTCTAAAGACACCATCGATGGCTCCGGAAGTCCTCTAACGAAGTCAAAGCAGCAGTGAGTGGGAAGGCTCTGTTTCTTCAGCTTTGTTGTGATAGGAGCGATAATCAGTGTCGGGCAGTATATGTTACCGTCATTGTTCTGAAGGACCAAAACCGGCCTCGTACCGCCCTGCTCACTGCCTGTAAACGGATTCAGGTTGGCTAGATATATATCACCTCGTCTGTATATCCAGTCCTTCGTGTTGCTGGGATCTCTGCGAGGATGATTTGAATTATGCTTCTTCATACCTATCCCCCTTAGAATTTCATGGGAAGTGCAGCCTTCTTACTTGCACCGTTGTAGATCATCAGAACCTGATACAGATACTTTTTATACCCTGGGAGATTGTCACCCATCGCTTTTCCATCACGATAGATCTTCAGAGGATCCACGGTTCGAAATCTTTTGACTGCCCTTTTAGGATCGTATTCACCGTAGTACAGATCGACAAATCTGCAGATGCCTGTCACAGTCTCTGCTCTGAGAGAGTCCGGTTCACCGTCCCATCCGTCCAGGATCATCTTCATAGCTGCCCGATACTTCTCGGGTCCCAGTTTTCTGAACTCAGTCAGTGCTGCAGCGATACATGCGATACGCTTTCTTCCCTTGTGCTGTCCGTAATCGATCCTAAGACCAACTGCTTCAGTGTTGTTAAGAAAGCTGCAGGCTTCAGGGTCTCCGGCAAAGACCATCGCTCTGAGCTTCATGCCGATACTCGGTGGAACCGAGCAACCGGTCTGGTTTGCAAAAAGTCTGGCTTCCTCCTTTTCAGAAAGTCCTGAGTAAACTTTGCATCTGATAGGAAGATCCTCACCACTGTTCTTTTCAACTCTTGCTGCGATCACATGCTGCCCGTCAAACACATAGTAATGACCGTCTCTCATACTGACTTTAGGTTCATTGGCGATCCTTTCATCAAACGATCCGGATATTCTCTTTACTCTTTCGGGATTCAGTTCCCTCTGATATGTAGT
>CACYFF010000008.1 GCA_902773665.1 uncultured Eubacteriales bacterium | reverse complement strand
TCGAGGCCTACCTGAACACCATCGGTCTGGGGTTCAACTCCAGCGGCGTGCAGGCGGCTTCCCAGGCGTATTTCTCCAAAGACGCTGCGGATCTGGATCTGATCGAATGTGCGTGCCTGGCGACGCTGCCTCAGCTGCCCAGCACCTATGCGCCCATCAAGCGCATCGAGACTTCCGCAGTGGAGGATATCGACGCACTGGATATCATCGAGCGCAACGACGAATACATCACGTATTACAACGACGCCTGCGTCGACCGCATGAAGCTGGTCCTGCGCAACATGCACGATCAGGGCTACATTACGGACGAACAGTACGCCGCCGCAGACCCGGCGACCCTCAGAGAGCACATCAATCCGGGCAGCAACGCGCTGGCGGATGCGGGGGTCACGTCCTATTTCACGGACTGCGCCGTAAAGCAGGTCCGCGAGGACATGATGCGGGAGCTGGGCCTCTCCGAGGAAGAAGCGGACCGCATGCTGTACAACGGCGGTCTGCACATCAACACGACCATGAACCGCGAGATCCAGGAGATCATGGAAGCGGTCTGGGCGGACAATTCCGGCTGGCCCACCATCAGCGGCTACCGCACGGACAGCAGCGGCAACATCATCGGCGACAACGGCAAGATCATGCTCTACAGCAAGAGCGTGATGTTCGACGAGGACGGCGACTTCGTGATGCCGCTCGAGGAGTTCGAGTGGCAGGCGAACGGCGACCTCAAGCTGCTGAAGGACAAACGCCTCAATTTCTATAAGACGACCAGCGGCAACGGCACGGACTACACCATCGAATTCAAGAACATGTACGAGAAGAGCGAAGGCCTTCTGTACAGTATCGAGGGCGGCAACTGGGCCGTGGCCTCCGAATATAAGACCCGCGATGACAACGGCGACATGATCATCAGCGCCAAGTTCTTCGAGGATCATCCCGACGTCATCCACAGACTGGAAGACGGACGCCTTTACCTTACGTCCGACTACTTTACGCTCCGCAAGCCCACGATCCAGCCCCAGTCCGCCATGGTCATCATGGACCATCGCACCGGCTACGTGCTGGGCATGATCGGCGGCAGAAACGTGGAAGGCAAGCTGCTCTACAACAGAGCAACGGCGCCACGGCAGCCGGGTTCTTCCATTAAGCCGATCTCCATCTACAGCACTGCGCTGCAGGCTGGACAGGACGGCAAGGCAGGCAAGGACGGCATTCCGTTTACCGCTGCCATGCCTCTGGACGACAGACCCGTCGTCATGGGCGGCAAACCCTGGCCCAAGAACTGGTACGCCGGCTATTGGGGCATCAAGAACATGCGGTACTGCATCGAGCAGTCCATCAACACGACGGCAGTCCAGTGCTACCTGCAGATGGATCCCCAGTGGTGCGTGGATCAGCTCGAAGCCATGGGTATCACCAGCATCGTCCATAACGGCGACGTCAACGACATGAACGCGTCGGCCCTGGCGCTGGGCGGCATGACCAAGGGCATCTCCCCGCTGGAGATGTGCGGCGCCTACGCTACGTTCGGTAATTACGGCGTCTACACCGAACCGACGTTCTACACGACGGTGACCACGAAGAAGGGCGACATCGTTCTGCAGAAGGAACCCATCACAAGAAGGGTCCTTTCCGAGGAAGTGGCGTCCATCATGCTGGATATGCTGCGCACGACCGTAACGAACGGTCTGTCCAGCAACGCGAAGATCTCCAGCCAGCCCTCCGCAGGCAAGACGGGTACGACATCCGATAACTTCGACCTGTGGTTCTGCGGACTCACGCCCCAGCTCACCGGCACGGTCTGGATGGGCAACGACGTCAATATCTCCCTGCGCGAATACTCCGGCATCGCGGCCAAGATGTGGGCCAAGGTCATGAAAGACGTGGGACCCATGTACGAACGCGAAGAGTTCGAGATGCGCGGCGACATCGTGAGAGCGACTGTCGACAAGTACTCCGGCATGACCGGCGTTGGCGGCGACACGATCTCCGAGTACTTCATCAAAGGCACGGTGCAGGGCGGCGCGGAGGACTTCCACCGCGAGTGCACCATCTGCGCGGAGACCGGATATCTGGCCACGCCGGACTGCCCGCATACCGCTACGAAGGTCGGCATCGTCCGTCCCGGCGGCAGCTCCTGGGAGAAGATCCTCGTGGAGAGCGGCCTGCGTTCCTTAGGTGTGAATGCGGAGCCGGACGCCAAACTGGACGCGCCGGACTACTACTGCCCGATCCACAATCCGAATCCGGCCGCTTATCCCATTTCCCCGCTGTATAACGGCGAGAGCCCCTACGATTCCGTGGAACCGGATGAGCCGGAAGAACCGGAGACTCCTGAAGGCGATGCGAACAACAACGGGCAGGAGGATATTACGGAATACGATCCCAACAACCCGGACTACATCCCGGGCATCTCCGATCCGTCGCAGTACAAGCCTCCTGTAGAGGAGAACCCGGAACCTGCACCGACCGAGCCTTCGGAACCGGAGCCAGCTCCCGAGCCGGCGCCGGAACCTGAACCGCAACCGGCCCCGTCTGAAGGCGGAGAGACCGGAGGCGAAAGCGGCGAGGGCGGCGGTGAATAGCACACAGGACTTGACAGATATTACCATTCGTTGCTATAATGCCTGAGGATGCGGGAGCGGATGCTCCGTGCGAAGACCTTTTACGGCCCTTGCGTTTTCTCAGGCAGCCGGCATCCTGCTGGCAGCCTATACGGAACTTTCGGTAAGGCACTTATGCATCTGCATAGGTGCCTTATTTGTTATGTTCCGGGGAATGCGGCGGAGCCGTTTTGTGTTGTTCTGCATCCTGTTCTTCTGTCTGGGCTTTCTGACGATGGAAGCTGCTTCGGCAAAGACGAGTCCGCTGTTGGAACTGTCAGAGGAGACCGGTAGTGCAGTGCAGTCCTTCGAAGGGCTTGTCGTCCACGCTTCCTTCAAGACAGACCGCTGGGATCTGATGGTGCGGACGGCGGAGGAAAAGGTGCTGGTGCGGCTGGATGCACCGGAAGAAGCCAGACTGGCTGTCTGTTCTCTGACCGGACGGATCTGCCGCTTTACGGGGCCTGTGCGAAGACCGGACGGACGCCGCAATTTCGGCTGCTTCGATTACGCGCTTTATCTGAAAGGGCGGGATGTCCGCTGCCTCTGCGAGGTGTCCCGCTTTCGCGCAGAGGCGGGAGCACTGCGCTTCCGGCTGCTGAATGCTTTGGCGGTGAGCAAAGCGCGCTTCTTCGACCGCATCGCGCCCTATATGGACCGGGAAGCCTTTTCGCTGCTGGCGGGCCTGCTGTTCGGCGAAAAAGGATATCTGGAGGAGGACGTCTATGTGTCGTTTCAGCGCAACGGCATCGCGCACGTTCTGGCGGTATCGGGACTTCACGTGGGGGTCGTGTATGCGGTCATCCTGAAACTGATGCAGGGCCGCCGCAACGGAAAGACTACGGCGGTCTCGGCCATCGTACTGCTTTGCTACATCTGCCTGTCCGGTTTCTCCGTCTCCGTGCTTCGGGCCTCCTTCATGATCGGACTGCATCTGCTCTCGTTCCACCTGCACCGGCGCTACGACCTCGTGAGCGCAGCCTCTCTTGCCGCCTGTGTCTTTCTTGGGGTCAACCCGTACCAGCTGTTCGATTCCGGATTTCAATTGTCCTATATGGCGGCTTACAGCCTGGGGGTGGCGCTGCCACGCATGCAGCTGAAGGCGACCGAACTGGCGGACCGGTATAAAAAGGGATGGATCGATGACGCCGGCAAACTTCTGTTGCCCTGCATCGCCGTACAGCTGGGCATGACGCCGCTTACGCTGTTTCATTTCCTGATCTTTTCGCCTGTCAGCCTGCTGTTGAATCCTTTTGCCGTAGCGCTGGCAGGTCTGCTGCTGCCGGCGGGGTTGTTTCTGTACCTCGTGCAGAGTTTCGGCATATCCCTCGCGACTGCAGCCGCGGCAGGGCCGGCTTCCGCTTTTGCGCATCTTCTTTTGGCGCTCAACGACGCCGGAAACGCCCTGGGCGGATCGTTTCCCATGGCGGCACCTCCCATCGGCATGCTCTGCCTGTATTACGCCGTATTTTTCTACTGGTTCTCGGAAGGCCGGGCTGTTTTGCTGCGAAAGGGAAGGCAGCGGTCGGCGGCGCTGCTTTGTCTCGCCATGACCCTCTCCAGCTGCCTGCTGCCGTTCTGGTTCGGCCTGGGCGAACTGCTGCCCTGGCAGCGGCCTCTGCGGGACGTCGTCTTCGTCGACGTGGGGCAGGGGGACTGCATCCATATCGCCTCGGACGGCTGCCACGTGCTGGTGGACGGCGGCGGCAGCGCCATGAAGAACGTAGGGGAGGGCACGCTGCTGCCGTATCTGTTGAAAAACGGCGTGTCCGGGCTGGAGATGGCTGTCGTTACCCATCCGGACCAGGATCACTGCAAGGGGATAAAGGAACTGTCGCAGAAGATGCGCATCTGCACCATCGTGTTTCCGGCAGTTTACGAAAAAGATATTTCCGTTACTGAAGGGTACCGGGCGGACCGCTTCGTCTTTGCGGGAAGGGGCGATGTGATCCGCATGGGAGATGCCGTGTTCCGGGTGCTTACGCCGTACAAAGGCGGACGGGTGACCGCACGGACGGAGGACCGCAACGAGACCTGCATCGCCGGCATGCTGGAAACAAAAGGCCTTAAGATCCTTCTTACGGCGGATATGACGGACCAGACGGAGCAATGGCTGCTGGCGGACGGTTCGGACGTGGACGCAGATATCCTGAAGGTAGCGCATCACGGCAGCGCCTATTCGAGCAGAGAGGACTTCGTAAGCGCTGTAAGCCCCCGTTTTGCGGTCATCTCCTGCGGCAGGAACAACAGCTACGGGCATCCGGCGGAGCGGATCACAGCCATGTTGGCGGAGATGGGCGTGGAGTTGCTGCGGACAGACCTTTCGGGGGCTGTCGGGGTCACCCTCAGAAAAGACGGCAGCCTGAAGATCGAGAAAGCGGGCAGGGCGGTTTTATGATATACTATATAGACCTATGGCATACACGTCGAAAGCGAAAACTCCGGCGGAGCATCCGTTCCGCACGATCGTAAAACTGCTGGACAGCGAAGCGCTGCCCCGCGTTTTGGTGTGCTATGGACACGAAGAGTTCCTGGTGAACTGGGCGGAAAAGTTCGTGAAGGGCAAACTGATCGAGCCCGCGGCGGAAGCGCTGGACTTTACGGTCTTTTCGGAAGATCTGGACCCCTACAGCATCATCGCCGCCTGCGAGACGCTTCCCATGCTGTCGAAGCGCAAACTCGTTGTCGTGCACGATACGGATCTCTTTACCCAGACGCCCAAGGATATGAAGGCGGAAGGCGTGCAGATCCTCTCGGAGTATCTGGCGAACGTGCCGGAGACCACGATGCTGCTGTTCACCGCGGAAAAGGTGAACAAGACGAAGGCACTCTACAAGAACGCCGTCAAGGCGGGCGTCGTCTATGATTTCTGCCCGTTGGACCGCCAGACGCTGGCCGGCTGGATCGCCAAGCAGCTGCAGAATCTCGGCAAGAACGCGTCCCGGGACGACATCTTCGCCTACGCCGACAAGTGCGGCTATCTGGACAAGGAATCCGGTTACACGCTGTACAACGTGAAAAACGACGTGGCAAAGGCCGCAGCTTTCGCAGATGCGCAGACCGTTACGGCGAAGGACTTCGCAGCCTGCATGCAGGGCGAGGAGGAGACCGACGCGTTCGCCATCCTGGACGCAGCCTTCTCCGGTCAGAAGGGGAAAGCCCTTACGATCCTCCACAACAGCGTGGACGCGGAGCAGGCCAGCAAGCAGGACGGCGTCGTGCTGCGCTTTCTTGGGCTTCTGTGCTCCCAGCTGGAGATCATGCTGGAGGCGAGGGAGCGGGGCGGCCGGGACGGTGACCCCTATAGCGTCGCCTCTGCTATGGGCGCCAACCCCTACCGCATCCGCAAGGCGATGGACGCCAGTTACCGGAAAAAGTATTCCGAACTGAAAGCTTCTCTGGCAGCGGCTTACGATATCGAAAAGGATTTTAAGAGCGGACAGATCGACGCCTATCTGGCGCTGGAGCTGTTTATCGCAGGATTATAATATATACATGAACAGACAGAAACAGGCCGATCTGGTCCTGGTGATCATCACGTTTTTCTGGGGGATCGCCAATCCGGTCTCCGATTACGTCATGAATTTCTGGCAGCCCATGCAGCTCAACGCGCTGCGCTTCGTGGTCGCCCTGGCGGTCTCCTGGGCCGTCATGCATAAAGATCTGCGGGGGATCTCCAAAACGACCCTTCGCAGCGGTATTTTTGTAGGGTTTTTGCTTTCCCTCATCTATCTGTTTGCTATGTACGGCATCAAAAATTCCGCCAGCGTAACGACGTTCAGCTTTATCGTAGCGATGCCGGTCATCATCAATCCCATCATCAACCTGGTGTTCCGCCGCATCGTACCGCAGAAGAAATTCCTCATCAGTCTCGCGCTCTCCGTCGGCGGGCTCTACCTGATGACCATGAAGGGCGGCGATTTCCGCATCGGTCTGGGGGAGGGACTGGCGCTCCTGTCCGCCACCTGCTATTCCATCGATCTCTGCTTTACGGACGTGATGGTCGCAAGGGACGACGTGGATCCCAAACAGCTGGGTCTGCTGCAGATCGGCTTCGGCGCATTGTTCATGAGCCTCATCTCCCTGGTGCTGGACCGGGGTCACGCGCTTACCTGGACGCCTGCGCTTTTCGGTTGGCTGCTGGTGCTTGGCGTCGGATCGACCGCTGTCGCCTTCATCGCACAGCCGGTGGCGCAGCAGTATACGACCTCGAACCACGTGGGCGTCATCTTTGCCCTGGAACCGGTATTCTCCACGCTTGCAGCCATCCTGTTCCTGCACGAGATCGTCTCCGCGCGGGCATACGTTGGTGCTGCGCTCATGATCGCGGCAGTCATCCTCATGAACGTAGACTTGAAAAGAAAGGACAAGAATGATGAAACGGATTCCCAGCATCTTTAACGAAGCATTGGCGCCGGTCACCCCCGGTCCCTCCAGTTCCAACACCGCAGGCCCCATGCGCATCGCGTCGGTCTGCCGGCAGTTCTTCGGTCTGCCCATTACGAAGGCATCCATCCAGATGTCGGACAAGGGCTCGTTTACGTTTACGTATTTCGGTATGCGAAGCGACCTGGCGTTCGTGTTCGGTCTTCTGGGTCACAGCCCGGCGGATCCCGGTTTCTTCGACGCCTACGACGAGGCGAAGGAAAGGGGTGTCGCGATCGAATACGGCTTCTATGAGGATCTTCCGGCGGAGCCGGGGGAATATGTCCGCCTCGTGCTGGAAAACGCCGATACGGGCCGGAAAATGACCTTCTGCGGCGCATCCGTGGGCGGAGGCGGGTTCTACCTGGAATCCGCGGACGGCTGTCCCATGCACACGGGCGGCTATACTCACGAGGTGCTGCTGTTTACAGACCCTGCGGGAGAAGTGCGCCGTCACGACATGGTGAAGGCGATCCTCACCATCGCTGGTGACCCGGAGGAGATCAAGATCTGCGAAGGGCCGGATAAACTGCTGTACGATGTAAAACTGGCGGATGCTCCCACGGAGGAGCAGCTGGATGCTTTTAAAAATATCGAAGGCCTGCGGCACTTCGGCTACGCAAGACCGGCGCATACGGTCGTGACCTCGGACAGCAGACCGCCGGTATTCGAGACTCCCGCGGAATTGCTTTCCTGGTGCGAAGAGAACGGCAAGACGTTCGCGGAGGCTGCAGTCGCTTACGAATGCTCCATCTCCGGCTGGACGGAGCAGCAGGTCATCTCCCAGGCGGAAAACCTGTGGGACGTCATCCTGGCATCGGAGAAGAACGGATATAAAGAAGGCAACGATCTGCGCCAGCTGCTCGGACCGAAGGCGCCCCAGGTAAAAGCATTCTACGAAAGCAGTCCGCAGAAGATCGCCAGCGGCATCGTCGACAAGGCGGCGCCGATGTCCCTGTCCATCATGGAATGGGCGGGCAGTTCCGGCACCATCGTCTGCATTCCGACAGGTGGTGCCTCGGGCATCGTGCCAGGAGTCATCCAGGGCCTGTGCGAAGACAAAGGCCTTGGCCGGGAAGATGCCGTAAAAGGCCTTCTGGCTGCCGGCATGGCGGGCGTCTTCATGGCCGAGACCGACTACTTCGGAGGCTGGGGATGCCAGGCGGAGATTGGCTGCGGCGTCGGCATGGCGGCGGCCGCTCTCGTCAGCATGATGGGCGGCACGCCCAAGCAGTGTCTGGACGCCGCCAGCATGGGCATCCAGAGCCTGATCGGCCTCGTGTGCGACTCCGTGTGCGGACAGTCCCAGGTGCCGTGCTATCTGCGCAATATGACGGGCACCGCTACGGCGGTCACCTGTGCCAACGCGGCGCTGGCGGGGCTGGATGCGCTCATCCCCCTGGACGAGATGGTGACGGCCATGATGAACGTGGGAAGGGCTTCCCGGTCCATCAAACTCAATTCCATGGGCGCTAACGGCACACCGACGGGCGTGCGCCTCGAAGCCGAAGAACAGGAGAGACAGCAGATGGCTGTCGACGAAAAACTTGCGAAACATTAAAGCCTTTACAAGAGAAGAACGGGCGAAAGCCTTAAAAGAACTGGGACTTCCCGCGTTCCGGGAAAAGCAGATCTTCGCCTGGATCTGCCGGGGTGCAAAGAGCTGGGACGAGTGCACGGATCTGTCCAAGGATCTGCGCCGCCAGCTGGCGGAACGGTTTTCCTGGGATAACGCTGCCGCGGAACTCGTGCAGACGTCCTCCGACGGCACCCGGAAATTCCTGCTCCGCATGCCGGACGGCGAGCGCGTGGAGGCGGTGTTCATGGCCTACGAATACGGCAACTCCCTGTGCATCTCCACCCAGGTCGGCTGCAACATGGGCTGCAGCTTCTGCGCTTCCACCATCGGCGGCCGCATCCGCAGCCTCGAAAGCTGGGAGATGCTGGAGGAAGTCGTGGTCTGCGTGCGGGAGAGCGGCGAACCCATCAACCATATCGTCCTGATGGGCATGGGCGAACCCTTCGACAACTACGAGGCGGTCGCGGGGTTCCTCCGGACGGTGCACGATCCCCAGGGGCTGGGACTCAGCTACCGCAACATCACGCTTTCCACCTGCGGCCTCGTGCCGGGCATCCGGCGGTTCGGGGAAGAATTTCCCCAGGTGAACCTGGCCATCTCGCTGCACGCGTCCAACCAGCAGGCAAGGGAAAAGCTGATGCCGGTGGCGAAAGCCTATCCGCTACCGGAACTGATGCGCGCCTGTCGCGATCACGCGGAAAAGACCGGACGGCGCGTCACGTTCGAATTCGCTCTGATCGAAGGGCAGAACGACACGCCGCATACGGCGAAGGAACTGGCGGATCTGCTGCGGGGCATGCTGTGCCACGTCAACCTCATTCCGCTCAATCCCGTTACGGAGACCGGCATGACCGGCAGCAGCAGAAAAGCGGCAGCGCATTTCCGCGACATGCTGGAATCCATGGGCATTCCGGCGACGGTGCGGCGGCAGCTCGGCGCAGATATCGACGCTGCCTGCGGTCAGCTCAGGAAAAAAGTTACTTCTTGAAAATTACATACAAAAGTTTGTCCTTCGCGGCTTGCCCAAAAGTCCGGGGCAAGCTATAATGAAAGAACAGATATACCTTAGAGAGAGAAAGTGGGGCGATTCCAATGGTAAAATTACTGGTAGGGCACAAGGGCAGCGGCAAGACCAAAGCGATGGTCGATATGGCCAATGCCAGCCTGGACAGCGTAAACGGAAGCGTTGTTTTTATAAATAAGAACCACCGGCTGATGTACGATCTCAAATATCGTATTCGTGTTGTCTGCATGGAGGACTTCGAACATATCACGAATATCGACGAGTACATCGGTTTTATTTATGGCATCATTTCCCAGGATCATGATATCGAGCTCATCTTTATCGATAGCATCCTGAAGCATGCGGACGTAAAACTGGAAGATCTGGAGGAATTCCTGGGCAGACTGGCCGCCATCTCCGAGATCTACGGTCCGGATTTCGTGGTCAGCATCTCCGCCGACGTAGACGAGCTCGGCTCTTACGTAAACAAATACGAGATCATCAATCCGGCCCAGTAATGGATCTCGAAACGATCAAGAAAAGACTGCAGGGCCGCGAAAGCGGTCTGCTTGAGATCAGAAAGCACAGCTGCGTCCTGATTCCCTTTGTGGAACGGGACGGAAGGCTGTGCCTTCTTTTTGAACTGCGAAGCGCCGGCATCTCCCAGCCCGGCGAAGTGTGCTTCCCCGGCGGACGCATGGAAAAAGGGGAGACCCCGGTGCAGACCGCGGTGCGCGAGATCGGCGAGGAGCTGGGCATCCGTCCGGAGGATATCCTCTACACGCACGAATACGACACGCTCATCCATATCGCGAATATGGCGGTCCACACCGTCATTGGAGAGATCCGCCCCGAAGCGCTGGACAGCATCCGCCCCGAAGAAGCGGAGGTCTCCGAATGGTTTACGATCCCCGTGGACTGGCTGATGGAACACGAACCGTACGTCTATGAGTACGATATCGTGCAGGATGTAAAGGATTTTCCCTACGATATGGTGGAGTCTCCCGACAAATATAACTGGCGGAAGGGAAAGTGCACGGTGCCCATCTGGCATTACGAGGGTCACTGCCTCTGGGGGATGACCGCAAGAATTGTCGTTCAGCTACTAAAATTCCTTGCCTAATGCAGGGGACTATTGTATAATTCTACTGTTATTGACGCGGCAGAATTTTAGAGTGCCGCGGTCAGAATAAGGAGGAAAATCAAATGAAGAAGTTACTCGCGCTGCTCCTCGCGCTGGCTATGGTATTCTCCATGGCTGCATGCACCAGCAGCAACGAACCCGCTCCTGCTGAACCCAGCGAGGGCGAAGGCGGCGAAGGCGAGACCGCAGCTGCCTACTCTGTCGCGATGATCACCGACTACGGCGACATCACCGACGAAAGCTTCAACCAGGCTACTTACGAAGCCTGCAAGGCTTTCTCCGACGCGAACGGCCTGCAGTTCAACTACTACAAGCCCGCCGGCGACAGCACCGCAGAAAGAGAAGCTATGATCGATGCAGCGATCGCTGACGGCTACAACGTAGTCGTTTGCCCGGGATTCGCTTTCGCAGAAGCTCTGGCAAGCGCTTCCGTCACCTATCCCGACGTTAAGTTCATCGCTCTGGACGTTTCCGAGTACGACCTGACTTCCGCAGGCCTCACCGAGATCCCCGACAACCTGTTCTCCGCTGTTTATCAGGAAGAACTGTGCGGCTTCATGGCTGGCTATGCGGCCGTAGCTCTCGGCTACACCCACCTGGGTTACCTGGGCGGCATGGCAGTACCCTCCGTCGTTCGCTTCGGCAACGGCTACATCCAGGGTGCAGACCTCGCTGCTAAGGAACTGGGCATCGAAGGCGTCACCATCGAATACGTCTACGGCAACCAGTTCTTCGGCGATGCAGACATCACTTCCTACATGGATACCTGGTATCAGACCTCTGGCGTAGAAGTCGTCTTCGCTTGCGGCGGCGGCATCTGGACCTCCGCAGCTGAAGCAGCTGCCAAGGTCGGCGGCAAGGTCATCGGTGTAGACGTAGACCAGTCCAAGACCATCGACGCTTACGGTGAAGGCATGACCGTCACCTCCGCCATGAAGGGTCTGAAGGCTACCGTCAACACGCTGCTCACCGAGCTCGTACTGAACGACAACTGGTCTGCTTACGGCGGTCAGGTCATGACTCTGGGTCTCGTTTCCGGCACCGACGTCGAAGCGAACTACACCCAGATCCCGTTCGACACCACCCAGTGGTCCGACAGCTTCACTCAGGATGACTACGTTGCTCTCGTTGGCAGAATGTTCTCCGGCGACATCACCGTAGACGGTTCCCAGGACGAATTCGTTCCTTCCACCATCACCCTGAACAGATACGACAACATCAAGTAATAACTGGATAAAATCGCATCAAAAATCAAAAGGACGACCTTTAAGGCCGTCCTTTTTTATGTTATCATTTTAATATCTATGTGAATACAGGAGGTTGAAGCCATGGATGCACCTTATGCAATCGAAATGCTCAACATCACGAAGCGGTTTCCGGGCATCGTTGCAAATGATAACATCACACTTCAGCTGAGGAAAGGCGAGATACACGCCTTGCTTGGCGAAAACGGCGCCGGCAAGTCTACCCTGATGAGCGTTCTCTTCGGTCTGTATCAGGCGGAAGAGGGACAGATCAAGAAAGACGGAAAGGTCGTCGAGATCAAAGACCCCAACGATGCCAATGCATTGGGCATCGGCATGGTCCACCAGCACTTTAAGCTGGTCGAATGCTTTACGGTATTGGATAACATCATCCTTGGCGTAGAGACCACCAAACATGGCATTCTGCAGAAGGCGGAAGCCCGAAAGAAAGTCATGGATCTGTCCGAGAAGTACGGACTTGCGGTCGATCCGGACGCAGTCATCGAAGACATCACGGTCGGCATGCAGCAGAGGACGGAGATCCTCAAGATGCTGTACCGGGATAACGAGATCCTCATCTTCGACGAACCGACAGCAGTTCTTACGCCGCAGGAGATCGAAGAACTCATGCGCATCATGAAGAATCTGGCGGCGGAAGGGAAGAGCATCCTGTTCATCTCCCACAAGCTGAACGAGATCATGGAAGTCGCTGACCGGGTCACCGTCCTGCGCAAGGGCAAGTACATCGGCACCGTGGATGTGGCAAACACCACGAAGGAAGAGCTCTCCCGCATGATGGTGGGAAGAGACGTAGAGTTCCAGGTCCATAAGGAACCCAGAACGCCGGGCGAAGAGATCTTAAAGGTGGAAAACCTGACGGTCGCTTCCAAGGCTCACGGCAACAATGCGGTAAAGAACGTATCCTTTACGGTGCGCCGCGGCGAGATCGTCTGTATCGCGGGCATCGACGGCAACGGTCAGACAGAACTCGTCTATGCGCTCACTGGCCTGGAGAAACCCGCTTCGGGCAAGATCACCATGCTGGGCAAGGATATCACCCATGCCTCCATCCGCGAACGCAGCGTGGGCGGCATGAGCCATATCCCCGAAGACCGCCACAAGCACGGTCTGGTCCTGGACTACTCCCTGGAATATAACGAAGTGCTCCAGACCTATTTCGAACCGCGCTTTACCAATAAAGGCTTCCTCAACAAGCCTGCCATCCGGGAATACGCGGAGAAGCTCATCGAAGAATACGACGTCCGTTCCGGACAGGGCCCGATCACCAAAGCCCGCAGCATGTCCGGCGGCAACCAGCAGAAGGCCATCATCGCCCGGGAGATCGACAGAGATCCGGAGCTGCTGGTGGCGGTCCAGCCCACGAGAGGTCTGGACGTCGGCGCCATCGAGTTCATCCATAAACAGCTGGTAGCCCAGCGCGACGAAGACAAAGCCGTCCTGCTGGTCTCCCTGGAACTGGACGAGGTCATGAGCGTGCCCGACCGCATCCTCGTCATGTACGAAGGGGAGATCGTCGGCGAGCTCGATCCGAAGCAAACTACCGTAGAAGAGCTGGGCCTGTACATGTCCGGCGCGAAGAGACAGTAAAGGAGGACGCCATGAAGAAATTTTTAAAGAGCGAAGGCGGTCAGTCCTTTATCGCCTCCATCCTCTGCATCATCCTGGGTCTGCTGATCGGCTACGTGGTGCTGATGTTCATCGCTCCGAAGGGGGCAAGCACCGCCATCGTAACGATCATCAAGAACTTTTTCTACTATCCCAGCAGCGTTGCCCGGATGAAGTACTTCGGCAACACGCTGGTCAAGACAGCGCCGCTGCTCATGTGCTCGCTGTCCATCCTGTTCGCCTATAAGGTGGGTCTGTTCAACATCGGCGCTTCCGGCCAATATACCGTGGGCACCTGCGCAGCCCTGTATCTGGCGCTGGGCGCCGGTGCTCCCTGGTGGATCTGCGTGCTGGCTGCCATGATCTGCGGCGCGCTGCTGGCTTCCATCTCCGGCGTCCTGAAGAGCTATGCCAACGTAAACGAAGTTATCTCCGGCATCATGCTCAACTGGATCACCCTGTATGCGGCGAACATGATCCTCACGAAGGTGAAGGAATCCACCTCGCCGTATACCTACACGCTTGCCAGCACCAATCCCAACGGCATCATCCCCGGACTGGGCCTCGGCAAGCTGTTCTCCAACAACCAGTACATTACGCTTGCCGTTCCTCTGTCCATCCTCATCGCCGTCGGCATCTGGGTCCTTCTGGAGAAGACGACCTTCGGCTACGAACTGAGAGCGACCGGCAACAACAAGAACGCAGCCAAATACGCCGGCATGAACGAGAAGCGCAACATCATCGTCACCATGATGATCGCAGGCGCGCTCTCCGGCCTGGGCGGCGCTTTCCTGTACCTCACCGGATTCGAGCAGTGGCAGTGCACGCAGTCTTCCGTTCCCGGCATGGGCTTCAACGGCATTGCGGCGTCCTTCCTGGGCGGCCTGTCGCCGATCGGCTCCATCTTCAGCTCCTACTTCATCCAGCACATCACCGCAGGCGGTGCCTACGTGGATAAGTCCATGTACAGCGCCCAGATCTCCGATCTGATCACCGCGGTCATCATCTACCTGTGCGGCTTCGTCGGCTTCCTCAAGCTGGTGCTCAAGAAAGCTGCCGAAAAGAAGGAAGGAGGGAACAAGTAATGATCCTGCTTCTGCAATATATGATCATCTTTGCTGCCGTACTTACGCTGGTAGCCATCGGCGGATGCTTCTCGGAGCACTCCGGCGTCATCAACATCGGTCTGGAAGGCATCATGGTCATGGGCGCCCTGGGCGGAGCCCTCGTCATGCGGTTCTTCCCGGAGACCGGCGGCAAGCTGCCCCTCATCCTGCTGACGATGGTGGCAGCCGTGGTCTTAGGCATGATCTACTCGCTGCTGCTGGCGGTTGCCTGTATCAACTTCAAGGCGGACCAGACCATCGTCGGAACCGCCATGAACATGCTGGGCACCGCGGCCGCTACCGTTATCGTCAAGGCGATGAACACCCGCATCAACCCGGATAACGTCTCCTCCACGATCCAGTACATCAATCCGAAGAAGGCGTTCCTGGTCAATCTGGGCGGTTTCGAATTCAACTGGTTTATGCTGGTGACGGTCATCCTGCTGGCTTGTTCCTACGTTCTGCTGTATAAGACGAGACTGGGTCTCCGTCTGCAGGCCTGCGGCGAACATCCCCAGGCGGCGGCATCCGTAGGTATCTCCGTTTACAAGATGCGCTATATCGGCGTCATCATCTCCGGCTTCCTCGGCGGTCTGGGCGGCATCGTCTATATTACGTCCGGCGTATCCGAATGGAAGTTCGAGAACGGCGTTGCAGGTTTCGGCTTCCTGGCCATGGCCGTAATGATCTTCGGTCAGTGGAAACCCCACAGGATCGCAGTCTCCGCGCTGCTGTTCGGTCTGTTCCGGGCTCTGTCCAACGTCTATATGGGATTCAATTTCCTGGCGACGTTAAATATCCCCAGCGGCATCTACAACATGCTGCCGTACATCATCTGCCTCATCGTACTGGCCTTCACTTCCAAGAAGTCCAGAGCGCCGAAAGCGGAAGGCATTCCCTACGACAAGGGTATGCGGTAAGATCGGTATAACGGGGCGGCAATCCCGCCGCCCCTGGATATACGCGGAATCCGGGATCGGACAAAAACTCAGAAAAGAGGAAAATTGCTGTTACAAATCTTTTTGACGTTCTTTAAGGTGGGACTGTTCACCATTGGCGGGGGCTACGCGATGCTCCCCATCATCCAGGAAGCAGTCTGCACGGAAAAAGGGTGGCTTACGGACGAGGAGTTTCTGGACTCCATCTCCCTTACCAACTCGCTGCCTGGCCCGCTGGCCACGAACTGTGCGACGTTTATCGGCTACCGGCTGAAGCGGGTGCCGGGGTCCATTGCGGCCATTTTAGGCACGATCTGCCCGTCGATCATCATCATCCTGCTCATCGCGATGGTGTTCAATACGGCGATGGACAACGCCTACGTGCAAGCGTTCTTCCGGGGCGTAGGTCCGGCGGTGTTCGCGCTCATCGTAAGCGCCGTCTATAAGCTGGCGACGAAGGCCAACATCATGAAGGATAAGCTGACGCTCGTCGTCGCCCTCGCATCCTTCGCTCTGATCGCCTTTGCCGGGGTCACCCCGGTCCTGATCGTGATCGCAGCGGCCGTGATCGCTCTTGTCGCCGACAGCGTAAAGAAGAGCAAGACGGCTGCCGGCGCGGAAGAAAAGGGAGGTTCGAACGATGGATCTCATTCTTAGGATGTGCCTGGCCTTCATCAAGATCGGTGCGTTCTGCTTCGGCGGAGGCTACGCGGCTGTCGGCCTTATCGAAAACGAAGTCGTCAAGACCATGGGCTGGCTCACGCCGGACCAATACATCAACATCATCGCCATCGCGGAGATGACCCCGGGACCGATCGCGGTCAACACGTCCACCTTCGCGGGCTATCTGATGAGCGGACCCATTGCGGGCATCCTGTGCACGCTCTGCGTCATCCTCATCCCCAGCTGCCTGGCGCTCCTCACAGCGTTCTTCTTCGAAAAGGTGAAGAACAACCAGAAGGTTCAGGTGGCGGTAAAGGGCATTCGCCCGGGTGCCATCGGCATCATCGCGGCGGCGGGCATCTCCATCGCGAAGAACGGTTTTCATGATTATTTCTCCGTGGTGCTGTTCGCGGTGGCTGCCTTCATCATCTTTAAATTAAAAAAGAGTCCCATCATCGCGCTGCTCTCCTGCGGCGCTCTGGGGGTAATCGTCTATGGATTCATCCTGTAAGGTCCACTTTGGAGACAACCTTGCATACATGAAGACTCTTGCGGACGGGTCGATCGATTTCATCTACGTCGACCCGCCTTTTTTCTCTGCGGCGGATTACTACACCCGCAAGGGAAAGGCGGCCTACGGTGACCGCTGGAGCGGCGGTCTGGATCAGTATCTGGCCATGCTGAAGCCCCGGCTCGAGGAGATGCGCCGTCTGCTGAAGGACAGCGGCACCATCGCCGTACATCTGGACTGGCACGCGGTGCACTATGTGAAGGTGATGATGGACGGCATCTTCGGCATGAATAATTTCCTGAACGAGATCATCTGGGCGTATAAGTCCGGCGGCGCGACAGGCCGGCGGTTCGCCCGCAAACACGATACGATCCTGGTGTACGCGAAGACAGACGACTATTATTTCCGTACGCAGAAGGAGCGGTCCTACAACCGGGACAACAAGCCCTATCATTTTAAGGGCGTGGAGGAATTTCAGGACGAAGAGGGAAAATGGTATACCATGGTCAATAAAAAAGACGTCCTCTTCGTGGATATGGTGGGAAGGACGTCTTCAGAAAGAACGGATTATGCGACGCAGAAACCCCAGGCCTTACTGGACATCCTGCTGGAGAGCCTGTGCCCGGAGAACGGTCTCTGTGCAGACTTTTTCGCGGGCTCCGGCACGTTGGGCGCCTGCGCGCTGGAGAGCGGCAGGGAATGCCTGCTGTGCGATTCCAGCAGGGAAGCAGTCGATACGATCCTGGACCGGCTGGGGATGTTCGTGAGGGAAGTGTAGGTTTGTGACCCGTTCAGGAGAGATGGACTGTGTTCCGAAGCGCGCTCGGGCACATGGTTCTTCCTCGGACACGCTCTCGCTAACGGGGGTACCCCCACGCAGCGGTGCCTCGCCGGAGCCTGTAGTCTCCGGCTCGTGCTAAGCTCTGCCTTCGCCTCCGGCTCGGCAATCGCTAAGCACCGGCGGCCCCCGATTGTCCTCGGAAAAACCTTGTGCTCCGATCATTAAATCAGCTAAGAAAAAAGCACCTGGCAAATAACTCAGGTGCTCTTTTATTTCTTATTGATAAATCATAAACTTGATAGATCACAGCCCGGGCCTGTTTCCCGAGTTGCGCGAAACAGGCCCGGGCTGTATTCTCGATTAGAAACAGGAAACTCAGATCCCCATAAAGAAACTGATCAGGACAGGAACGAGCATGGAAATGACCGTTCCCACGAGAAGACCGTAGAGCACGATCGTGTTGTCGCCGGTAACAGCGGCGCAGGCAACACTGGATTGAATGGTAGCGGTTCCGCCGACGGCAACGACTTCCGGACGGCGGAATTTTTTTATGAGCAGAGGCATAATGAAGATGGACAGCACTTCCCGGCTTACGCAGTAGACGAAGGTCGCGACGGAGAGGGAAGGGCTGTAGGTGTAGACGAGACCCGTGGACAGGGAGTACCAGCCCATGCCGGAAGCGCAGATGAGAGCATCTTTCGCGGAGACCGGCAGAACGATAGACATAAGGCATGCTGCCAGCAGAGACCCTGCGATCGTCGTGACGGAATACAGAAGCGCCTTGAAAGAGAGGCGTTCTCCTTCGCCATCCCGGTATTGAGCACCGATGCCGACGGAGATCGCAAAGACCATGGCGTAGAGCACGTAGATGACGGCTTCCGACTCGAGGGGAGCGAGAAACGCGAAGAGCCCAAGCCTGCCGGAGACGAATCCTGCGACGAGAACTACGAGAAGGATAAGTATCATCATCTCTGCTCCTCCTCGCCGCTACGGGCCGATTTTCGGCCTTCTAAGGCCATCCTGAGCAGGAGGACGACTGCAAACGATCCGGCCATGGCAGCCAGACAGAGCAGCAGGCCTGTAAGACCCATAGACGTCATGGAATTGGCGACTTCCTCGTTCGCGCCCAGCTGGTGACCCAACAGAAACAGAATGATGAGCAGACAGCCTTTCTGGAAAAGGTCGCGCGTTCTGCTCTTGGAAGAAAACTTCGTCTTATAGCCCAGCGCGATGCCGGCTCCCATAATGAGGATGTAGATCAGCAGGATCTTCATAGATGTCTTTTCCTTTGCTGTTACAGATCCAGTTCGCTCTCACCGTCGCCCTGGCTCATGTGCCAATGCTCGGCACCTGCCAGCTCCGCCTCGGAGATGGTGGGGTCAAGCGCTTTTACGATGACGATATTGCCCTGGCCCTTTTGCGGCACAAAGCCGTAACGGCGGAACACTTCGTCGTATTTTCCGTACAGGGAACTGCAGACCACGGCGTAGGCGGTCCTGCACCGGCGGCAGTAGGCGATGAGGGTCTCCGCCAGCGCACCGATATACTCCGTATTGTCCGGGTCGGTGAAGTTCTCTGCGACGCAGACCATGGGCTTGCCGTTCGCGACGCTCTGCCGCAGGATGAGGTAGCCGACGGGACCTTCTTCCCCGGACAGCAGCAGCGTCTCATAGGACCGGTCCGGCCTTTCGTCGTAGCGCCAATGCAGATAGGTGGCGTCTCTCACGATGAGGTTTTCGTATTTATCCTTGTACTTTTCCCAGAGCTGCGCCGCTTCGGGCGGTACTTTATCGAAGGTCTGCACAGTAAAGCGATTGGCGGCGTGCAGTCCGGCGCGCTTAGCATCCGAAACGATGCGGAACGCGATATTGCCCAGTTTCCCTAATAGTTTGCTCTTCGTTTTTGCCGCGACTTTTCTGCTGATATCCGACGGAAAGACGTAGACCTCCCGCGGAAAGATCGTCGTCCAGCCGAATTTCTGATAGGCGGGGTAGGAGTTCTTATTCGCGAAACCCAGCACGAGCTGTACGCCGTTTTCCTTGCCGCGGTCCAGGGAATTCTGCGTCATGGTGCGGAAGATGCCCTGGCGTTTATAGTCCGGATGGGTCATGGACTTGACGGAATGCGCAGCCCGGACCGTGCGGCTGCCGAGCTGCAGATCGAAGGGGATGAGCCCGTCAGAGGCGATCATTTTGCCGCCGGCATCCATGTCGCGCATGACGAACATCAGGTTGCCACTTGCGGGATCGTAGGGATCTTCGTCGAACAGCCATCGGTACATGGACTGGTTGGGGTTGGCTCCGGATCCGAACGAGATCACGCTGAGCTCTTCGAATTCGTCGAATTCTTTTGTAAGGTCGATCGCCCGGATCGTTCTGTTGGTTTCCATGAAAGTACCATGATATGAGAAGGCCGCCCGGCAGGGCCGGACGGCTCTTCTGAAAACAAGTGTGTAAACTAGTGCTTCAATTCGATGACGATGGATGTCGCTGCAAAGTTCGTGGAATCGGTGTAGGAACCGTAGGCCACGATCATGTCGCCGGCTGCGAGAGCGGAGAAGCTTAAGGTCTTGCCGGTCTCGCTGTTGAGGATGGAAGCCGCTTTCTTGCAGTTGATGTAGGTGAGTTTGCCTTCCTTGAGCACGGTGAGCACGCGGTTCGTCGGGTCGACGGCCAGGATCTCGGCGCTCAACTTATCGGAAGCGGGGGAGGCGGACTTCTTCAGGTTGACCTCGGTAATGACGCCGGAGGTAACGATGACGGAAACTTCGTCGCCCGGGTTGATGGTATCGAGCTTGATGGCCGTCTCGCCGCTGAAGGCTGCCGCCGCGCTATCGATCGCGTATGTGACGCTGGTGTCGTCGTCACCCTTGATTGTCCACGTGGTATCCGTGATGGTGCGGGTGATGATGGTGAGCACGCCGCTGGCATTGGCATCTTTGCCTTCCGTCGTGATGCGGGTGACTTCGCCGCCCTTGATGCGGGCATTGATCTCTTCGCCGGAGCTCAGACGGTCGACGGTGATGCTCAGGGATCCGCGTTTGATGGTGGGCATATCGGCCAGATCCATGTAGAGGATGGCTTCGGACGTTTCGCTTTCCTTGAGGGTCATCGTGACGATCGTGTCGTAGCTGACTTTGCCGACAGCGCCGGAGATCGTGTATTCCTTCGTATCGGAGGTGACTTCCGTGACGGTGCCTTTTTCGACCTTCAGCGTGAGGAATGCGCCCTTGGTGAGGTCTGCGAAGCTGATCTCCTTGCCGTCCTGCTTGATCTTTGCCTTGCTGAGCACGTAGGAGTCGGAGGCGCCGGTGGCCAGATCCGTCAGCTTGATGGAAGCGGTATTGGAGGCTACAGTGCCGAGCTTGCCCTGTTTATAGGAAACGTTGGTCTCTTCCGTGATGGCTGCGATGAGCGCTTTGCCTTCCTTGGACTGGACCTTGATATAATCGCCTGCATAGGAGGAGGAAAGGGTCTTGGCGCTGCCGTTGACCGTGGTCTTCAGTTCGGCATCTCTTGCAAAGCTGTGGTAGATGCCATCGAATCCGCGTACGACGATGCCGGTGTTGGAAACGGAGGAAAGAATGCCTTCTGTGGAATCCAGTCCGAGATAATCGTCGATCTGCAGCTTGATGTTTTCCTTATCCAGGTAATCGAGGATATTGCAGAGCATGGTGGCAAATACCGCTCTCGTGACGCTTGCCTTCGGCGTAAAGTTGCCGTTCGTATCGCCGCTCACCACCTTCATGTCGGTGAGAAGCGCGATGCTGCCCAGGCACTTGGATGTGATGTCCGCTGCGTCTTTATAATCCAGTTTCGCATCGTTCAGCTTGGCTGCGTCGTCCGCCTTGCGGATCGCACGCACCATATAGACAGCCAGATTCTGCTTCGGCATCTCCGCAGTGAGCGTGATGTTCTTCAGCTCGGATTCGGTAAAGATCTCCGCCGCAAGGCAGATCTCGAGCTGCGGATAAGCCCATTTGACTTTGCTGTCCGCGTTCTTTTCGACGGCTTCTCCAAAATCTTTGTGGATCTCCGCCTTGGCTTCGTCGTTCAGGTCGTACAGGTTGGCCAGCATGACGAACGCTTCTGCTGCCGTAAGCGTCTTATCCGGCTTTACGGTCTTGTCCGCGTATCCTGCCATGATGCCTTTTTCGACCAGTCTTTCCATAAAGGTCTTGGACCAGTGACCCTCCAGATCGGTGAAGTCAGCCGCGAAAGCGGGGACGACAGAAGTGAAGAGCAGGGCCAGTGCTGCGATGAGCGTGATGAGTTTTCTCGTAGTGCGCATAGTGGCTTCCTCCTTATGCAAATAGATCTCTAATTACAATTTATTCTATTATATATCACATTACAGGATAGTGTATATTTTTTTGAAAATTTTTGCGGAAAAACACAAGAAGTGGTGGTCTTTGTGGTTAACAGAAGCTTGTTATACGACGATCTGCAGAGAAAAGGAAAGACCCGGGCTGCCTTGCAGTCCGGGTCTCGTTGGTGCGCCATACAGGACTCGAACCTGTGACCTCCTGCACGTCAAGCAGGCGCTCTAACCAACTGAGCTAATGTCGCGTATTTGAAGTCAACACAAATATATTAGCGCAACAGAAACAGAAAAGCAAGGACTTTTTCCCGAAAAGAGAAAAAGTCCTGTATTTCAGCTATTTCGACAGTTCGATGGGGAGGCAGCTGAAGTCTGTTCCGGTCACCGCCCAGGGCGTTTCGACGTCGAGGACGAGATAGAGCGTGCCGGCCGCCGCGTCCAGATAATATTTCTGGGTGTGGTTAAGACCAGGGAAGGCGGTGACCCGCACACCGGCCGGCGCCGCGCCTTCCGGGGGACCGAACGTGTCCTCGTCCTGATAGACCGTGTCCGCGTTCTGACGCAGGTATTGCCCGGTCTGCCCGTCCAGCGAAGCGAGCGGGGCGAAAGCCGAGATCAGAACGTCTTTCCCCGTTGCCGGGTCGATGTTCATGGTCTCGCATACGTTGAAGAACAGCGTCTGCGTTTTGCCGTCTTTTCCTGCGGGCACTTCGCAGTCCATGCTGCAGGTGAAGACGATGGAGAGCAGGTCGCTGCTGGATGCGGTCACGCGGGTGTAGACGGTCTTGTAGCGGCAGCTTTCGGGCGCAAGGCCGGCTGCCTTATAGGTCTCGATCCCCTGAAGATCGGGAAGGTAGGCGGGGTCGCAGAGGCGGTCCAGCTTGCTGCGGATCCGTTCGTTTACCGCCTTTTCCACGTTGCTGTCGGCAAATCCGCGAACTTCGGCTCCCATGGCATAGATGCGGTCATCTTCCTGATAGACGCTGTATGCCACGGCGAGGTCGTTTCTCTGCAATGCGGCGGTCTTTCCGGAGAGGGAAACTTCCGCATGTTCCGTAGGAGGCGCCTGCTCCGTTTCTTCACCGGCGGTCTCTTTTTCTTCCACCGGCATGTTGGGGATATAGCCTTTTTCCTTTGCAAGGGCCTGTCCCAAAGGCCATGCGCACCACTGGGCGAACCGGCCTGCGGCAGTCTCTTCCTCGCCGCCTCTTATGACGGCGCAGACCTGCGAAATGAAGGGGTAAGCGCCGCTGAGGATATTCTCCTCCGTTGGCGCGATACCGTCGATGCTGATCAGTTTATAGTCCAGTCCTTCATTTAAGATCTGCATGGCATGCAGATAGCCATAGCCCAGCGCACCCTTCGATCCATCGTAGACGGCGGTCACGTCGCCTTCCTCTCCCATGGTGCCGGGCAGCAGGATGCTGGGCGCTTCCATCAGCTCGTATTCCGGAATGACGAAACGCGACATGGCTTCCCGGCCGCTGTTTCCTTCCGTGAGCTGGAAGGGCAGGATGGCTTCGTCGTCTCCACCGACTTCGCTCCAGTTCGTGATCTTTCCTGCGTAGATATCGTGCAGCTGCTGCAGCGTAAGATCTTCCACGGGATTGTCCGGGCTTACACAGAAAACGAAGGCTTCGTTGAGGACGGGGTAGCAAGCCAGCGTGACCCCCTCATGGGAAGCGAGGCGGGCGATCGTTTCGGAAGGGAGGAAGCAGAACGCGAGATCCGCGTCGCCATAGATCAGATCGGTATAGGCGAATTCGGTCGTGGAACAGCGCACGGAGCGGGAGGCTTCTTCTTCGCTCACCTCCAGCAGACGGGCCGCTGCAGCGGTGTAATAGGGGAGGAAGGCGGCGGATCCGTCAATGACGGGCCACGCTTTTTCCTCCATGTCCACGGTGTAAAGGTCTTCGTCGGAGATCTCGGGGACGGTTTCGGGAACTTCTGCAGTGTGCGTGCAGGCGCAAAGACCCGCGAGCATCGACAGACAGACGATGACGCACAGCAATTTCCTCATACAACAATACCCCCTACATCTATTAAAAAAGTTGCGAACATATGTTTACAACAACAATATCCTGTGTTATATTAATTATAGATTAGAGTTAGGGATTCGTCTATTCACATTTAGCAAAGAAGGAGACCAAAAATGAGCAATCTTTCCGATCGCGAACAGAAGATCCTGGATTATATGAAAGAATACGTGACAAAGTGGGGCTATCCTCCCACCGTGCGCGACATCGCGGCGGCTCTGGGGATCAGATCCACGTCCACTGTACATAAAGCTATCGTCTCTCTCGAAGAGAAGGGTTTCATCAAAAAGCAGGCTGGCAAGCGCCGCGCCATGGATATCGTCGGCAGCGAACAGCCCCAGTCCAACGTGCGCAGCATCGTCGAAGAGAGAGACGATATCGTCGATCTTCCGGTCATCGGACGCATCGCGGCAGGCACGCCCATCCTGGCGGAGCAGAACATCGAGGACAGCTTCCCCATGCCCAGCCGGTTTATCGGCAAGGGTACGAACTTTATGCTCACGGTCCACGGACAGTCCATGATCGAAGCCGGCATCTTCGACGGCGACTATCTGCTGGTGCAGCAGCAGGATACGGCGAACAACGGCGACATCGTCGTCGCGCAGATCGACGGCATGGAGAGCGAAGCGACGGTAAAGGCATTCTATAAAGAGAACGGCCACATCCGCCTGCAGCCCAGAAATTCCGAGATGGAGCCCATCATCGTCGACGACTGTAAGATCATCGGTCTCGTCAAGGGCGTGTTCCGTTATCTACACTAGGCAGGGATGGATTAAATAGCGCGAAAAATGTTGAAAATTGCGCTTGACATGCCCACCGTGCCCCTATATACTATTTGAGTACTAAGCAGAAGTCCGCTTCTCACCTTCAGGCAGTGCCGAAAAGGTCAACACAGTAAATTGTCAGCTGATGGCGATTTTTGGAGCGGAAATTTGCGTCCGCTCTTTATTTTTTTACCGGAGGATAAAGCAATTAGCAAGGAAAGCCTTATCAACGAAGAAATTCGTGCAAAAGAGGTCCGCCTGATCGACGCGGAAGGAACCCAGGTGGGTATCGTACCCATTCAGGAAGCGCTGGCCAAAGCTGCCGAAGCGAATCTGGACCTGGTGAATATCTCTCCCAATGCCGCTCCCCCTGTCTGCCGCATCATGGATTACGGTAAGTACCGTTACGAGCAGCAGAAGAAGGAAAAAGAAGCGCGCAAGAAGCAGAAGACCATGGAAGTCAAGGAAATGCGCCTCGGCATCTTCACCGAAGAGCACGACCTGGAAACGAAGGCGAAACTTGTCGCCAAGTTCCTGGAAGGCGGCGACAAGGTCAAGATCAGCATGCGCTTCCGCGGCCGCGAAATGGGCTACGTCAAAAAAGGAGAAGAGACCATGCTGAACTTTGCCGGTCTTTTTGCGGAACTGGGCAATCTGGAACGGGCTCCCAAACTGGAAGGCCGCAACATGTCCATGACCATCGCGCCCAAATCCGAGCGCGAAAAGGAAAAGATCGCGAAGGCAAAGAAGCAGGCAGCCGAAAAGGCTGCGGCGGAAAATGCTCCGGAAGAATAGCGGGCAGACGCTGAAGAATAACAGGAAGGAAGTAAATCATGGCAAAGAACAAGATGAAGTCCCACAGAGGGGCAATGAAGAGATTCAAGCTTACCGGAACCGGCAAAGTTAAGAGAAATAAGGCGTATAAGAGCCATATCCTTACCAAGAAGACCGCCAAGAGAAAAAGAGGCCTTCGCCAGTCCACGATTCTCGGCCATGCCGACCACAAGAGAATCAAGAGCGTATTAGTAGGAAAGTAGGAGGTAAGAGACAATGGCAAGAGTTAAGAAGGGCATGAACGCCAAGAGAAAGCATAAGAAGATCCTGAAGCTGGCAAAAGGCTTCTACGGTTCCAAGCATAAGATCTTTTCCGCAGCCAATCCCGCTGTCATGAGATCTCTGCGCAGCGCTCAGATGGGCCGCAAGCTCAAGAAGAGAGAATACAGAAGACTCTGGATCGCCCGCATCAACGCAGCGGCGAGAGCCAACGACATCTCCTACAGCAGACTGATGAACGGTCTGAAGAAGGCCGGTATCGAAGTCAACAGAAAGATGCTGTCCGAAATGGCTATCCACGATCCCGCAGGCTTCACCAAGATGGTGGACGCTGCCAAGGCTGCGCTGTAAGCCTTCCTTTCCAAGAAAACTATCATCCCTCCGGCCGTTTCGTCCGGAGGTTTTTTTGAGACTACTGATGAATTCCAATCCTAACGCACTGAGCGGCGAGTCCCGCGGCTCCTATCTGAAGAAAATATTCGCCATCGTGCTGCCGATCACGCTGCAGAATCTGTTAGGCTGCGCCATGGGCATCGTGGATACCGCCATGGTGGGCCGCATGGGCGTCGCGCCTCTTGCGGCTTCCGGCGCTGCTTCCATGGTGGCGATCGTCCTGTTCAACTTCATGTACGGCTTCCTCAGCGGGTCAGGGGCGTTCATCTCCCAATACTGGGGTATCCGGGATATCGAGACCATACGGAAGGTGCTCGGCGTCATCTACCGGGCGTCCATCGCGTTTTCTCTGCTGTTTACGCTGGCGGGAGAACTCTTCGCACCGAAGATCATCTGGCTCATCGACAGAGATCCCGAGGTCATCGACCTGGGCGTGCAGTATCTGCGGGTCATCGCGCCGTCCTATGCGCTGGCCATGCTCAGCTACAGCTTTATGGTGTCGTCCCGCTGCGTTCAGCGGCTGCGGGCTGCAACGATCATCGACATCTGCGCCATTTTGCTCAATTCGCTGCTCAACTACATGTTTATCTGGGGCAAGTTCGGCGCGCCGGCCTGGGGTATCAAAGGTGCTGCCTTTGCGACGGTGCTCTCCCGCGTCTTCGAATGCTCCGCTTTTATTATCTATTCCTATGCGGTCAAAGATCATCCGCTGGCGTTCCGGCACCTTTCGGAACTCTCCGGTTATACGAAGGAGTTCCGAAACCGCATCCTGAAGACTGCGATCCCCGTCGGGTTCTCCGACGGACTGTGGGGCGTCACCTGCACTGTCTACCTGTCCATCTACGGCATGATCGGCACGGCGGCAGTAGCGGCGGTACAGGTCATCAATATCGTCAACGAATGCTTCCAGTCCGTGTTCTACGGCGTGGGCAGCGCGGCAGCGGTGCTCATCGGGGAGCAGCTGGGCCAGGCGAATCTGAAGCGGGCGAAAAAGTCTGCGGTGCAGTTCCTGTGGACGGGAGTGGCACTGTCTGCGTTGATGTCGCTGTTTATGCTGCTCATCAGTCCGTTCCTCATCGGGTTCTATCACTTCGACGAAGCGACGAATCAGGTGCTGTCCTCCGGCCTCTCCATTACGGCCTGGACCATCATCATGCGCATGATGTGTTATATCATCATGTGCGGCGTGCTGCGGCCCGGCGGCGACACCACGTTCCCCATGGTCGTGGATCTGGTCTGCAACTGGGCGCTCATCATCCCGGCGATGCTCATCGCGGTGCGCGTGTTCCATGCGGATCTGCGCACGACGATGTTCCTGTGCTATCTGGGCGAAGGGATAAAGGGCGTCATCTGCTATTTCCGCTATCGCGGCGGACAGTGGATCAACGTGCTGACGGGTGTGGAATCTTCCGAAGCGGCCGCCGATGTGGTATAATATTTTATTATGATTCGCATCTTTGAAGACCTGTCGGTGGATGCAGGGTTTACCTGCAAACCGGCGGACGGAAAAGTGTATAGATCGGAACTGCTGAAGAAAGCGCCGGTCGTGCGGCTTTCCCTGGTGCATGGCAGCGAGATCGCCGTCATCCGGAGCATGCAGCCGGAAGGGGCCGCGCCGCTGCGGGCGGATACCGACGAAGGGTATCTGGACGTCTACGACGCGGACGGAGCGGTCACGGATCTGCCCGGCGTCTATCTGACGACGACACACGGCGATTGCGTGCCGATCTGGACCTGTGACCCGGTCAAAGGCGTCGTCGGCGTGGCACACGCGGGCTGGCGGGGCACGTTGAAGGGCGTCGCGGCTTCCCTGGTGCGGACCATGGTCCGTGCATACGGATGCGATCCGGCGGACATAAGAGCTGCGGTCGGTCCCGGGATCGGCGCCTGCTGCTTCGAGGTCGGTCCGGACGTGGCAGAGCAGTTCACGGACGCGTTCTGGTGGGCGGAAGACTACGTATACTGTCATCCCGGCGGAAGGCCCCGCCTGGATCTGAAGGGAGTCAACGCCGAACTGCTGATGCTGGAAGGGGTCACGCAGATCGAAATATCGCCCCATTGCACCTGCTGCGAACCGGAGAAATTCTGGTCATACAGACGCTGTAAAGACAGCACGAGAATGCTGGCATTTATCGAAAAGAGGATGGAATGAACAACGATTACGGATATAACAACAAATACAGCAATAAGGATCCCAAGAAGAAAAGGAGCGGCAAATTCATGGAATTTGTCGTCAAATACAACAAGATCGGCTGGGTGCTCCTGATCGTTCTTGCCCTCTATCTCGGACGCGGCACCCTGAGCCGCACGATCAATACCTTCCGCAACTGGGAGGATATCCAGGAGGCAAAGGGCGACGTCATCCTGATGCAGCGGCTGTTCAACGCGGACCGCTTCTACCTGGAAGATCCTGCGGAGTATTCGGACGTCGTCGTTCTGGAAAACGGCACGTACAGCCATAACCTGCGCGTCGGCAGCGATATTACGCTCGAACAGGAAAAATTCGAGTTTGAAAACGGCGATGTGTTCCGCCACGTTACGCTCCCATACGTAGACACGCTGGACATCCTGGACGTGGAGACGCTCAAGATGTTCACCCGCTATAAATACAGATCCGGCTCGGTCTATTTCTACGACACGGAAAAGAGCGAATGGAGCCAGATCAATACCCTGCGCGGCGGTACGCAGCTTCCGCAGAATACCCTGATGTACTTCGTCTTCGACGATGCCTACTACGTTCTGTTCGATCCGCTTTATACCTACGAGGAAGTGGACGACGGCGTCTGGGAGGCGAAGGACGAACTCACGCTGCTGTCCCATACGAACCGCCAGGGCGGCGGCTGGGACATCATCTCGCCGTATTACGTGCGGGAGGGCATGGTGAGCCAGAACTGGACGCTGGAATCTTCCCAGCCTCTGGTGGATCTGGAGAGCGGAGAACTTCTCCCCGGCATGGATCATACGGAAAAGGAACTCATCCTGATGGGGCTGGGCCTGGGCAACGGTTTCCGCTGGCTGTCGGACGGCTATTACGCATCCGTTCCGGAAGGGTACACGCCCTACGGCGAAGGGTATTATTACCGCAGCGACGATACGGAGCAGCTCGATCTGCTGCTTGCGGCGGAAGAGAGCAGAACTGCTTCGGAACTGGCCTTTATCCAGCTGTACAAGATCGCACAGAACATCAACGAGAACGGTTATTTTGACGTTCCGGTCCAGGATACGCAGCTGTATAACGAATACGGCATCCGTTACGGATATGCAGACCTGGGGGCGAACGCACAGATCGGACAGCGCCTGGTGACCGCAGCGCAGCGGTATGGCAAGGACGCGTTTGAACCGGCGATCCGTGCACTGGCGGACTTCTATGCGGCCCGCCTCGCGGAAGGAACGCTGCCGGAATACTGGCACTATAAGGGCGAGATCCAGACGGTGCCCGCATCCGCGGACACACTGAAGGAAACAGCGCGTTTCCTGGCGGCAGCAGGAGAACTGCTGGGCGAAAGTTCCTATGCGGAACTGGCGGATTCGCTGATGTAATACGATAAAATCGGTATAAAAAGACCGGAGGATGATCCTCCGGTCTTTCTTGTATGTCTTTATTTTCCGGGATCCTTCAGATCCATGGCTTCCGTGAGTTTGATGTCCGGATGCTTCTCCTGATAATAGGAGAGGGTGAACTGGTTCGCGAACAGGATGAGGGGCCGCTCGAAGCGGTCAAACACCAGCCTGCTGCGGGAGTCCAGCGTGGATTTGACCTTGTCCCGGTCCGCTTCCAGCACCCAGCGGGCTACGGTGAGCTCCTGCGGGGTCATCCGGACCTGGGCGTTGTATTCGTTCTCCAGACGGTACTGGAACACTTCGAACTGCAGCTGTCCGACGGCGCCGATGTAGATCTCGTTGTACTCGTTGTGGTACACCTGGATGGCGCCTTCCTGGGCCAGCTGCTGCACGCCCTTGTGGAACTGCTTGGTCTTCATGGTGTCGCGGGGTGCGACCATCGCGAAGAGTTCCGGCGGGAACGTGGGCAGGGGCTCGAAGAACAGTTCCTGCTTTCCCGTGTACAGCGTGTCGCCGATCTGGAAGTTGCCGGTATCATAGATCCCGATGATATCGCCGGCCTGGGCTTTCTCCACGTTTTCACGCTCGTTGGCCATCAGTTGGGTGGACTGCGCCAGTTTGATGGGTTTGCCGGTGCGGGCGAGCGTTGCCGTCATGCCCCGGGTGAATTCGCCGGAGCAGATGCGGAAGAAGGCGAGGCGGTCTCTGTGGGCAGGATTCATGTTGGCCTGGATCTTGAAGATGAAGCCGGAAAACTCCGGATCTGTCGGGTTTACGCTGCCGCCGTCCGCCAGCTTTCTCGGGCCGGGGGCAGGGGACATCTCCAGGAAATGCTCCAGGAACGCGGTGACCCCGAAATCCGCCAGAGCAGATCCGAAGAACACAGGCGTAAGCTCTCCCGCCAGCACCGCTTCCTCGTCCATGGGGTAGCCGGCGCCCTCCAGAAGCTCCATTTCTTCGCGCAGAGCCTTAATATTGAACTGGGTAATGATACCGTCCAAACGGGGGTCGTTTACGCCGGAATCGTCCAGTTTGAGGGTCTCTTTTTCTTTATAAAGATAGACTTCGTTCTTTAAGATGTTGTAGACGCCCTGGAAGTTGAGTCCGCTTCCGATCGGCCAGGTGACGGCTGTTGCAGGCATGCCTAAGATGTCCTCCAGTTCTCCGATGAGTTCCAGCGGGTCTCTGGCTTCCCGGTCCAGCTTGTTCATGAAGGTGAACACGGGGATGCCCCGCATGCGGCAGACCGCGAACAGCTTTTTCGTCTGGGCCTCGATACCCTTGGCCGCGTCGATCACCATCACCGCGGAGTCCACGGAGGTGAGGATGCGGTAGGTGTCTTCGCCAAAGTCATTGTGACCCGGCGTATCCATGATGGAGATGACCTTGCCGCCGTATTCGAACTGCATGACGGAGCTGGTGACGGAGATGCCTCTCTGTTTTTCGATCTCCATCCAGTCGGAGGTGGCGAATTTGCTGTTTCTGCGGGCCTTTACGGTACCTGCTTCCCGGATGGCGCCGCCATGGAGCAGCAGTTTCTCGGTAAGAGTGGTCTTACCGGCGTCCGGGTGGGAGATGATGCCGAAGATGCGGCGTCTTTCGATCTGTTTTTGTAATTCTTTCGTATCCATAACGATTTATTTTAGCACAGTTAAGGTCTGTAAGGTATAATAGAATCATATTTTCGAAAGGAGAATTTGCGATGCAGGAAATTTCGATCAAGGAGATCCAAGGTTTTGCCATTGGGCAGACAGAAAATAGAGAAGGCGGCACTGGCGTTACGGTCGTGCTGAGCAAAAAAGGCGTTCTGGGCGGCCTGGACGTGAGAGGCGGCGGCCCAGCCTCCCGGGAAAGCACGCTGGTCGATCCGCTCACGGCACCGAAGGCCATCAACGGCGTGGTGCTGGCTGGCGGCAGCGCCTACGGTCTGGATGCAGCAGGCGGCGTGATGCGCTATCTGGAGGAGAGAGGATACGGCTACGACGTAGGCTTTACGACGGTTCCTCTCGTGTGTCAGGCGGACCTGTTCGACCTGAATGTGGGCGATATGCGCTGCCGGCCGGATGCGGACATGGCTTACGCGGCCTGCCTTGCATCGGAGAACGGCGGAAACTATCAGGACGGCTGCCGCGGGGCAGGGACCGGCGCAACGGTCGGCAAGCTCGGCGGTCTGGAAACGGCCATGAAATCCGGCATCGGAAGTTTCGCGGTGCAGATCGGGGATTTCAAGATCGGTGCGATCGTTGCGGTCAACGCCATTGGCGACATCTATGACCCGGAAAACGGCCAAAAAGTCGCCGGCATGCTTTCTGCGGATCACAGATCCTTCGCCAGCGGGGAAGACGCCATGATCGCACGCTACGACGTGGTGCAGAACCGCTTTACCGGCCGCAATACGACGCTGGCCGTCGTCCTTACGAACGGAAAGTTTACGAATCCCCAGCTCTGCAAGATCGCCGGCATGGGTCACGACGGCTATGCCCGCTGCATCCGCCCGGTGCACACCAGTGCGGACGGCGACAGCATCTACGCGCTGGCGGCAGGGGAGATCGACGCGGATATGGACGTAGCAGGTACACTGGCTGCCCGCTGCATCGAGCAGGCGATCCTGCGGGCCGTGCGCAGCGCGGAAGGGGCGTACGGGTATCCGGCGATCGTAGATCTGAAATTTTAGTTTTATCTTTCAACAGTGCAGCCTCAAAATACAAAAGAAAAATCCAGACCGAAAGGTCTGGATTTTTGGTGCGGTATAATGGACTTGAACCATCACGGTGTTACCCATACGGCCCTCAACCGTACGCGTCTGCCAATTCCGCCAATACCGCGTGTCAACAGTAAAAGTATAGCACCGGGTCTGCTGTTTGTAAAGCAGAATTTTAATAGATTACGCCCTGAGATGCCAGATACCAGAAAAGCAGGATGCTGACGGGGAAAAAGCCATAGCTGATGTAGCGGACAGGCAGGGTGTTTGGACCCCGTTCGCCGTTATACAGCCAGATGAGGATGAGGGCGAGGACCGCAAACAGCTGTACGGACAGATCGTACTGCAGACCGTTGATCTTCGGCGTTGCGAACGTCTGGCTGGACAGGTTGAACGCGATGTAGAGGGTCACGACCAGTTCCATCAGCTTCTCGTAGTGCACCCGCCGGGCGACGTAGAACAGCATGATAAAGAACATGCCGAACCTGGAATAGGCGCAGTGCATCTCCGAGATCAGGTACCGTCCGAAGAAAATGCCGCCGACTTCCGCTGCGATCGTCAGGATGAGATTGTCCGCATGCGTGCGGATGAGATCGACTCCGAGCAGGATAAGATAGCCGAAAAACAGCGTAAACAGTACGTTCTGCTGTCTGGTGTCCATCACCTTGCCGCTCATCATCAGGTCGTAGGGCACTTCGGACAGGACGGCAAACAGGAACAGGCGGACGGCGTACAGTCCTCTGGCCATGCTGTTTTCGACGCCTTCCGCCAGCAGATAGGCGAAAATGGGGAAGGCGATCCATTCCAGATAGCCGAAAAAACGGAACGTGGGCGCCACGGTATGGGAGGCGATCGCAAGGATCGTGCATACCATGGCGATGCTCCGCAGTACTAATTGATTATATCCTTTTTTCTTTTCGTTTACTAAACTCATTCTTACGTTAACTGTCTGACAGGAGAAGCCTTACAGGATCGTAATGCCGGCTTCCTTGCAGATCTTTCTCGTATCGTCGTCCCAGACGGAGGACTGGACTTCGCCGATGTGGGCTTTTCCCAGCAGCAGCATGCACAGACGGCTCTGACCGATGCCGCCGCCGATGGTGTAGGGCAGCTCGCCCGCCAGCAGCGCCTTGTGGAAGGGCAGTTCTCTGCGGTCGTCGCAGCCCGCGATGGTGAGCTGTCTGTCCAGACTTTCGGGGGATACGCGGATGCCCATGCTGGAGATCTCGATGGTGTGGTGCAGGATCTCGTTCCAGAACAGGATGTCGCAGTTGAGTTCCCAGTCGTCGTAGTCCGGGGCTCTGCCGTCGTGGGGCTTGCCGCTCTTTAACTCGCCGCCGATCTTCATCAGGCACACCGTTTTATACTGTTCCGTAACGGCGTCTTCTCTTTCCTTGGCAGTCTTGTCCGGATACATGTCCTCCAGCTCCTGCGTCGTCAGATATTTGATCTGACGCTTCTTGGGGGCATAGACGTTGAGCTCGGGATAGACTTCCCGGATGATGTCTTCCGTGTCGACGATGGCGTTGACGATCTTCTGCACGACTTTCTTCAGATAGCTGAGGGTGCGGTCGGATTCGCGGATGACCTTCTCCCAGTCCCACTGGTCCACGTAGACGGAGTGGAGGTTGTCCATCTCTTCGTCTCTGCGAATCGCGTTCATGTCGGTGTAAAGACCCTTGCCCACGTGGAAATCGTAGTCTTTTAAAGCCTTGCGCTTCCATTTCGCCAGAGACTGTACGACCTGGCAATCTTCACCGGTCTCCTTGATGTCGAAGCCGACGGGACGTTCCACGCCGTTCAGATTGTCATTCAGACCCGAAGCGGTGGGCACCATTAAAGGCGCCGAAACTCTGCTCAGGTCCAGTTCGCTGCACAGCTCCTTTTCGAAGATGCTGTGGATGAGCATGATCGCTCTCTGCGTGTCGTAAGGGTTGAGCGCTGCTTTGTAGTTTTCGGGAACGATGACTTTACTCATGATCTTGCCTTCCTTTTTCCGTATGTAGAAATAAAAATAATGTCTAATTTTACGCCTGTACGGAAAAAAAATCAAATTCTTTTCGTATTTATGCCAGCAGTTTTTCCACAGCTGCCAGACGGACCGCCACGCAGAACACTTCCATGGCTTTCTGCAGTTCTTCGGCAGGCGGGAAGGAAGGTGCGATGCGCAGCACGCTGTCGTCCGGATCTTTGTGGTAGGGGTGGGTGGCGCCGGGGCCTGTCATGGTCACGCCGGCTTCCTTGCACAGGGCGTTGACCCTGGCAGCACAACCCTTGGGCGCCATGAACGTGACGAAATAGCCGCCGGAGGGACGCACCCAGCTGCCGCAGCCTCTGGGACCGATCTCTTCTTCCAGGGCGTTGAGCACGGCGTCGAATTTGGGCCGCAGCAGGGCGGCGTGTTTGTCCATCAGATCCAGGATGCCCTGGGCGGAACCGAAGAAGCGCACGTGGCGCAGCATGTTCATCTTGTCCCAGCTGATGGCTTCGGCGTTGATCTGCTTCTTGATGAATTCCACGTTCGCTTCGGATGCGCCGAAGAAGCCGACGCCGGCGCCGGGGAACGTGATCTTCGAGGTGGAACCGAACATGAAGACTCTGTCCGGATGACCTGCCTTCTTGCATTCCTCCAGCATGTTGAGCACGGGAACGTCTTCGTAGACGTAGTGGACGCAGTAGGCGTTGTCCCAGAAGATGCGGAAGTCCTTTGCTGCGGTCTCCATGGATGCCAGGGCTTTAACAGCTTCGTCCGAATAGCAGCCGCCCAGGGGATTCGTGTACTTGGGCACGCACCAGATGCCTTTCACGGTCTCGTCCTTTACGAGTTCGCGGATCTGATCCATGTCCGGACCCCACTCCGTGAGAGGCACAGGGATCATCTCGATGCCCAGGGTCTTGCAGATCGTAAAATGTCTGTCATAACCGGGAACGGGGCAGAGGAATTTGATCTTATCGTACCTGCACCAGGGCTTTTCGGATCCGAGAACGCCCAGCAGCATGGCTCTCGCCACGCAGTCGAACATGAAGGTGAGGGAGGAAGATCCTACGACGATGGTCTCTTCGGGTCGGATGCCCATCAGTTCGCCGAACAGCTCTCTCGCTTCCTTCAGCCCCAGCAGCTCACCGTAGTTGCGGGCGTCGGTGCCGTACTTATCGTGGCAGTCGCTGGTGGAATTGAGCACGTCCAGCATGGGCATGGACAACGCCAGCTGATCGGCGCCGGGCTTGCCTCTTGCCATGTTCAGGTTCAGGTGAAGATCCTGATATTCCTTATATTTTTTCAGCAGCAGTTCTTTCTCCTGCTGCAGTTCTTCGCGGGTGCATTCGGAATAATTTTTCATAAAACGGTTCTCCTTTCGGCAAAAATGCCTAACAACTTATTTTACCCCGTTGAGCAAGCTTTCTCAAGGTGATAAAATGGGTTCCATCCAAACAGAAAGGGGCAGTTCCATGACATTCGAAGAAGCAAAGACAGTATTGGGAACGGACGGCATTACATGCATCGTGCTGAAGGAGGGAAACGACCCTCTGATCTCCCGCGTGCGGGGCGTAAAGCCCATCGTGGGCTGGATCGAGGAGGGTGCGGATCTGAAGGACGCCGCCGTGTTCGACACGATCGTAGGCAGGGCTGCCGCCATGATGTATATTCTGGCCGGCGTCGGTTCCGTCTATGGACGGGTCATGAGCCGGGGAGGCGCCGCGGAACTGGAAAAGGCAGGCATCGCCTACGAAGCCGGGGCGTTTACGGACCGCATCGTTAACCGGCAGGGCACCGGCATGTGTCCCATGGAGGAGACGGTTCTGGAGATCACCGATCCAAAAGAAGCATTTTCCGCATTGAAAGCGAAAATTGCCGCTTTACAATCCGCAAGACCTGCGGTATAATCTTTGTTGCGTTCTGAAAAGCGCATACGCGCCACTAGCTCAACGGATAGAGTGCCTGACTACGAATCAGTAGGTTGTGGGTTCGAATCCCGCGTGGCGCACCAGCAAGACCCCGGCTTGTCCGGGGTCTTTGTTTTGCTATCACAAACGAATTGTTGTAAAATAATAAATTAAACAAGGAGGATACCGGTCATGAAGAAAAAAGGATGCCTGTTCTTAAGCCTCCTGCTGCTGATGGGGCTTGCAGCCTGTTCCGGCGGAGCCGGTGATCTGCAGGACTTTCAGGGCAAATGGTTCGATGTCAACGGCGAAACGGTGCTGGAATTCTCCGGCGATCAGCTGACGGTCTCCTTCAGAAACTGGTCGGATGTGTACACAGTGCACCTGGAGAGCGAAGGAAGCCTGCGCTATATCAACAGCGATAAGGACTATGAATTCGGCGCGATGTCGAAGCTGCAGATCCTCGACGACGGTACGCTGTCCGCCTACGAGCAGATCTTGGACGCAGAAGGGCACGACTATCATTTCGTACGGGAAGAGGCGCTGGCAGCGGAAAGAGAGATCCGCGACAAATCCAAGGATCTGCCCAAGACGATCGCATCCCGGGAGATCGAAACGTTTTCGCTGACCCTGAAGATCGACGGCGTTTCCTACGGATTGGATGAGGACTGGCCCCACGGCAATTTCTCCTGGTCCCTGGAACGTCTGGAGGACGGCTCGTACCAGAACGATGTCGACATCATGGGCGACTCCTATATTGCTGCCAGATACAACGGCACGGAAGACGCCTCTTACGCGGAGGGTCTGGCGGATCTCATCCAGGAACTGGAACTGCCGTCTCTCAACGGCTACTATAAAACGAATAACGTGCGCAGTCACAGCTATTATCTGTACGTGAAATACGCTTCCGGTGAAAAACTGGAGATCGGTGCCAGCGGCGACGCTGCGGATACCTGCCCGTTCGACGTAAACGCCCTGATGGCATACGTCAAGGATAAGGTGCAGGAAGGTCCTTACTTTTAGACTGTCAATACAGCGAGGTGATATTTTGCATAAAGAATTCTTAATGGGCAACGAAGCCATCGCCATGGGTGCGATCGCTGCCGGGGTCGACCTGGTATGCGGCTACCCCGGCACACCTTCCACGGAGGTGCTCGAAACGGTGGCGAAGCACAGACCGCAGGATTGTTATGTGGAATGGTCCATCAACGAAAAGACCGCCATGGAAGTGGCAGCTGGCGCCGCTTATGCGGGCAGCCGCGTGCTGGTCACCATGAAGCAGATGGGACTGAACGTGGCGTCAGATCCGTTGATGTGCGTCGAATATGTGGGCGTAAAGGGCGGCATGGTCGTTCTCGTCGCGGATGACCCGGGTCCCATCAGTTCGCAGACGGAACAGGATACCCGCAGCTTTGCGCGGTTCTCCAAGGTTCCTTGCTTTGACCCGTCCACGGCGCAGGAAGCCTACAACATGATGGAAGAAGCCTTTGCGCTGTCCGAAAAGTACGGCACGCCGGTCTTTGTGCGGCCTACGACGAGAGTTTCCCACGGCTATGCGTCCATCGACGTAAAAGACGCAGCGGAATACGTTTCCCATAGACCGGAAGGGTTTATCAAAGATACGAAGAAATGGGTCATCTTCCCCAGAGCATCCTTCGCGAACCACCAGCGGATCGAAAAGAGAAACGCCGCTCTGACGGCGGAGTTTTCGCAGCTGCGGTTCAACCGCATCGAAGCGGAAACCGACGCGAACGCCGGTTGCCGCAAAGGCATCGCGGCGGGCGGCATCAGTTATACCTATGCAAGGGAAGCCCTCAAAGAACTGGGAAACGTCCGCCTGCTCAAGGTCGGAACGCCGTTCCCGTTCCCCGAAGAACTGGCGCTGCAGTTCCTGGAAGGCCTGGATGAAGTCCTCTGTCTTGAGGAACTGGATCCCGTCATCGAGCGGGAACTGGCGTATCTGTGCGGCAAACACAGCTTGCACGTAAAGATTCGCGGCAAACTGACGGGCGATACGCCGTCCGCCGGCGAAAATACCGTGGACAGCGTCAAAAAGACCGTCGCGGCTTTCCTGGAAAAGAAACTGACGGAAGGCAGTTCCCTCGATCTCCCGCCGCTTCCGGTGCGTCCTCCCGTGTTATGTGCAGGATGCCCGCACCGGGCTTCGTTCTACGCGGTCAAACAGGCCATGAAGGGGAAAAAGTCGATCTACTGCGGCGATATCGGCTGCTATACCCTCGGAAACGCGATGCCTTTGGATATGGTGGATACCTGCCTGTGCATGGGCGCCGGTCTCGGTATCGCCCAGGGCGTGTTCCATACAGAACCGGATACGAGCTGCTTCGCCTTCGTGGGCGATTCCACGTTCTTCGCTTCGGCGATCCCGTCCGTCATCAACGGGGTATTCAATCAGGCGGACTTTACGCTGGTCGTTCTGGACAATTCCACCACGGCCATGACAGGTCACCAGCCTCATCCCGGCACCGGCCGGACCATGATGGGGGAGAACGTGCCGGCCATCAGCATCGAAAGCGTGCTGAAGGGCATCGGCCTGACCTGCGTGGAGACCGTGGATCCATTGGATCACGAAGCTGCTGTCGCCTGCATAAAGCGCGTGGCAGCGCAGCAGGGCGTCAAGGCGATCATCTTCCGTTCGCCCTGCATCGCGATCGCAAAACCGGCAGGCAAATGCGCTGTGGATGAGGACGCCTGCATCGGCTGCCGCACCTGCATCGATGAGATCGGCTGCCCGGCACTGACCTTTGCAGACGGACGAGCTGTCATCGACGAAGGGCAGTGTACCGGCTGCGGGCTTTGCAGCCAGCTGTGCCCAGTCAGTGCCATCGCACCTGCGGGAAAGGAGGCTCGCCATGAGTAAGAATATCATCCTGTGCGGTGTCGGCGGACAGGGCACCGTCCTGGCGTCGCGCCTCATCTCCGCGGCAGCCATGAAAGAAGGACTTCCCGTGCAGAGCGCCGAGACCATCGGCATGGCCCAGCGCGGCGGCAGCGTGTTTTCCCACATCCGCATCGGAGAAGGGGTGAACACTCCCATGATCGGGCTCGGAGAGGCAGACCTCATCCTGGGCTTCGAACTGGGAGAGGCCGTTCGGCAGCTGCCCTATCTGAAGAAAGATGGAAGGGTCATCGCGGCGGACCGCGCCGTAATGCCCGTAACGGCCAGCCTTGGCGGCGGCTACGATCCTTCTCTGATGAGGCGGTATTTACAGGAGTATGTGACCCATCTGCAGATCGTGGAAGTCGAGAAGGCCTTCGAAGAACTGCGCTCTTCCAAAGTGCTGAACCTTCTTCTTCTGAGTGCCGCATTCCACGCGGACGCGCTGGGCCTCAAAAAAGAAAGCATGCTCTTCGCGATCGAAGACAACGTTCCTCCCAAATTCTTAGACCTCAATAAAAAGGCATTCTGTTATTTTGATTAAGAAGACGCCCAAAGGGGTGGCGCAAGGGAAGGGGCCCCGCCCGGCGCGTAAGCGCAAGAGATGGGGAAGAGTGCCCTGCGACAGGACCCCGGAGGGCGCCTCAAAACTAGAAAGGACATCGTATGCAGATCTCAAAAGCACAGATCGAACAGGTCAACAAACAGATCGGCGCGCTGGTAAAAGCCGGCAGCTTCTACGGCAAAAAACTGGCGGAAGCCGGATTCGATTCCATTGAAACGCCGGAAGATTTCGAAAAACTGCCTTTTTCCGAGAAGGCAGACCTGCGGGAAGCCTATCCGCTGGGCCTCATGACCGCCCCGGAAGAGCAGATCGTACGCATCCATTCTTCTTCCGGCACTACGGGTCTTCCCGTCATCATCCCCTATACCGCGAAGGACGTGGACGACTGGGGCATCATGTTCAAGCGCTGCTACGAGATGGCGGGCATCACGAACCGTGACCGCATCCAGATCACGCCGGGCTACGGTCTGTGGACCGCCGGCATCGGCTTCCAGTACGGCGCGGAAAAGCTGGGTGCCATGGTCATCCCCATGGGCCCGGGCAACACGGAAAAGCAGCTGCAGATGATGATGGACATGGGAAGCACCGTTCTGTGCTCCACTTCGTCCTACGCGCTGCTGCTGGCGGAAGAGATCGAAAAACGCGGCATCAAGGATAAGATCAAGCTGAAGAAGGGCGTCATCGGTTCCGAACGCTGGGGCGAAAAGATGAGAAAACGCATTGCCGAATCCCTGGGCATCGAACTGTACGACATCTACGGTCTTACGGAGATCTACGGACCCGGCATCGGCATCAACTGCCAGTATGAGACCGGTATGCACTACTGGGACGACTATCTGTACATCGAGATCATCGATCCCGTCACGGGAAAGCCCGTTCCCGACGGCGAGATGGGCGAGGTCGTCATTACGACGCTCGTCAAGGAAGGGGCGCCGCTCATCCGCTACCGGACCCACGACCTGTCCCGGATCATCCCCGGAGAATGCCCTTGCGGCAGTAAATTCCCGCGGCTGGATACGATCATGGGCCGCAGCGACGACATGATGAAGATCAAGGGCGTCAACGTATTCCCCAGCCAGATCGAGGAGATCCTGGCCGGCTTCCCCGAAGTGTCCAGCGAATACCAGATCCGCATCTCCCACCTGGACGGCAAGGATACCATGCGTCTGTACGTGGAGACGAACGGCTCCGTCAACTTCCTGGAGCTGGCGGACCGCATCGCTGCCACCGTCAAAGGCAAGATCGGCTTTACACCGCTCGTCAAGGTCGTGGAGATCGGCCTGCTGCCCAGAAGCGAAAAGAAGACGAAGCGCGTGATCGACGAAAGATACGAATAGACCCGCATTTATGGTATACTGTTCCTGAGATCTCTTTGGAAAAAGAAACAGAAGGGGAACAGTATCATGAGAAAAGCATTTGCAAAACTGACGGCTGTCTTGCTGGCTGTCTGCCTGATGGTAGGCGGCAGCGCAGCCGTTTTTGCGTCCGGATTCGAGGGCTATGACCCCATAGATCACAAGGAACTTACGGCGGGCGATCTGCAGTATAAAGGCTGGGACGACGACACGTTCGATGCGCTTCTCGAGCAGCTGCAGAACATGGACAAGACGGTGCCCGACAGCGAATTCCTGGCGGTCTATCAGCAGATCCTGGACGAACTGGACGAGTGCTACGACCAATATGTGCTGGCGGATGCCGCCTATTACGCGGACGTCAACAGCACCCGGGCGGCAGAGGCATCCGATGAGATGTACGACGCGCTGACAGACGCCCAGGACGATTTCTACGTGGCGATGCAGAACATCCTGCACGGACCGAACGGTACGCTGTTGCGGTCACAGCTGCAGGATAGCTGGATCGACTGGATCGAGACGTACGTCGAAGAGACGGACGAACTGGAGGAACTCTATAAAGAGGAGAACCGCCTGGTCCAGGAGTACTACAGCGCCGTGGCGGAGGCTGCGGACATCGACGATTACGACGAGGCGATGGAAAAGGAAAACGAGCTTTGCGGACCGATCTTCCTGGATCTGCTGCAGGTGAGAGACGAGATCGCCGAGTGGAACGGATACGATAACTATTACGAGTATGCCTTCGACAGCTACGGCAGAGATTACGATCCGGAGGATATCAAAGAATTCTGCAAGATCGCCAAATACTACTTTGTGCCTCTGTATTATGAGATCTACGATGCCTGGTGGGGTCTGGATTATCCGGAAAGCGTGGAAGATTTCTACGACGAAGAGGAGATCCTGGACAAGATCGAACCCTTTATCGGGCGCATCCATCCGGATCTGACGGAAGCGTTCGCCTACCTGCGCCGCAATAAGACCTACGATCTGGAATGGTCGGACAAGAAGGCTGCCACGGGCTACACCGACAATCTGCCGGGGTTCCGCTCCGCCTTTATCTTCAACAGCCCCTACGATACGTATCAGGATTATTCGGATATCGTCCATGAATTCGGCCACTTCAATGCTGCGTATCACGATCCGACTCCCAGCGTCTACATGGCTTCCGTCCTGGACGTAGCGGAGATCCACTCTCAGGCGCTGGAACTTTTGATCACGCACTACGCGGACGAATTGTACGGGATCGATGCGCCGTTCATGACGATCGATGTCCTGTTCCGCATGCTGAATTCCATTCTGTCCGGCTGCATGTACGACGAATTCCAGCGGGAAGTCTACGAAGATCCGTATATGACCCTGGACGAGATCAACGATCTGGCGGAACGGCTGTCCTACGAATACGGCATGGACGGCAGCGGCTGCGAAGCCTATGAATGGGTGGATGTGTCCCACAACTTCGATATGCCTTGCTATTACGTGTCCTATGCCACTTCCGCGCTGTCTGCACTGGATATCTGGCGCCAGTCTCTGGAGGACTGGGACGGAGCGGTGGACCGCTACATGCAGGTGACCGCACTGCCCAGCGACATGGGATATCTGGAGGCGGCCGAGGCCTGCGGTCTGATGGATTTCCGCAACTCTTCCGCAATAGGAGATCTGTCGGACGACATCTACGACTATTTCGACGAAAACTACGCGGAATATGCGTCAGGTGAGCTTCCGACCGGGGAAGACCCGTTCTGGCAGGCCGACAATCCGCTCTCTGCGTTCAAGGATAAGGCGGACAAGGCTAAAGGGGTGGCAACTTCCGTTCTCAAAGGCCTGCTGATCATCGCTGTCGTCGCGACGCTGCTCGTGGTGGCGGTCATCCTGATCCTGTGGAAGAAGCACAAGGGCGAGGAGATCACCAACCAGACGCCGCCGAATCCGGGCTACACCGAAGATCAGACGGGCATCTCCAGCTTCTATCAGGAGATGAAGCCCAACACCCAGAGCGTCTCGCCGGAGGCGGTGCAGGCAGAGCCTGACCCGGAAGAAAGTGTTGCAGAAGAACAATAAATTTCCGAAATATTTGTTGACGAAACAAAACGAAAGTGCTATCGTATATCCATAATTTCGGCAGAAAGGAGTCAGAGACGATGAACAAAAATAGCAAGACACTCTACAGCGCAGTTTCCGGCTTCTTTTATGATGCTTTCTTTGGCTTCTATTTCGGAGGCTACTTTTACGGTGCCTTTCCCATAGACGCTGCGCGAGCATAGACTGCCGGAAGAGATACAAGTCCAAAAGCGGTCCTGCTTCGTGCAGGACCGCTTTTCTTTGTATCCCTGCAGTATCATATCCGGAAGATTTCAGGTATACTTATAAGGTTAAAGGAGTATTTACCAATGATCGTAGTATTGAAGCATAACGTACAGGACGAAAAGAGAGACCAGCTGGTGGAATGGCTCAAGCAGCAGGGTCTTACCGTACATATCTCCCAGGGCGATTATCAGACCGTGCTGGGCCTGGTGGGCGACACCACCCAGGTGGACATGGATCTGATCGAATCCCTGGGCATCGTGGATTCCGTCAAGCGGATCACGGATCCGTTCAAGAAGAGCAACCGCAAGTTCCATCCCGACGACACCATCGTGGAAGTGGGGGATGTGAAGATCGGCAAGGGCAATTTCGTGGTCATCGCAGGACCCTGCTCCGTGGAGACAGAGGAACAGATCGTGACCGTGGCAAAAGCCGTAAAAGCGTCCGGCGCGGACATGCTCCGGGGCGGCGCCTTCAAGCCCAGAACTTCGCCCTACGACTTCCAGGGACTGCGCGGCGAAGGCTTGCGCCTGCTGGAGATCGCAAAGCAGGAGACGGGACTGCCTCTGGTAACGGAGTGCATGGGCGTGGACGACCTGCCTCTGTTCGAGAATGTGGACGTCATCCAGATCGGCGCCCGCAACATGCAGAATTACGAGCTGCTGAAGGCCGTCGGCAAGCTGGATAAGCCCATCCTGCTGAAGAGAGGTCTCGCCAATACCCTGAAAGAACTGCTGATGAGTGCCGAATACATCATGGCGGGCGGCAACGAGAAGGTGATCCTCTGCGAACGCGGCATCCGTACCTTCGATGACTACACAAGAAATACGCTGGACCTGGCGGCGGTCTCCATGCTGCGGGAACTCACCCATCTTCCCATCATCGTGGATCCCAGCCACGCGACCGGCATCGCAAGGCTCGTGCCTCCCATGGCCATGGCGGCCACGGCCAGCGGCTGCGACGGACTGATCATAGAAGTCCACAACGACCCGATGCACGCGCTGTGCGACGGCGCCCAGTCCTTAAAGCCGGAGGAATTCGATGCTTTGATGGGCAAGGTGCGCCAGATCCGGGAGATCGTACAATGATCTGCGGCATCGTGGGCCTGGGCCTCATCGGAGGCTCCTTTGCCAAGGCATACAAAGAGGCGGGCTGGGAAGTGCTGGCCTGCAACCGCACAGCGTCCGTCCTGGACTTTGCCAGGATCAGCGGAGCCGTGGACGGGGAACTGACCCAGGAGAACGTGGGCAGCTGCGATCTGGTGCTGGTCACCATTTATCCGGAGGCTGCCATCGAATGGGTCAAACGCATGGCGCCGCATTTCGGCAAAAAGCCAATCGTCATCGACTGCTGCGGCACGAAGCGGGCGGTGTGCGAAGCGCTGTTCCCGGTGGCGGAGGAGTACGGTTTTCACTTTGTGGGCGGTCATCCCATGGCCGGCACCCAATACTCCGGCTTTAAATACGCCCGGGCGAACCTGTACCACAATGCCCCCATGGTGCTGGTGCCGATGGATGCGGACGACGTAAACCTGCTGGGCAGGACGGAGGAACTGCTGAAGCCCGCGGGATTCGGGCGCTTTTCCTTTACGACGGCGGACAAACACGACGAGATGATCGCTTTTACGTCCCAGATGGCCCACGTGGTGTCCAACGCCTACATCAAGAGCGATACGGCGGCGATGCACAAGGGTTTCTCTGCCGGCAGCTACAAGGACATGACCCGCGTCGCCTGGCTGAACCCCGGCATGTGGGCAGAGCTGTTCCTGGAGAACCGGGACAATCTGCTGAAGGAGATCGACTGGTTTATGGAGAGCATGGAAGAATACCGCTATGCGCTGGAAACCGGGGACCGGGAGGAACTCATCCGGCTGCTGGACGAGGGCCGCAGAAAGAAGGCGGAAGTGGATGGCAGGTAAGAAGACGCAGAAGACCCGCTGCGTGCACGTGAATGTAGGTAAGGGCTACGATATCCTGATCCGGGAGGGCATCCTGTCCTATGCGGGAGAAGAGACCGCAAAGGTCTGCCCGAAGGCCGTCAAAGCTGCTGTCGTCTGCGACGGAAACGCTTTTGTTCCCCACGGAGGACCGGTGGAAGGCGATCTGTGGGATGCGGGGCTATCCTGTGCGCAGTACATTCTGGAGCCCGGAGAACAAAACAAGAACATCGGGCACTATGCGGAGATCCTGGCGTTCCTGGCGGAGAACCGGCTCACCCGCGAAGACTGTCTGGTAGCCCTGGGCGGCGGCGTGACGGGTGACATGGCGGGCTTTGCCGCTGCGACCTATCTGCGCGGCATCTCCTACGTGCAGATCCCCACGACGCTGCTGGCCATGGTGGATTCCTCCGTGGGCGGCAAGACGGCGATCGACCTGCCCGCAGGCAAAAATCTGGCCGGGGCGTTCTGCCAGCCGTCGCTGGTCCTCTGTGACCCGCTGACGCTCAAAACGCTGCCGGACGATGTGTTCCGGGACGGCTGTGCCGAAGTCATCAAATACGGCGTGCTGTACGACCGGGACTTCTTCCTGAAATTGAAGGCACTGGCGGAGACTGATCGCACCGGGCAGAGCCTGAAGCAGAAACTGGCGAAGGATCTGGAGGAGATCATCGAGACCTGCGTTTCCTTCAAGCGGAACGTGGTGGAACAGGACGAATTCGACCGGGGCGAGCGTAAGAAGCTCAATCTGGGTCACACTTTCGGCCATGCCATCGAACACTGCAGCCATTACGGGCAGTCCCACGGCAGCGCTGTTGCGGCAGGGATGGCCATTATGGCGAGAGCGGCCGTGCGCAAAGGCTATATGGACGAGGCGGATGCCCGCCTGCTCGAGGAGACGCTGCAGCTGTACGGACTGCCCGTGACTACAGCGTACCCGGCGCAACAGCTGGCGGAGGCAGCCATGTCGGACAAGAAGTCGTCGCAGTACGCCATAGACCTGGTGGTGCCCCGCAGCATCGGAAACTGCGAACTCGTCCGCATCGAAACGAAGGATCTTCAGGACTGGATCGAGGCGGGACTGGCATGGTAGACAGCGTCGTAAGACAACAGAATACGGTCGTTCTGCAGCCCGGTGTCCGCATCGGCACCCTGCAGGTACCTTCCAGCAAATCGCAGCTGCACAGGCTGCTGATCTGCGCGGCGCTGGGAGAGCGTCCTGTGGCGATCTCGTACCGCGGCCTTTCGGAGGATATCGCGGCGACGGTGCGCTGCCTGAACGCGCTTGGCGCGAAGATAACGGTCTCGGAAGACGGTCCGCAGAGCGTTCTGCATGTAAGCCCTCTGGACCGGAGCAGTAGTCCATCCGGCGTGGAACTGGACTGCGGCGAAAGCGGCTCCACGCTGCGCTTTCTGCTTCCTGTCGCAGGCCTTTTGGGTGCCGACTGCACCTTCGTGATGCAGGGCAGGCTTTCGAAACGGCCTCTGGCGGAGTACGGCGAACAGCTGGCGGCGCACGGCATGACCCTGAAGCAGGAAGGAGACCGTCTGAAGGTCTCAGGACGGCTTACAGCCGGCGATTATGTTTTACCGGGAAATATATCCTCCCAGTTTATTTCGGGGCTCCTGATGGCATTTGGAGCCTTACAGGGGCAAAGCAGACTGCAGGTAGTGGGTACGCCAGAGTCTAAGCCGTACATCGATATGACGGAGGCGGTCCTGCGGCAGAGCGGCATCGTCTTTGAGAAGGACGGACTGCAGTGGACGGTAAACGGCGGACAGAAATACGCTTTGCCGGAAAGCCTGCAGGCCGAAGGGGACTATTCCTCCGCGACGTTTTACCTCTGCATGGGTGCGTTCAGCGAAGAAGGGATCCTGGTAAAAGGACTGGATCCTGCTTCCGCCCAGGGCGATAAAAAAGCGCTGGATGTGCTGGAGCGGTTCGGTGCGAAAGTCTCCCGCACAGAAGAAGGCATCCTGGTGCAGAAAGGCGTTCTGAAGGGCACGGAGATCGATGCCTCCCAGATCCCGGACGCAGTGCCGGCGTTATCGGTCGTCGCTGCTCTGAGCGAAGGGGAGACCCGCATCGTAAACGCGGCGCGTCTGCGGCTGAAAGAATCCGACCGCATCCGCAGCACTTCGGCCATGCTTCGCGCGCTGGGGGCGGAGACGGAGGAGTTCCCGGACGGCATGAGGATACGGGGTCAGCGTATGCTGAAAGGCGGCACCGTCGATCCCTTCGGTGACCACCGCATCGCCATGGCGGCAGCCGTTGCCGTCTGCCGGTGCGAACAAGCGGTGACGGTCGATCAGCCGGACTGCGTCTCGAAATCCTATCCGGCGTTTTGGGAAGATCTAGGGAGTTTACAGAGAGTATGAGCAGCACCTACGGAAAGAATATAAGAGTTACGATCTTCGGGGAATCCCATGCGGCTGCGATCGGCGTCACGATCGAGGGACTGCCGGCGGGCATCGCCATCGATACCGAAGAATTGCAGGCTTTCCTGGACCGCAGGGCGCCGGGCAAAGACCGGTTTTCCACGGCGAGAAAGGAAAGCGATACGCCGGAGTTTCTGTGCGGGGTCAAGGATGGAAAGACCTGCGGCACGCCGGTGACCGCCATCATCCGCAACAGCGACCAGCATTCTTCCGATTATGCGTCGATCGCGGACACACCCCGGCCGGGTCATGCAGACTATACGGCGGAGGTCAAGTACGGCGGCTTTCAGGATAAGACCGGCGGCGGCCATTTCTCCGGCCGGCTGACAGCGCCTCTGTGCATCGCGGGCGGCATCGCGCTGCAGATCCTCAAAAAGCAGGGGATCGAGGTGGCTGGAAGGGTCACCGCCATTGGCGGCATAACGGAAAGCGAGGAAGCCATGCTGCAGGCGATCGAACAGTCGAAGGCGGAAGGGGATTCCGTCGGAGGCATCGTGGAATGCGTTGCGACAGGCGTTCCGGCAGGCCTCGGCGACCCTATGTTCGACGGCATGGAGAACCGCATCGCCTCTGCTGTTTTCGGCATCCCTGCCGTAAAGGGCGTGGAATTCGGGGAAGGCTTCAGCGCTGCGGCGCTGAAGGGCAGCGAAAACAACGACGCATACGAGATCCGGGACGGCAGGGTGTTCTTAAAGACCAATCACTGCGGCGGCATCCTGGGTGGCATTACGACGGGAAGTCCCATCGTGGTGCGGGCAGCGTTCAAACCGACGCCTTCCATCGCAAAAGAACAGGATACCGTAAACCTGAAGACGATGGAAAACTGTAAGATATCCGTCCCGGGAAGGCACGACCCCTGCATCGCCAGAAGAGCTGTTCCGGCAGTGGAAGCGGCGGTGGCGCTGGCGATCCTGGACGCGTTGCTGGAACAGGAAAAATATAAGGCATTCATAGGATAAGGCAGGAGAGAAAAATGGATCTGAAGGATTGCAGAGAGAAGATCAATGAGATCGACGAGCAGATGGTCCGTCTGTTCGAGGAGCGGATGGAAGTCTCCGCCGAGATTGCGAAATACAAGAAGGAGAACCGTCTTCCCATTTATGACGGCGCTAGGGAACGCAGCAAACTGGAAGCGGTGAACGAGCAGCTGCCGGAACATCTGCGGGACTATGGGCTGTCGCTGTATTCTCTGCTGATGGACCTCTCCAAGACGTATCAGCACAGAACGCTGGGGGAGAGCAGCGAGGTCTCTGAACGGATAGAACAGGCGATCCGGAATACGCCGCCTCTGTTTCCGGAAAAGGCCGTCGTAGCCTGCCAGGGCGTGGAGGGAGCCTACTCCCAGACCGCAGCGGAACGGTTGTTCAAATATCCAAATCTCTTCTTCTTCGAGACCTTCGACGCGGTGTTTTCCGCCGTCGACAAAGGACTATGCCGCTATGGCGTACTGCCGGTGGAGAACTCCACGGCAGGTACAGTCAACCGGGTGTACGACCTGATGCTGAAGCATCACTTCCATATCGTCCGCAGCGTGCGGGTGAAGATCGACCACAATCTGCTGGTCAAACCGGGGACGAAACTGCAGGATATCCGGGAAGTCTATTCCCACGAGCAGGCCATCTCCCAATGCCGGGGATTCCTTTCGGAACTGTCCGGGGTCAAAGCCGTTCCCGTGGAGAACACGGCGGTGGCAGCTAAGATCGTGGCATCGTCGGACCGCACCGATGTGGCGGCGCTGTCTTCGCGCAGCTGTATGGATCTGTATGGGCTCACCTGCCTGAAGGCTTCGGTGCAGGACAGCAGCAATAATTACACCCGCTTCGTGTGCATCGCGAAGGATCCGGAGATCTATCCCGGTGCGGACCGCACCTCCCTGATGATGGTGCTGCCCCATACGCCCGGTTCTCTGTACAAGGTGCTGTCGCGGTTCTATGCGCTGGGCATCAACCTGAACAAGCTGGAATCCCGTCCGCTGCCGGACCGCAATTTCGAATTCATGTTCTATTTCGATCTGGAGAATTCCGTATATTCGCCCCGGTTCACCCAGCTGATGGCGGATATGGACAGCATTTCCGAAGAATTCATCTATCTGGGCAGCTACAGCGAGATCGTATAGGAGGAGACCATGCGCAAATGCGGATTGCTGGGGGAAAAACTGGGGCACAGCTATTCTCCCGAGATCCACGCCCTGCTGGGCGATTACGAATACGCACTGTACGAGAAGACCCCTGCGGAGGCGGAGGTCTTTCTTCGCCATGGGGAATTCGACGGCCTGAACGTTACGATCCCCTATAAAAAGACGGCGGCGGCGCTGTGCACGAAGCTGAGTCCGGCGGCGCGTAAGCTGGGCAGCGTCAACACGATCGCCGTGCGCACCGCGGAAGACGGCAGCCGCATCCTCTACGGCGACAACACGGACTATGCCGGCTTTCTCGCCCTTGTAAAGAAGAGCCGCGTTTCCGTCAAGGGCTGCAAATGCCTGGTCCTCGGCAGCGGCGGCGCCTCGGTAACGGTAAAGGCCGTGTTGGAGGACCTGGGGGCGGGGGAGACCGTCGTTATCTCCCGCAGCGGCGCAGACAATTACGAGAATCTGCAGAAACACGAAGATGCGGAGCTCATCGTCAACACGACGCCTGTGGGCATGTATCCCGGCAACGGCGCAAAACCCCTGGATCTGAAGGCTTTTCCCCGCCTGAAGGCCCTGTTCGACATCGTCTATAATCCAGCCAGAACAGCCCTGATGCTGCAGGCGGAGGAACTGGACGTGCCTGCTTTCGGCGGTCTGTACATGCTGGTGGCGCAGGCGGAAGCGGCGAGCCGCGTCTTTACCGCGGATGACCCGGCCCATCCGGCCATGGATCCGCTGCAGTCGGCGGCAGACGTGCAGCGCATCTACGATCTTCTGAAAGACCGGCAGGAAAACATCGTCCTCATCGGCATGCCCGGCTGCGGCAAGACTTCCGTGGCGAAGGAGCTGGCAAAGCGGACCAACAGGCCTCTGTACGACGCGGACGAGGAGATCGAAAGGCGGACGGGTAAGCTCATTCCCGAGATCTTCGCCGAAGGTGGGGAGGAGAGTTTCCGCAAAATAGAGACAGAAGTGCTGGCGGACCTGGGGAAACTGTCTGGGGTCATCCTTTCTACCGGAGGCGGCTGCGTGACCCGTCCGGAGAACTACCCGCTGCTGCACCAGAACGGCCGCATCGTCTGGATCCAAAGGGATCTGGCTCTGCTTGCAAAAGAAGGGCGGCCGATCTCGCTGTCAAAAGACATAAATCAGATTTATGTAGAGCGAAAGCTGTTATACGAGAAATACGCCGATTATATTATTTATAATAATGATTCAGTAGAATCTGCTGCAAAGGATATTTTACATTTTTAGAGATTGATCCGAGGGGTGGCGCGAAGGAAGGGGCCCCGCCCGGCGCGTAAGCGCAAGGGATGGGGAAGGTTGCCTTGCGACAGGACCCCGAGGAATATCATAGGTGCTATAACATGAAGATCCTTATCATCAACGGACCGAACATCAATATGCTGGGCATCCGGGAACCCGGTGTCTACGGCACGCAGAACTACCAGGCACTGCTGGATCTGGTGGCTAAAATAGCGGAAGAGGAAGGTCTGGAGGCCGAGTGCTTCCAGTCCAACCACGAAGGTGCCATCGTCGACCGGATCCAGGAAGCTTACGGGAAGACCGACGGCATCGTCATCAATCCGGCTGCCTATACCCACACCAGCATCGCCATTCTGGATGCGCTCAAGGCCGTCTCCATCCCTGCGGTGGAGGTACACATCTCCGACGTGGACAACCGGGAGGATTTCCGTCAGATCTCCTACGCCGGCATGGCCTGCGAAAAACGCATTGCAGGACAGGGGATCGACGGCTACCGGCAGGCCATGATCTATCTGAAGGAGAAGTACGGAAAAGCGTAAAACAGCAACACAGGGTCTTTGATCTGTGGTAAACTGTACGTATGTAAATTTCCCAATAACCGAAAGAGAGGATCCAACATGAGCAAAGCACTTACGCTTCGCGATAGAATGAAGCAATATGAGACCGTCACCAAGAACTGGCTCACCCTGCGCACGCCGAAAGTCATCCGTCTGGACATGAAAGGCGGCGCCGGTTTCTGCAAAGGATTTGAGCAGCCCTTCGACGATCTGTTCTCCCGCTGCATGATGAAGACTGCGCAGGATCTGTGCCAGCAGATCTCCGGCGTCGTCTTTGCCTATACCCAGTCCGATAAGATTTCCCTGGTGCTGAACGACGTTACGGAAGATGACAAGACCGAGAGCTGGTGCGACGGCTGCGTCAACAAGATGGTAGCGCTGTCCGCCTCCATGGCGACCCTGGCCTTCAACAAGGCCTTCGCCGAAGAAGTCTCCAAGCTCCACGACGTGGAACTGGACAAGATCTACGGATCGAAGCAGTGGACCGCCGCCTTCGACAGCCGTGCGTTCTGCCTGCCCGACATCTGGGAAGTCCGCAACTATATCCTGTGGTGCCAGCAGGAAGCCGCTGCCAACAGCGTACAGCTGGCCGGCGCTGCGGAATTCGGCGCGAAGGAAGTCGAAGGAAAGAACCCCGAGACGATCAAGAAGATGCTGGAGGAGAAGGGCAAGAAGTGGGCAGATTATCCCGAGCGCTTCCGCAGAGGTTGCCTCATCGGACCCGCCAAGATCAAGAGCACCGCACTGGATATGAAGCTGGGCGAGGTGAAGGAGATCGTCCGCAAGTCCTGGGAAGCCGTCGGTACACCCGATTTCGCGGAGAATTCCGACATCCTGAAGAAGTTCTTCGAAAGAAAGTAAACGATAAGGAAAAGACCAGGGTCCGGCTGTGCCGGGCCCTGTTTTTGAGAGAGGCAGAAAAAAATGCGGGTTCGGAAAGAAGTTCTTTTAGCGCTGGCTCTGGCGTTTTCCGCGCTGCTTAGCGGCTGCATGGACCGTGCGCATTATGATCGCGTCGAAAAGAAGGCGCTGAAGTATTATCAAAATAAATACAGCAAAAAGGACGTGGAGATCGTCGATAGCTACAAGGCCGGCAACAACGGCCTGTTCGGCTATCTGGGCGTAGAGGACCGGGCTTACGAAATGAGCGACGGCTCCTCGGTCTATTGGGACGACAGCTTGGAAACGTTCGCAGACAACGCGCAGGCGGACCAGATCCGGTCGGACTTCGAACAGGAGATCCTGCAGCCTCTTCTTGCCGCTTTCCCGGTCCCCTATCAAGCGACGCCGGCAGCCCTCAACCGGACAAACTACGATTCCTTCGACGAAAGTGTCTTTACCGCTTATTACGACGGCGATATCCGCACCTATCTGGCGGAGGAAAGGCCGAGACTGGATGGTCTGCAGATTGCGCTGCAGACGGAGGACAGGGAAACCGGAGAAAGGGCGGTCGAAGCGTTTTACGAAGCGCTTAAGCCGTATGTGAAGGGCAGCAACGAAGTCTTTCTCCTTACAGAAGGCCTCGATGCTCTCAGCGGCGACGATTGGTACCCGGATACCCATGCGCAGAACGTTTTGGCGAGCGCCTCGCTGCGCTACGACGATCAGATCCGCTGGTACCGAAAACTCTATGTTGAGGCGTTTGCGGACATAAAGATCGCCAGCGTCAAAGCGAATTTCGACCTGCAGGAAGGGGACGTGGTGTTCGAGCAGGTCGGTACCTGCGCGGATCTTCAGAAGCTGATCGACGAAGGATATTACGGAATGCCGGTGGATGCGGAGGAGAACAAGAACGGCGGCTATTCGGTCCACGACCAGCGCCACGAATCCCATGTGGTGCTGGATGACCCGGATGCACCGCTGTATCGCGCAAAACTGTCGCAGCGGGTGCTGGACGAGCTGGATTCCCGGAATTGCCTGAGCCTCTATGTGCTCGACAACAGGGAGGACGGTCTGCCCCTGATGATATACTACACGGGAAGCACCAGTCCGTATTCCGTGTTCCGGGTGAGCGAGCCCGGCGGAGACCGAGCAGTCTTCTGCGAACTGAACCCGCAGTACTATTATTACTTCGGCACGCATACCTCGTACGCGTACGGGGAGGAGTAGAATCAACGTCTCCGGGCTTTCGGGATGACGTGAGACATGATAGCCACGAGGCACCCTCCGGTGCCTCTTTTTATTTTTTGAAAAGGGTGTTGACAAACTGTATATACTGTATATACTGTATATGAACAGTAAAGGAGATCAGACACGTGTATATTCTCATCGACAGCAAAAGCGGCGTACCGATCTACGATCAGATCGCTACGCAGATCAAAGAGCAGATCCTGGACGGGTCACTGCCGGAAGGTGAAGCGCTGCCTTCCATCCGCAGCCTGGCCAAAGACCTGCGCATCAGCGTCATCACGACGAAGCGGGCCTACGAGGAACTGGAACAAGAGGGGTTTATCGATACCATGCCCGGCAAGGGCAGCTATGTGGCCGTGCAGAACCGGGAGCTGATGCGGGAGGAAGATCTGAAAAAGATCGAAGAACTGATGCGGCAGATCCACGTGCTGGCAGACCGGAACAGTCTTACCGCCGCGGACCTGCAGGACATGCTGGAACTTACGAAGGAGTAGGGAATGAACGCACTGGAGATCAGGGGACTTACAAAGGAATATAAGGATTTTAAGCTGGACAGCCTGGACCTGACGCTACCGGCCGGCTGCATCCTCGGACTCATCGGGGAGAACGGTGCAGGCAAGACCACGACGATCAAGGCGGTGCTGGATATCGTCAAAGCGGACAGCGGAGAAGTAACGCTGCTGGGACGGAGCAGGGAGGAAATCGCTTCTAACAAGGAAGATCTGGGCATCGTGTTGGGAGAGCCGGGCTTGTCCGGCTGTCTGACGGCAGCTCAGGTGGACCGCATCATGGAAGGGATCTTTTCCCACTGGGAGACGGAGACCTTTGCGAAACTGGCAGAACAGCTGGATCTTCCCATGAACAAGAAGTTCAAGGAACTCAGCCAGGGAAACCGGATGAAGCTGGGCATCGCGGTAGCGATGTCCCACGGCGCAAAGCTGCTGCTTCTGGATGAACCCACCAACGGTCTGGACCCGGTCGCAAGGGATAAGGTGATGAACCTTCTGATGGAGTTCACCCGGGATGAAGATCATGCGGTGCTCATCTCCTCCCATATCGTGAGCGATCTGGAGAAGGTCTGCGATTATATCGCGTTCCTGCACGAAGGAAAACTCATGCTTTGCGAGGAAAAGGACAGACTCGTAGCGGAATACGGCGTGCTGCACTGCAGAAGAGAGAATCTCGAGGCGATCGATCCGGCCGCAGTCATCGGCTGCACGGACAGCGTTTACGGCGTGAGCGCCGTTGTAAAGCGGGATGCGGTGCCGGAAGGCTGGTCGTTAAGCCCCGTAAGTTTGGAAGATCTCTTCGTCGTCATGGTAAAGGGGGCGTAAACATGCAAGGTTTATTGAGAAAAGATCTGTATATGGCGAAGAGCTATCTCCGTACGACGGCTGTCGCGATCGCGGTCTTCCTCGTTCTCGGTGCACTGATGGACGGCCTCCAGTGGTATTTCTATACCGCGATCCTGATCGCAGGACTCGTTCCCGTCTCAATGCTCAGTTATGACGAAGCGGAAAAATGGCCGGCTTATGCAGATACGCTGCCGGTCACTGCGAAGGATCTCGTGATGGAAAAATACCTGCTGGGACTCCTGTTCTCTGCAGCGGGTACGATTCTGTCGACCTTCTCAGCCGGCATCAACGCTGCGCTGCATCCGGGGGTACCGTTCTCGCCGCTGACTACGGCCGGCGTGTTCTTTTGCATGAGTCTGATGGGATCTGTCCTTCTTCTCCCCGTCATCTTTAAATTCGGCAGAGAGAAAGGGCGCATCCTGTACTATCTGCTTTTCGGCCTGCTGTTCGGTGTGGCCGGCGCATTCGGCATGTTTAATAAGGTCCCCGGCATGTCCGGTCTTGATCCGGTCATAGGCATTCCCGTGGTCGCCATCCTGTGGGTGCTGTCCCAGGGACTGTCCATCCGCATGTACGAAAAACGGGAGTTTTAAAACGGTTTCAACGTTCGCACGCGAATGAAGAAAAAGGCACGGCTAACCCGCTGTGCCTTTTTCGTGTTTTTGATATAATGAAGGGTATGAAAAAGCAGATCGATTTTAACAACACGCCGGCGCTGAAGATCTTCTTCTCGTATTATCCGGCTCATAAGAAACTATTCCTGATCGATATCGCCAGCGCCTTCTGCGTATCGGCCATCGACCTGGCGTTTCCCTACGTGTCGCGGCTTTCGATGCAGCGGTTCATCCCGGAGAACAACTTCCGGGCGTTCTACACCGTCATGTTCATCTGCATCGCGGCGTATCTGCTGAAGGGCGTGTTCTATTACATCGTAACGCGCTGGGGCCACATGTTCGGCGCCAGGGTGGAGGCGGACATGCGCAGGGACGTCTTTTCTCATATGCAGACGTTGTCGTTTTCGTATTACGACGTCAACCGCACAGGCAAACTGATGTCGAGGGTCACGACGGACCTGAACGAGATCGCGGAACTGGCCCACCACGGCCCGGAAGATGTGGTGCTGTCGGTGCTCACGATCCTCGGCGCCATCGCCATCATGTTTACGATCGAGCCGCGGCTCGCCCTCATCATGCTCATCCTGGTGCCGTCGCTGGCAATTCTCGTCATGATGCGGCGCCGCCACATGAAGATCGCCCAGATCGCCGTCAAGGCGAAGATGGCGGAGATCAATGCCGCCATCGAGTCGTCGCTTTCCGGCATGCGCACGGCCAAGGCCTTCGCCAACGAGGACTCCGAGATCTCAAAGTTCGGGCAAGCCAACGTGGAATACGTAAAGGCGAGGGGAGAGTCCTTCCGGCAGCTGGCGATCTTCCACGGCATTTCCGAGACGGCAACGTCCATCCTGCCCGTCGCCGTCGTCGCGGCAGGCGGTTATTTCATCATGAAGGGGACCCTGGACTACATCGGCCTGATGACGTTTACGCTGTACGTCTCCACGTTTACGACGCCCATCAAAAAGCTCGTCAACTTTATGGAACAATACATGGCAGGTACCGCCGGCTTCTCCCGTTTCCTCGAACTGATGCGCACGCAGCCCCTTATCCAGGACGCGCCGGATGCGGAAGAACTGACGGACGCAAAAGGGCATATCGAATTTCAGGACGTCTCGTTCCACTACGATACCGGCAGCGGCCGGGAGATCCTGTCTCACGTGGATCTGGAGATCCTGCCCGGCCAGAAGATCGCTTTCGTCGGCACCTCCGGCAGCGGTAAGACCACGCTCTGCCAGCTCATCCCCCGGTTCTACGACGTAAAGGGCGGCTGCGTGCTGGTGGACGGCAAGGATGTCCGGAGCGTGACCCAGAAATCGCTGCGCGACCAGATCGGCATCGTGCAGCAGGACGTGTTCCTGTTCGCCGATACCGTCATGGAGAACATTCGATACGGCAGACCGGACGCCACGGATGAAGAGGTAATGGCTGCTGCGGAATACGCGGAGATCCATGCGGATATCTGCGCCATGCCCGACGGATACGATACCTATGTGGGCGAGCGCGGCGTGATGCTCTCCGGCGGTCAGAAACAGCGCGTTTCCATCGCCCGGGTCTTCCTGAAGAACCCGCCCATCGTCATTCTGGACGAGGCGACCAGCGCGCTAGACAGCGTCACGGAAGCGCATATCCAGGATGCCTTCGACAAGCTCTGCGAAGGACGCACCGGCATCGTCATCGCCCACCGGCTCTCTACGGTAAGAAACAGCGACCGCATTGCCGTGCTGCAGGGAGGCCGCATCGCGGAACTGGGCAGCCACGAAGAACTCATGGCCCTGAACGGCGAATACGCAAGGCTCGTCCGTGCCCAGGAACATATAGGAGAAACCCTATGAAGAAACGAATTTCCGGTCTGATCCTGATCCTCGCGCTTCTTTTGCCAGTTCCCTGCGGCGCGTTGGACCTCTCTTCGGACGAGCCGATCTGCTACAGCAACTTCGATATGATCTCGCTGCAGGAGATGCAGGAGACCCATCAGGAATATACGACGGGCGACATGATCGCGGATTCCTATCTGTACGAAGCCCGTCAGAACGGGATCACCGATATCGACGTGGCGATCGTACCGCTGGCATCGATCCGCGCTTCCGTAAAGGAAGGTCCGCTGACGGCAGCGGATGCGTTCTCTATCTGCTATGCGGCAGAAGAGGGCCCCTATGCAGAGGGCGCTCCGTTGGTCTGCGCCTATCTTTCGGGCAAAGACCTAAAGCTTCTGACGGAGATCGACGCTTCTCTGGGACCGGCCCAGTCCGGCGTTAAGCTCAGCTATGCGGGACTGAATTACCGATTCAATACGAAGCGCATCCTGATGGACCGGGTGACGAGCGTCGGACTGGCGCGCAGCGGCGGCATGCTGGAACTGATCGAAGACGACATGCTGTATAAGGTCTGCACCAACCGGTATGCGGCGGACCTTCTGGACGATCTGAACGGCCTGGTTTGGAAAACCTTCGTCATTACGCCGCGGGATGCGGACGGACAGCCCCTGGAAGATCTCAGCGGCTGTCTTCTGACGGACGAAAACGGCAGTCCGGTGATGGAATGGATGGCTCTGGCGGATTACTGGACGTCGTTTCGGACCGGCGATTCCGGGCTTCCCGAGGTGCCTCTGCTGTATTCGGCGCCCCAGACGCGCAAGGTAAAATACGAGGAAGGGGGCTTTGCCCGGATCGAAAATCCCGGCACGGTGACCCTGGCAGCCATCGGCGCGGTCATCGCGCTGCTCATCCTGATCGCAGCGGTCATCGCGCTCATCCGCAGGGCGGTATACCGCAGACGGGCAAGGCTCCTGCAGAAAGGAAACTCCTGATGCGCGCCTTCTGGATCGGTCTTTCCTGTGTTGCCGTCTGCCTCATTCCGCTCATCTGCGGCGCAGTGTGGCGCAAAAGAGTCGGCGCCATGCGCCCGGTAGGCTTTGGCATACTGGGATTCTTCGCGTTTTCCGCCATCGTGGAAACGGTGTTCGTGCTGTTCTTCCTGAGTGCCGCCGGACCTGTTACCAGAGCCCTGAATGCAAGTCCTTTGCGGCTCGTCGTCTTTTCCTGCCTGTGCGCCGGCTTCTTCGAAGAGTGGGGCCGGTACTGGATCTACAGCAATGGGCTGCAGCACTGCGAAGGACGGGGTGTACCGATAGGCTACGCCATCGGTCATTTCGGCGCGGAGATCGTCATCCTGACGGTCTATCCGCTGCTTTCCCGGGCGCCCGAACTGTTCGGCGCCGTTCAGGCAGGCGTCGTCATTTACGAGCGCATCGTTGCCTGTGCGGGTCACACGGCGCTGTCTATCCTGGTGTGGGATGCCTTCTGCCGCAGGGATAAAAAACGGCTTGCGTTCGCTGTCCTGATCCATGCGGTCTGCGACGCTCCGCTGGGCATGCTGCGCTACGGTCTTCTGCCGCAAGGCCCAGCCGAGCTGCTGTTCGGGGCGTTTGTTACAGTTTTATGTATTCTCGCATTACGGACTTGGCGGAAGATGCCAGCCGGTGCTATCATAAGGGCATAAGGGAAGAAAAGGGGGAAAACGCTATGAAATGCGACACGAAAAAGACATTATGGAACCTGCTGAAACTGTTTCTGATCTGGTGCGTCTCTCTGTCGGTCTATAAGACGCAGGAAGCAAACAAGGCAGCAAAAAAGCGCAGAGAGGAAAGGGAACTCGCTGCGCAGGAATGGGAATTCGACCGGATCTATCCCGGTTCTCTCAGAGACCGCTAATCGCCGAAGTAGGCGCTCAAAACCGTTTTGACCGCCGCATTGACAGCTTTCGGATCGGGCTCTCCGTTTTCCGCAAGGATAAGATATCCGCTGTGGAATCCGGGGAGTTCTTTTATTTCCGTCTTGTCGCCGGGGAGATACTGCGTATCCACGTAGCGGAACGGTCCTTCCTCCCCGGTAAAGAGCGCCAGCTCGGCCTTTCCGGAGAACGAATCGTACTCCAAATGGTACTGATCTTCGTAGGCGGAGACGGGGATCTGTCCGGCATCCAGTTTCGCCTGCAGCTGCAGCGTCCCCTTTTTGAAGGAACAGCCTTTCGTCAGGATCTTCCGCTGTCCGGCCTTAAACAGGAACCCTTCGCGCATGGCGATGTCGTGGTAGGGCAGGAAGGTGCATTTCCAGGCGATGCGGGCCAGCTGACGCACGTCGTCGGCATTGTGCAGCAGGATGGTCTGCTTTGCGGAATCATCTTTTGTCTGCAGATAGTAGTTATACAGAGGGATGCAGTCGCCTCCGGGGATCTCGTCGGACCGCTTCGGCGCAAGACCCATGGCTTCTTCTACGGATTTCTGGGACATGCTCTTCATGGAAGGCGCAACGGGCCAGTATTTCTTCAGCCAGCGGTACAGATCCACGCTCCAGAGCAGCGGCAGCCTTTCGCAGAGACCATATTTTACGGCGCGCCGCTGCAGGAAGGGCAGGTCGAAGGTGTCGCCGTTATAGGTGACCACCGCATCGGCCGCGCAGATCCGCTCCAGCGCTTCCTCCACGACCCGCTTCTCATCTGTGGGGTCCTCCGTAAAGTTCTGCCAGACGTCTCCCATGGGACTGCAGAAACCGGCATTGATGATGCAATCTTTTGAATGGAACAGTCCCGTCGTCTCGATATCGAAGACGGTGGTGTTAAGATCTTTTAAATAATAGCTGTTAAACATAGCTGCATTATATCAGAAAACAAAAGACGCTGCAGGGGGGCAGCGTCTTTTGTTCAAAAGGGGTATTGGGATTAGAGATCTGTGATGGCTATCGGGGGGATAGCCACTTACAAAGAGTTTACACAAGTTTATACAACTTTACAAGGTATTCGCCGCAAACTTTTTTTTAAATTTTTTTGTTGGGTCGATTAGATTGCGAACCATTTCACAATGGGGTAAACTAAATATGTATGTGAACATAATTCTTTTTACGGATGTTCAGATATGGTTGGAAAGAACGAGCGTCAGTTATTTATTTGAGGAGGAAGAATAATGACACCCGAAATCAAGAAGAATCCTGCGATCGCCAAGAGAGTGGAAGAGATCGCGCTGGCTTTAGGTCAGGTCAGAAGCGTTGTCGACACTCCGGGCGAGATCGATGCCGCCAATAAGGTCTACGAGATCTTTTCTCAGATGGACTATTGGAAAGAGCATCCCGAAAACCTGTATTTCGTTCCCGTTAAGGACGACCCGATCGGAAGAAAGAGCTGCACCGCCATTCTGGAAGGCAAAAAGGGCAACTCCAAGAAGACCGTCATCATGATCGGCCACATCGACCATGTCGGCATCTCCGATTACGGTAATCTGCAGGAATACTCCAACAGCCCCTTCGAACTGATGGAAAAGTTCAAGGAGATCGAACTGCCTCCCTCTGCAAAGAGAGATCTGGAATCCGGCGAATACATCTTCTGCCGCGGTCTCTTCGACATGAAGACCGGCGATGCCGCCATCATGGCCGTCATGGAAGACATGTCCAAGCACCTGGATGAGTTGGAAGGCAACCTGATCTTCTCCGCCGTATGCGACGAAGAAGGCAACTCCGGCGGCGTTCTCAACTGCGACCCGGACTATGTCCGCCTGGCAGAGGAGAGAGGCTACGAGTATCTGGCTATGCTGGATGCCGACTACATCACCGAAGAATACGAAGGTGACCCGAACAAGTACATCTACATCGGCACCGTCGGCAAGACCATGCCCACGTTCTACATCGTCGGCAAGGAGACCCACGTCGGCGAATCCTTCAAGGGTCTGGATCCCAACCAGATCGCTGCTGCGATCACGATGCGGGTCAACCTCAACCCCGAATTCGCAGACGTCGCAGACGGCGAAGTCGCGCTGCCTCCCATTACGCTGAAGCAGAGAGACTTAAAGACCGAGTACTCCGTACAGACCGCCAAGGCTGCGACAATCTACTTCAACTATGCCACCCACTGCAGCACCCCGGAGATCATCCTGGAAAAGATGCTCAAAGTCGGTCAGGAATGCTTCGAAGAGACGATGGATGTCCTGAATGAACGGTATAAGAAGTTCTGCGAGATGGCAAAGCGCGAATACACGCCGCTGCCCTTCGTTCCCAGAGCGATGAGCTTCGATCAGCTGATGGACGCTGTCCGCAAGGAAGTTCCCAACCTGGACGAACTGGTAAAGGCCAAGGCCGAAGAACTCATGAAGACCGATATGGACTCCAGAGACCGTTCCACCGCGATCTGCGCTTACGTGCACGATATGTGGAGCGACCGCGATCCCGTGGTAATCGTCTACTTCTCCAGCCCGTACTATCCGCACGTCTTTATCGAAGGCAAGAGCCAGAAGGATAAGAACCTGATCGCTGCCGTCGAAAAGGCCGTTAACGAGGCAGAGACCGATTACCAGATCGGCTACAAGAAGTTCTTCCCGTACATCTCCGACCTGTCCTATGCGGCAGTGCCCGATGAGACCGTCGTCGAGACCTTCAAGTCCAACATGCCCGGCTACGGCATCACCTACGATCTGCCCTTCGATACCATTAAGAAACTGAATCTGCCCGTACTGGACATCGGCGCTTTCGGCAAGGATGCCCACAGATGGACGGAGCGGATCGAGAAGAAGTTCTCCTTCAACGTTACGCCGGAACTGATCTACCGCACGCTGCTCAACCTGCTGGAGATCTCCAAATAAAGACATATTTTTAAGTCATTCAAGAGGTGAAACATGAAACAGAAAATCGACAAACTGTTTGTAAACGGCAAGATCTACACCTTTATCGAAGAAAACGATACCGTGGAAGCGGTAGCGGTCGACAAGGGTTACATCATCTGGACCGGTCTTACGAAGAACGCGATGGAAAAGTTCGAGCCCGCAGAGATCATCGATCTCGAAGGCAAGGCGATGGAACCCTCCATGGGCGACTCCCATCTGCACTTCTACGCCTATAACCAGACGCTGTTCACGGTAGATCTGGGCGGCGTCACCACCAGAGAAGAAGCCTGGGCAAAACTGAAGGCCAAGTGCGCCGAGGTTCCCGCTGGTGCCTGGGTCAAAGGCTCCAACTATGACCAGTCCAAGTGGCAGGATATGGATGTGGACAGAATGCCTACTGCTGACGACCTGGATCTGGTCTCCACCGATCACCCCGTCATCATCAAGAGATGCTGCCTGCACGAAGTCTCCGCGAACCATAAGGCGCTGGAAGTCGCAGGCATCGGCAACGGCTATGTCTTCGGCGAAGGCGGCCTCGTAGAACTGGATGAAAACGGCGATCCCAACGGCGTTATCCGCGAACAGGCTTCCAAGATCTTCGACGATATCGTACCCGATCCTCTCACCGATAAGACCGTGCGCGAGCAGACCATGGAGAAGACCTTTAAGCACGTTTCCAGCGTGGGCGTCACCATGATGGATACCTATGCCGCTAAGATCTGGAACTTCTTCGAAGACCCCGACGTCTACGAAAATCTGGACAAGAAGGGTAAGCTGCCCGTCCGTATGAGAGTCTGCCTCGAAGAGATGTACGACAAGCCCATCCTCACCGAGCAGCAGAAGGCTGACCCCTACAGAAAGGTCGACTACGGCACCTTTAAGAGCTTTACCGACGGCTCCTTCGGTGCCAGATCCGCAGCGCTGCTGGAAGACTACGACGACGATCCCGGCAACAAGGGTATCCTCGTTATCTCCCAGGATGCTCTGAACGAGCGCATCTATCAGGCGTACAAGCACGGTCTGCAGCCCGCGACCCACTGCATCGGCGACGCCGGTACCGAAGCCTGCCTGCAGGCCATCGAATACACCGTCAAGAAGTGCATCGAGGAAGACGGCTACACCATGGACGAGATCATGAAGGGCCCGAAGTTCCGCGTCATCCACGCGCAGCTGGTCCACAGAGATCAGCTGGAGAGATTCAAGAAGGTGCCCGTCATCTTCGATATCCAGCCCGTATTCCTCAACACCGACCTGCACTGGATCGACGAGCGCATCGGATCCAGAGCGGACGATGCCTACACCTGGAAGACCTACCTGGACGAAGGCATCATCTGCACCGGCGGTTCCGATTGCCCGGTAGAAAGCTACAACCCGTGGCCCGGCATCTGGGGCGCCGTCAACAGAACGGATCCTCTGTTCCCGGACGAAGCTCCCTGGCATCCCGAGCAGAAGCTGTCCAAGTTCCAGGCTGCCTGCCTGTTCTCCAAGTACATGGCTTACGGCAACCAGATGGAGAGATATCTGGGCACCATCGAGCCGGGTAAGTTCGCCGACATGATCGTCACCGACAGAGACTGGCTCAACGGTCCGGACGACGACATCCTGAACGTCAAGGTCCTGAAGACCTACTTGGCAGGAGACGAAGTCTACTCCGCAGAGTAATCTGCATTCACGCTTCAGTTAAGGCATCAGACGGCCCGTCCGCATCGCGGGCGGGCCTATTTGGAAGGAGAACCCATGAATCTTGATTCTTTCGAAAAAGTAAAAAAGCTTACGACTGAAATGGTCAACATCCCCTCCATCAACCATGCGGGCGACGGAGGCGAAGCGAAAGTCGCGAAATACGTGCACGATTTCTATGCAAAGATGCCGTATTTCCAGGAACATCCCGATCAGAACTACATCTTCGGCAATCTGGAAGAACCCGACCGCCAGAACAACATCTGCTATCTGAAGGGCACGAAGGGCAATTCCAACCGCTGCGTCATCATGATCGGCCACATCGATACCGTCGGCGTGGATGACTACGGCACCTTCTGGGAGAAGGCCTTCCGGCCCGACCTGCTGCCCGAGCAGTTCCTGTCCATGAAGGTTCCCCAGGAAGTCATCGACGACATCAAGTCCGGCGAATTCATGTTCGGCCGCGGCGCTCTGGACATGAAGAGCGGTGTGGCGGGTCACATGACCATCATGGAATACTTCGCCAACCACCTGGATGAACTGGACGGCTACGTGATGCATGTCGCCGAATGCGACGAGGAAGATATGTCCGGCGGCATCATCGCTGCTCTGGACGAGATGGTAAAGATCAAGAAGAAGGAGGGGCTGCAGTACATCGCCTGCATCAACGCCGACTACTCCACGAACTATAACCCCGGCGACGAGAACCGCTACATCTACTACGGCTGCATCGGCAAGACCCTGCCCAGCTACGTGGTCTTCGGCAAGGAAGCCCACGTCGGCCAGTCCTTCGCGGCGCTCGATCCGAACCTGCTGCTGGCGGAGATCACCAGAAAGATCTCCCTCAACGTGGACTACTCCGATATCGCTTACGGCGAGATCTGCGTGCCGCCCATCTCCCTGAAGCAGGCGGATACCAAGGTCGGCTATACCGTACAGACCGCGCTGGTGGCCTACGGCTACTACAACTACTTTACCCACGGCATGACCCCGACCCAGGTGCTGTACAATGCGAAACAGGTCGCCATCGATGCCATGGACGACGTCATCAAGTACCTCAACCGCCAGTACATGCGGTTCTGCAACATCTCCAAGGTCAAGTTCACGCCGCTGCCCTGGAAGACCAGAGTCCTCACCTATAAGGAATACTACGAGGAGATCAAGGCCGACAAGGGCCAGGAATTCGTGGATGCCATGGACAAGTTCATGAAGGAACTGCACGAATCCGATCCCGGCATGGACCTCCGCGTCTACGGCAACACCGTCATCCAGGAGATGTGGAAGTGGATGGACGACAAGAGCCCCTGCATCGTCGTATACTTCGGCTCCTTGTACTCCGCCAACATCGAGATGACAGGCAAGACCCCCATGGAGAAGGCGCTGCTCGACGCAGTCGAAGACGCCGTCGAGAAGGTCCGCCCCGAAGCCGGCCGTCAGATCAAGACCCGCATGTTCTATCCGTACATCGCGGACTCCAGCTTCATGGCTGTGGGCGGTGACCCGTCCACGGTGGACGATCTGAACGACAACATGCCGTCCTCCAAGTATAAGTATTTCCACGACATCTCAAAGATCCGCGAGATCGACGTACCCGTTGTAAACATCGGTACCTTCGGCCGCGACGGCCATATGGTCACCGAACGCGTCGACATGAAGCAGACCTTCGAGAACGTACCCAATATTACTTTCGAGACCATCCGCACCTTGCTGAAATAGAAGGACTGAAGAGATGAAATACGAACAGGAATTTGAAAAGTATCTGGAAAAGGAAAAAGGAACCAGCAGGAGCACTGCCAGCGCCTATGTCGGCGACATCCGGGAATTCTGCCGCTTCATGGAAGAGAGCAGGGGAAAGACCGGGGAGGCCGCCGGCAACGCGGATGTGGCGGCTTTTCTGAGAGAATTGAAGGAATCCGGACGGAGCGGTGCTACTGTTAACAGAAAACTGGCTTCTGTCCGTGCTTACTATGCGTTCCTGCGTGCAGCCGGAAAGAGCAGTGAAGATCCCACAGCGGGTCTCAAAGCGCCGAAACAGCAGCGCAAGGACGTCGAATTCCTGAGCGTGGAAGAGGTCAACAAACTCCTGGAGACGCCCGGCGAAGATGCCCGCGGCATCCGCGACCGGGCTCTCCTGGAGATGATGTATGCCACCGGCATGAAGGCCAGCGAGATCGCAGCCGTCAACACCGGCGACATCAATCTGCGCATCGGTTTTGTCTCCTGCAACGGGGAGAGCGGCAAGGCCCGCATCATCCCGCTGGGCAAACCCGCCCGCAGGGCGATCCAGCGCTATCTGGACGAGGGGAGACCCCAGATCCTCGGCGAAAGCCAGGATCCGGGTGCGCTGTTCCTCAACTACATGGGCGACCGGATGACCCGCCAGGGGATTTGGAAGCTTCTGCGCCACTACGGCGAAAAAGCCGGCATCCGCAAGGATATGAATCCTCTTATTCTCCGCAACTCCTTTGCGGCTCACATGATCCAGAACGGGGCAGACCTCAAATCCCTGCAGGAGCTGCTGGGTCACGAAGACATTACAGCGACGAAGGTGTTCCTGAGCCTGTCCAAAAACAGGATCATGGACGTCTACGATAAAGCCTTCCCGAGAGCTTAAATTTGTGCTTGCGCGGGGCTTGCAAGTGTGTTATAATCTCACTTGCGTTATTACGGGCGGTCCTCTGACAGAGTCTGCAAACCATTGATTTTGCGGCGTTTGGATGTCAAGAACGTCTATGAAGGAAGGAGGATAAAAGTTCCATGGATTTAATCAAATCTATCACTCAGGAATATGAGAGAACCGACATTCCCGAATTTTCCGTCGGAGACACCGTTAAGGTCTACCTTAAGGTCAAAGAAGGTAATAAGGAAAGAATCCAGGTTTTCGAAGGATTCGTTCTGAAGAGACAGAACGGCGGCGTTTCCGAAACGTTCACCGTCAGAAAGATCTCCAGCGGCGTAGGCGTAGAAAAGACTTTCCCGCTCCACAGCCCCAAGATCGAAAAGATCGAACTGGTTCGCAAGGGCGACGTTAGAAGAGCTAAGCTCAACTACATGCGCGAAAGAACCGGTAAGGCTGCTAAGATCAAGAGCAAGGAAAACTAATCACGAGAGATCGGGAGAACAACAGTTCTCCCTTTTTCTTTGTCCCGGACAGAGCTAAAATGGTGCCATGGACTATGCAATCGTAAACGCAACAGAAGAAGACAGAGAAGAACTGCTTTCGCTGTATAAGGCCCAGATCGGGCGGGAATGCTGCCCGTGGGATGAAGAGTATCCCGGGGAGGAATCGATCGACTGGGACCTGTCCAGAAACGCGCTGTACGTGATGAAGGCAGAGGGAAAGATCCTGGCGGCTATCTCTTTCGAAGAAGACGAGGACGTGGCCGCGTTTCCGTTCTGGGATAAAGACCTGGAACCTTCCGGCGAGCTGGCGAGGCTTGCAGTGCTGCCGGAATGGCAGAACAGGGGACTTGCAAAGGCCATGCTGCGGTTCGGCATGGAAGAACTAAAGCGGCGCGGTTTTTGCAGCGTACGCTTTATGGTAAACGAGACGAACGCAAAAGCAATCCGCTCCTATGCGTCTTTCGGGTTCCACGTAGCCGGTAAATGCCACATTTACGAGCAGGATATGTTCTGCTACGAAAAGAAACTTTAGGATCTGCCGGAACGAAAGCAGCATCTATCAACCTGTAATTACAATATCGGAGACTACTTAAATGATACTTATTTTGGTGAAACAGATCCTGCAGATGTTCCTTCTGGCAGGGATCGGCTATCTGCTGTTTAAGGGCGGAAAGATCAGTTTGGAAGGCAGCAAGACCATCGGCAACATCCTGATCTACGGGTCACTTCCCGCCGTCATTATCAACGGATTCCGCATCGAGAGAACGGCGGAGCATGTCAGCGGTCTTTTATGGAGCGCTGCGGCGGCGCTGACGATCGTGCTGCTGTCCATCCTGATCTCTCACTTCGTGTTCCGAAAAGACGGTGTGGCTGCGTTTGCTACATCCTTCGCGAACCCCGGATTCTTCGGCATTCCTCTGATCGTTGCGTCCCTGGGACAAGGCGCGGTGTTCTATGCGGCGCCTTTCATCGCGTTCCTGAACATCGGGCAGTGGACCTACGGCGTTTCGCGCCTCAACGGACAGCCGGTGCTGCAGGGGTTCCAGCCGAAGAAACTCATCAAAGCGCCTTTCGTCATCGCGATCCTGGTTGGCATTTTCCTGTTCGCAACGCAGCTGCCTCTGCCTGCGATCGTGGAGAATTGCCTGAGCAACGTGGCAGGGCTCAACACGCCGCTGGCCATGTTCACCGTCGGCGTCTATCTGGCGCAGACGGATCTGGTGAAGATGTTCGGGCGCAGGACGCTGTATCTGGTCTCCGCGCTTCGCCTGCTGGTGATCCCTGTGCTGTCGCTGCTCATCCTGTCGCTGCTGCCTTCCTCCATGCACGTCATGAAGACGGTGCTGCTGATCGTCGCCGCCTGCCCGGTGGGCTCCAACGTGGCGGTCTACGCGCAGCTGCACGGCAAGGACTATCCTTATGCGGTGGAAACGGTCATCATCTCCACGCTGCTTTCGATCGTAACGATCCCCTTTATCCTGTATCTGTCCACGCTGCTCTGGCACGCGTAGAACGTTAAGAAAAGATTATGGAACATATCAACTGGTATCCGGGTCACATGAAAAAGACCCGGGAACTCATCCAGGAAAACTTAAAACTGGTGGACGTCTGCGTGGAAGTGCTGGATGCCCGCATCCCCGTGTCGAGCCGCAATCCCATCCTGGCGGAGCTGACCGCGAACAAGATCCGCGTGCTGGTGCTCAACAAGAGCGATCTGGCGGATGAGGCGAAGACGGCGGAATGGGCGGAAAAGCTGAGGCAGGACGGCGCCTATGTGCTGGTGACGAACTGCAATACCGGCGCAGGCAGTGCAGCGCTCGTAAAACTGCTGGAGAAGATCCGGGACGAAAAGAACGAGGGCAGGGAACGCAAGAAGGATCTGCGCCTGATGATCGTCGGCATCCCCAACGTGGGCAAATCGTCACTCATCAACCGGCTGACGGGGAAAAAGGCGGCCAAGACAGGGAATAAACCCGGCGTGACCCGGGGAAAGCAGTGGATCTCCCTGGGCGAACACATGATGATGCTGGATACCCCCGGCATCCTGTGGCCGAAGTTCGAAGATCCCAAGGTGGGCTTAAATCTCGCGTTCTGCGGTTCCATCAAGGACGAGATCATGGATCTGGAGACTCTGGGCATGGAACTCATCGGCGTGCTGGCAAGAGACTATCCGGACCTGCTCTCCGCCCGGTATAAACTGGAGGAGTTCGCAGAAACGCCGTTGAAAAACATGGAGAACATCGCGCGCAAGCGGGGATTTATCCTGCCCGGCAAGCGGATCGACTACGAGAGAACGGCCAGGACCGTCATCGACGAGTTCCGGGCCGGCGCGATAGGACGCATTACATTGGAATAGACAATAAAACGGGGACGGTTCTTTAAGACAAAGAACCGTCCCCGTTTGATCATTTGCTATCTCTTTAACAGCTCTCTGGCCTGCTGTCTTGCGCTTTCGGTGATCTGCGTGCCGGAAAGCAGGCGGGCCAGCTCTTCCACCCGCTCTTCCTCCGAGAGGGGAACGACCGTCGTATGCGTGGAGATCTCGTCGGAGATCTTCTCGATCCGGTAATGGTGGTCTCCCAGCGCTGCGATCTGGGGCAGGTGGGTGATGCAGACGATCTGATGGTCCGCTGCGATGGACCGCAGTTTTTCTCCTACGACGCCCGCCGTAGCGCCGGAGATGCCGGCGTCGATCTCGTCGAAAATAAGAGTCGGAATATGGTCCAGACCTGCCAGGATCCGCTTCAGTCCCAGCATGATGCGGGACAGTTCGCCGCCCGAAGCGATCTTGGCCAGCGGTTTAAAGGCTTCTCCCTTGTTGGTGCGGATAAGAAATTCTACATTGTCGCTGCCGCGTTCCGAAGCTTCGGATGGCTCTACGGAGACGGAGAGGGCGGCGTCCTGGAAGTTCAGTTCCGCCAGTTCTTTATCCACGGCCTGCTGCAGATCCTTGGCAGCTCGCTTTCTTAACACGGACAGCCTCGCTGCGGAGGTCTCGTACTGTTCGCGGTACAGTCTGCACTTGCTCTTTAGATCTTCCAGTTCCGCGTCAGCGTTCTCGATCGTGCGCAATTCCTTTTCTGCTTTCTCCCGGTAGGCGAAGACCGCATCCAGGCTGCCGCCGTATTTGCGCTTTAACCGGTCGATCAGATCGAGCCGCTCCATCTTTTCCTCCAGTTCTTCCGGGGAGAAACTGACGGAATCGCGCAGTCTGCGCAGATCTCTGCCCAGATCGTCCAACGCGTAGTAGGCGTCGGAGAACTGCTGCGCCGCATCGGAGAGATCCCTGGAATAAGAGGAGATGCTCTCAAGGGAGGACAGACAGCTGCTCAGCCTGCCGGAGGCGCTGTCGTCGCTGTCATACACCGCGTCGTAGACGTGGCTCAGCGTGTTATAGATCTCTTCGCTGTTCTGCATTAGGCGGATCTCATCTTCGAGCGCTTCATCTTCGCCTGCCGTAAGGCCTGCCGCCTCGATCTCCTGCAGTTCGTATCGCGTAAGATCTTTCTGCCGTTCGCTGTCCGCCAGCTTTTTCTCAAGAGCCTGCAGATCCGCTTTCGCTTTCGTGAGGTCGCGATAAAAACCGCAGACCATGCGGCGCACGTTCTGCGTTTCTTCTCCTGCGTACAGATCCAGCACTTCGACGTGATGATCCGTATTGAGCAGCGTCTGATTGTCGTATTGTCCGTGGATGTCCGCCACGTGGCGGCAAAGACGGTTCAGAAAAGAGAGGGGAACGATCGTGCCGTTGACCCGGCACAGACTTTTGCTCCCGGAAGAGATCTCTCTGCGGATGATCAGAGGGTCATCCGCGGGAACGCCCGCCTCCTCCAGCAAATTGCCAACAGAAACAGCGTCCATGTCCGCCGTAAGCGTGATGGATGCTTTGTCCGCACCTGTGCGGATATAGTCGGTGTCGGCACGGCTTCCGAGAGCCATGGAGACGGCTTCGATGACGATCGATTTTCCTGCGCCGGTCTCGCCTGTGATGATGTTGAGACCGGGATGCAGATCCAATTCCAGTTCTTTGATAATGGCAAAATCTTTGATAGAGATGTGTGAGATCATTTTATCCTTTATTTTGCAGTCATTTCGCTAAACTGGTCCATGAGGGCCGGTACGGCTTCCTTGGAGGAGATGACCATGAAGATCGTGTTGTCTCCGGCAAGGGTGCCGATGATTTCGGGGAAATTCGTCGTATCGATGGCTTCGGCAGCCGCATTGGCGCAGCCGCTCAAAGTCTTGATGACGATGATGTTCTCCGCTGCACTGATGCTGAGGATCGTCTCGCGCAGGATCTTGCGGAATCTTTCGCTGACGGGAGCATCTGTGGAGCGGTTCTGGGTGTAGCAGCTGCGGCCGGACGGACCGGCGTGTTTTACCAGCTGCAGTTCTTTGATGTCTCTGGATACGGTAGCCTGTGTTACGTTGAAGCCCGATTCACGCAATTTCTCAGCCAACCTTTCCTGAGTGTCGATCTCATGAGCGTTGATCAGCTCAAGGATCTTCTGGTGTCTTGCGTAACGCATCTTCTCCTCCTGACTGCATAAATATACAATAATGCACACTAACTATAACATACCATGGCAGTCTTGCCAACTATACAAAGCATAGAAAATATGATAAAATCAAATGAATTCTGCAAAATCGCAAAAGAAAGGCGCTTTTCGGATGATCCGCATATTAGGAATAGACCCCGGTTACGCTATCATGGGCTGGGGGGTCATCGAAAAAAACGGAAACAGTTTTAAGCCCATCGCCTACGGATCGCTCACGACGGATAAGGATATGCCCATGCCTCAGAGGCTCAAAAGCCTGTACGCGGGGCTGATGGAGATCATGGCGGAGTACCAGCCGGAGGAGATGAGCATCGAGCAGCTCTACTTCAACGACAATGCCAAGACGGCGATCTTCGTCGGCCAGGCCAGGGGTGTCGCCATCCTTGCCGGGGTCAACAGCGGCCTTACGATCTACGAATACACGCCGCTGGAGATCAAGATGAACATCACCGGTTACGGCAGGGCGGACAAGAAGCAGATCCAGTTTATGGTGAAGACCATGCTGGGTCTGAAGGAAGTCCCCAAACCGGACGACACGGCAGACGCCATCGCGGCAGCCATCTGCCACGGGCGCAACGGCGATGCGAAGAAGAAACTGTTCGAGATGAGATAGACAGAAGAAAGGACGACATGCTGCACTATATCAAAGGGGTCATCACCGATACCATGCCCGGCATGGTGTGCATCGAAAATAACGGGATCGGCTACGAGGTCTACGTGCCGGAGACTAGCAGGGCGTATCTGACGCAGGACGGCGAGATCATTACGCTCTACACGGCGATGGTCGTGCGGGAGGACGACGTGAGCCTGTACGGGTTTACGGAGAAGGAAGCTCTCAACATGTTCCGCCTGCTGCAGACAGTGCCCGGCGTGGGTGCGAAGGCCGCCATGGCTATCCTGTCGGCGCTGTCGCTGCGGGATCTGAAGCGGGCCATCGCGTTTGAAGACGTAGGTTCCATTACGAGAGCCCAGGGCGTCGGCAAGAAGACCGCGCAGATGGTGGTGGTCAAGCTGAAGGATAAGATGGGAGATGTTTCGGATCTCGATCTGCCGCAGGGCGCGCCGATGCCTTCCGTCGTTCCCGGCAGCAACAAGGAACAGGCGGTGTCTGCCCTCATGGCCCTTGGCTTTACGAAGGCGGAAGCCATGGCCTCGATGGCCGGCATCACCGACGAAGGCCTTACGACGCAGGAATACATTAAACTGGCATTAAGGAACCGATAATGGATACGGAAAACAGAGTGGTCGGCGCGAATCTGCAGGGCGACGAGGAACTGATGGAGCGGTCCATCCGCCCCAAACGCTTCGAGGATTACGTAGGACAGACCAATGTAACGGATAATTTAAAAGTGTACATCCAGGCGAGCAAGATGCGGGGAGAACCCCTGGACCACGTGCTCTTCTACGGTCCTCCGGGACTGGGCAAGACGACGCTGGCCGGCATCATCGCCGAAGAGATGGGTGTGGATCTTAGGATCACCTCCGGCCCCGCCATCGGAAGAGCGGGAGACCTGGCAGCCATCCTGACGAACCTCAACGAAGGGGACGTGCTGTTTATCGACGAGATCCACCGCCTCAACCGGGCTGTGGAAGAAGTGCTGTACTCCGCTATGGAGGACTTCGCGCTGGACATCGTAACGGGCAAGGGACCCGGCGCCAGTTCCATCCGCTTCGAACTGCCGCATTTTACCCTCATCGGCGCTACAACGAGAGCGGGCAGCCTGTCTGCGCCGCTGCGCGACCGGTTCGGCATCCTGGCGAAGTTCGAACTGTACAACGAGAACGAACTGGCGGCGATCATGCGCCGCACGGCCCGCATCCTCAACGTGGAGATCGACGAGGAATCCACGCGTATGCTGGCAGCAAGGTCACGCGGCACGCCCCGTGTGGCGAACCGCCTCCTGAAGCGAGTGCGCGATTTCGCCCAGGTGCTGGGTACGGGAAAGATCGATCCGCCCATCGTGGAGAACACGCTGCGGTCTTTAGGCATCGACGAACTGGGTCTGGAGGAACTGGACCGCCGCATCTTAAAACTCATCATCGAACAGTTCCAGGGCGGCCCCGTGGGCATCGATACCATCGCTGCCTCCCTGGGCGAGGAAAGAGTGACGATCGAGGACGCTTACGAGCCCTATCTGATGCAGGCAGGACTGCTGCACCGCACGCTGAAGGGCCGCATGGCATCCATCAACGCATACCGGCATCTGGGCCTGGACGTGCCCAAGAGCATGATGCCGGAAGAAGAACAACTGACGCTGGGAAAGTAAAGGATTGGGGGATCCGGACATGAAGAGACTGACAAAGACCATATGCATCGTTCTGGCGCTCTGCCTGATGGCTGCGGGACTCGTCTTCGCGGAGGGCGAAGAAGGGGAAACGGAAGACCCTGCCTCGCAGGCGGTCCGTTCGGACGACAGCACTTACCTGTGGATCGGCCTCCAGTACGGCAGCAGCGCCGTGGATAAGATCACGGTAAGGAGCGCAGACGGATTCCTGATCGTCAAGGGCAACAACAAGGGATGGACGGAGACCGATATCAAGACGTCCAGCACGACCCTGACGATCGTGCCTTCCGGGGGTCAGGCCACGGTCGTGGATGAAAACGGCGAAACGATCCTCGGCGGCATGGGCAACGGCGGCTACATCTTGCTGAGCGCCGCGGAAGATCCGGAGGACCGGCTCATCACCATCAACGGCAGCCGTTACCGGGACGGCGCCACGGCGACGGTCACCGGAGGCAGGCTGAACGTCATCAACGTCATCGAACTCGAACACTACGTGCGGGGCGTCGTCGCCAACGAGATGGGCTATACCTATCCGCTGGAGGCGCTCAAAGCCCAGGCGATCGCAGCCAGAAGCTACGGTTTTAAGTCTATCAACAAGCACAAGAACTACGGTTTCGACCTCTGCACCACCCAGGACTGCCAGGTGTACCGGGGCTATGTCTCCGAACACGACAGCACGGATCTGGCCTGCAGCCAGACGGAAGGGCAGGTGCTCACCTACGACGGAAAGATCGTCGAGACCTATTATTACGCCTACAGCGGCGGTGCCACTCTCAACAGCGAGGACGTGTGGATGAATGCCCTGGACTATTGCCGCGGCAAGGTGGACGAATACTATTCGGACTACCGCTGGGCCGTCCACTATACGATGGATGAGCTCACCCAGGAGATGGTGAACCGGGGCAAGAACATCGGCGAAGTGCAGAGCGTGCAGATAACGAAGCGCCATTCCACCGGCGCTGTGGCGGAGGTCACCTTTGTCGGAACGAAAGGTTCTGCAACGGTCACCAAGAGCACCATCCTGTCCGCCCTGGGCCTGAAATCCTTTATGTTCGCGATCAACGACGAGCAGTTCGTCTGGAACAAGGACGGCATGGCGACCGTGACGGACGCATCCGTAAGCGTCATCGGCGCCAGCGAACAAGACGATAATGTTAAGGATGTCTACGTGATCGGTGCGGACGGCGGCGTGTCTTCCGTTTCTGCGTCGGATCTGCGCATCTCCAACGGCACCATGGTCTCCATGCCCCAGGGCACGGTGAGCGCCGGATGGACGGATGACCCCGTCAGCAGCGACGTGGTCTACATCGCCGGCAGCGGCTGGGGCCACGGCGTCGGCATGCCGCAGACCAGCGCGCGCAACATGGCGGATCTGGGGTTCAACTGCGAACAGATCCTGAAATATTACTACGAAGGGACCGAGATCGGCAACATCGCCGATTTCCAATGATAAATGAACGTATCGGATTTTGATTATAACCTGCCGCAGGAGCTCATCGCCCAGCAGCCCAGCGAGACCCGGGACGGATGCCGGCTTTTGGTCATCCACAGGGACACAGGAGAACTGGAGCATAAGCACTTCTACGACGTGCTGGACTACGTGGAACCCGGCGACTGCCTGGTGTTCAACGACTCCAAGGTGCTTCCTGCCAGACTGTTCGGCACGAAGGAGGGCACGGGCGCAAAGATCGAGTTTCTGCTGTCCCGAAGGCTGGAAGGGGACGTCTGGGAGACGCTCGTTCGGCCGGGACGTAGACTCCACCTCGGAGATACCGTTATTTTCGGTGAAAACGGCGATTTGCGGGCCGAAATCATCGGTCATGGGGATGAGGGGACCCGCCACGTAAAATTCTCTTATTCGGGCGATTTTATGGCTCTGCTGGATAAGCTTGGTGCCATGCCGCTGCCGCCGTACATCGAGCGGGCCGCAGAGGAAGAGGACAAGGACCGCTACCAGAACGTCTATGCGAAGGAATACGGATCCGTTGCCTGCGCTACGGCTGGTCTTCACTGGACCCCGGAGCTGATCGAAAAGGCGGAAGAAAAGGGAGTTAAGATCGCCTACGTTACGCTGCACGTCGGCATCGGCACGTTCCGTCCAGTCAAGGTCGATAAGATCGAAGACCATCACATGCACTTTGAAGAGTATTCCGTGAGCGAAGAGGCTGCCCGGATCATCAACGAAGCGAAAGCCGCCGGCGGCCGCATCGTTTCCGTTGGCACAACCGCCTGCCGCACCATGGAGAGCGCAGCGGACGAAAATGGGGTGCTGCATGCGGGCTCCGGTTCCACGGGCATCTTTATCTATCCGGGATACCGGTTCAAGCTCGTTGACCGGCTCATCACCAACTTCCATCTGCCGAAATCCACGCTCCTGATGCTGGTGTCGGCCCTCTACACCCGGGAGGGGATGCTGGCGGCCTACGAAGAAGCCGTCCGGGAACGCTACCGCTTTTTCTCCTATGGAGACGCCTGCTTTATTCTATGAAACACGCTGTAACTTTTGATCTATATAAGACCGACGACCGCACCCGTGCAAGGCGCGGTTGTTTGCATACGCCCCACGGCGACATCCAGACCCCGGTGTTCATGCCGGTGGGCACCCAGGGCACGGTAAAGGCCATGAAGCCCGAAGATGTAAAGACGCTGGGCAAAGAGGGGGCACACATCATCCTGGGCAACACCTATCACCTGTATCTGCGGCCGGGTCACGAGCTGGTGAAGAAGGCCGGAGGCCTGCACAAGTTCATGAACTGGGACCGGGCCATCCTGACGGATTCCGGCGGATTTCAGGTGTTTTCCCTCGGAAAACTGCGCAAGATCACGGAGGAGGGCGTGCGCTTTTCCTCGTATATCGACGGCAGCAAGCACATGTTTACGCCGGAGAAGAGCATCGAGATCCAGAACGCGCTGGGCTCGGACATCATGATGGCCTTCGACGAATGCGCGCCGTATCCTGCGGACTGGCGCTACGTAAAGGATTCTCTGGAGCTTACGACCCGCTGGCTGGCACGCTGCAAGGCAGCGCACCATGACTGGGAGCGCCAGAGCCTGTTCGGCATCATGCAGGGCGGAACCTACAAGGATCTGCGCTACGAAAGCGCCATGCAGGTGGTGGAGATGGATCTTCCGGGCTATTCCATCGGCGGCCTGTCCGTGGGTGAACCGAAGGAGATCATGTACGACGTGATGGACGACTGCGTGGAGCTGCTGCCCAAGGAAAAGCCCCGCTATCTGATGGGCGTGGGGTCGCCGGACTGCCTGTTCGAAGGCGTGGAGCGCGGCATCGACATGTTCGACTGCGTATTGCCGACCCGTCTGGCCCGCCACGGCACGGCGCTCACATCTCACGGGGAAGTGAAGATCAAGAACGCGAAATATGCGGAAGACTTCGAGCCTCTGGACTCCGAATGCGACTGCTACACCTGCCGCCACTATTCCAGAGCCTATCTGCGGCACCTGTTCCGGGAAAACGAGATGCTGTCGGCCATGCTTCTGTCCGAACACAACCTGCACTTTCTGGTGAGCACCATGGAAAAGATCCGCAAGTCCATCGAAGAGGACCGCTTCCCGGAATACAAGAGAGAATTCTTTGCCAAATACGGAGAGTTTTAATGGATATCTGCCAGATCGCTGAAAAATGCGGCGGCTGCACCTATCAGGGCACCGCTTACGAACAACAGTTAAAGGAAAAAGAGGGGGCCGTTCGCGGCCTTCTTTCGTCTGCGGGGTTTGACCCGTCCATCTGCCGGCCCATCGAACCCTGTCCGGACGTCTACCGTTACCGCAACAAGATGGACTACACCTTCGGTGACGAAGTGAAGGACGGTCCGCTGCAGCTGGGGATGCACCGCAAGAAGCAGTTCATGTCTGTGGTCAACGCGGACGTGTGCCAGATCGTGCCGGAAGACTTCAACCGCCTGCTGGATGCTACGCTGCAGTTCTGCCGGGAGAAAGGGTACACGCATTACCACCGCAAACGCCACGAAGGGCTGCTGCGGCAGCTGATCTTGCGGCGCGGTGTGCGTACGAAGCAGCTTCTTGTGAACATCGTGACCAGCGAAGGGACGTTTGACGAGGAAGGTTACATAAATCTTGTTCTGTCTCTTTCTCTGGATCACCAAATCTGCGGTATCCTGCACACGGTGGACGAGAGCATGTCCGATGCCGTAAAGCCTTCAGAAATCAAGGTTTTATATGGATCCGACCACTACGAGGAAGTCGTGCTGGACCTGAAGTTCGACGTGGGTCCGTTCTCGTTCTTCCAGACGAACGTACCCGCGGCGGAGCGTCTGTATCGCGATGCCATTTCCCTGATCGACGGCATCGAAGGCAAAACAGTCTACGATCTGTATTGCGGCACCGGCACCATTACGCAGGCCATGGCGACGAAGGCTGGACAGGTCTATGGCGTGGAGATCGTGGAGGAGGCGGTGGAAGCTGCCCGGGCGAGCGCTGTCCGCAACGGCCTGTCCAACTGCGAATTCATCTGCGGCGACGTGCTGAAGGTGCTGGACGAAATGCCGGCAGAACCGGATGTGATCGTCGTTGACCCGCCCAGAGCCGGTATCCACCCCAAAGCCATGACGAAGATCTGCTCCTATGGGGTCAGCCAGATCGTCTATATCTCCTGCAATCCCAAGACGCTGGTGCAGAATCTGCAGACCGCGGTGGAGGCTGGATACGAGATCTCTTATCTGAAGCCCTATGATAATTTCCCGATGACCAGCCACATCGAGACTATAGTGTTGCTACAAAAGTTGAACTCGTAGAAATCCTTTATTTTAAGCACTTTTACTAGCATTTCACCTTCGGTGAGACCGACTGGTCGAAGAGGAAGTGCGGTATCATCGAACGGCAGAATTATAATCTGGCAAAGAGTGAGAACAGCCGGTCGCCATGGACGCCGAAGGAGAAGGAAGAAGCGATCGTTGAAGCCTTTAAACACTTTCAGATGATTTGATAAAGTGTTTTTTTGAAACGAATCATATCACAGACGCGGCTGATGGGCTACGACGGGGAACTGAAGTTGTAATATGACAAACGAGGCCGATGCATTTAAAGATGTATCGGCCTTGCTTCATAGGTTTTTTACACAAAAGGAGAAATTGATTATTGACTAACGAACGTACGTTAGGTATAATAGGCGATGTAATTCAGCATTACTACTATTTTGGAGAGAGGGCGAAGAGGATGGAAAAGAGCAATACACGGGAAGAAATACTGGAGGCAGCGCTGGATCTGTTCGCTGTCAATGGGTACGAAGCGACCAGTATCTCGCAGCTCGCCGATGCGGTGGGTATCCGCAAGGCATCTCTTTACAGCCATTTCGCCAATAAGCAGGACATTCTGGATACTGTCGTCGAGACCGTTCTGAAAGGTTATGCTGACCATTCGATCTTTGTACGTGCAAACTGGGACGATCCGGAATTCACAAAGGATAAGACTGGTATGACTGCAGAAGATGTGGCAAAGCTCATACAGGGACAGCTGCGCTACATCCTGCATGACCCGCATATCAGCAAGGGCAGAAAGATGCTCATGATCGAGCAGTTCCGCAATGCAGAACTGGCAGAGCTTCAGACGAAACAAAATTATCGGGATGTCCTGAACTATTTTATGGGGATGATGAGATTTCTGATCCGTGAGGCTATTTTGAAGGATGAGGATCCTGAGATTATGGCCGCGCAGTTCTCTTCTCCGATCACCGTCTGGATCAACCTGTGCGACCGGGAACCGGAGCGCGAGGACGAAGTCATGGAACTGGTCAGGAAACATGTGATGCAGTTCTTTAAGATCTATCGGAAGTAGATCCTTTTGAATGGGAATTTACGATGGCCGGTCAGATCGGAGACGGCTGACCGGTTTTCTTTCGGGTATAAAGCTAACGAACGATAGTACGCTGCAGCAGTCTATACAAAGAAAAACGATGCTTCTGATAAGGATCATTGATTTCGGGGAATATATTATCGTTTTGATGGAATTGCAGGAGATGCGGAGGCATTTTGTGAAGTCCTGAAAAATGATTGGCGGAAAGGAAAGCGTGGCTGTAATGAGTAATAAAGCACTTGTCGTAATCGACATTCAGAACGACATTACGAAGCATTACAGGAATATCATCGACAACATCAATGCTGCTATCGACTGGGCCGCTGATCTGGGAATGACAGTCATCTATATCAAACATAATAATCTGTCCCCCGGTACGCGGACATTCAAACCGGACACAAAAGGCGCAGAGCTTGCCCCGGAGCTGAAGGTGGTGTCGAACTATATCTTTGTTAAGACAAAAGCCAATACGCTGACCAGCGAGGCGTTTTCGGCGTTTATCCGGGAAAATGGTATCGACGAGTTTTATATTATCGGAGCGGACGCCACAGTCTGTGTGAAATCCACCTGTTTCAACATGACAAAGGATGGATATGCCGTTCATGTCATTTCCGATTGTGTGACCAGCTATGACTTAAAGAAGATGCCGGAAATGCTTGTCTACTACTCGGACAAGGGCTGTGAAGTCAGAACATTAGAGGAGTATCGAAACGATGTTTGATTTGGATAGTTATATGAATGCTCTGATCCTGTCCTGCCGGGCAGCCTTCGGAGAACGGCTGTTGTACGTTGGCCTTCAGGGCAGCTACCTGCGTGGAGAAGCTCACGAAAACAGCGATATTGACGTCATGGTGATTCTGGATCGGTTTTTTGTTCAGGACATGGATCGGTATCGGGAGATCTTGAAAAGGATCGGTTTCTTTGAGAGATCCTGCGGTTTCATCTGCGGGAAAGACGAAATGAAGCGCTGGAATCCTCTGGAGGTATGCCAGCTGCGTCATACGACGCAAGACTTGGTAGGCGTACTGACGGATTATCTTCCGCCCGCGACGCGAGAAGACGAAATCAACTTTGTCAACTTGAGCCTGGGGAATCTGTATCACGAACTCTGTCATCGCTATATTCATGCGGGCAGGGACAAGAACATAGCCAAATTCCGCGGCACCTGCAAAGGTGTGTTTTTCCTGATACAGAACCTGCACTACCTGGAAACCGGCCGTTTTATACTCACAAAAAAGGAACTCAAAGAAGCCGCTTTAGCGGAAGACCGACGGGTGCTTGAGCTGGCAGAGCTGCCGGACGGATTTGATTTCGATCAGACTTTCTCTGCTCTGTTTGCCTGGTGTCAATCAGCTTTTCTGCGTGTGGAACAACTCGCAAAAAATGAATACTCGATCCGAATCCTGGCGGATGACGAAACAGATGCGGCACTCGCTCTTGCGTGGAAGGTTTTCACCGAATATGAATCTTTGGATTACTCATCGGAAGGTACTGAAGAATTCCGAAAAACTCTGGAAAACGGGGCCTATCTGGCCGGACTTCGATACTACGGTGCATTTGATGGAGAAAAACTGATCGGCTTACTGGCGATCCGAGTCTCGCAGCGCCATATCTGCTTCTTTTTCGTAGACGGCGAATATCACCGGCGCGGCATCGGAACAAAGCTGTTCTGGCGGCTTCGGGGAGACTTCCCCGGACAGAAAATAATTCTTCTCCATACGGACTGCCTTTTTACAAGGCACTTGGCTTTAAGGAGACGGGAAGCGAGCAAACGGTCAACGGCATCTGCTTTACGCCGATGGAATATATAAATGAGGCGTTCAAAGTTTAAAAGAGAGCAGGAAAAACGCTCATAAGAATGGTATGTCACCTGCTTGTGAGGATGAAAATATGAAGGTGTTAAAGAAAATCATAAAAATCATAGTAGTGTTGTTTCTTGCACTGCTCCTGGGATTAACCGCTCTGGATATTTATATGATAAAAAAACCGGAACAGGACGCTAAGAAAAAGATTGACGGGATGGAAGAGTTCGCTCGTCAGATAGAGGACTTGACGATCAATGAGAAGGCAAATGTCATCGGCCTCGGTGAAGCGGCTCACGGGAATGCGGAGTTTCAGGAGCTAAAGCTCGACGTTCTGAAAGTTCTGGTCGACAAATATGATGTTAGCTGCTTTGCCATGGAAATGGATTACGCAGAAGGTGTAATCATAAACGATTACATAAACGGCTGCTCAGGGATGACGATTGATGAGGTGATGGATCATATCAGTTTCAGGATTTACAGAACAGAAGAAATCCGCGGACTGATTGAATGGATGAGGGAATACAACGATCTGCATGATGAAAAGTTGTCGTTTTATGGGTTTGATCTCCAGAACCCAGATGTGGATCTGGCACTGATCCGGGATTTCGTCAAAGAGAATTCTATAGACGGGGATCCGACAGGTGCGTTTGAGCCTTTTGTGAACGGCGAAGTCAGTCTCAGGGCCGAAAGCCTGAACCATGCTTTTGAAGAGTTGGAAAACCTGAGAAGCGAGCTTTATAGCAATAAACAGACATATCAAAACCTGTATAACTATGACCGGATATTGGAATGCATCGAGAATGTCTTCAGAGCCAGAGAACTCTCCGTTAAGTATGCTGGAGATAACGGCATGGTTGAAGGCAGCGGGTACCGTGATCAGATGATGGCAAAGAAGGTCGTAGAAATATCTGAGACATTAGGGGATTCAAGGATGATGATAACCGGGCATAACGGGCATATCGGTTATGCCGGAAACTTCGTGAGAACGATGGGGTCGTTCATCCGAGATGAACTGGACGATGCTTACTTTGCAATCGGCACGGATTATTTCATAACCAAATGCAATATGCCGTCCGTCAGCGGCAGAAGATCCAACCACAGGTTTGTTTCAGGTGATATTCTGGCTTATCAGGCGAAGAGGATAGGAACGTATTATCTGGATTTCTCCATGGTCAGCGAAGAGACCGACGTATACAAGTATATACATGAGCCCATTTATACCGGCAGTCTGGGAGAGGGCTACAGCATTCGACAAACCATTCTTCAGGATACGGTCAGGCTCTACTGTGAACCTGATTATCTGTATGATTCGATGGTTTTTGTTTATGAATGCACACCGCTGAACCTGCTCGCAGAATAAGAAGTTTTATCCTGACGGATATTGTTGATTGATGAACGAGGCGAAAAACCGTCATGATTGAATAATTGTATGAAAAATATCTGATAGAAAGTTCAAACAACCCAATACTAGAAGCTGTAGCATTTGATTAATTAAAGAAAAGATAACAGCGGTGCGGAAGAACGATACACATTATAAGGAAGATAAGACGGGGAGGTAGAAAAGAAAAATGAAGATACTGGTTTTGAACGGCAGCCCCAAGCGGGACAATAGCGATACCATGCACATCACCCGGGCATTTCTAGATGGCATGCAGGAAGCGGCACCGCAGGATATACATATCATCCATACCATCGATCAGAATATTGAGTACTGTACGGGCTGCTTTGCTTGCATGCGAAACGGCGGCACCTGCATCCATAACGACGATATGAAAGCGATCCTGGAGGAGATTCTGGACAGCGATCTTCTGCTGTTCAATTTCCCTCTCTATTGCTATGGAATGCCTGCATCCCTGAAGGCCCTGATGGATAGCACGCTTCCCCTTTCCAACATGGCGATGCAGAAGGTCGGCGATCGATACGAGCATGTGAGGCAGGCTGATTTCAGCCATTTGAAATACCTCATGATCTGCGGCTGCGGCTTCCCCAACAGCAGGAAGAACTTTGAACCGGCAGTCATGCAATTTAAGTTGTGCTTCCCAGGTGATCACACGATCATCACCGTTCCGGAAAGCCCTATGTTCAATGCGATAGAAGCGGCAGCCGTGACTGTGCCAAGACTGGAACTGATCAAACAGGCCGGACGGCAGTACGCCGAAAAGGGCGAAATCGAGGCTTCTCTGCTGGCAGAGATTACTTCCCCCATGATTCCCGAAGAGCAATATGCTGCCATCGTGAACAGCGGCGTGTAAC
>CACYFF010000007.1 GCA_902773665.1 uncultured Eubacteriales bacterium | reverse complement strand
GGGGTAGTCCGGCTGCATAAAAACAGCCAACAACATTGCTGTTGCTGGCTGCGAAAATCTTATGATTTTTCACTGTCCACTTGACGGGTAGCAGTTCAATACCTGTCCCCCTGTGTTATTTTTATTTTCTACAGGATCACCGAGATGCGGGTGCCGATACCGGTGCGCGACACGACCTCGAAGCGCCCGCCGTGCCGGTCCACGATCCATTTCGCGATAGCAAGGCCCAGTCCGGATCCGCCGGTCTGGCGCGCCCGGGAATCGTCCGCCCGGTAAAAGCGCTCGAACATGTGGGTCTGCGCGTCGCTGTCCATACCGATGCCCCGGTCTTCCACCCAGAAGCAGGGCCTGCCGTCCTTATATTTAGTCCCCAGCACGATCTCGCTGCCCTCCGGAGAGTACTTCTTGGCGTTCTCCGTCAGGATGCGCACGGTCTGCTTCAGCAGCGAAGCATCGCCGTAGGCGTTTACGCCTTCCTCCGCCTGCAAACGGTACGTGTGCGTCTCGTCGATCATGGCGGATTCACTGCAAGCCTCTTTCATCATATCTGTCAGGCTGAAATCCGTCCGCTCCACCGGCGTTCTGCCGGAATCGCCCCGGGCCAGGAACAGCAGCTGTTCCACCAGGTGCTGCATGGCGTCACTCTCAGTCTTGATCGCCTGGATGGACTCCTCCAGGATGGCCTCATCCTCCTTGCCCCAGCGGTCTAACATGTCCGCGTAGCCCTTGATGACCGCGATCGGCGTACGCAGCTCGTGGGAAGCGTCCGACACGAAGCGGGCCTGCTGCCGGTAGGCGTCGCGCATGCGCTCCACCAGCTTGTTGACGGCGCTCTCCAGCCCTTCCAGCTCCGCGTCCCCCGTCGCGAGCGCCGCATCTTCCTCCGCCGGGCTCAGGCGGTCGATGGCGCTCTCGAGCTTTTGGAAGCGGTCATCGATCGATACGTCGATATTGCTCAGGTCCATGGCGGCCCTGGCCATCTCGTCCAGGGGCTTCAACTGCTTCCGGATCCGCAGCAGATCCAGGATGAGCCGGAGCAAAACGATGACCCCCTCGATCTGCAGCACGATGTCGAACCGGCGGCTCGTAACGACGTCTTTGCAGGCGGAAAACGCGCTTCGCAGCACTGCTGCGGGGTCTGCCCCCGTCTCGATCTGGGGCCAGGCCTCCACGATCATGACGGCGATGTCCACCACCAGAAACGCCAGCAGCAGATACAACGCGGACCCCAAAGCGATGCGAAGCGCGATGGAGCCCGTCTTTATTCTCTTATCTTTCGTTTTGTTTTCGGTGTTACTCATGTTCGTCGCGGATGACGTACCCTACGCCCCGCACGGTCTGGATCACATTTTCTCCGCCAGCCGCTGCGATCTTGTTCCGCAGGTAGCGGACGTATACGTCCACCACGTTCGTCTCGCCCATGTAGTCGTAGCCCCAGACCTTCTCCAGCAGGCTGTCCCGGGACAGCACGACGTTCTTGTTCTCCAGCAGCGTCTGCAGGAGAGAGAATTCCCGGCTGGTGAGGTCGATCTCCGAACCGTCCCAGCGCACCTCGTGGCGGGGAACGGAGAGGGAGAGCGATCCGCAGACGAGCAGATCTTCCTTCGTTTTGGAAGCGCCGCCCCGCCGCAGCGCCAGGCGGATGCGGGCCAGCAGTTCTTCGATGGCGAAGGGTTTCGTCACGTAGTCGTCCGCCCCCATATCCAGGCCCGACACCTTATCCATCACGGCGTCCCGTGCCGTTAAAACGATCACGGGAACGTCGTTGGTCTTTCTCAGCCTCCTGAGCACCTCCAGGCCGTTCAGCTCCGGGAGCATGATGTCCAGCAGCACCAGGTCGTAGGCACCGCTCTCCGCCATCTCCAGCCCCTTCCGTCCGTCTTCCGCCTTGTCGCAGACATATCCCTCGTGGGACAGCTCCAGTTCGACGAACCGGGCGATCTTTGCCTCATCTTCGATGATCAGGATGTTGCTTTTCATAATTACTCTTCTCTGTTCGGATCTTCTTCCGCCTTCGGCTCTTCCTTGGCGGTAAATTCCTGCTTTACCTTCTGGCCTGCGTTATACGTATATTCCGACCAGCGGTCGAAGGTGTTGTTGACGTTGGTCTTGCCGAAATCCTTCCCCTCGAAGTGGAAGCGGCAGCCGAAGACCATCAGCACCAGGGCGATCATGAGGATGCCCCAGAACCAGCACAGCAGCAGGATGAGCAGCACCCACATGGGCAGCCGCAGGATCTGATTGCCGGCGCGGCCGAAGACGGTCATGTAATTCTGGGTCAGCGCCTCTTTGGCCCGGCCGAAGAAGCCCTTGGCAGCCCCCGCTGCCTGCTGGCCGTAGTGGCGGGCATCTTCTCCGAAGCTGCCGTTGCCGTAACCGCTTCTGCTTTCCTTCTTGAATTCGTCGGGCTTGATGTGCTCCGCTTCCTCTGCGCGGATTACTTCCGGTTCCACGTAGCTGCCGGATTTCGGCGCTTCCTGCGGATCCGCTGCTTTATAGGCTGCGGAAGATTTTACGGCCTTGCCTTCATGTTCGAGCCGGATGATCGCATCCAGCAGGTTCCAGTCGCTGTACTCCAGCGCATCCTTCGCCTCTGCGTAGGTGCAGCCGGCCTTCTCCACTAACTGTTCGACTTTCTCCAGGTTTTCCATTTCTCTCGGTTCCATGTTCGTTCCTCCTGTATGATGAATACCTCTTTTGATGGTCCCATCATACCGCGGCAAAATGAAAGCCCCATAGGAGAAAAATGAGAAAACGATGAGAAATCAGATCTTCTTTTCTTACAGTTCGCTCTTGCCGGCGGCCTTCAGGCCGATGTTGATCCGTTCTTTATAAGCGGCATCGAGAGCCTGCTGCGCGCCTACCAGCGAGTCGCACAGCTGCTTTCCCGTGTTGTTGACGAAGATCGTCGTGGGGATGTACTGCACGTCGTTCACCAGCGTGGCGAGATCCCCTGTTGCACTGATGATGCAGCGGCCTTCGAAGCCCGCTTCCTCCAGGATGGCCTGACACTCTTCCGTATGGGTCGGCGCATCCACGCAGAACAGCAGGAGCTGCACGTTGTCCGGCAGCGTCTTTTCGAATTCCGCCAGTTCGTCCATCTCGTCCAGGCAGGGCGGGCACCAGGTGGCCCAGATGTTGATGGCGGTCACGTCGCATTCCCCGAACAGTTCGTCCGCCGTTACGGCGCTGCCGTCCAGAAGCGACGCGTCGAAGAAGCGGATGTCCGGCAGGTCGAATTTACCCATCTGGACATCCGGATCCACCGGGATCTGGGTCTGCTCCGCCTCGCCGGCCTGTTCCGTCTTGCTGCAGGCGCCCAGGGTAAAGGCAAGGATGAGGGCCAGCAGGATCGCTGTGAGTTTTTTCATTTGGTTGGTTTCCCTTCTATTTACACACATCTTTTATGCCGGCGCTATTCCGGCACGTTCTGATTGATCAGATACTTTTTCTTACCTATTCTTTGCACCGTCCGCTGCGTCCAGTGCAGGGAGAAGCGGGCTTTGCCGTCGCTGAACTCGCTTAAGAATGCCTTCGCCAGCTGCGGATCTTCCGCCTTTAGCTCTTCGTATTTGGCGCGTGCCTGTGCAACTTCAGCCTCCCAGTCCGCCTCGATCCGTTCGATATCCGGACCGAAAACGCTGTGGGCGAACCCGTAATCGAGCTCGGACTGCCAGATGAGGTTCTCGTAGTTCCAGAACGCGGTGGAGGGGTCGTAGACGAATTCCTCCGCGGGCGGATCGAAATGGGTGGCGTCCGCCAACTCGCGGCGCATCCAGGCGTAGCTGGAGGGAACCTTCAGATTCCCGATAAAGAGAGGCACGTAAGGATTGGTGCAGGGCTTTCTCCAGGCACGGTATACGCAGGTGGCTGCCGGATCGTCCGCGAAATCCACGACAGTACTCTCCACGGTGGAGCCGCAGCAGATGGTATAGGGATCGTCGAGGGCCTGGTGCGGGTCGCGGGGGTAAGAAGTTTGGGTTTCAGGCGGGGCCTGCCGCAGGATACCTTCCGCCGGCACGCTTCTGTTGAGCGCTTCCGCACTTGCCTTCTTGTATCCGCCGGCGGTCTCTACCAGCTCCCACTGGTCCGTATAGGCGGTCCAATCCATCAGGAAATCCGGTCTTCCTTCGTAGTGGGAACGCAGCAGCGCCTTGCAATCTTCTATCGTATATTTACGATGCGCCTTAAAACTAAAATGTCTCCAGTTGCCGGCAGCAACGCAGTCTTCCCATTCCTTTTCGAAGCCCAAGATACCCCAGCCGTTGCGGGCGCGGGCCATGTTGTAGGGCCGGTCCATACCCTGATAGGCTTGCGCAAAGTCGAAATCGCTGTAGTCGCCGGGCTTTGCGGGCTTGTACCAGCCGTTCTCAATGGCAAAGTCCACGATGTCCGGCGTATAGTAAAAGTTCTTTTTGTCGGAGGGCTCCAGCGCGTGGATCGTGTAGTGGTTGGGCATAAAGTACACTTCGTCGTCCGGCACGCGCTTGGCGACCAGGCGTTTGCCGCGGGTAAGCATCACCGCCCAGCACTCGTCTTTATCCGCGATCTGGTAGGTGCGGCTGGAGAAATATCCGTACTTTTCCACCAGTTCGATGATCACGTCCAGCCCTTCGCGAGCAGTCTTCGCGCGCTCCGCCACCAGCCGTCTTACGCCGTAGCCGAGTCCCATCGTAGCAAGATAAGGATCCTGACTGCCGTTTTCGTCTTCTGGCGCCTTGCCCGGATTGGCCGAATTCGTAACGACGGCAACGCCGTACTCGTTAAAGAAGCTGTCGCCGAAGGAGATGCCGCCGTTTGGCCGCCGCACTTCGCTCCAGATGTAACCGGCGGTCTCCCTTACCTGGGGGATCTTTACGCCCGGCCGGTCCCCGAAGGTCACGGTCTCTCCCGCTTCGTGCTTCTGATGGGGCACGCTGTGCACCATCACGATGCTCTTGTCGTCGTCTTCGTTGTGGCCGATCAGCACATGGCCCGTCGCGCTTGCCTTTCTGCCGATCACGACTGTCGTGCAGCCGCCTTCGTATCTGTTCATCGATCTATCCTTTCCGGCGGGGATGGCCCCCGCGTCTATACTTTTATTCTGCCCTGTCCTTTCCCGCCTTCAGCCGGGCCGCAGAGCGGGGCAGCAGCAGGAACATCGCAAAGACGTATGCTGCGGAGACCAGGATATTCCAGACCATTTGCTCCCGCAGCAGAAACATGAGCGCGATAAAGACGGCGGACAGGCCGCCGGCTTTCGCCAGGAAGGCGGCGGAGACCGTCGCATCTTCCTTCATGTGACCCCTCAGCGCAAACAGGAACACGAAATACCCGGCAAAGGCGGCCACCAGAAGGGCGACCTTCGGCAGGTTGTCCACCTCCGGCTCGCGCATGAATTCCAGCGACACCGTGATGATGTTCAGGAAGAACAGGATAAAGATGTGCAGCATCATGTAGGACATGCCTCTGTACTGCCCTTCCCGGTCTATCATGCGGTCGTAGACATAGCCGTAGCTCAAAAACAGGCCGACGACGATAAGGAAACCCATCAGCGAAAAGTAGATGAGACTCCAGCTCCAGCTGCCGTTGCCGATGAAATATTCCGATACGGCGATCACCATCTCACCGAACGTAAACACCACGTAGAGCATCGCGCGCTCGGACAGGTGCATAAAGTCGATCTGGATCCCGGCGCCGCTGCTGCGGGTCCAAAACGTCATCAGGATGCCGCTGAGGATGGCCGCGCCGGACAGCCAGGCGACGAGGCCCGGAGGACAGACCGCCGCCGCGAACACGATAGCCGCCTCGACGAATACGCCCAGCGCCAGGCGCCGGATGAACGCCAAATTCCACGCATCCGCTCTGTGGTTGCGCAGTTCGATCAGGTACTGCACGCCTATGTTTACGAGGATGAGGCCCCAGGCCACATGATACTGCGTCTGATACAGCAGCCAGTCTACCCGGGTGCTCTCCCCCACGAAATACAGCAGGTACATGTTCGTGCACAGGAACACGTGGTCGCGCACGCCGTTGCGCCCGAACATGTTGATATAAAAGGTCGAGAAGTTCCACACCTGGATGATCGCCAGCGTGCAGAGCACATAGGCGGCAAAATGCCGCATCGGCACGAAGCCGTTTTCGATGGTGGACAGCAGCGCATTGTTGCGGCCCACCATGTAGACGAAGATGAGGTCGTAGATCAACTCCAGATATTCGACCTTGCGTTCGCCCTTTTCCAAAAGTTCCATGGATTCCCTGTGATCTCCTCTATTCCATCGCATCGAGGATGTTGCTGACAAACACGGAGGTCTCTGCGCGGGTCACGAGGGCATCCGGGGCATACTTGCCGTCGCCCTTTCCGCCGACGATGTCGGCCTTCGCCAGCGTGAGGATGTCGGACGCGTAATCGCTGGCCGAAATATCGTTGAATTCCACGCTTTTCTTTTCGGTGTAGTAGCGGACTTCCAGCGTGTGCGCGAAGTAGTACGCCATCTCTGCGCGGCTCACGTTCTGCATCTCCTTGCCGTCGAAACGGTCGTCGATGATGCCCTCGGCCTTGCAGTAGTCCTCGTACGCCTGGTACCAGGCGCTGCCGGCCGACTTATTCGCCAGGAAATCGTAGTTGTCGCCCTTCTGTTTGCTGTGCAGCTGGGAGACCATCACCATGATCTGGGCATGGGTCAGCTGCGCATCCGGGCTGTAGGTGTCGGCGCTGGTGCCGCCCACGATCTTGTTGTCGTAGGCGCTCTGCAGGTACTTTTCGTACCAGGCGCCGGAGGAAACATCTTTAAAGATAAACGAAACTTTGTCGGTGACCCCGGGAATGTTCGGTGCCGGAACAGTGCCCGGCAGCTTGACACCGTCCATTACCTTGACGAATGTCTTGGTATCCAAATACGTTCCGTTGCCCAGGCTGCCGTTGCCGACCCCCCAGAGCGCGCCGTCTTTCTTCAGAACATACAGGCTCGTAGATCCAAACACCGCTGCGGATACATTATCCAGCACCTTGACGGGCTTCGCCTGGTCTGTCGTATTTCCGGTGCCCAGCTGGCCCCGCTCGTTCTGACCCCAGGTCCAGAGCGTGCCGTCTTTCTTTACGACCGCAAAACGGTTGTCGAAGATGCTGACAGAGGCTGCCCCGTCCATCACCTTCGACGGGGTGTCGTGGTAGCTGCGGACGAGGTTGCCGCCCTTTACGCCTTCAGACTTGACCAGTCCGATATGCCAGACCGAACCATCCGCCTTGACCGCCAGAAGACCCTGGCCGGAAATGCTGAAGGATACGACGCCGTCCATCTGCTTTGCCGGCTTCGCGGTATAGGCATAGGTGCTGTGGAAGAACAGGCTGCCCCAGGCCCACAGGCTGCCGTCCTTTTTCAGGGCGCCGGCACAGTCGGAATGCGCCTGGATCGCGGCCACATTGTCCATCAGCTTAACGGGCGCTGCCGCATTTTCGTTGGTGCCAAGGCCCAGACAGGACGTTCTGCCGCAGCCCCAGAGGGTGCCGTCGTACTTCAGGATGAGCGTATATCCGTTGCCGCAGGACACGGCCTGCACGCCGTCCATGATCCGGACAGGGGTCTCGACGAAATCCCCGGCCGCACCGGTCCCCAGCTGGCCGCTGTTGTTCTTTCCCCACATCCAGAGAGAACCATCCGATTTAATAAAACCGGCGTGGTCGCTGCCGTTGCTTGCGGTCACGACATCGTCCGCCACCTTTACCGGCGAAAGGCCTCCGTTTTTATACAGGGTGGAACTGCCCCACCCCCAGAGGGTTCCGTCCGCTTTGATGACGGCTGTCCCGCCGTATTCCGTCGAGATCGTATTTGCAAAGCGCTCTTTTGCGAATTCCGAACCTGCCATGGCCGGGCTGGCGAGGGACAGGCAGAGGATCGATATAAGCAGTAATGAGATGAGTTTTTTCATGGTAAGCCTTCCTTTCTTTCCATCTTATAGTTTACCGCGTTCCGGCGCTTGTGCGCAATATGAAAACGGGACCGCCATCGCTTGCGGTCCCGCTTTCGTTATTCAGTATATCTATGGAGAATTTAGATGTATGCGCGTTCGATATAGGCGCTGGTGAAGAGCTTCAGCAGCGCGCCGTAGTCCAGGGAGAAGTCCACCGTGTCGCCCAGCTTGTAGTTCTCCTTCGTCACGTCCATGATCAGATGGTCGGAGGAAGCGCCGAGCACGTCCGCCTTGGTGTTCAGCGGGGTGAGCCCGTCGGGATTCATATCCTGCTTGCCGACGGCGAAGATGGCCCGGTCGATCCAGCCGCGGTCCTCATAGGAGGGCACCTGGCCGAAGGCGTCCACGCCCACGTCGCCGATGGGAAGGGAGGGCTTGTGCTTCAGCTCGATGATCTGCGCGCGCAGGGTGACCGCATCATTGTAAGTGCCGGGGATGCGCTGGCTGTAAGCGGTCTCGTTTCCGAGGATGAAGGACTCGCCGAGGCGCAGGTTGTTGATCTTCGCAGGCAGTTCGCCCTTGGGGATGAGGTAGACCGAAGAGCTGTTGCCGCCGGACACGATGTTGAGGCGGATGGAGAACTTCTTCTCGATCTTCTCCGCGATGGCGCAGAGGCCGCCGAGATTGTCGGGCTTGGGGATGATGGCCCCGTAGCAGGACAGGTTGACGCCGATGCCTTCCAGCACCACGTGCTCCATCTTGAGGATCTCGCAGCAGGTCTTAAGGATGGCTTCTTCGTCCTGGAAGAACATGCCTTCCCGCAGGTCGCCCATGTCGATCATCAGGATGACTTTATGTTTCTTGTTCTGCTTCGCCGCTTCCGCGTCCAGGGCCCGGATGGTCTCCAGTTCGGAGTTCTGGGAGATGTCGGCGTAGCGCACCACGTCCTCGATCTCGCACAGCATCGGCAGACGCAGCAGCACGGTCTCCTTGCCCGCCATGTGGGCCTTGTCCACGTAGCTGGCCAGGTTCTGCACGCGGGAGTCCGCCAGGTACGACACATAGTCGTTCTTCAGGATCTCGCCGACGATGTGTTCGTCCGCGCAAAATCCCTTCGTGACGATCATCAGGGAGCAGCCGCCCTGCTTGGCGATGGACACGACGGTGTCCAGATTATTACGAATCTTGCTTAGATCGATACGAAGCTGTGGATACATACCTTACTCCTTTCGGTTGACCCTAATAGTTCGTGTTTCTGTACTGGCAGTGGATGCGGCTGCAGGTCTTGCATTCGTGCTTGCAGCCGGGGATCTTGCCGGTGGCGGGGTCATACTCCGCCTCGCCTGCAGCGTGATGCTCCTGCATCGCCCGCTCGCAGTCCTCAGCGAACTTCTTGGACTGCTCCAGGTCGATGACGGCCTTGCGCATGCTGCGGTCCTTGGCCAGAGCCTCCCGCTTGATCTCCTCGTACTCCTCCTTGGACACGTTGCCCAGGACGGGTTCGGGGTTCTTGTATGCGGTCATATCGTAGCCCATCTCTTCCATGGCCTTGATATGCTCTTCGTGCTCCTTTTCCTTCTTGAGCTTTTCCGCCTGCATCGCCTGCAGTTCCTTGACTGCGGAGAACTGCTCCGCCAGCTCGTCGGCAAAGCGCTTTTCCGGGAACTTGATGCCCAGCGATTTCTCCAGCAGTTTGATGGCGCCTTCTCTGTGGGTCTTGGACAGCACGCCCAGAGAAGCCATGATGTAATCGTTGTCCACCAGGAAGTCCACGCCCTCGCCGGGGTAGAGCTTCATGCCGGACTCGTTGTCCTTTAAGATATTCTGCATCAATTCGATGCGGTGGGGCAGCCTCGTTAAAGCGCCGCCGGTGCCCACGATGTGGCGCACCTGGGTGAGGTCCTTGCCTTCGGCCAGGGTGACCCGCCCAGAGGGGCCGTACACGTAGCGGATGGCGCCTGCGTGGCGTTCCACCGCTTTCAGGACCGCTTCCTTCGTGAGCCGCTCCACCAGCTTGAACTCGTCTTCGTTCTTGGGGATGGCCTTGTAGGTCTCTAAGGTCTTGTCCGGGTCAACGCCCATGGCCAGCATCTCCTGGCGGAACTTCTCTTCGCCGATGGATTCGATCACCTTGTAGCGGTTGACGTAGACGCCCAGGTCGCCTTCCACGGTCCGCTTCGCCTTGGGCTCGGGAGCTGTCAGGATGCGGGAGACCATGTCGGAATCCTCGGTTACGGAGTGCAGGTCGGTGGTGGCGCCGCCGACATCCAGAACGATAACATCGCCGATGCAGTCGTAGAGCAGCTTGGTGCATTCCATAACGGCGCCGGGGGTCGGGATGATGGGACCGTTCACCATGTCGCGCACGTGCTCCATGCCCGGGGCCCGGGTGATGTGGTCCTCGAAGGCATCCTGGATGACCTTGCGGCAGGGCTCCACGTTGAGCTCGTCAATCTTGGGATATACGTTTTCGATATTGTAAAGAGGCATGCCGCTCTCTTCGTCGAAGATGAGCTTCATTTCCTCCTGATTTTCAACGTTGCCGGCGTAGACAACGGGAACCTTCAGCCCCATGGAACGGAGCATTTCCGCGTTGTAGATGGCCGTGTCTCTTTCGCCGTAGTCCACGCCTCCTGCCAGAAGGATAAGATTGGGCTGGATCTCCTTGATCTTCGCCAGATCCGATCTTCTGAGGCGTCCTGCAGTCACGTAATGGATGATGCCGCCTGCGCCCAGCGCCGCCTCCTTGGCCGCTTTCGCCGTCATGTTATACACGAGGCCGTGGACGGTCATCTTCAGGCCGCCGGCGGCGGACGAAGTCGCCAGCATCTCGTCGTACTCCAGGGAGTCGATGCCGGCCTTTTTCTTCAGGTCTTCGACGGCGCCGGACAGGCCGATGCGCACGTCGCCTTCCAGAACGGAAGTGGGTGCCTGACCCTGGGCAAAAAACACCGGATGGTCGGTGTCCAGGTCTTTAAAGGCGTTTACAACTGTCGTGGTGGAGCCGATCTCGGCTACCAGTACGTCTACTTTCATCGTGTTGTCCTTTTGAAAATCGGGGCACGGGAAGACCCGCGCCCCGAATGGTTTGAGCAAATTACTTTCTCTCGCCTCTTCTTCTCTGGCGTTCTTCGGCCAGGAAGGTCGCGACGTCGATACCGTGGGAGTTTCTGCCGAATCCCATGTCGATACCGGTCTTAACGGCTTCCTCAGGAATGACCTGGGTGCCGCCGGCGCAGAGGATCACCTTGTCACGGATACCCTTTTCCACGCAGAGCTCATGGAGTCTCTTCATGTTCTTGTAGTGGATATTGTCGTGAGAGATGATGGTGGAGGCCAGGATGGCTTCCGCGTTCTCTTCGATGGCTGCGTCGACCATCTTTTCGAGAGGTACGGAGGTGCCGAGGTAGATGCATTCGATGCCCCACTTCTCGATGCCGCCGTGCTTGATGTTCATGATCTCGCGCATACCGACGGAGTGTTCGTCTTCGCCCACGGTGCCGCAGATGGCCTTCATGTGCTTGACTTCCTCAAATTCGTGGTACAGCTCTGCATCGGACATGTAGTGCGGTTCTTCCGGAATGTCGATGGTGTTGATGTCGATATCGAAGTCGACCTTGCCCTTCATCTCGATTCTGGTGCCTTCCGCTTCCTGCAGAACTTCGCGGGAGATGACTTCCGGATCCACGAGACCAAGCTTCTTACCGATCTCGACAGCGACTGCTTCCGCAACGCGCTTGTTGGTCGGGATGCACATGGTCATCATGACGGTTCCGTCGCCGCACCATTCCATTTCGGGCTTAATGGTGTGGCCGTCTCTGTACTTCGCGGTCTTTTCCAGACGTCTGTCTACGCAGTCGGTCTCGTCCAGTTCGTCGATGTAGACGATCTTGGAACGGTCTTCGAAGGTGCAGCCGCCGATGAGAGCGGAGGGATCCTTCGGGTCGCCGCCGTACTGCTCGACGTTGTTGTAGCCGTAGTGAGCCGTAACAGGAGCCATGTAGTCCGGATCTCTTTCGAAGATCTTGCCTACGCCTACGCCGCCCTCGATCTTACGGGCGATACCGTCGCCGTTTCTCTCGGGGTACATGGCGGAGTCTACGAAGAAGCCTTCCTGGACAGCCTTGAAGTAGCCGCCGACCTCTACGATCTCTTCCATGAACAGCGTGGCTCTTTCCTTCAGCTCGCGGACCTTCTTGCGCAGCGGGCCGTTGGGGTCGTTGTTCAGCTGGACCATCTCCATCAGGCCGTCGAGACCGATCAGCGTCTGCTTCGCGGTGTCGGTAGCTTCGATGTTGTAGATGTGCCAGGGTACGTTTCTGCCTTCGTCCGGCGTAATGGTGGACTGGATGTCCGCGCGGGTGAGCTTGGAGATGAACATGTTCATAACGTGAGTAACGGTCGCTTCTCTTGCGGAGGAGTCGATGTACTTGGTGTTCATCTGGGCTCTCATCTTATATCTGTTGCAGATCTCTCTCAGGGCGACAGCGTAGGGCAGGTCCATATACATGCACGGAGCCGGCGTAGCCGTGGGAGGTACGGTGGACAGAGAGATGTTTTCGGGCTTTTCGCCGACCTTTTCGGAGAACAGGGAGTTGATGGCGTGCTGAACGATCAGCTCCGGCATTACCTTCCAGGCTTCTCTTGCGGTGGCGTTGGCGTTGTGAGCGCCGTCGATCTGGAGCATGTCTGCCCAGGTCATGATCTTCTTGGATTCGCAAGCGTCTACGAAGGATCTTACCATGTTGACGTCTCTGTACAGAACGTTGTACTGAGGATCCTGGTGAGCGCCGTTGATGCCTTCTTCGGCGAACATGACCGCGATGTCGGGGCCGGCAACGCCGGAGATGTAGGAGTGATAGTTGATGGGTCTGCCGACTTCATCCTCGATCAGGTCCAGGGCCTTTCTCTGGGCTCTGACCTGCTTTCTCGTTACGGGGATGCCGCCGATACCCTGGGGAGTACCCTCCATCAGGCCGTCGATGTGGGACTGACCCATGTGGCGGATGACCATGATATGGTCTGCGCCGTGCCATGCGGCCATTCTCATACGGCGGACGTCGTCCTCAAAACGGCCGGAAGCGATCTCGGTCGTAATGGTGGGCATGGGCTGGGGATCGATGCCTTCGAAGTACTTGGCGGGAGGAAGGGGTACGTCCTGCTTTAAGGGCTCGGAAATATCATGGTAATCGAAAGGGCCCATGTGCTTGTTTTCCGCGGGCTTTCTCCAGGTCCAGCCTCTTCTTCTGGGTTCGTATTTGTCGAGGTCTTTCAGCAGCTCAACAACGTCGAGCTTTTCATTGGCTTTTAAAGGTTCCATGCTTACTTACCTCCTTTGAACGCAGCGGCAACGGTATCCCAGCCTTCGCCGTTGGCGAGCTTGGTGCCTGCTTCGGGAATGGAAATGTTTTCGATCTTGGAGAGCTTATAGACGCAGTGGCCCGCGCCCTTGCCCATCAGACCGTGATCCATGCAGCCGTTGACGATCTTCTGCGTATCCAGGGAAGAGATTCCCATGCGCAGCAGAACGGAACGCTCCACGGAGGGGGTGGTGTTCTTGTAACCCAGTTCCAGGAGAGGATCCACGACCTGTGCGGTCAGTTCCCAGAATCTGTTATACAGCTCTTCGTCGGAAAGATTCGCGATATGCTTTCTTCTTTCCTCGAAATCGTCTGCTCTTTTCATCCTTGTTTCTCCTTCAAACTAACTTGTTGCTTACTTCAGCTCTTCCAGGACCTTCTTGACGAATTCCGGCGTGGAGTTGGTCTCTTCCGCCAGGAAAGCGATGTCGTCTTCGTCGATGTCGAAGGAACCGTACTTCTTGCAGGCCTTCTTGATGAAGGACTTTCTCATGTGGACCAGATCCATGTCGATGGTCTTGATATAGCTCGGATCCTTGGGCAGGATGATGTTTACGCCGGGCTTATCTTCCTTGTTCGGGTCACCGAACCTGATCTCGATGCCGTTCTCTCTCGCGAATGCCAGCTGGGGCTGTACGTGCTTGCCTGCGCCGGTGTATTCGGTCTCGGAGATGATGATGTATTCGTCTGCGGGCAGTTCCTGAGCCAGGGAGAATGCAGCTGCCAGAGCGGTGTTGCCTGCGGGGCCTCTCTCGATGCCTTCCAGGTTGGCCAGCGCTTCGGTGATGTACATAACGTCGCCCTGCTTGACGGTGACGTATCTCTCCATGTAGCGCAGAGGTCTTGCGGCACTTCTGGGTACGTCGGAGTGGTCGGGGTCAACGGCATAGGGTACGCCGAAACCGGTGTGGCCCGTGGTGCAGCTCTTCTTATTGAAGGCGGTATCGGAAGCCATGTGCAGACCGGTGAGGTCGATGGAAGCTGCGACGCACTTGGTGTTGGTAGCGCCGGCCTTCATGAGGCCTCTTGCGGTACCGGTCATCATGCCTCCGCCTGCGGAGGTGCAGACCACCATGGCGGGGTCCTTACCATACTTTTCTCTGCACTGCATAGCGATCTCGTAGCCGAGGGTCTCGACGCCGGCGATGCCGTAGGGGGAGTACAGGGAAGCGTTGAAGTAACCGGTGTCTTCCAGGATGGACAGGAAGGTATAGAACAGTTCGGGGCCGACGGTCAGCTGAACGACTTCAGCGCCGTAAGCTTCGCACTTTCTGGCCTTCTCGATGATCTCAGGCTGGCCTACGCCGTGGGAGTCGAAGCATTCCTGCACGATGATGCACTTGAGGCCCTGCATAGCGGCCTGGGAAGCGACGGCTGCGCCGTAGTTACCGGAGGTAGCGGCCATAACGCCCTTGTAACCCATCTTCTTGGCGGTAGCGACTGCGCAGGCAGCTCTTCTTGCCTTGAAGGAACCGGAGGGGTTGGCTGCTTCGTCCTTGGCAAGGATGGTAGCGCCGTAACCGGGCTTCGCATACTTTCTTGCCAGAGCGGTGAGGTTTCTCAGTTCGAGGATCGGGGTGTTGCCGACGCCGGTGAGGGACTGGACTCTTTCGATCTCTTCCAGGGTGTAGCCGGTGGAAGCCATCAGTCCTTCGTAGTCGAAGCGCATTTTGCCGGATTCGAACTGGTCGTAGTCGAGGCCCATAGCCTCTTTCATGATCTCATTGTTTCTTCCCATTACGGAAGCGTAGTCTTTAGCCAGTGCCATTATTCTTCACCTCCGAACAGGATCTCTCTCAGCTGACGGTCGATCTGGATGAGTTCGGGAACGAACTTGCCGTAGCTGTGGGTGTAGTAGGGGTTAACTTCCACGAGGGTGCCGTGCTCGATGCGGTTGGTAGCGGTTTCTACTTCTACCTCGTCACCGATCTCAGCGTCTGCGCACAGGCTGCCCTTGACCCACATCTCGAGGGGTACTTTGGCGGTATCTGCGGGCAGGTTGGGGTTTCTGCCTTCTGCGGGCAGCACCACTCTGTGGATGCGTACCCAATCACCTTTCTTTGCCATCTTATTTTTTCTCCTTCATATTGGGAGCGGTCACCGCTTGGGTGACCGCTTCCAAGAACTTTCAATACGTTAGAACTACTTTACGATCTTCTTTTCTTCTCTGATGAGGTTGCGGAAGTCGCCCATGATAGCTCTGGGAATGGGCAGGTCGATCATGGTCTTGAGACCGGCTTCTGCGTTGATGACCATGGGGATCATGTTGACGCACATAGCGATAGTGCCGAGGCCGCCTTCGATCTCCGGGCTGTTGCAGAGGTTAACGTTCGGGGTACCCTTGATGATGACATAGTCGCCAGTCTGAACGCCGACCTGTTCGGGTTCGATCTGCTGCGGGTGATCCATGTGTACGGGAATGCCGTTGGACAGCTTGGCTTCTGCGGTCATGGCAACGCCAGCGCAGGAACCGGCGGCTGCGAAACCGTAGGGGCTCTTTCTGTCGACGTCGGTGGTGATGGGGTTCATGTCCTGAGCGAACTCAGCAACTTCCAGACCCATACCTTCGGCCATCATGCCGACGGATTCCGCGAAACCAACGTGACCGGACATGGTGTGGTTGGCCTTTCTCTTCTGGAATTCTTCCACGGAGATGCCGATGCCCTGTTCTTCCATAACGACGGGGCCGAACGGGGACAGGGAGTTAACTCTTCTGGAAGTGATCTCTTTTACGTCGGTCAGAACGCCGGTCATAACGAGGACCAGCAGGTCCATGATGTGGCCGGGGTTGACGCCGGTGCCCAGTACGGTTACGCCGTTCTTCTTGGCGCATTCGTCCAGCTTGGCAGCCAGTTCGGGGTTCTGAGCCTTCGGATAGGACATTTCCTCAGCGGAAGTGATGACGTTGATGCCCTGTTCCATAATATAAACGAGCTTGTCGTAAGCGTTCTTGGTGAAGGAGTCGGTGCAGAGAAGTACGATGTCTGCAGCGCCGGGCTTGATCACGTCTTCGTAAGAGCCGATGATAACGTCCTTGCGGTCGCCCTTTTCGGTCTTGATGTAATCGAACATGGACTTGCCGATCTTAGCGCCTCTGCCGACTGCGCCAACGATCTCAACGCCTTCCTTCCTCAGAAGCATGTCGGCCATACCGCCGCCCATAGCGCCCAGACCCCAGATAATTACTTTAACTTTTTCCATCTTGATTCCTCCTTAGATGTACCTAACGCACCGGAGCCTGCTGCCCGGTGCAACCGTTAACGAATTTGGACACCAAATAAATAATGCAAAAAGCGTGCCAACTTCCGTTTTTGTGCTTTTTGTCGGTGACCCGCCCAACATTTTGTGGGAAGGCACACAAAAATGGGTCCGCGGCGCGGGGGGTGGGGTGGTTTTTGATGAAATTAAAGCAAAAAGATTTGCAGTAAATGCAAATCTTTTTGCGCTATTTATGTGTTTTTTCGGTTTTTTACTTGTATTTGCGGATCTTGTGCTGCAGTGTCTGCCGTTTAATTTTTAAACTTTCCGCTGCTTTGGTGATATTTCCGCCGGAAGAAACTAAGGCATTTTCGATCATTTCCCGTTCTATTTTTGCCAAATATTCGTCCAAACCGCCATCTCCCAGGTTGTAGACGTCCTGGGCAGGAAGACTTTTTCTTCTGTTGATGACGAGATCATCTTCCCCTACCACGTGTTCGTTGGGCTCAAACATGGACAGGGCGCTCATGATGATGTTCTCCAGCTCCCGCACGTTGCCCGGATAGTCGTAGGACAGCAGCTTCTCCTTGGCCTTTTCCGAGAACAGCCAGGCCTGCCGGCCGTACTTTTCGTTGTATTTTTCCAGGAATTTTTCCGCCAGCAGCACGATATCGTCCTTGCGCTCGCGAAGAGGCGGAATGTCGATGCGGATGACGGCGATGCGGTAGAACAGGTCGCGGCGGATGAGGCCCTGATGCAGCAGTTCCTCTGGGTCCTCGTTGATCGTGGCGATGATGCGCACGTCCACGGGGATGTCCTTGGTGCCGCCCACCCGGCGGATATACCCTTCCTGCAGCACGCGCAGCAGCTTTGCCTGCAGCTCCAGAGGCATGGAGTTGAGCTCGTCCAGCAGCAGCGTGCCGCCGTCCGCCTGCTCGAACAGGCCCGGCCGGTCCACGGCGCCGGTAAATCCGCCCTTGGAGGTGCCGAACAGCAGGCCCTCCAGCAGGTTTTCGGGCACGGCGGCGCAGTTCTGCGCCAGGAAAGGAGCGGAGGCGCGGTCCGATCCGAAGTGGATGCTCTGGGCGATCAGCTCCTTGCCGGTGCCGGTCTCACCGTAGATGATGCAGCTGGCGGGGGCTCTGGCCGCCTTCTTCGCCAGTTCCACGGTCTTTAAAAACTGCGCATTCTGGCCGTAAAGGTCGGAAAAACTGTAGTGCCGGATCCGCTTGTCCCGGGCTTTTCTCGGCGTATCGATCTCCTTGCGCAGCTCGATGATGGTGGAGGTCATCTGCTGGATGTCGGTGATGTTTTTGGCGATCTCCACGGCGGCGATCACTTTGCCGTCCTCGACGACGGGCACGGTGGTGTTCATCGTGGTGATCTGCTTGCCGTCCTTATTTAAATAGGTCTGTTCCTTTTTCCAGGTGCTTTTTCCGGTCTGCAGCGCCTGCAGCAGCGTGGAGTTCTCCGGGGTCAAACCTTTAAAGACCTCGGAAAAGGGTTTGCGGAGCACGTCCCGGGTCTCCATTTTCTCCAATTGCGCCATGGCGCGGTTGTAGACGACGCTGCGGCCTTCGGGATCCACGATGTGGACGCCTTCGTCCATCAGCTGCAGCACGCTCTGGATGCAGGTAATGTAATCTCGGTTTTTCATGGGGTGACCTCTGAGAGCAAATTTTTGTGCATTGAGTGCAAATATTTTTGCGGTAATTTATTATAGCAGTTATTTCGTTGTTTTACAAACCATCCTTTTATGGTATACTTGCCCGGAGACTAATTAGAAAAGAGAGTTTTTATGAGAATAAGAAAAGAAACCGACATTTTAGACCGCGAGGAGATCGACCTGATCGCGGAATGCTCCGACGCCCTGGCACATCCCGCCCGGGTGGAGATCTTCCGCTTTATCTATAAGGCCAACATGGACCGCAAAACGGTCTGCAACAAAGACGTGGTGGAAGCCTTCGACTACGCGCAGGCCACCGTATCCCAACACCTGTCCAAGCTCGTAGGCTGCGGCCTGGTGGACTACCAAAAGGAGAGCAACCGGGCCTACTACTTCGTAAGCCTCGGGGTCCTGGCCAAATATCTGGCAGCGGTAAAAAAACTGAATGAATAGCAAAAGGCGCCTCCGCCGGGGCGCCTTTTCTTTTGCATTGCCTTTCTAATCCGGATCGAGTTCCAGATGTTCCACCTCCACCGCCGTGCCGAAGATCTTCGGCGGCAGCGAAGGATCTGCCTCGACAAAAGTCTCAACGATGGCCTGCGTGCCGATCTCCAGGCCCTGCTCCATGCGTACGAGGTAGGCTTTGGCAGGGTCATCGGCGATGTAGCGTTTGTAATACGCCCCGGTGACCCCGGAAGCCGTTCCCGTGACCGGATCTTCACCGATCCCCGTAAACGGCGAGGAGAAGTGCCGGGCGTGGATCTGCACGCCCTCCAGTACGCCGCCCAGGCAGAAGGGATGGATCGATGCGCCGGGCTCTTCCGTCAGGATGGACGGAAAGCGGTCCGTGTCGCGCCTCATCCGGGAGAACGCCTCCAGTGTCTTGATGGGAAACATCAGCGTCCAAAGTCCCGTATAGCCGTAAACGATAGGAAACCGGGGGTCGATGTCTTCTTCCGTAAGGCCGATGGCTTCCGCCAGCGACGCCTTTGACCCGCCGAACGCCTTCTCCTGATAGGGCACCTGGGTCATGCCGATCTGGGTGTGCCCATCTTTTTGCGTCACGTCGATGGGAAGCAGGCCGGACTTCGTCTCCACGAGGGTCGTTCCATCAGAGATCTTTCCCAGTCTCCGCAGCAGCCACATCGAACCTGCCGTGGCGTGGCCGCACATCGGTACTTCCTTCCCGGGCGTAAAGTAGCGCAGCTGCAGATCCGCCTTCTCGGAAGGCAGCACGAACGCCGTCTCGCTGTAGTTTGCCCAGGCTGCGATCTTCTGCATCTGTTCGTCGCTCAACCCCCGCGCATCGGGAACGATTCCGGCAGGATTGCCCTTGCCCGGTTCTGTGGTGAACGCGTCGCAGCGGTAGAAATCGGTCTTCATAAAAGCCTCCTATTTATGATACTTTTCCCCTGCGTTGATCTTAAACGCCCGGTAGACCTGCTCCAGGAGCATCACCCGGAACAGCTGGTGCGGAAAGGTCATGGACGAAAAGGACAGCAGGTCGTCCGCGTTTTTGCGCACCTCGTCCGACAGACCCAAAGACCCGCCGATGACAAAGGCCACCCGGCTCTTGCCGTTCAGGCCGATCCAGGCCAACTTTTCAGCAAATCCTTCGGAACTGAGCGTCTTTCCTCTCGGATCCAGCGCAAACACGTAGGTCTGCTGGCGTCCCAGCCCCTCGATCTTTGCAAGAATGCTCTTGCCTTCTGCTTCCTTCACCGCCTCTTCCTGGGCAGCCGAAGCATTTTCCGGCAGACGGCTTTCCGGCAGTTCCCAGATATTCACCTTGCCGAAGCGGCTCAGCCTCTTTTCATATTCCTTTACCGCTTCCGTCCAGTACTTTTCTTTTAATTTTCCAATACAGATCACATCGATATTCATAGGAAGAGTATAACACAAAAATGCCCGAAGCCGCCCATCCATAAGCGAGGCAATCGCAAACGCACGAGCGCAGCGAGTAAAGTGTTGCCGAGCGTTGGATGGCGGTTCGGGCTGTTGATCCTATGAAAAAAGACCGGACCTTACGGTCCGGCCACTTATTCGATTTTCTAGTTATTCTCCGTATCATCGAAGATCGCAACGCCGCCCAGCACGACTTCGAATTCCTGCTCGGCCTTATCGCGCATCACTGTGAGGGTCACCGTGTCGCCGATGGCCGATTTCACGAGCTCCTGATTCAGCTTGTTCATCGTGCCTACCTCGACGCCGTTCACCTTCAGGATGACGTCGCCCTGCTGCAGGCCTGCCGCCGCTGCGCCGCCGTTTGCGGAGACGCTGGCCACGTAGATGCCCTTATCCGTGCCGAACTGTTCCTTCAGCGCGTCGGAGCTGTACTGCTGCTGTTCCTGCAGGGAGATGCCGGAGATGCCGATGTAGGGCCGCTCGTAATTGCCGCTGGCCTTCACCTGCTCCACGATGGGCTTTGCCACGTTGATGGGGATGGCGAATCCCATGCCCTCACCGCTGGAAGCCTTCGCGGTATTGATGCCGATCACCTGGCCCTTGCTGTTGAACAGGGGGCCGCCGCTGTTGCCGCTGTTGATCGTCGCATCGGTCTGCATCAGGCCTTCCATGGTCGTGGTCTTGCTCCCGTCGGAGACCTGGATGCTCCGGTTGAGGCCGGAGATGATGCCCTGGGACATGGAACGTTCGAATTCCAGGCCCAGCGGGTTGCCGATCGCCGCTGCATAAGCGCCGATGTTTACGGTGTCGGAGTCGCCCAGATCCGCCGCGACCAGATCGCCGGTATCCTCGATCTTGATGACCGCCAGATCCAGCGTGGAATCGTTCCACAGCACGGTGCCTTCCACGTCGGAGCCGTCGTACAGGCTTACGGTAACGGATTTGGTGTCGCCGTCGTTGACGACGTGCGAATTGGTGAGGATGTAACCGGACTCATCGACGATGACCCCGGTACCGACCATAGTGGTATCGTAGGTGCCGCCGTTTCCGCCGCCCCAGCCCCAGAATCCGCCGAAGCCGCCGAAACCGCTGTAGGTCTGGGTGGCAACGGTGGAGATGCCGACGACGGAGGGCATCGCCTTCGCCGCGATGGCTTCTGCGATGGTCATGTCGTCCGAAATGTTGATGCTGATCGTATCTGCCGCCGTCGTACCCGGACCGATGGTAACGGTGCCTTCCGTGCTGTCCGCTTCCGAGGTCCTGCCGCTGCCGGCCGCCGCCTCGATCCAGCCCTTATCTACCGCAAAATTGTAGGCGTAGGCTCCCCCGAACCCGCAGCCGAATGCGATCGCCGCGACCAGAAGGATCGCGACCAGCTGTCCAATTCCCTTTTTCATGTTTGTCCCTTCTTTCCTCTGATATCTTTCTAGACCGTGTAGACCGGGCTCTGCTGCGTTCTCGGCAGCACCCGGATCTTCAGGCCGGAGCGGAGCAGGCCCCGCTCTTCAAGAACGTTGTTGACTGTGGTGAGCGCCATTTCCGGAAAATTGTTCTCCTGGCTGAGGTGAGCCAGCAGCACCGTGCGCTGCCGTTCCGCCTGCGCATCTCTCTCTTCCTCCAGCGCCGCGGCCAGCGCTTTCGCCGCCGCCTCGTTGGACAGATGGCCCTCTTCTCCCAGGATCCTCTGCTTGAGGAACCAGGGGTAGCGGCCCATGCGCAGGATGTTCTCATCGTGGTTGCTTTCCAGCACCAGGATATCCGCGCCCCGGATCTGTTCGTAGATGGGCCGGGTCACGATGCCGGTGTCCGTGACGATGGAGATCTGCTTTCCCCCTCTCAAAAAAGTGAACCCCACAGGGTCCGCCGTGTCGTGAGATACCGGGAACGTGTGCACCTGCAGTTCGCCCAGATCGAAGCCGTCGCCCGTCTCAAAGAACTTTACGCGTTCCGCAGGCAGACCTGCGCAGGCATCCGCCGCTGTAGCTTCGTTGGTGAACAGGCAGGCGTCCGTCGTCTTGAGGACCGCCGCCAGTCCTTTTACGTGATCGCTGTGGCTGTGGGTGAGCAGGATGGCCGACAGCCGGAAGGGTTCGAGCCCTATGGCCGATAAGCGTTCCCGGATCTGTTTGCCGGAGATCCCTGCGTCCACGAGGACAAAGGTGTCGCCGCCGCGGATCACGTAACAGTTTCCGCTGCTCCCGCTTGCCAGGGAGCATATGGCTAAATTCATTCTTTCTGATTACTCCTGGATAATAGTCGGGAAATGTGACAAAACTGTGTCGATTCCCGCACGAAAATTTGTAAATTATATCTATTCTTCGTAGGCGTCTATGTAATACGTGTGCCCGGACAGCCGGATGCGCCAGGCAGGGCTCGCCGTATCCTGCGCCGCATAGGACGTGTCGTCCGGGGACAGCAGATACACGAGGTCGATGGCCTCCACCGTTCTGCCCTTTACGCTTTCCGTTCCGCTCAGCTGGGCGTACAGCTTGAGCAGCGCTTCCGCCGCAGGCATCGTTTCCGCCGCCTGCTGGCCGGACCCTGCGATCTCAAAACCGATCTGGCTGCCCTGCACCACGATGGGATAGCCCTTGTATTCTTCGGGGGCGCTCAGTTCGCCTGCCCGCTGCAGGCGCAGGAACAGAACAGGCAGTTTCTCCGTCTTTTTGGGAACGTCCGTCTCGAACGACATGCCCTGCTGCTCGAGGAAGGCGATGGATTCCTCCGACGCCTGGGCGATCTGCTGCCGGGCGCCCGCCGAACGGGACAGAAGGTTGATCCCCATCAGCAGATTCGCCGCCACCAGCACTGCGATAATGATGTTCTTCGCTTTCGACCAGTCCATGCCGCACCTCTACTCTCTCGTAAAGCCCAGCGGCAGCGCGTCGTACAGCCCGAAGAAGAACAGCGCGTCCTCTTTCGTCGCGACGACCCATGCCGGCCTTAAACTGTCTTCCGTTACGACGTAGGCGATGTAAGCGTCCTTCAGGTGATCCGCCACATAGGCGAATTCCTCGTCGGAGTTTGCAGAAAGCACGTTGCCCGTCAGCACGCTGTAGATCAGATGGCTGTTGCCTGCGATCACGTTGGCCGCTTCCGCCGCCGGCTGCGTTTCAGCCGTTGCGGTCGCAGCTTTTGCCACAGCGCGTCTGTAATAGCTGACTTCGCCGCCGGACACCGTTACGATGATGGCCGGTCCGTCTTCGCTGAGAAGCTTGACGCCGCCCAGCACCTGAGCAAACCCGAAGGTATAGACCTTGCTTCTGCCGCTGCCGGATTCTACGGCGCTGCAGAGCACGTAGTCCAGATCTCGCCTGTCGCTGCCCCAGCCGCCGTGAGTCGCCGTGAAAGCGATGGCGGTCTGCAGGCTGCCGTAAAAACCCGGATCCGGCCCGTCCGCCGTCTCTGTCTTGTATTCGAACGAACCGTCCGTAAGGCAGGTGAGTGTCTTCTCGCCGTACCCGTACATGTACGTGACGTTGCCGAAACTGTCCGTGATGCGGCGCACGAAATCGAAGTTCTCGCCGAATACGGACTCCGCCATTTCCCGGCCGGCCCGCTCTGGATCGTCCGACGATTCGCTCTCCCATTCCGCCTGGGAAAGTTCCGACGTCTGCGCCAGCGGCAGCAGCGACAGATTTTCGCCGCCCAGCATGCTGGCTGCCGTGTAGTAGATGGGTTCGCCCCGGGTAAGTCCGGTGAGGAACGGTCCTGCCAGATCCTCCTCGCTGTCGGAGATAAAGCGCCAGCACTGGCCGCCGCCTTCGACGAAGATGCTTTCCGGCGCCGCTTCCGAGATCAGGAACGCATCCACGGTGGTCACCTGGTCGTAGGTGGAATTGCGGTTGATGCCGGTGCGGTCGCAAAATTCACCGAAAGGCACCGGACACGACAGCCGCACCTTTAAACTGCGGTAGCTGCGCAGCATGTCCCGGTACTGCTGGTCCGTCACTTCGTTGATCAGAAACGATGCGTTCGCGCTCTCCCGGCGCAGCAGTTCCAAAACAGCCTGCAGCTGCTGCTTTGCGTTTTCCCTGTCCAGGGAGAACGTGGCATCGCCGAAACCGTACACGGCGCTGTCTGCGGTCACGAATTCGTCCGCATCGGGCACCCACACGTCCGGGCTGATAAAATCCAGCACCGACGACAGGCGGAAGCTCCCCTGGCCTTCGCTGCGCCAGGTCAAATTTAAAAGTAGTATTGTCGTCAGGAACAATACTACTATGACCGCATTCTTCAGTTTTTCCTGTTTCTTTGCGCGCTCGTCCATTCCTTACCTGAGCAGGCCTTTCAGGATCTTGCGGATAAACGTAATGGCTCCCGTGGAGTTGTTCTGGAAGACCTGGGTCTTCTCCTCTGTGGGCTTTTTCTTGACCGCCACCAGGCTGCTCTTCGTCTCGGTGACGATGGTCTTTTCCACCGGCTCCACAGCGCCTTCGGGCCATTCCATGACGGTCTCCAGCGTCTCCGCCTTTACCTTGTACAGGCCGGGCGAAACAGCGATCTGCTTCGTATAGAAGCCGATCTCCAGCGTATTCGTGTATTCCGCGGGATCTGCCAGCAGCACGTCCGTATATTTCGGGTCGCCCGTGGCGGCTTTCAGGTCGGCTTCCGTGAATTTGCTCACGTCGGCGTTCACCAGCTTATCGCCGGAGGTCACCTTTTCCGCGTAGACGGACACCCGGATGGTCTTCAGCTCCGTTACTTTGACGGAGACCAGAAGGCTGTCCGTATAGACGATGCTGTTGGCGGCAGGACTTACGATAGCAGCGGCGTCGGCAAAAACAAAGCCTGTCGCCAATACGGCGATGGCCAATATGATCGCTGTGATCCGCCGGATCCGCAACATTTCCGCAACTCCTTTCCGCTGTTGTAACAAGGCAAAACCTGCAGAGGATATCCTCTGCTACAACTACTAGTATACAGCAGGAATGTTACAGAATTATTACAAACAATTTAATATGCCTTTACATCGCTTGTGCGGCGTGCCGGCGGATAAATTCGTTCGCCAGATCGTCCGCCCGGTTGTTGTAGCCCGCGATGCGGTAGAATTCCTCGAAAGAAATGCCTCCGTTGTGGCTGCAGAAGGCTTTGTAGGCCTTGTTTAGGGCCGCGTTCGTCTCGTCCAGGGGGCTGCCGTCTTTGTCCGTCAGCTTCAGGTGACCCTTTACCAGATAGAATTCGCAGGTCTGACCCTCCATCAGAGACAGCAGCTTTTCCCAGAGCTCCCGGTTTTCCACCGGCTTTTTCTGGGACGTCTTCCAGCCATTTTTGACCCAGTTTTTATGCCAACCCTGCTGAAAGCAGTTCACCAGGTAGGAGGAATCCGAATAGATCCGCACCAGCAGGCCCTTTTCCTTCAGAGCAGACAGGCCGGCAATCGGCGCGGACAGCTCCATGCGGTTGTTGGTGGTGTTCACCTCACCATCCCAGAGCTCCTTTTCCCGGCCGGCAAATTCCAGGATGCAGCCCCAGCCGCCCACGTTCTCCTCGTTCTGATTGCCGGAGCAGGCGCCGTCCGTGTACATGCTGACGATCTTCATTTCAGGGGATCCTTTCCCGGCGTGCCCGCTTTTCTCGGATATTCCTTCGGCGTTTTCGCGATCTTTTCCACCACGACGAAAACGTGACCATTCAATAACGCATCGTTATTAGACGATGCTTTTTCCACACGCAGGATGTGCCCGCCCAGCCGGGCGATCGCCCCTTTGGCTGCCTCGATCTCCTCCGCCGCGTCCTCCGTTTTGTAGGCGACGAAGAAGCCGCCCAACTTTACGAATGGCAGGCAGTATTCCGACAGCGTCGCCATGTTGGCCACGGCCCGCGACACCACTAGATCGTAGTGCTCGCGGTGGACTTTCGTCTTCGCCATGTCCTCCGCCCGCGCGTGTACGGTCTCCACGTTGACGAGGCCCAGCTCCTGGGCCGCCGCCTGCACGACCTTCAGCTTCTTGCCGATGGCGTCCGCCAGCACGAAGGATTTCTCCGGGCTGCAGACCGCCAGGGGCAGGCCGGGAAAACCACCGCCGGTGCCCATGTCCAGCACCTCCTTCGCTCCCTCGTATTCGGGAAGGGGCAGGATGGCGAGGCTGTCCTGCACGTTCTTGCGGTCGAACTCCTGCGGGTCGCGGATCGCTGTTACGTTTATTTTCTCGTTCCACTCCAGGATGATGTCCCGGAGCTTCTCCAGCTGCTGTGTTCTGTCCATCGCTCTATTCCTGCGCTTTCTGCGACGTGCGGCGCATCTTCTCCAGGGTCACCAGCAGCACGCCGATGTCCGCCGGCGATACGCCGGAGATCCTGGACGCCTGACCCACGCTCAGCGGGCGCTGCGCGTCCAGTTTCTGACGGGCTTCGATGCGGAGACCGTCCATGTTGAGATAATCCAGATCCGCCGGAAGCGCCTTGTCTTCCAGCTTCTTAAAGCGTTCGATCTGCGCCAGCTGCTTCTCGATATAGCCGGCGTATTTGAGTTCCACTTCTACTTTGGAGCGTTCGTGATCGCTCAAAACGGGCCGATACGAATCGATGGCCGCCAGGTTTTCGTAGGTGACTTCCGGCCGCTTTAAAAGATCCGCCAGGCTCTGCCGGTTGTCCGTCGGCGCAGAGCCCAGGCTCTCCAGATAGGGATTCGCCTCCGCGGGAGAAACGGTCGTCGTCTTCAGGCGGGCGAGCTCCGCATCCACTGCAGCCTGGGACTTTTGGAACCGCTCCCAGCGGTCATCCGAGACGAGGCCGATCTTGCGCCCCAGCGGCGTAAGCCGGGTGTCCGCATTGTCCTGGCGCAGCACCAGCCGGTATTCCGCCCGGGACGTCATGATGCGGTAGGGCTCGTTCGTTCCCTTCGTTACGAGGTCGTCGATGAGCACGCCGATGTAGGCCTGGGACCGGTCCAAGATGAAGGGGTCTTTGCCGTCCAGCCAAAGTGCGGCGTTGACCCCGGCCATCAGCCCCTGAGCCGCCGCCTCTTCGTAGCCGGAGCTGCCGTTGAACTGACCCGCGCAGAACACGCCGGGGAAGTCCCGGTGCTCCAGGTTGAGCTGGATGTCCAGCGGGTCGATGCAGTCGTATTCGATGGCGTAGGCGGAGCGCACGACCTCCAGATTTTCCAGGCCGGGCATGGTCTTATAGAACCCGATCTGCACGTCTTCGGGCATGCTGGAAGACATCCCCTGCAGATACATTTCCTCCGTGGACAGCCCTTCCGGCTCCACGAAGCACTGGTGACGCTCCTTATCCGCAAAACGGTTGACCTTATCCTCGATGGAGGGGCAGTAGCGGGGGCCGATGCCCTCGATCTGACCGCCAAACAGCGCGCTGCGGCTGAAATTCGCCCGCAGCAGGTCGTGAGTCTGCGCGTTCGTATAGGTGAGCCAGCAGTCGACCTGCTCCTTATCCAGGTTATCGTTCATGAAGGAGAAGGGCACCACGTGCGCGTCCCCGTGCTGCACGGTCATCTTCGAAAAGTCGATGCTGGCGCGCAGGGCTCTGGCCGGCGTTCCGGTCTTAAAGCGGCGCAGTTGAAAGCCGCTCTGTTTCAGGTTCTCCGCCAGGATCTGGGAGGGCGAAAGGCCGTTGGGGCCGCTCTCCACCACGCTGTCGCCGATAAAGATCTTGCCGCCCAGGAAGGTGCCCGTGGCGATGACCACCGCATCGCAGGCATAATAAGCGCCGGTGCGCAGCAGAACGCCCCGGACTTTCTTTTCCTGCGATATGCCTAAGCCCGGCACGTCCAGCTGGCCGAAGTCGATGTCGATGGCTTCTCCCTGACGAAGCAGCAGGTTTTCCTGCAGCTCAAGCGTATGCTTCATCTCGTCGTGATAGCGCACTTTGTCCGCCTGCGCCCGCAGGGAATGGACCGCGGGACCCTTGGCGGTGTTGAGCATGCGGCTCTGGATGAAGGTCTTGTCGATGCAAAGCCCCATTTCGCCGCCCAGCGCGTCGATCTCCCGCACGAGATGGCCCTTGCCGGTGCCGCCGATGGCGGGATTGCAGAACATGTTAGCCACCGCCTCCAGGTTGATCGACAGCACCAGGGTCTTCTTTCCCATCCTGGATGCAGCGAGGGCCGCCTCGCATCCCGCGTGGCCGGCCCCGATCACGACGATATCGTATTTTCCTAAGTTCTTGATTTCCATGTGTTATAGCATTATTACCATGTATTCGCCTCGGGGTCCTGTCGCCCAACACATCCTCATCTTCGCTCATTCGCTTGGCCGCGACGGGAGCAGACTCGGTTGTCGCGGCGCCCGCTCAGTCGCTCGATGAGCCTCTTTGGGCGCCACCCCTCGGCGTTTTTCAAGATACACAACACAGAGAGGCAGGTGCATTGTGTTATTCCGGGCGGAGCCGGCATGTCTGCGAGGGGCAATCGCAAACGCACGAGCGCAGCGAGGAGTGTTGCCCCGAGCGGATATGCCGGGCCGCCCAGGAACCTCCAAAAAATGTTTTTAGACGCCGGACAGGATCTCGACGAGCCTCTCCAGCTCGCCGCGGCTGTAATATTCCAGCTCCAGCTTGCCCTTTTTCTCCGTGCCGTTGATGCGCACTTTCGTGCCCAGCGATTCCGTCATCTGCTGTTCCACGGCTGCCAGCTCCCGGTCTTTGTTCTTCCCGGAGACCCTTGATTTTCTGCGCTTTGCGGGCTTTTTCACCTCGCCGGTATAGCCTTCCACCTCGCGCACGGACCAGCCGTTCTCCACGCATTTCGCCGCCGCCTGCAGCTGCAGGGTTTCCCCTTCCAGACCGGCGATGGCCCTTGCGTGACCCGCAGACAGCTGTCCGTTCATCACGAAGTCCTGGATCTCGTCGGGAAGGCGCAGCAGCCGCAGCGCATTCGCCACATAGGAGCGGGATTTTCCCACGGCTTTTGCCGTTTCCTCCTGGTTGAGGCCGAAGGCGGTCATCATCTCCTCCATGCCCCGGGCTTCCTCGATACTGTTGAGGTCTTCCCGCTGCATGTTCTCGATGAGCGCGTAAAACATGTTCTGGCGGTCATCCAGGCTGCGCACGATGGCCGGCACCTGCTTGAGGCCCGCCAGACGAGCGGCGCGCCAGCGGCGTTCGCCTGCCACCAGCTCGTAGCCGTTCTTCGCAGGACGAAGCAGCACGGGTTGAATGACGCCGTGCTCGCGGATGGAGGACGCCAGATCCTGCAGGGCTTCCTGGTCGAAGACCTTGCGGGGCTGGGCGCTGTTGGGCCGGATGTCGTCCAGACTGATGAAGACTACATTTTCCGCAGCCGCATCCGCCGGTTTTTCCTTCTTTTCCGCCTTTTTTGCGGGCTTTTTCGCCGCAGGCTTTTTTTCCGTCTCTGCCGCCGCAGGATCGATGGAGATCTCTGCAGGGTCCAGAACGGACAGATCTACTTCCATATCCCCGAAAAGCGAACTCAGGCCTCTGCCGAGACCTCCGGGTTTCTTAGCCATTTCTTGCCTCCGTGCTCAAAAATTCATCCGCGAACGCCTGATACGCCTTGGCTCCCTTGGAGCGTGGGTCGTAGGACGTAATGGGAAGTCCGTAGCTGGGCGCTTCCGCAAGTCTTACGTTTCTGGGGATAACGGTGGAATACAGTTTGCTGCCGAAATAGCGCTTGACCTCTTCCACCACCTGCAGCGACAGGTTCGTTCTGCCGTCGAACATGGACAGGATGACCCCTTCGATGCGCAGCTTCGGATTAAGGCTCTTGCGCACGAGATCCACGGTGGAGACCAGCTGGCTGACCCCTTCCAGCGCGTAGAATTCGCACTGGATTGGAATGAGCACGCTGTCTACGGCCGTAAGGGCGTTGAGCGTTAATAATCCAAGGGATGGCGGGCAGTCGATAAAGATGTAATCGTAGCTGTCTCTCACCTGATCCAGCGCCATCTTAAGGCGTCTTTCGCGGCCCTGGATCTTTACGAGCTCGATCTCCGCCCCTGCCAGATCCACGCTGGCCGGGATGATGTCCAGGTTCTTGAAGTTCGTATGGATGATGGTGTTGGCAGCGTTCAGTTCCTCGCCGACGAACAGGTCGTAGCTGGTATACTTCAGCCCTCTCTTGGCGATGCCCAGGCCGCTGGTGGTGTTCCCCTGAGGGTCGATGTCCAGCACCAGGATCTTTTTATTCCGCATCGCCAGGCAGGCAGCCAGATTGATGTTCGTGGTCGTCTTGCCGACGCCGCCTTTCTGATTGAAGATTGCGATTGCTTTTCCCATATTTTGTTAAATTCCCCCTGAATATTTCGTGAGTTTTCTTTGTCTGAAAGTATTATACTATATCCCCGGAAACAGTGCTATTATTATTTGCGGTTTCACGTGAAACAATTTTATAAAATGTTGAAATTTCAAGGGTTTCCTGCCGCCGAAGATTTTACGGAATTTTGCTGTGCTGCGGTTGACAACCGCAGGTCTTTTCTGTACAATTGACCCTGATATCAGACTGCCGCCGGGCAGTAGTGTTGAGCACGGTCCACCGCATCGTTAGGCCTTAGAAGATGCGGCGCAGCCGGGCTTTTTTTTGGAGGTTTATCGAAATGCAGTGGATCATGCTGCTGATCGCAGGGAGCCTGGAGATCACCTGGGCCGTCGCCATGAAGTATTCGGAAGGGTTTTCCAAACTGGGGCCGTCTGCCCTCACCGCCGTTACGTATATCCTGAGCGCCGTCTTCCTGGCGCTGGCGTTAAAGAAGCTCCCTTTGGGGACGGCTTACGCCATGTGGACAGGCATGGGCATCATCGGTACGACGGTGCTCGGCGTGCTGCTGTTTAAAGAGACGCTTTCCTTCCCCCAGGTGGTCTGCATCCTGCTGATCGCGGGAGGGATCGCAGGCCTGAAGATCCTCGCGTAAACGGATTCTGTTTCACGTGAAACAAACGCGCAGAGGGCTGAAATTACAACGGTTTATAGGAATGAAGATTATTCTGTTTTTCGACCTGAACGTTGCAGAAAACGAACGATAAAGTGTGTGCCGTACGAAACCGCGCTTGCTTCCCCAGGGTTGCTTTCTGTATAATAGAAGCATCCCGGAGGTATTACTATGAAAGTTTGTATCATAAACGGAAGCCCCAGAAGAAACGGTAACACGGCGGAACTGTTAAAGCCCTTCCGCGAGAGACTGCTGCAGCTTGGCGCAGAGATCGATGACATCTTCCTGAAGGACTATAAGGTCAGACCTTGCCTCGGCTGCTATGCCTGCCAGAACATATCTGGTGAATACGGCTGCGTGCAGAAGGACGACGCGGAAGCGGTATGGATGCGTGCCGGGGAAGCGGATCTTCTGGTCCTGGCTACGCCGATCTACAGCTGGTATTGCACGGCGGAAATGAAGGCGCTGATGGACCGGCATTACGGGTTGAACAAGTATTATGGAAATGCTCAGGGCCAGCTGATTCCAAAGCTTTCCGTCGCCTTGCTCACCACTCACGGTTATAAAGATGAATATGCGAACGAACCCTTTGAAACAGGCATCCGGCGCCTGTGCAAACATTGCCATTGGGATTATCTCGGCCGCTATTCCGTGCGCGATATCGATGGGATCTCCGACATGCAGACGGAAGAAGCGATGGACGGAGCACGCCGCTTTGCGGACGAACTGCTGCAAAAGTTCGAAGCCGGATGCTGATGTTTCACGTGAAACATTGCAGCAAGGAAAAAACAGTCCTGCCGCACCTGAAATTTACACAATTTAGCAATTTCGCGCTATCAGCCGATTTTTGCCCTTCTGAACGAAAAATGCCCCGGAGACCCTCCGAGGCATTCTTTATTGACCGCAACCCGTTTCGTGCAGCGTTCGGCCATTTAAAAGCAGACAATATTTTACATAATACTATATCTAGTAGGAGAAAAGTCCGCTACCTACGAGAAATTCTCCATGGAAGAAAACAAAGAACACGTCTGAGGCAAATGGTTTCTTCCCGGTCGCTCCGGCAGACGGGCCTTTACAGATAGATCCTCTCTACCCGATTCGTCAGCAGCGAGGTAAGCTCGCAGTTGATCGTTCCGATGAGAGCAGCGACTTCGTCGATGGGCATGCCGCCCCGGCCATAGAGGATCACTTTGTCTCCCCTCTTCACATCCACGCCCTTTACGTCGAACAGACACATGTCCATGCACACCCGTCCGATCTGCCGGCACTTCTCTCCGTTGATCACCGCCCAGGCTCCCTTGTTGCTCAGGGATCTGGGATAGGCGTCTGCGTAACCGGCGGAGATCACGGCGATCTTCATGGGCTTTTCCGACACAAAGGTGCAGCCGTAGCTGACAGCCGTCCCTGCCGGGATCTCTTTCACTTGCGCCACGCGGGAGCAGAGCGTAAGAGCCTGCTGTAGCAGCCCGTCTTCCTCCCATACGCCGTTGGGATAGAAGCCGTACATCATAACGCCTTCCCGCACCATGTCGTACTGCACTTCCGGATGGTACATGATGCAGGCGCTGTTGCCGGCATGCTTTACGAGCGTATCCGTATCGAACACTTTATTTTTCAAGGGTCTTGGCGCATTCCACAGCGCCGTGTCCATGCGCATCCCCTTTGATGACGCACATCACCTGGCGCTTGCTGCGCTCTTTGGCAAGGGCTAAGTTGTGTACTAATGCTTTGGTGTCGATCTCTGCCCAAGCGCGTATCATGGCTGTATCCTCCCGAAAACTTCGGTGCCGAATTAAAGTCGTTTAACGGGGAAAGCAAAATAGGCGTCGCCCGTGTCCGGGTCAAACCAGTTTTCTGTGGCTGCCACCGGAGGCAGGCCCTGTTTGGTCAACTCATCGAAGGCGCGGTAGAAATAACCCTCTCCTTCGATCTTGCCGAGCCGGAATTCAAAGCCGGGAACGATCCATTTGGTCCAGCCCTTCGGAGGTTCCGCATCCAGCGGCGCTTCGTAACCGGCCAGATACAGTCCGATGGAGCCGTTTTCCTCCCACATGGAAAAGTCGCGCTTCTTGCTGCTCATGGCGCCCCATTTTGCAAGGGGTCTGCCCTGTTCGTCCTTCAAAATGATATCTTCGATATTGGAAAATTCTCTGTTTACGACCTCCCAGACCTTCCCGATCAGTCCGTCGCCGTCCCAGGTAAAGATCTCCTTGCCGATGACGCAGAACGGCTCTTTGACCAACGTCTTGAATTCCATAATAACCTCCGTGTTAAAACTGCTGCTGTCTGTGGTATCATTAACTGTATCTTATCATAAAAAAGAGGAGAAAGAATATGGATATTGTGGAACGTTTCTTAAAATATGTATCCTTCGAGACCACGTCCGACGAGACCAGCGAGACCTGCCCGTCTTCGCCGAAAGAGCTGGAGCTGGGCCGGTATCTGGCGGAGGAGATGAAGGCGATAGGCCTTGAAAATGCAGGGATAGACAAGGATGGCTACGTCTACGGATGGCTGCCGGCCACCCCCGGCTGCGAGGGTGAACCCACCATCGGCTTCATCGCTCACATGGACACTTCCGACGGTGCCTCCGGTGCTGACATCAAGCCCCGGACCATCCACTACGAAGGCGGCGACATCGTCTTAAACGACAAGGTCTCCATCGACGAAAAGACCTTCGGCTTCCTGAAGAACTACGTGGGTCAGGACCTGATCGTCACCGACGGCACCACGCTGCTGGGCGCCGACGATAAGGCGGGCGTTGCCGAGATCCTCACCGCCATGGAATACCTGATCGCCCACCCGGAGGTAAAGCATGGCCGCATCGCTGTGGGATTTACGCCGGATGAAGAGATCGGCAGAGGCGCAGACCGCTTTGATATCAAGGGCTTCGGGGCTCAGTTCGCTTACACCGTAGACGGCGGTACACTGGGAGAACTGGAGTACGAAAACTTCAATGCCGCAACAGCGGTCGTGACCGTGCACGGCGTCAACGTCCATCCGGGCTCTGCGAAAAATAAAATGAAGAATTCCGCCCTCATGGCGATGGAATATGCGGGACTGCTGCCGGCGGACCAGAGACCGGAACATACCGAAGGGTATGAAGGGTTTATGCATCTGCTGGATATCCAGGGCAACGAGACTCTCACCAAAATGGTCTACATCGTAAGAGATCACGATATGATAAAGTTCGGGGAAAAGAAAGCCGTTATGCAGGCGGCTGCCGATTTTATCAATGCAAAGTACGGCGAAGGCACTGTGGAGCTTTCCGTCAAAGACAGCTACTTCAACATGAAGCAGTACATCGAGCCGGTGATGTACATCATCGACCGGGCCAAAAAAGCCTATGAGGATGCGGGCGTTACCCCTGTCGTTCAGCCCATCCGCGGCGGCACAGACGGCAGCCACCTCTCTGAAAACGGCCTGCCCTGCCCCAACCTCTCCACTGGCGGAGAGAACTTCCACGGCGAACGCGAGTTCGTTTCCATCCAGGCCATGCACAAGATGGTCGAGGTCATCGTGAACATCGTGAAAGTACAGTAACACTAAATGACAAAAAGAGGGCTCTTTGGCCCTCTTTTTCTTATATTTTGTTTTAAAAACAGCAGTTTTATGCCATCCGGATCTTCACTAGTTCCGCAAACCACTCCGCTGCAGGCAGCAGGATGTCGTCGTTGTAATCGTAGCAAGCGTGATGATTGGGTTTGTCGTGGGTCTCATCGATGTTGCCGGTAAAGCAGTAGCAGCCGGGAATGAACTGCTGATATTTCGCGAAATCTTCGGAACCCATGATCGGGTCACAGCCCAGTTCCACATTCTCTTTGCCGTAGATCTTCTCCGCAGCCTTGGCCGCCCATTCGGCGCAGGTCTGGTCGTTGAGGGTCGCGATGAATTCCCGGGAGTATTCGACTTCGCAGGTCGCCTCGTTCATGTCGCAGATGGACTGCACCACCTTGCGCATCCGCTCTTCGATCAACTGGGAGACCTTGGGATCGTAGCTTCTGCAGTCGCCCTTGATCGTCACGTTGGAAGGAATCGCATTGGGTGCACCGTCGGTGATGAATTCGGTGCAGCTGACCACGGCAGGCCGCAGGGGATCCACGTTTCTGGAGACGATGGTCTGCAGGGCCATTACGACTTCTGCGCCAATCACGATGGGATCTTTCGTCTTGTGCGGGCCGCTGGCGTGACCGCCCACACCATGGATCTGGATGATAAAGTCGTCTTCCGCCGCCATGCAGGGACCGACCGCGATCTTCATCGTGCCCTTGGGGTAATAAGTAAAGTTGTGCTGGCCGTAGATCTCCTGGATGCCAAACTTTTCGATGACGCCGTCTGCGATCATAGCATCCGCGCCCCAGCCCGGTTCTTCTGCCGGCTGGAAGACCAGGACGACCGTTCCTTTGAAGGCCTTTTCATCCGCGATCAGTTTCGCAGCGCCCAGCAGTGTTGCCGTATGTCCATCGTGGCCGCAGGCGTGCATGCGCTGCTCGGTCTGAGAAGCATATTCGAAGGTGTTTTTCTCAATGATCTTATTGCAATCCATGTCGGCCCGCAGACCGATCACCGGACCTTCTCCGTTTTTCAGAACGCCGACAACACCTGTTTTTCCAACGTTTTCCGTCACTTCATAACCGAATTCTCTCAGCTTTTCCGCCACGATCTTCGCCGTTCTTACCTCTTCGAACGCCGCTTCCGGATGCTGATGGAGATCGTGTCTCCAGGCGATAATTTCCTGTTCCAGTTGTTTTTTATCAAGCATAATCATTCTCCTCTTATGATCCATTTACAGAGACAGGAGCCGGTATTCATAAGCGAGGAAATCGCAAACGCGCGAGCGCAGCGAGCAGAGTGTTGACGAGCGTTGAATACCGGTCCTGGCTCTTATCTTATTCAAAGCTGGGATACTTTCCATCCCATACGATATCTCTATAGTTCTTTTTATCGGTGTCGCCCTCGGTGGAGAAGCACAGGATGACGGAATTCTCGTCGATCCCCAACTCTTCTTTGAAGGAGGCCAGATCCGCCTTCGTTAAGAGGGTCACCGCGAAGCCTGCGCCCGCAGCACCGGATTCGCCGGAGACCACCTTGTCGTCGCCCGGCAGCGGGTTGCCCAGCACGCGCATGCCCTTGGCTGCCACCCAGTCCGGCATGGAAACGGCGTAGTCCGCATGGTCGCGGATCATCTCCCAGCCGATGGTGCAGGGTTCACCGCAGGCCAGCCCCGCCATGATGGTGGAAAGTGCACCGCCCACGGGGTGCAGCTTGCCGTCGTTCGCCTTGGAAGTCTGATAGATGCAGTCCGCTGCATCCGGCTCCACGATGACGATCTTCGGACGGTCCTTTTCGCCGTAATAGCTCGCCAGGAAGCCGGTGACCGCGCCGCTCATGGCGCCTACGCCCGCCTGCAGGAACACGTGGGTGGGCTTCACAAAACCCAGCTGACCGCAGGCTTCCAGCGCCATGGTCGTGTAGCCCTGCATGATCCAGGTCGGATATTTCGTGTAGCCTTCCCATGCCGTATCCTGCACCATGATCCAGCCGTACTTCTCCGCCTGGGAATTGGCGAAACGCACCGCATCGTCGTAGTTCAGGTCGGTAATGGAGGCTTCCGCGCCGGCTTTGCGGATGTTTTCCAGGCGCTCTTCGGCGGAGCCGTGGGGCATGTAGACGACGCTCTTGTGACCCTGCTTCGCAGCAGCCCAAGCGATGCCTCTGCCGTGGTTGCCGTCGGTGGCGGTGACGAAGGTGAGCTGGCTGTTGTCGCCTGCTGCTTTATGCTCCTCGATGCATTTGCCGACGCAGTAGGTGCCGCCCAATGCCTTGAAAGCGTTAAGACCAAAGCGGTAGCTTTCATCCTTTACGTAAAATCCCTTTACGCCGAGGCTCTTCGCCAGATTCTCCAGCTTTGCCAGCGGCGTTTCGCAGTATTCCGCGAAGGTGCTGTGGAAGGCTTTTGCCTTTCTGGCTTCCGCTTCGGAAAACAGCGCGGTGTCGCTCAGCTGCGGATCGTGATGGATCTTGCAGTATTTGATTTCTCCCATATGATCGTCCTCCGTTCGTTCTTATCGGAAAAATAGATTCTTATCTCGTGCGATATATTGCATATCGCAACTACACTATAACAAAGAGTTTCCTGCATTGTCAACGGGTTTTCACAGGATTTAACGAAATAGAGAGCCTATCAATAATGCAATATATTGCACTTTTCAAACACGCTGCGTTCTGTTATAATCGTAGCAACAGAAAAGAAAGGAAAAAAACATGCCCATCCCAGTCAGAAAACAGGCAGAAGAAAGGCTCACTGCCAAGGCTCTGGTCTATAAAACCTTAAGAGAATGGATCGTGGACGGCACGCTGCAGCCCGGCGAGCAGATCTTCGACCAGGAGATCGCGAAATACTTTTCCGTCAGCCGCACCCCCGTGCGCGAAGCTATGCAGCTGCTGGCCGATCAGAAGCTCATCGAGATCCAGCCGGGAAAAGAGAGCCGGGTAGCGACTTTCGACTACGACGAGATCGAAAAATCCTACATTATGCTGGCGGAACTCCACGCCCTGGCGCTGCAGTTCGCCTGGGAATCCCTTACGGAAGAAGATATCCGGGAGATGGAAGGGGTCAACGAAGCCATGAAAAACCGCCGCAACGCTGCAGATCTGCACCGTTCCCAGACCCTGGACAAAGAATTTCACGATGTGGTGGTGAAGAAAGCCGGCAACGATTTCCTGAAGAACTTTACAGACATCCTGGACATTCAGGTGCTCCGCATCGAAAACCTGTATTTCGAAGAAGAAAGCAACTATGAGGAGTCCTGGAAAGCGCACGAGCGTATTCTGCAGGGGATCCGGGATAAAGACCTGCAGGCCGCCTGCGCCGCCATGCGGGAAAACTGGATGCGCACGATCTCTCTCGTGCAGCGTCTGAAGGAAGGTGAACACGCATGATGACCCAGCCAGAACGCACCATCGCCGCCATCTCCACCGCCTACGGCGAGAGCGGAATCGGCATCGTCCGCATGAGCGGCCCTTCCGCAAAAGCGATCGCCTCGAGGATATTTGTCCCTTACAGAGGGTCAAACGCTTCCCAAAATCAAAAACAGAGCCCTACAGAGGCATTTGCATTCGTCCCCAGACATCTCCACTATGGCCACATCGTTGACCCGAAGACGGCCGAAACGGTGGACGAAGTCCTGTGCGTCTTTATGAAGGCGCCTCACACCTACACCGGAGAGGATCTGGTCGAGATCCAGTGCCACGGCAGCACGGCGTCGCTGCGCCGCATTCTTTCGGTCTGCCTAGAAAACGGCGCAGAGATGGCAGAGCGCGGCGAATTTACGAAGCTGGCGTTCCTGAACGGCCGCATCGACCTGGCGCAGGCGGAAGCCGTGATCGACGTCATCAAAGCCAAGACCGACAAGAGTCTCGAGACCGCTGTATCCCAAATGCAGGGAAAACTGTCCGAAAAGGTGAAAGCTGTGCGGCAGCAGCTGCTGGACCTGCTGGTGCTGCTGACGGTCAACATGGATTATCCGGATGAGGACATCGAGGTCGCGACCTACGGGAAGATCGAGGAGAGTTTAGAAGCCATCCGGTCCGGCATTTCCGCTCTGCTGGAGAATGCGGACGAGGGGAAGATCCTGCGGGAAGGCCTCTCCGTAGCCATCGTAGGCAAGCCCAACGTCGGCAAATCTTCGCTGATGAATCTCTTCCTCGGCGAGCACCGCAGCATCGTCACGGACATCCCCGGCACCACCCGCGATACGATCGAAGAGCAGATCTCTCTGCGAGGCATCCCTCTGCGGCTCACCGATACCGCCGGCATCCGGGAAACGTCCGACGTCGTCGAGGCGATCGGCGTTGACCGCAGCAAGGACGCCTTCAACAAGGCGGACCTGGTCCTGCTGCTTCTGGACAGCAGCCGTCCTCTGTCGGAGGACGACATTTCCTTGATGAAAGCGGCCGAAGGGAAGCCCTGCATCGCCGTTTTAAACAAGACGGACCTTGCACCTTGCGTGTCGGAAGTCGATGTAAAAGAGTATCTGAAAACCGCACAGATTATAAGTACATCGTTATTAAACGATGAAGGAATAGAACAGCTGAAAGACGCTATGGAGGCCCTCATCACCGGCGGAAAGGTGCGTAGAGAAGAAGACATCCTCGTCTCCAACACCCGTCATATCCAGCTGCTCAAAAATGCGCTGGGCGAGGTCAACGAAGCCCTTTCCATGACCCGCGCAGGAGAAGCGATGGACTTTCTCGAGGTCAACGCCAATGCCGCCTTCCAGTACCTCGGCGAGATCACCGGCGATACCGCCTCCGGCGAGATCATCGACGAGGTATTTGCGAGGTTTTGTTTAGGAAAATAAAGGAGAGTATCACCATGAAAAAGCACATTTCTTATCTATTAAGCATCCTGCTATTCTGCAGTCTATTTATGGCAGCCTGCGCAGATGGATCGGAAACAGAACAGGTCCAGCCGGAGGAAACTGCATCATTGGAACCGCAAGATGAGGGAATCGATGAAGATGCAGAACCGCAGCAGGAAATAGACGAAAGCGAATTTACCCGGTCGATCGTCGATCTCTGCGAACGAAATGGGGTAGGCCTAACATTTTTTGAGATGGATGCTGCCTTTGGCGTGTACTCTCAGGTCGAAACGCAGGGACTCCGCACAGTCTGCGATACCTTTAATGGTGAAAGAAATGCCTCTTTTCAGATCCTTGTAGACGAATATGAGGATGAAAGCATCGAGCAGGAAGAATTCCGTCTGATGAAACAAAGTCTGCTGGATTCCGCCAACAGCACTGAAATCATAAAGGTATTGATGGACGATGAGAACACATTCGCCACACATATGGATGCCTACGGATCTGTTTCTAACCTGATGTATATGAAGGACTATGGTCCCTATATGGTGACCCTGGTAGCGATTAAAAAAGAAAATTATGACGCTGCCTATGCCATCATGGAAGAAATCGATGCCTACATCAATGAATTATGATACAACATCATAAAAAGACCCGGTCCTCTCGGATCGGGTCTTTATTTGCTTATTTCACCGGTTCGATGATGACGCGTCTGTAAGGTTCTTCGCCTTCGCTGCGGGTGGTGACTCCTTTGCGCTGCTGCAGAGCCGTGTGGATGACCTTTCTTTCGTAGGGATTCATGGGCTCGAGCTTTACGTTGCGGCCGGATCTGACAGCTTTGTCTGCCAGGCGGAACGCCAGCTTTTCCAGCGTCTTTTCTCTCTTCTGCCGGTAGTTCTCCGCATCGATGACGACGCGGATGTAGTTGCTCTTATCCTTGTTTACCACAAGGCTGGTAAGATACTGCAGGGCATCCAGCGTGGATCCGCGCTTGCCGATGATGGTGCCGGAATCCTCGCCGTCGATGTCCACGTAGACGCTGTCTTCGTTGCTGGATACCTGAATGGTTACGTTCAGGCCCATCTCCTTGACGACGTCTTCCAGGAACGTCTTGGCGGGATGTTCGCTTTGTTCCACCAGGTCTTCCGGGCGGTCGCCCAGGACCTTGACTTCTTCGAAGATGAATTCTTCTGCAGCTTCTTTCTTTTCTCTGTTCTTTTTATCCGGTTTCCGGTTTCTTTTTCTCTTGGGTCTGGAAGACTTGCGGGGCTCTTCGTCCACGCCGCACTTTTCGATCACAATCTCCAAGCCGTCTTCCTTGTGGACCTGCTTATCCGTACTTTTGGCCGGTTTCTCCGCCTTTTCTGTCTTTTCTGTTTTTTCCGGCTTTGCAGGCTTTTCCGGCTTCGGGGGCTCGATCTCTTCGACCCTTACCTTAGCCAGTCTGGAGCCGATTCCGAAGAATCCCTTGGAAGGCTGCTCCAGTACGGTCACCGTTACCTGTTCTCTCGTGAGATGCAGGTCGGCCAGGGCAAGATCGACCGCGATGTCGATGGAATCGCCCCATTTTTCCGAATATCTCATGCTTTTGTTTGCCTCCAAAGTGTGCTGTTACTTATTCTTAGCCGATTTTTTGGCTTCTTCTCTTGCCTTTTTTCTGTTCTCTTTTTCTTCTTTGATGATCTCGTCGCGGATCTGTTCCTTCTGTCTTACCTTCTTCATATAGAAGCTCTGGAAGATCATGAAGATATTACCGATCGCCCAGTACAGCGCAAGGCCTGCCGGGAACGAACGTCCCATCAGGAAAATGAAGATGGGGAAGAAATACTGCATCATCTTCGACATGGCTCCTGTCGGGTCACCGCCGCTGGTCTGACCCATAGAACCCACCGTATAGGTGAAGTAAGTCGAGATACCTGCGATGAGAGGAAGGATCCAGCTATCGGGCTGGCAGAGGTCCTTCACCCAAAGGAACGATTCGTGAACTGCTGCGATCATCTGGGGCGCCGTCATGTAGACCAGAGGACTTCTAAGCAGCGCAAAAAGACCCATGATGATAGGCATCTGAATGAGCAGAGGAAGGCAACCGCTGGAAGGACTTATCCCTTCCTCGCGATAGAGTTCCATCGTCTTCATGCTTAAGGTATCTCTGTCGTTCGCGTATTTTTCCTGGATTTCCTTCAGCTTAGGCTGAACTTCCGTCATCTTCGACTGATACCTGATCTGTTTTGTGTAGAGCGGCAGGAGGATCAATCTTACGAGCAGCGTAAGAATGATGATGGAAAGGCCGTAGTTATTGACCAATCCATAGATCCATGCCAGCAAGGAACCTATCGGCTTTGCGAACAATCCGATGATAAAATTCATTGTTCCTCCATGAAAGCTTTCGGCAGTTTTTCCTTAGGGTACGGGATCGTAGCCCCCGGGACAGCCCGGGTGACACCTGAGCACTCTCTTAATTCCAAGAATGCCACCTTTGAGGGCACCGTATTTCTGGATCGCTTCGATCGCGTATTCGGAGCACGTCGGAATAAATCTGCACTTGCCCGGACCCATGAGGGGGGAGATGCAGACCCTGTACATTTTGATCAGGAAAATAAATACGTGCTTCATCTTGAAAGTAATCCGGTCCTCTGCAGCGCATAGCGGAGAGAATTCTCCACCTGGTCGCACTTGCAGTCCAATATCGTGTGCCTGGCGATGAGCAGAAAATCGTATCCCAATGGAAGTTCCGCCTCCGTTTTACGGAAAGCTTCTCTCATTAAACGTCTTGCCCTGTTGCGGCAGACGCTGTTTCCGACCTTTTTGCTTGCCAAAAAGGCCTTTCGATTAAAAGAAAGTCCGTTCTTTCTGTAAAGAAGAACCAGATGACGGCTTCCGGTCGACCTGCCTTTTTTATAGAGTCTCGTAAAATCCTCCTGTTTTCTGAGGATACCGGGCTTTTTCATCCGTAATCTCCTTCAGCAAAAAGACCACTGGTCGCGGTCTTTATGCGGTAAGTCTCTTTCTACCTCTTAATCTTCTTCTCTTCAGAACGTTTCTGCCGTTCTTGGTAGCCATTCTCTTGCGGAAACCGTGTTCCTTGGCTCTCTGACCCTTCTTGGGCTGATAAGTCATCTTACCCTTTGCCATCGATGTATTCCTCCTTTCTTCGGAATTTGCAAATACGCCTAAATATTATATGTTAAGAATGCGTATTATGTCAACATTTTTGCGAATCCGTCTTCGATATGAAATTCATAGCCTTGCGGCAATAACCGCCGCACTTCCGGATCGATCTCCGTCGCCGTAATAAAGACCTGGATCTCCTTCATGGATTCGATCAGAAAACGCTGCCGGCTGCTGTCCAGTTCCGATAGCACGTCGTCCAGCAAAAGCACCGCATTGCAGTTCGTTTCCTGCTTTATAAGGCCTATTTCCGCCAATTTCATGGATAAAGCGGCCGTTCTCTGCTGACCCTGAGAACCGTAGGTGCGGATATCCGTTCCGTTGACTTCTATCTTCAGGTCGTCTTTGTGCGGCCCGAAACCGGTATATCCCTTGTAGAGGTCGCTCTCAAAATTCTGATCGAGCAGATAGCGGAAACTCTCTTTATCTTCGACTTTCGTTTCGTATTCCAGCCTTAAAACTTCTTTTCCCTGGGAGATATCCGAATGGATCCTGCTGCTGAGCTCCTGCAGACGCTCCGTGAATCTCTTTCTTTCTTCCGCGATGCGGCAGCCGTATTCGGCCAGCGATTCATCGAACACGTGAAACAGATTTCTATCCGGATTTTTTTCTCTTAAAAGAAAGTTTCTTTGCCGCAATACTTTTTTGTAATTGCCGAGATCGCTGTAATACACGGGTTTGATCTGGCAGAGCTCTCTGTCCAGGAACCTTCTTCTGTGTTCCGGACCCTCCTTGATGATCTTGAGGTCATCCGGCGAAAACACGACGATATAGACGTGTTCCAGCAGATCGATGCTGCGGGAAAGCTTTATCCCGTCGACCTTAACGATCTTTCCCTCTTTCTGATAGACGATGTCGATCTCGTTTTCGCCGTTCTCTCCGGTCACATGACAAACAGCCCTGGCATAATCCTTGCCAAAGGCTATCATGTCGGAATCCTTGTTGGTGCGGAAAGATTTGCCGAGCCCCATAATAAAGAGGCTTTCGAGCAGATTCGTCTTTCCCTGGGCGTTCTGACCCAGGAAGAGATTCAGCTTATCGTGGAACGCTATCGTCTGACTTCCGTAATTTCTGAAATTTTCGAGCTTGATATCCTGAAAGATCATTAATTCGCGGAAATGCGGACCGGCAGCACCAGGTATGTAAACGAATCTCCCTCCACCGGCTTGATGAGGCAGGGACTGACGGGAGAGGACATCTCCATGACGATCTCTTCGTCACCCACGGCCTTTAAGGCGTCGGAAACATATTTGGAGTTGAAGCCGATCACGAGTTCGTCGCCTTCGCTCTCGCAGACGATGGATTCCTTGGAATTACCTTCTTCGCTTCTGGAAGTGATCTCGATCTTTCCGTTTGCGATATCCATCTTGATGAGGTTGTTCTTGCCTTCTTTGGAGAGCAGGGATGCTCTTTCGATGCCGGAAAGCAGCTCTTCGCGGTTCACAAGGCAACGCGTCTTGTACGTCTTGGGAATGATGTCGTTATATTTGATGAATTCGCCTTCCAGCAGTCTTGCGACGATGCGGGTCTCTTTCGTAATGATCTCCGCCTTTTTGTCGTCCAGCACAAGGGAGACTTCTTCCTCTTCGGAACTTTCCATCAGGATCTTCTGGATCTCCGCCAGGATCCTGGCCGGGATCACGACGCTCTTTTCCTCCTCAGAAGGCATGTCGCAGTTGGCAACGGCCAGACGGAATCCGTCCAGAGCTGCCATCTCGAGTTTTCCTTCCGCAAATTTCAGCAGACAACCCACTAAAATACCCTTCTTTTCGTCGATGGAAGCGGCAAATGTGGTCTTTTTGATGAGATCCTTTAAGCTGTCTTTCTTTACGCCGATCTTGCTCAGCTGGTTCACCATGCCGATCGCGGGAAATTCGTCGGCAGGCAGAGATACGATGGAAAAGTGTGACCCGAGGCAGCTGATCTCCATCTTTCCGTCCGCTTCTTCGATCTGCAGAACGGCGTTTGGCAGTTTACGGACGATCTCGGAGAACAGTTTGGAGGAAACGACGGCGCTTCCTTCTTCCGCAGCCTGTACTTCCATCTTCGTTTCGATGGAAAGGTCCAGATCCGATGCCGTAACGGTAAGTTCATTTCCTTTGACAGTAAGAAGGATACCTTTGAGAATGGGGATCGTCGTACGTATGGAAACTGCTTTGGATACCGTATTCAGCGCTCTCGTCAGGGCGCCCTGAGAACATGTGAATTTCATGCGAGCTCTCCTTATATTCTTCCAGTATTTTTAGTAGCTTTAGTAATAGAGGCTGTGGAAAAGGGGGATAACCGTTCTCATCCGTTGAAAGAAAAGCGGACGCGGAATGGAAAACCTGTGGAAAAGTATGTCCCTGTTTTACACATCCTGTGGAAAATCATCCTTCGATCTGATGGTTGATCGTCTCGATCGTCTCCTGCAGATCCTTATTTTTTTTGATCTCTTCCGCTATTTTTTCGTAGCTGTGCCGTATCGTCGTATGGTCTCTGCCGCCGAACAGCTTTCCCATCTGGGGCAGGGAATAGTTCGTGTGCTCCCGGATGAGATAGATGGCGATCTGCCTTGGAAATGCAACGTCCTTGGAACGGTTGGCGCTTTCCATGTCCGACACCTTTACGCCGAAGTATTTGGATACTTCTTTCTTGATGATATCCGGCGTTATCTCTTTCGTCTTCGTATTCTTAAAGATATCCGTAAGGACCATCTTTGCCAGGTCTTTGTTCATCGGTGACCCCAGCAGCTGTGACGAAGCATGCACTCTCGTAAAGGCGCCTTCCAGGTCGCGGATGTTCGTCGTTACGTTCTGGGCGATCAGATCCAGCATATCTTCGATCTCCGGCGTTACTTCCACGTTGGAGAGGATGGCCAGATTTTTCAGGATGGCAAACCTCGTTTCGTATTCCGGCGGATTGATATCCACGGAAAGCCCCTGTCCGAAACGGCTTGTTAGCCTGTCCGGGATACCCACCAGTTCCTGGGGAGGCTTATCCGACGTAAATATGATCTGCTTTCTCGCGTTGTACAGATCGTTGAACGTATGGAACAGCTCCTCCTGGGTCGCGGCCTTTCCCGAGATAAACTGCACGTCGTCGAACAGCAGAACGTCCACTTTTCTGTACTTGTTGCGGAATTTGTCGGTGCTCTTTTCCTGAATGGACGTCACCAGCTCGTTGGTGAAAGCCTCCGAGGAGACGTACATGACGCGCTTTTTCGGGAAATGCTTAATAATATACTGTCCCACAGCGTGCATCAGGTGGGTTTTCCCCAGACCGGGACCGCTGTAAAGGAAGAGGGGGTTGTACTCCTTTACGTATCCCTTATCCGCGATGGCGAGGCAGGCGGCCAGCGCCAGCTGGTTGTTGGGACCCTGCACAAAGCTTTCGAAGGTATATCTGGGGTTGAACCCGTAATCCTTTTCTTCCGGGATCGGGCTGCCGCTTTCGTCATCATCATCGGGCGGCTCCGCGTCGACGATCTCCAACTTATATTCTTTCCCGAAGGCCTTGATCAGCGCTTCGGAAAGAAACTCCTTGTGATTGTTGATGCTATTTTGATAGACGCTGCTTTTGGATCCGGCGGTCTTCAGGTAGATGGTCTCCTTCTTTTCGCTCAGTTTGACCGGGGTCAGCGGGCGGAAGAACGTATCCACTTTTAACCGTTCCATGCTGGTGTAGAGCAGATCCAGCACGACGTTCCATTTTTCTTTCAGCTCTGTTTTTGTCATTTCAAACCATTCCTATAGCTAGTATTGAACACCATATGTATGGGCGATACCGATTATATCACAAAGTAGTTTTCCACAGGAATAGAGAGGGAAGGAATGCAGTCAGGTCAAGTTATCCACAGGTTTTACACATGTTGTGGATAACTTTATCCCATTTTTGCAAAACCACAAGATTTAGTGATAAAAGGTGCGGAAAAAATTTTTTTCATCCGTAATACCAATATATTATATAAGAAATGAAAGGTATTAAACATATGTTCCTGTAAATTTATAGTAAAATTGCAATTTCAGGCGATTTTCGGCCTTCTCGTTGAAATATGCAGATTATCGTGCTATTATAAAAAAGTTAAAGAAATCCAGAAAAAATGTTTTTAAGGGGGAAATTTTTATGTCTGCAGAAGACATCAAGGCAACCGGTGCAGGCGGCAATTACGACGCGTCGCAGATCCAGGTGCTGGAAGGTCTTGACCCGGTCAGAAAACGTCCGGGCATGTATATCGGTACGACCGGCCCCAGAGGACTTCATCACTGTGTCTACGAGATCGTGGACAACTCCGTGGACGAAGCGCTGGCGGGCTATTGCAATAATATTCAGGTCACCATCCACGAAGATAACAGCGTAGAGGTGCTGGACAACGGCAGAGGCATGCCGGTGGACGAGCATCCCAAGATGCATAAACCCGCCATGGAAGTCATCATGACGGTGCTGCACGCCGGCGGCAAGTTCGGCGGCGGAGGATACAAGGTATCCGGTGGTCTGCACGGCGTAGGCGCATCCGTCGTAAACGCACTTTCCGACTTTATGCAGGTGGAGAGCATGCGCGGCGGCAAGATCTACCGCCAGACCTATTCCCGGGGTAAGAAGACCAGCGAAGTGGAAGTCGTCGGCGACTGCGGACGGCAGACCGGCTGCCGGGTCATCTTCCACCCGGATCAGGAGATCTTCGAGGAGATCGAATTCTCCTACAACACGCTGGAATCCCATCTGCGGGAGACCGCGTTCCTGAACAAGGGCATCAAGATCACCCTCACGGATGAGAGGGGAGAGAAGAAGAAAAAGGCCGTCTATCATTACGAAGGCGGCATCAAGGAATACGTCAAGTTCCAGAATGCCAACAAGGAACCCATCCATCCCGACATCATCTACTACGAGTTCAAGAAGAAGGACCAGGAAGTGGAAGTGGCCATGCAGTATACGGATTCGTATACCGAGACCATCCTTTCCTATGCCAACAACATCAACACCGTGGAGGGCGGTACGCATCTGGTTGGCTTCAAGTCGGCGCTTACGAGAGCGGTCAACGACTATGCCAAGAAGGCGAAGCTGATGAAGGACAACGATGAGCCTCTCACCGGCGAAGATATCCGCGAAGGCCTCACCGCCATCATCTCCGTCAAACTCACGGAGCCCCAGTTCGAGGGTCAGACCAAGACGAAGCTGGGCAACACCGACATGAGAGGGTTCGTGGAGACGGTCACCTCCGAAAACGTGTTCGCATTCCTCGAAGAGAACCCGGCCCAGGCCAAGCCCATCATCGAGAAGTGCTTAAAGGCGTTCCGCGCCAGAGAAGCGGCCAGAAAGGCGAGAGACCTTACCCGCCGCAAGACCGCGCTGGACAACACCTCGCTGCCCGGCAAGCTGGCGGACTGCTCCGAAAAGGATCCGGCTCTGTCCGAGATCTTCATCGTAGAGGGTGACTCCGCAGGCGGCTCCGCCAAGGAAGGCAGAGACAGAAAGCGCCAGGCCATCCTTCCGCTGCGCGGCAAGATCCTCAACGTGGAGAAGGCCCGCCTGGACCGCATGCTCAATTCCGACACCATCCGCGACATGATCACGGCGTTCGGCTGCGGCATCGGCTCCGAATTCAACATCGAAAAGCTGCGCTACCACAAGATCATCATCATGACCGATGCCGACGTGGACGGCGCCCATATCCGCACGCTGCTTCTCACGCTGTTCTTCCGCTACATGCCGAAGCTCATCGAAGAGGGCTACGTTTACGCGGCGCAGCCGCCTCTCTTCAGGGTCAAATCCGGCAAGGAGATCTGGTACACCTATTCCGACAAGGAGCAGGAAAAGCTGCTGGCGGAACTGGCGGCCCAGGGCAAGACGAAGCCGGAGATCCAGCGCTACAAAGGTCTGGGCGAAATGGACGCTACCCAGCTATGGGAGACCACCATGGACTACAACACCCGTACGCTCATCCAGATCACCATCGACGACTTCGCGGCCGCCGATCAGATCTTTACGACGCTGATGGGCGATAAGGTGCCCCCCAGAAGAAAATTCATCGAAGAAAACGCGGAATACGCAAAACTGGACGTATAAGAGGAAGGAGGAGAGAACATGCCGGATCTTACCGAAGACAGAAAGATCTTACAGCACGAGATATACGAAGAAATGAAGACCTCCTACATCGATTACTCCATGAGCGTAATCGTTGCAAGAGCGCTTCCCGACGTGCGGGACGGACTTAAGCCGGTTCACCGCCGCATCCTGTACGGCCTGGATGCCCTGGGCATCACGCCGGACAAACCCCATAAAAAATCCGCCCGTATCGTGGGCGAAGTCATGGGTAAATACCACCCTCACGGTGACGCCTCCATCTACGACGCCATGGTGCGCCTGGCCCAGCCCTGGAACATGCGCTACCGCCTCGTGGACGGCCACGGCAACTTCGGTTCCATGGACGGCGACGGCGCGGCCGCTTCCCGTTATACCGAAGCCCGCATGGCTCCCTTTGCCCTGGAGATGCTCCGGGACATCGACAAGGACACCGTAGACTTCGTCGACAACTACGACGGCGAAGAAAAAGAACCCGTGGTGCTGCCCGCCAGATTCCCCAATCTGCTGGTCAACGGCGCCAACGGCATCGCAGTCGGTATGGCCACCGCCATTCCGCCCCATAACCTCCGCGAGGTCATCGACGGCACCATCAAACTGATCGACGACCCCAATGCGGACGTGGAGACCCTCATCAAGATCATCAAGGGACCGGACTTCCCGACGGGTGCCACCATCGTGGGAAAGACCGCCATCAAGGAAGCCTACCGCACCGGCCAGGGCAAGGTAAAGCTCAGAGCGAAGGGCGTAATCGAGGAAGGCGCGAGAGGCATCACCTCCATCATCTTCCACGAGATCCCCTATGGAGTCAACAAGGCCGCCATGATCTCCCACATCGCGGAGCTCGTGCGCGACAAGAAGCTGGACGGCATCCGCGACATCCGCGACGAGTCCTCCAAGGGCGAAGTGCGGGTGGTCATCGAGCTGAAGAAGGACGTCAACCCGAAGGTGATGCTCAACCGGTTGTACAAGCACACGGAGCTGGAGACCAACGTTTCCATCATCATGATAGCGCTGGTAAACGGCCGGCCCCAGCTGCTGAACATCCACGACATCTTAACCGAATACATCAAGCATCAGAAGGAAGTCCTCACCAGACGGACGAAGTTCGACTTGGCCAAGGCCGAGGCGAGAGCCCATATTTTGGAGGGTTACCGCATCGCGCTGGACCACATCGACGAGATCATCAAGACGATCCGCGAAAGCTACGATGACGCCAGAGAACAGCTGATGAAGAAGTTCGGTCTGTCCCAGATCCAGGCCCAGGCCATCCTGGACATGCAGCTGAAGAGATTGCAGGGTCTGGAGCGCGACAAGATCGAGGCGGAATATCAGGAACTCTTAAAGAAGATCGCCTACTACAAGAGCCTGCTGGCGGACGAAAAGCTGCTGATGGGCGTGGTCAAAGACGAACTCACCGAGATCAAGAACAAGTGGGGCGACGACAGACGCACCGAGATCATCGCGGACGAGGAGGAAGTGGACGAATCCGAGCTCATCGAAGAGGAAAACGTGGTCATCACCGTTTCTCACCTGGGCTACCTGAAGAGAGTCTCCGAGGATACCTACCGCACGCAGAAGCGGGGCGGCAAGGGCATTACGGGCCTCACCACCAGAGAGAACGACTTCGTGAAGCACCTCATCACCACGTCCACCCACGACAATCTGATGTTCTTCACCAGCATGGGCAAGGCGTATAAGATCAAGGCGTACGAGATCCCCGAGGCCAACAGACAGGCCAAGGGCACGCCGGCGGTCAACTTCCTCAACCTGCTGCAGAGAGAACGCATCCAGGCGGTGCTGCCGGTGAAGGAATTCTCCGAAGACCGCTATCTCATCGCCTGCACGAGACTGGGCAACATCAAGAAGATGCAGCTGTCCGAGTTCGACACGAACCGCAAGGCGGGCCTCATCGCCATCAAGCTGCACGACGGCGACGACCTCATCTCCATCAAGGAGACCAAGGGCGACGCCAACGTCATCATCATCACGAAGAAGGGCAAGTGCATCTCTTTCAGCGAGGACGACGTCCGCGTGATGGGCAGAGCCGCAGGCGGCGTAAGAGCCATCCTGCTGGATAAGGACGACGAAGTCGTCTCCATGGAGCTGGCCAGAAAGGGCGAGGAGCTGCTGGTGGTCACCGAAAAGGGCTACGGCAAGCGCACCCCCGTGAAGGAATACAAGGTCCAGGCCAGAGGCGGCAAGGGCCTGCTAACCTACGACAAGGGCAAGTTCGACAAGACCGGCTACCTGGTCGGCGCCATGACGGTACAGGACGACGACGAGATCTTCCTCATCAACTCCGACGGCATCATCATCCGCATCGAGGCGGGCGACGTCTCCAGACTCGGCAGGACGACCCAAGGCGTGCGCATCATGAAGGTCGAGGAGGAATCCGAGATCGTGGCGCTGGCCAAGGCGGTCCGCGAGGAAGAAGGCGGGGATGAGCCTGCCAAGGGCAAGAAGGACGACGGATCCGAACAGATCACTCTGGATATGGGAGGCAAATAAATGAAACGCGTATTTTCGGGGGTCCAGCCCACGGGCAACCTCCACATCGGCAACTATCTCGGCGCGCTGAAGCAGTTCGTCGAGCTGCAGGAAGACAACGAATGCATCTACTGCGTCGTGGACATGCACTCCATTACCGTGCCCCAGGATCCGGCGGAGCTCAAAAAGCACACGCTGGACATCGCGGCGCTGTACATGGCGGTGGGCGTTGACCCGAAGAAATCCATCATCTTCGCCCAGTCCACGGTACCCGGACACGCCGAGCTCAACTGGATCCTCACCTGCAATTCCTATACCGGCGAGCTCTCCCGCATGACCCAGTACAAGCAGAAGAGCCACGGCGCGGAATCCGCACCGACGGGTCTGTTCATGTACCCGGTGCTGATGGCGGCGGACATCCTGCTCTACGACACGGATATCGTGCCCGTAGGCAACGACCAGAAACAGCACATCGAGCTGACGAGAGACATCGCCATCCGCATCAACAACAAGTACGGCGAGACCTTCGTCGTGCCGGAAGGCAAGTTCATGAAGGCGGGCGCCCGCGTAATGGCGCTGGATGACCCCACCGCCAAGATGAGCAAGTCCGCCCCCAACGAGATGAGCCGCATCTCCCTGCTGGATGAGCCCTCCAAGATCAAGAAGGCCATCATGCGGGCGACGACGGACTCTGAAGGGGTCATCCGCTACGATATAGAGAACAAGCCCGGCGTATCCAACCTGCTGTCCATCTACAGCGCCTTCTCCGGCAAGACCATCGAACAGCTGGAAAAGGACTACGAAGGCAGCGGCTACGGCCAGCTGAAGAAGGATCTGGTGGAGGTCACCGTGGACGCCCTGGCGCCCATCCGGGAACGCTTTACCGAGATCCGCGGCTCCCAGGAGCTGATCGCCGTGCTGAAGGACGGCGCTGAACGCGCCAACGCCATCGCCGAGCCCGTCGTAAAGCGTGCGAAGGACAGATTCGGACTGGGAATTTAAAAATGAATGATCGGGGACGGTTCTTATCTGTTCATTTTGGACAGCTGAGAACCGTCCCCATCTGTTCACAGGAGGATAGACCATGAGAAGACTCGTTTCGATCATCGCCGCCTGCGCCTTGGCCCTGAGCATGGCAGCGCCGGCTTATGCTTTCAGTGCGGTCAACGTAAACACGAACATGCCCTCCACGATCTTTGCAGGAGACAGCATCAGCGCTGCGATCCTGGAAGATGGCTCTCTTTGGATGTGGGGCGACAACAGCGGCGACATGTTGGGCAACGGCGGGAAAGGAAATCTGGACACCGCGTTTTATCCGGACTGGATGACCCCGGAACAGCTGGCAAACGTGCGTCCGCACTGGATCCAGACCGTGCCGGCGAAGGTCATGGACCATGTTTCTTCCATCTGCTGCGGCCGGGATATCGTTGCTGCGGTCAAAGAAGACGGAAGCCTTTGGGAGTGGGAACGCAATATCACCGATCCAAATGTGGTCCCGGCCCGGAAAATGGAGGGCGTTGCCGCGGCAGCGTATGCCACGACGGCCAGCCGGCAGATGATCCTGACGGACGGTTCGCTGTACTGGCAGGGCACTTACCTGACCGGGAGAGGGATCGGTTCCGTCGATACGCCGCAGAAGATCCTGGACCACGTGATCTCCTTCAGCGCCGATGACGGAACGCTGGGGAACCATGGCAAGCTCGCCGTGACGAGCGACGGGTCTCTCTGGATGTGGGGCTCTGAATTCAGCGGAAGCTCCATGCGAGAAGGGCGTGCAGAAGATGAAAACACGCCCGTCAAGGTGATGAGCGGCGTGCGGTCTGTTTTTACTTCCAGAGGCACAAACGGCATCATCAAAACGGACGGTTCCCTTTGGATGTGGGGCGGCAACGCACATGGCCAGCTCGGGAACGGAACGACAAATTCTGTGTCCGAACCCGTTAAGATCCTGGATCACGTTGTATATGCGACGTGCGGCTCCTTCGGGGTCACCGCTGCGATCAAGACAGATGGGTCTCTTTGGATGTGGGGGATGTCCGCAAGGCTGGGCAACGGCGGAAAGGGAGATGTGGACATCAGCGACCCAAAAAGCCCCGAACCCACCTGGGTACAGACGGTTCCGGTAAAGATCATGGACAACGTGGCGCAGGTAAGCGTTGGGGAATGGCACGTGATGGCCTTGAAAAAGGACGGAACGCTCTGGGCTTGGGGGCAGAATACCTCAGGCATGCTTGGCAACGGCTCCCGCAGCTTTGGCTCGGAAGGACAGCTGACCCCCATCAAGGTTCTCTCCGGCGTAATGGTGCCGCAAGCAGCTCCCATCAAGGAAGAACCGTCCGCCTGGGCCAAGACGCTTGTGGAAAAGGCTATTGCACAGGGTCTGGTGCCGCAGTCGCTGCAGTCCAAATACACGCAGCCCGCGACCCGGCTGGAGTTCTGCCGGCTGGCCTGCACGCTGTACGAACAGCAGCGGGGGACGGTGACCACACGCAGCACCTTTACGGATACATCGGATCCGGCTGTGGAAAAGATGGCGTCTTTAGGCGTTGTGGCCGGGGTCGGAAACGGCCGGTTTGACCCCGATGCAAAACTCACCCGCGAGCAGGCCGCGACGATGCTGGCCGCGCTGGCCATCGCCATGGACAAGCCGATGGGAGAGGCCGAGCCAACATTCGCAGACAGCGCGGAGATCTCCGGCTGGGCGAACGGATTTGTAGGAAAAATGCAGCGCAGCGGCGTGATGGGCGGCGTTGGAAACAACCGGTTCGCTCCGAAAGGAAATTATACCCGCGAGCAGAGCATCTGCACCATGCTGAGCCTGCTGGCCTATCTGCAGGAATAATGGGGACGGTTCTCTGTCCTAAAGGAGAATAGTATGAAGATCGAACCGAAAGATGCGCACATCAAGCACATCGTAAACGTTGCGTCCGCCATGATGGCGGCGGCCAGAACGGCGCCGAAGGCGAACGGCATGGACAATCTGGAATGCTTCGCCCTGTCCGGGGAGGAAAAGAGCGCCTTAACGGCGAAGATGAGAGAAGTTGCGGCCATCACCCGGGAAGATTTTATCGCAAGAGACGCGGATAACGTGGACGGCGTGCCCATGATCGTCCTGTTCGGAACGCGGAATGCGCCTTATGGGGTAAACTGTGGCTACTGCGGAAAGGAAAGCTGCGCGGCCGCTGCGGAAAGCGGCGCCATGTGCTTCTTTGCGGCTCACGACCTGGGCCTTGCGGTAGGCTCCGCGGTCTCCGTCGCATCCGACATGCGCGTGGACAACCGGGTGATGTATTCTGCCGGCGTCGCAGCAAAGCTGTTGGGCCTGTTCGAAGGCGAGGTTACGGCTGCTGTGGGCGTGCCCTTAAGCGTGAGCGAGAAGAGCCCCTTCTTCGACAGAGGATAATTGGGGACGGTTCTTTTCGACACAAAAATAAAGCGGTCCGGACGATCCGGACCGCTCTTTTGTTGCCTTACAGCTTCTTATCCAGGCACACGAGCGGGTTGTTGTAGGCGTTGGCGAACCAGAAATCGCAGCCGCCCGCCAGCAGATAGCCGTGCTTTTTATACAGCGCCTGCGCCGGCAGATTGCCTTCCCAGGTGTCCAGACGGATAACGGTGCAGCCCCAGGAACGGGCGATGTCCTCCGCCGCCTTCAGGAACTCGGAAGCTTTGCCCTCGCCGCGCCGGTTTGGATCGATCACCAGCGTATGGATGACGAGCACTTCGTCGTCCGCCGCTTCCCAGTGCCAGTCCATCTTCTTGTATTCTTCCGCCTGGTTCTGGTTGAGGATGACGCAGCCGAAGATCCCTTTCTCGTCTTCGCCCACCCAAAGCCAATCGTGCGCCAGCGCATTTTCCGCTGTGGCGCGCACCGGGTATAGGCCCAGACGCCAGTTGGACCAGTTCTTGCCGTTCGCTTCGTTCGTCAGATGCGCCTCGTAGATTTCCGCGCAGCGGTCGATGTCCGCCGCCGTTGCCTTTCTGATCATGTTTTCTCCTTTATGGCCGTGCCGGCCTTCCTTGCGAAGTTAGATTTGAATCCAGTATAGCACATCGTGTAGAATGGAGAAAAGGAGAAGACAACATGGCTTTTATCGAATTTCAATTTCCTTCGGCCAACGGACAGGACACGGTCTGGGGCTGGAAGGTGACCCCGTTAGGCGCCCCGAAGGCCACTGTCCAGCTGATCCACGGCTACGGCGAACATTCCCGCCGCTATCTGCATATGGCGCTAGCTTTTGCGGAGGCGGGCTTCGCCGTCTACGCGGACGACCACATCGGCCATGGCAAGACAGGCTTTTTGGCAAACCGTCTGGGTGACCCCTGCGCCAAAACTTTCGAAGATTACACCAAGGACGAGCTTACGCTGTTCGCTCTAATGGAAAAGGAGCTGCCGGACACACCCAAATTCGTGCTGGGACAGAGCTGGGGTTCCATGCTGGCCCGCGATATCGCGCCGCAGATCGGCGATAAACTGTGCGGGTTGCTGCTCACGGGCGTGGTGGCGGACCTGCCCCGGGGAGAACAAATTCTTTCGGACCCGAACTTTTTAGCAGATCTTGCGGATCATCCCCACGGGGCCAACAGCGGCTGGTTCGATTCCATCTTTCAGGGCATGCTGGAGCGCTTCGGCGAAAATGCGGCGGCGGAGGGCAAGTGGATCGCGGTGGATCCGCGCATTCTCGAGAACGATGCCACCGATCCCTTCAGCTGCTATCAGACCTGCATGGAGCTCTGCCGGGATTTCCTGCAGCTGCACGTCAAGTTGGAGACGATGGAATGGGTCAACGGCCTCCCGGCGACGCTTCCCGTCTACCTGATGGGCGGCAGCGACGACCCCTGCGGCAACTTCGGCGCAGGCATCTACAAGATCGCGGATGCGCTGCAGGGCCGTGGCAATCCGGTATCGATCCGCATCTGGGAAGGCTGGCGCCACGAGGTGCAGAATGAGCCTCCCATCAAATGCCAGGTGGAGGAAGAACTGATCGCCTATATGGAAAACTGTATCGAACGCAGTCAGAATAAAACAGAGGAAACCCTATGAAACGTTTTGTATTAGATCCGTCCTTTTTGGAACTTTTTCCGAAGAGCCGCATTGGTGTACTGGTATGCAAAGGCATCGATAATCATGTCAAAGAAGAGGAGCGGTATGCGCCCTGGCTGCGGGAGTGCGAAAAACTGAGCAGCGTGTATACCGGTAATCCGGAATTCACGGAAAACGAGACGATCCGCAACTGGCGCGACGCGTTCTACCGCTTTAAGACCAAGAAAGGCGCCCGCTGCTCCATCGAAGCGCTGTTAAAACGGGTGAGCAAGGGCGGCGAAGATATCGGCAAATTCGAGGGTGAACTGGGCGGCAGCGTGGAAAAGTTTATCGTCGACAAGGCAAATCCGCAGATCGAGATCGGATAAAGAGCAAAGCAATAAAACGGGGACGGTCCTCTGTCCCACTAATGCATTAGTGGGACAGAGAACCGTCCCCATTGTTTTTTACTCCACCAGCATGTGAAGGTGCTGCTCGAAATCGCTGCCGCCTCTGGGATCGGCGCCCCGCTCTGTCGCAGAACGTGCAGCTTCCTTCAGGAAGTCCGCCGCCAGCGTTAAGGCATCGAAGGGCTTTTTCCCCTTCAGGATGCCGCCCAGCAGCGCTGCTGCGAACAGGTCGCCCGTGCCGGAAAAATAGCCGCCGCAGGGCCGGATCGCGTAGAGTTCTGTCTGCTCTTGGGTCACCAGCAGGTTGCCCAGCAGCTCGCCCTCCGCATCCTGCAGCCGGATGCCGGTAACGGCCACGATCTTGCCGGGCTTGTTCAGAAGTGTTTTCGCCAAACGCGCCGCGTGCGCGACCATCTCTTCATCCTGTTCCGGCGCCGACCGCTCGATGGTCTCGCCCGCCAGCAGGAACAGCTCACCCAGATTCGGCGTCAAGATGTCCGCCTCTTCCGCGAGCTGTGCGATGATCTCGTGCAGCTCCCCGGAATAGTTGGCGTAGGTGACCCCTTCATCCCCCATCACTGGATCCACCAGCAAGAGGGTGCCGCTCTTGTGGAACGTCTTAACGAAATGCTGCACCTTGCGGGCCTGTACCGGGTCCAGCAGAAATCCTGTGATGATCCCGTCGAAGGACGCCCCCATTTCGGCCCAATTCTCCGTAAAGGCGTCGATCATGTCCGTGTTGCTCTTATTTTTGTGCTGCGGATAGACGGTCTGTGCCGTATAGATTCCGGTGGGCAGAGGGCAGACCTGGATGCCCATGGCGCCGAGCACGGAAATGTCGGCCACCAGGGAGCATTTTCCGAATCCGCAGATATCGTTGATCGCTGCGACTGTTTTCATACATAAACTCCTACCCTCCTATTAAACCAGAAAACCGCCTCCTCCGCTAGAGTGGAAAAGAATTTTCGCCGCACAGGCAACCTGCTTGACAAACTGCGGCGAACCCAATATACTGATACAGTATTTTTTAAAAGGAGAACGAATTTGAAGAATTTTTACGCAGCAAACTGCACCTGTCTGTGTTTGTGTATGGCAAGCCATACGCCTTGTTTCGCTGCGCTTTCTTCATGTTGACCCCATTCCGGGACCAAGATCGTCAAATCACCATGGGAAGCCTGCGGGCTTCCCTTTTTCTTTTGCATCGATAAGCATTTCAGGAGGACAAACCAATGAGAGGACTTTATACAGGCATCGAACAACTGATCGGAAATACCCCCACGCTGCGGCTGGACCGCATCCGCAAAGCGCTGGATCTGAAGGCGGATATCGTCGCCAAACTGGAGTATCCCAACCCTGCCGGGTCAACGAAGGACCGCATCGCCAAGGCTATGATCGAGGAGGCGGAACGCTCCGGCCGGCTGAAGCCCGGCGGCACCATCGTAGAGCCCACCTCCGGCAACACCGGCATCGCTTTAACGGCGCTGGGCACGGTCCGGGGCTACCGGGTGATCATCGTAATGCCCGAGGACATGTCGGAGGAGCGTAAAAAGCTGATCCGCGCCTACGGCGGCGAACTGGTGCTGACCCCTGCAGAAGGCAGCGTTCCTGCAGCCATCGCCAAGGCCAAGGAACTGGCGGAGACCATCTCCGGCGCCATCGAAGCCGGGCAGTTCGTTAATCCGGCCAACCCCCGGATCCACTACGAGACCACGGGCCGCGAGTTGTTCGAAGACACGAACGGCAACATCGACTGGTTCGTAGCGGGCATGGGGACCGGCGGCACCATCACCGGCATCGGCCGCTATTTAAAGGAGCACAAACCCTCCATCCGCATCGCGGCCATGGAGCCGGAAAACGCGGCGATCCTGGCGGGCAACGTCTCCCGGCCCCACGAGATCCAGGGCATCGGTGACGGGCTCATCCCCGACGTGATGGACATCTCCCTGGTGGACGAACTGATGACGGTGAGCGACGAAGATGCGCTTGCCTACGCGAAGCTGCTCACCCGCACGGAAGGCATCCTGGCGGGCATCTCCTCCGGCGCCTATTTAAAAGCCGCCGTGGAACTCGCACGGCGGCCGGAAAACGAAGGAAAGACCATCGCGACGCTGTTCGCGGACAGCGGCATGCGCTACTTTTCCACCAGATTGTTCGACTGATCTTTCCTGCGCCCCAGGAAGATGTGGGTAAGCCAGGTCATGTTGGCGACGGCGAGGCACCAGCTGCCCAGCACGTCCGTGGGCCAGTGCACACCGACGTAGACCCGCGTGAACCCCATCAGCACGACATAGAAGAGGCAGAGCCAGGCGGCGGTATAGGCGCCTTTCTTTGTCTTAAAGTAAGCTCCGGCAGGCCGGGGCTTCTTTTTATAGACCGGAAGGCTCTTGCCCTTGTTGGCGTAATAATAGAGGATGAGCACCGCCAGCATCGCGAACAGCATAAAGCTCGTGATGGAGTGACCCGAAGGGAACGAGAAACCGTGCTCTTTGACCAGGTGCAGCGACCAGTCCGGGCGCTCCCGCTGGAAGATCCGCTTGAGGACATTGTAGAACACCTGCGCTACGAGGACCGAAGAAGTGACCGGGATCCCGAAGCTCCACCGCGTCTTTGGCAGCAGAAGCAGGATTAAGCAGATCGGCACCACGCAGAACCAGTTGCCGGAGTAGGCGAAGGGCACCAGCAGGGCGCTCAGCACGCCGTTTCTCAGGCCGAGGATGAATTCCTGCACCGGGGCGTCGAAGCCGTAAGCAACGCCGCTTACGACGGTCCAGGCGATGAGCGCGAACGCTGCGTAGAACGCCAGGACGAGGATGATTTTTTTCGTGTAGTTCGTTTGATTTTCCATACTTTGTAGTATACCATAGAATGTGGACGTTAATTCGAAGAAAGAAGGTCGAAATATGAATAAAAAACCGATTTTAGTGGTCATGGCCGCCGGAATGGGCAGCCGCTACGGCGGGCTCAAGCAGATGGATCCCATCGGTCCCAACGGCGAACTCATCATCGATTTCTCCCTGTACGACGCCAGACGGGCGGGCTTCGAGACCGCGGTCTGCATCATTAAGCACGCGATCGAGGATGACTTTAAGGCCGTGATGGAACGGGGCGCTGCGCGCGGCATGGATATCCGCTACGCGTTCCAGGAACTGGACGACATTCCCGAGGGTCTTGCGATCCCTGAGGAACGGGTCAAGCCCTGGGGCACCAGCCACGCTATTCTGGCTGCCCGGGACATCATCGACGGTCCCTTCGCCGTCATCAACGCCGACGATTATTACGGTCCCGAAGCATTTCGCATCATGTACGATTACCTGAGCAAGGCCCAGGACGGCGAGGTCTACGACTACTGCATGGCCGCCTATCGCATCGAAAACACCCTGACGGAGAACGGTTCCGTAGCGAGAGGCGTGTGCCGCGTGGACGAAAACGGCAAGCTGACCGGCATCGACGAGCGGCTGAAGATCCAGCGCAACGGCGATAAGATCCAGTTTACCGAAGACGACGGTGCTACCTGGACCGACGTGGTGGAAGGCACCCCCGTCTCCATGAACCTGTTCGGGTTCACCGAAAGCTTTATGGGCGAACTCAAGGCCCGCCTGAAGCCGGAACTGGAGCGCATCCTGAAGGAAAATCCCATCAAGGGCGAATATCTGCTGCCGGTCACCGTGAGCCATCTGATCGAAGAAGGCAAGGCCCACGTGGCGGTGCTGGACTGCCCGGAGAAGTGGTACGGCGTGACCTATAAAGAGGACCGCCCGGCCATCGTGGCAGCCATGAAGGCAAAGAAGGACGAGGGACTTTACCCTGCGGACCTTTGGAAATAGAAAGGAGAACCTATGGATTTACGAGAGACCATGAAGGCGCTGTGCAGCGAGTGCGGTCCCTCCGGCTTCGAGACCAAGGTGGTCGAGAAAGCCCGGGAACTCATCGAACCGCTGTGCGACGAAACGTGGATCGACAAGATGGGCAATCTCGTCGGCGTAAAGCGCTGCGGCAAGAAGAACGCCAGAAAAGTGCTGATTACGGCGCATCTGGACGAGATCGGCCTGATGGTGACCGGCATCGAAGACGGATTTCTCCGCTTTACGAAGATCGGCGGGGTCGACCCCCGCATGCTGCCCGACCGGGAGCTGACGATCCTTACCGAACCGCCCCTTTTCGGCGTCGTTGCGGCGCTGCCGCCCCACGTCATGAGCGAGGCCGACAAGGAGAAGACCATCCCCATCGAAGACCTGCGCATCGATATCGGATACAGCCAGAAAGCGGCGGAGAAACTGGTGCCCATCGGCACGCCCATCTCCTTCCGCAAGGATAATTATAGTTTGGGACCGAACCTTTATTGCGGCACCTCTCTGGACGACCGCAGCTGCTTCGCAGCCTGCATGTACGCCATGGAGCTGCTGCAGGGAAGAGATCTGGACTGCGACGTCTACATCATGGGCGCCACCGTCGAAGAGACCGATTCCACCGGCGCGCTCACCGGCAGCTATGCCCTGGATCCGGATTACTGCATCGTCGTGGATGTCTGCCAGGCGAAGAGCACCGACGGCGGCCCCGTCAACAAGGACGTGGTCGTAGGCGGCGGTCCGACCCTCTCCGCAGGCGCCAACTGCCAGCCCCACATTACGCAGCATCTGATCGAGTTGGCGGAAAAGCACCGCATCCCCTATCAGATCTCCGCGTCCGGCGGCAACACCCACACGGATGCCTGGCCCATGCAGATCAACAGCAAGGGCTTCAACATGTCCCTCATCTCGCTGCCCATGCGCTACATGCACACTCCCATCGAAGTGATGGACGTGCGCGACACCCAGTGGCTGGGTGAACTCATGGCAGCGGCGATCGCAGAACCCTGCAAGGAGGTGTACGAATGCTAAAACTGTTGAAGGAACTTACGGCAGCAGACGGCGTCTCCGGGTTCGAGGCTCCCATCCGCCATCTGATCGCGGAAAAGTGCCGTCCCTATGCGGATGAGATGCACGTGGACACCATGGGCAACCTGGTGGTGTTCAAAAAAGGTAAGAAGCATAACGCGCCCAAGCTGATGATCGCGGCGCACATGGACGAAGTGGGCTTCCTCATCACCAAGATCGAGGACACCGGCGTGCTGCGCTTCCAGGAAGCGGGCGGCATCAACCCCAGGGTGGCCCTCGGAAGACGGGTGCTCATCGGTGCGAACCATGTGCCCGGGGTCACGGGCCTCAAGGCCTACCATCTGATGACCCCCGAAGAGGAGAAAAAGACGCCCTCCATCGCCCAGATGTACATCGACATCGGCGCGGAGAGCAAGGAAGAGGCGGCGAAGCTCGTCAAACTGGGCGATCCCGTGGTCTTCGACTCCGACTTCGTACGCTTCGGCGAAGGCAAACGGCGCATCAAGGCCAAGGCCATCGACGACCGCATCGGCTGCACGCAGATGATCAAACTCATGGAAAAAGACCTGCCCATGGACGTCACCTTCGTGTTCACCGTCCAGGAGGAAGTGGGTCTGCGCGGCGCGAAGGCGGCAGCCTTCAACCTGGCCCCGGACATCGCCCTCATCCTGGAGGGAACGACCTCTGCGGACATGCCCGGCGTGGACGATGCCAAAAAGGTGACCCTGGTAGGCGGCGGCTGCGTCATCGGCTGCGTCGATACCGGCACGATCTACGACCGCAAGCTGTTCGAGTGCCTGCGGGATCTGGCGGACGAGGCCGGCATCCCCTGGCAGATCAAGAACTATATCGCAGGCGGCACGGATGCAGCGGTCATCCAGCGGAGCCGCGCAGGCGTCCGCGTCGCCAACATCTCCACGCCGGTGCGCATGCTGCACGCAGCGTCCACCGTGGCGGACAAGACCGATATGGAGAACGGACTGAAACTGGCAGAGCTGTTTATCAACGCGATCGCGGCGGGAAAGGTGAAGTAATATGGATATTCTCAAGACTTTAGATAAAATGAATGCGGCCTTCGGTCCCAGCGGACGGGAGGAAGCGGTGGCGGCGGTCATCGCGGAGATGGCGAAGCCTTACTGCGACGAGATCGCGACCGACGTGATGGGCAACCTCATCTGCCACAAGAAGGGCCCCGGCAAGAAGATCATGTTCGCGGCCCACATGGATTCCCTGGGCCTGATGGTGACCCACATCGAAAAGGGAGGCCAGCTGCGCTTCGGCAAGATCGGCGGCCTGCCCGTTACCGAGCTGATCGGCACCCCCGTGCGCTTCGAAAACGGTCTGCAGGGCGTCGTCCACTGCAACGACGTGGAAGACGAAGGCAAGGTAAAGCTGGAAGAACTGTACATCGACATCGGCGCCAAGGATGCGGAAGATGCGAAGAAATACGTCCGCCCCAGCGACATGTGCATCTACGATACCCGTTCCGCCATGCTGGCTAACAACATGATCTGCAGCCCCTACACGGACAACCGCAGCGGCTGCGCCGTGCTGCTGATGGCCATGGAATTGCTCAAAAAGAGCGTCAACGATCTGTACTTCGTGTTCACGACCCAGGAAGAAGTGGGCCTGCGCGGTGCAAAGACCGCTGCTTTCGGCGTCGCGCCGGACTACGGCATCGCCGTGGATGTAACGGGCTTTGACGATGTTCCGTGCAGCCGCCATGGCTGCAGCTCTTCCACCGGCAAGGGCGCTGCCATCAAGGTAAAGGACTCCTCCGTCCTGTGCAGCCCCGCGGTCAATAAGATCCTGGTGGAGCTGGCCGAAAAGAAGAAGATCCCCTATCAGATGGATGTGCTCAACGCTGGCGGCACCGATGCCGGCGCCATGCATCTGACCATGGACGGCGTGCCCTCCAGCGGTATCTCCATCCCCTGCAAGTTCGTTCACTGCCCCCAGGAGATCGTCTCCGCAGACGACATGACGGCCTGCGCCAAGCTGTGCGCGGAATTCGCCCAGTATCGATTCGAATAAGGGAACCATGGATACAGAAAAATGTAAAGTGCTGCTGCGGGCTGTCGACACCGGGAGTTTTACGAAAGCGGCAGAAGAATTGGGCTACACCCCCTCTGGGGTGACCCACATGATGAACGCGCTGGAGGAGGATCTCGGCGTGCCGCTCCTGTTCCGCAGCCGCAGCGGCGTGACCCTCACCAGCGCCGGCCAGGAACTGATCGGTTCCATCCGCGAGCTCGTCGCTGCCGCAGACCGCATGGACCAGCAGGTGGCAGAACTGCAGGGACTGTCTGTGGGTCACGTGCGGTTCGCTTCCGGCGCCTCCTTTGCCCGCTACATGATCCCCGAGATCGTGGCGCGGTTTAAAGAGCGCTATCCCAACATTACGCTGGAGATCATGGAGGCCGGCGGCAGCGAGATGCGGGCTGCCATCGCAGAACATCGCATCTCCATGGGTTTCCTTACGAGAAAAGAGGCGGACCGGAACTTCATCTCCCTGTGCAGCGACGACATGCTGGCCATCGTGCCGGAAGATTCGCCGCTGGCAGACCGGGAAGTGATGGATCTGGACGAACTGGCGCAATATCCCTATATCGGCGTCAACATCGACTACGACCACGACGTGGAATACATCGTCAAGAAGATGGGCTTCTCCGCGAAGCCTTTCCTGGTGTCGCGGGACGAGCAGGCCATTATCGCCATGGTGCGGGAAGGCCTTGGCGTCTCTATCGTGGCGGGTCTTCACGTGGCGTTCGACTCCGAGGGCATCGTGGGCATTCCGCTTAAGCCGCGCTATCTGCGCGACGTAGGTCTTGCCATCGTGTCGGAGGAATCCCTGTCCCCCGCGGAACGAAAATTCATCGAAGTCGCCCAGGAAGTGGTGGCGGACATGATCAAAGACGGCCTGGTGCTGCCGCCCCGGCTGCAGGAAACAGAATAGCATAACAAAGAAGGAGCTCCTTTCGGAACTCCTTCTTTTATGTTAAGGCTTTGGATGGATATATCTAGAGCATCAATGTCGCTAACGGGGCTGCCGTATTTGCCACCGGCAGTAACGACATTGCTGAGGTATATACGACGCTGCATGCGAGAAGCATCAGCATAACGGCCCAGATCCTTAATTTCGTGCTGTTCATATGTGACCTCCGGTGGATGGTTTACAGTGACAGGTTACCAGGCGCTCTCTTAACAGAGCAGAACTTCTTATCTGTAGTTCTTGTCCAGTCTGTACTGGCCGAAGCAATAAGCTGCCATCAGAACGACTGCTGCTACCAGATAAGCGGGGCTTGCTGCTGCGTTGATGTTGCTTGCTACGAATACGAGAGCGAGAGCGATGATTGCGATGATGCCGCACATAAGACCTTTGTTCATTTTAGTTCCTTCCTTTGCGTTGAATACACACTTGTTAATATTTTGTCGGGCTTGTTAATCTCTTAACGCCCCTTGCAAATATAATATAACGCATCCTAAGTCTTTAGTAAAACGACAGAAATTAATAGTTATTGTGAGAGATATTCAACACCTTGCACCGCCTTTCTTTTCGGTGTTACAATGGTTTCAGTAGCATCTGAGCCATACAAGGAGGACATTTATGGACAACATGGACAGAATTTTCTATAACGGACAGATCAAGACGCTGGACGACCAGTATCCCATGGTCTCCGCTGTCGCGGTCAAGAACGGCATCGTCATGGCGGTAGGCAGCGACGAAGAGATGAAGGCTCTGGCGGGTCCCGCCACGGAGATGGTCGACCTGAAGGGCGCCTTCATGTGCCCCGGCCTCATCGACAGCCACATGCACCTGCTTCTGCTCTCCAACAAGCTGCGCAGAACGGATATCGGTGTCGCAAAGACCTTTAAGGAATGCATGGACATCATGGCAAAGGCCGCGGAAGCCAAGAAGGGCACCGATGGCTGGGCCATGGGCATCGGCTTTAACCAGGATGACTGGACCGACTGCAACGAAGTGCCGACCAGACTGGATCTGGACAAGGCCTGCGGCGACGTTCCCGCCTATATAGAGCGTGCCTGCGGTCACATCGCCACCCTCAACACCAAGGCGATGGAACTGATGGGCATGATGAACGAGAAGGAGGGCGAATCCCAGTACAAGCTGCGCTACTTCGAAGACGGCACCCCCAACGGCGTTCTGTGCGAAGACACCGTCCGCCTGGTCGAGGAATATTTCCCCGTTCCCACCGTGCCCGAGATGAAGCAGCTCATCCTGATGGGTGCAAACTATATCGCGAGCAAGGGTCTGGCAGGCGTTCACTCCGACGACCTCAACCTGGTCGTTCCCGTCAAGGACATGCCCGTTATCCTGCAGGCGTACAAGGAACTGTCCGAAGCGGACGAACTGCCCATCCGCGTCCATCAGCAGTGCCGTATGCTCAACCTGCCGATGATCGAGAAATTCTGCAGCGAATATAAAGTAAGAACGAAGTGGGGCAAGAACTTTACGATCGGCGACATCAAGATCATGGGCGACGGCTCTCTGGGCGCCCACACCGCCGTCTTAAGAGGTGAATACAAGAACGCGCCGGATGACCACGGCATTCCTCTCCACGACGACGAAGAGCTGTACGCGATGTTCCGGGTCGCTCACAACGCGGGCTATCCCATCGTGGTCCACGTCATCGGCGACGGCGCCATGGATCAGGTCGTCAACGGCTACGAGCTCGTGATGAACGAGAACCCCAAGCCTAACATGCGCCACGGCATCATCCATTGCCAGATCATGGACGAGGCCCAGCAGGACCGCTTCGTAAAGCTCAACCTGCTCGCCTATGCGCAGCCCGTGTTCGTCCGCTACGACTCCCAGATCGTGGACGACTGCGTCGGTTCCGAACTGGCGAAGACCTCCTATAACTGGAGACGCTACATCGATCTCGGCGTTCACATGAGCGGCGGTTCCGACTGCCCCGTGGAGGACTGCGATCCGCTGGCCAATATGTACTACGCCGTCACCCGTATGGGCATGGACGGCAAGCCCTGGTATCCGGAGAACGCGGTGACCATGGAAGAGGCGCTGCGCATGTTTACGATCGAGGGCGCCTATTCCGCTTTCGAAGAGGCTGAGAGAGGTTCCATCACCATCGGCAAGTACGCGGACTTTACCGTGCTCGACAAGAACATCATGGAGAATCCCCCCGAAGAACTGCTGAACACGAAGGTCCTGATGACCGTCGTCAACGGCAAGACAGTTTACGAGGGATAAGATATGGAAAGCAAGATGCTTCGCTCCTTTATCGCGGTCGTGGACAGCGGCAGCTTTACGAAGGCGGCGGAAAAGACCTATACGTCTCAACCCACCGTCAGCGCCCACATCAAGGCGCTGGAGGAGGAGCTCGGCGTGCAGCTGATCGCAAGAGACACGAAGAACCTGCGCGTGACGCAGAAGGGCAAGGAGCTCTACGACTGCGCCTGCCAGATGCTCGCACTGCAGCAGAACATGCTGGATAAATGGGCCGGCGAGGAACAGAACGGCATACGCATCGGCGTTTCCACGATCCCGTCCGCTTACATCCTGCCGGCGCTGCTGGAGGGCTTTTGCAAGGATCACCCGGATGTACCCATTTCCATCCACCAGTCCGACAGCGAAGCGATCGAGGAGGCGGTGGAGAAAGGCACGTTCGACCTGGGTTTCGTGGGCGAAAAGCCCGGCGTGAGCCTGGACAGCACTCCCGTAGCCGAGGATAAAACGGTGATCATCGCGCCGAACACGGAAGGCAACCGTCGCCTGCTGAAAAAGGGCGACGTAAAAGCCCTGCTGACGCAGCCCATCCTGTTTCGGGAGCGGGGAAGCGCCAGCCGTAAAAGCGCGGAACTGCTGTTGGAGAGCCTCGGTCTCGATCTGCGGAATCTGGACATCGCCGCGAGCCTAAACGACCAGGAAGCCATTAAAAACCTGGTAGAACACGGCTTCGGCATCTCCTTCGTATCCGCGCTGGCCGTGGAAGACCGCGTCCGGGAGGGCAGACTGCTCGCCTTCGACACGGGCCTGCCCGAAGCGAAGCGTACGTTTTACCTGATCCGCCGTAAGAATACCAAGCTCTCCGAGAGCGCGGAAAGCTTCGTGCGGTTCGTCCTTTCGTAAGAGCACGCGGGAACAGGTACACTGTGTTGCAAAGAAAAACCCTCCGGAGTATTTCCGGAGGGTTTTGAAATTATTTCGGTTCCGAATTATTTCAGATTCTTGATCATGCGGTTGCAGGCTTCTTTAACGTTCTCGAGGGACGTTGCCAGGTTCATGCGCACGAACTGGCAGTAGTCGTCCCCGCCGGCGCCGAACCAGTTGCCGTAGTCAAAGGCCAGCTTGCACTTGCCCTGCATGAATTCTTCGATCTCCTTCTGCGTCTTAAAGTACTTGCCGAAGTCCAGCCACAGCAGATAGGTGCCCTGCAGGTCGGCGACGACCACGTCGGGCAGCTCCTTGGCAAAGGTGTCGCGCACGTAGCAATAGTTTTCCCAGATCTGCTTCTTGACTTCCTCGAACCAGGGACGGCCTTCCCGGCAGGCAGCTTCCACCGCCACATAGCCAAAGCCGTTGCCGCCGGAGCAGCTGATGCTGGCTGCGAACTTCTTGAAGGATTCTCTCAGCTCCGCGTTGGGGATAATGATGAAGGAGTTCTGGCAGGCTGCCAGGTTAAAGGTCTTGGAGACGGCGCACATGGTGATGAGCATGTCGTCGTAGTCGCCCAGCGTTGCGGTGGGCACGTGGACGTGACCGTTCCATTCGAAGTCCTGGTGGATCTCGTCGGAGATGACGAACACGTTGTGCTTGCGGCAGATCTCCATGAGCTTCTTCAGCTCTTCCGGCGTCCAGATCTTGCCCACGGGGTTGTGGGGGGAGGACAGGATAAAGACTTTGGCGTTGTTGTCTACGATGTCCTTCTCGAACTTCTCATAATCCACCCGGTAGGTGTTGCCGTCGTGTACCATGTCGCACAGGACCAGCTTGCGGTCGTTGAATTTGACCGCGTTCATCATGGGATAGTAGATCGGGGCCAGCAGGATGACGGCGTCGCCGGGCTGGGTCTTCATGCGGGTGACCCAGAAAAATGCTGCGACGATGCCCGGGGAGAAGCAGATCCAGTCCGGATCCAGTTTATATCCGTGATACTTCTCCTCCCAGTCGATGAAGGCCTGTTTGTAGCCCGGGCCGGGATTATAATAGCCCCAGGGAATGTTGGCTGCGTAGTTGCCGACCGCTTTGCGGATCGGTTCTGCGATCTCGAAGTCCATATCCGCGACCCACATGGCCAGCAGATCTTTCTCTCCGTACATCTCCTCCAGCGCGTCCCACTTGGAACAGTTTGTGCCTCTTCTGTCTACGTATTTCAGCATATTTCATCCTCCTGATACTCTGATCGGTACTGAATCAACAGCGTTCTCGATATATGAAAAATATAACACTTTTTTGTTGCATTTCAAAGAGGGCAACTATATAATATATAGGCATTCGTCTGCCCGGGTCATCGCCCGGAGGCCGGACGAAGCTCTCTGCCGCGGGGAGGACCGCGGCCGCAAACAGACCATAGGGAGGTGAAAGAATGAATAAGTACGAACTGATGTTCATCGTAGAACCCAGTCTGGACGACGCCAAGAAGGACGAAGTGGTAGAAGCTGTTAAGGCTATTATCGCAGAGGCCGGCGAGGTGCTCGATACCGACGTTTGGGGTATGCGCAAGCTTGCTTATCCGATCCAGAAGAAGACCGAAGGTTACTATGTCGTTATGCACTTTAACGCAAAGCCCGAGCTTCCGAAGGAACTGGACAGAAGACTCCGCATTTCCGATAACTTCATGAGACACATCATCATCAATCTGGACGAAGAGTAAGGCAGGTAGGCTATGAATTCTGTTTCTTTGATCGGAAGATTAACGAGAGATCCGGACGTTCGCTATGGGAACGAGAGCCAGACGGCAGTTGCCAGGTTCTCCATCGCCATCGATCGCATGCCGGGAAGAAACGGCGAAAAGCAGACCGACTTTCCCAACATCGTATGCTTCGGCAAGACCGCAGAACTGGTCGAGAAGTATATGACGAAGGGAAGACTTGTAGGCATTACCGGCAGACTTCAGACCGGTTCCTACACCAACAAGGACGGACAGAAAGTATTTACCACAGATGTTGTGGCAGACAGAGTTGAATTTTTAGACCGGGGAGATCGTCAGGAAAGCAGCGGCTTCGGCGGCGGAAACTACGGCGGCGGCAATTATGCCCAGCCCGCTCCCGCACCTGCACAGAGCAGCGCGCCCGAAGGATTTACCGCACTCACCGACGACGACATTCCCTTCTAAGGAAAAAGCAGGAGGCTTAACATGGAAAGAGAAAACAGACCGAGAAGAAATTTCTCCGGCGGTATGCATAGAAAAAAGGTCTGCCAATTCTGCGCAGACAAGAATACTGCCATCGACTATAAGGACGTCGAGACCCTGAAGAAGTATGTTACCGAAAGAGGTAAGATCCTTCCCAGAAGAATCACCGGCGCTTGTGCGATGCACCAGAGAGGCATCACCACTGCCGTCAAGAGAGCAAGGATCGTTGCCCTGCTGCCCTTCGACGCAGACTAGTACGGATTCATCCCCGGTTGGCTATGCCTTCCGGGGTTTTCTTTACCACAAGGAGGTTGACCCATGGATTTCAGCGGGATCAAGGCAAACTTAGAGAAAAAGGGTTATCAGGTGAGCTGCTTCGCGACGAAGGAAGAGGCGGCAGCATATCTCAACGGAGCGATCGACGGGGTCACCGTGGCCAGCGGCGGCTCCATGACCGTAAAGGAACTGGGGCTGGCGGACATGCTGCGCACCCACAACGACTTTAAATGGCACTGGGAAGGGGACGACCGCATGGCAGTGCTGTCCACGGACGTATACCTGTCTTCCGTCAACGGCATGGCAAAGACCGGTGAGATCGTCAATATCGACGGTATGGGCAACCGGATCGCATCCACGGTGTTCGGCCACAAGAAGCTGTACTTTATCGTCGGAAAGAACAAGATCGCAGACGATCTGGACGGCGCCATCTGGCGGGCTAGAAACATCGCGGCGCCGTTAAACGCCAAGCGGTTTAACGTCAAGACGCCCTGTGTGGCGCATGGCGGCGGCAAGTGTTTCGACTGCAAGAGCCCGGAGCGCATCTGCAAGGCGCTGATGGTGTTCTGGGAACGGCCCAACGGCATTCCCGACACCGAGGTCGTGCTCATCGACGAAGATTTGGGATATTAAAGAAAAAAACGGAGCCCGTAAAGGCTCCGTTTTTTATGCTTCGTGTTTTTTGACCCGGGTCACAGTCCCTATTCGGCCTCGCCGAATACCTGTGCGCGGCGGCCGTTGAGCGCATAGTAGAGCACCAGGCCGAAGATGCCGCAGGAGACGACCTCGCCGATGCCTACGGTGAGCATCATGAAGGGGATGGGCAGATCCACGGCGTACGCGTACTTCAGCACGAAGGGCACGATGACGGTGTTCGCGGCGATGGGCGGAATGGGTGCCAGGAAGGGGTGAGCCTTTCTGAGCGCCCGGGTGCCGAGGGCGCCGATGAGGGTGGCCAGGCTTCCGAAGATGATATCGGGGAGCACGGCGCCGCCCAGCATGTTGCCCAGAAAGCAGCCGACGAACAGGCCGGGGACCGCTGCCGGCAGAAATACCGGCAGGATCGTGAGGGCTTCCGCGATGCGGACCTGCACCTCGCCGAACGAGAAGGGGGCGAAGACCACGGTGAGCACCACGTAGATCGCGGCGATCAGAGCAGCCTGCACCAAAAACAGGGTTTTCTTGCTTAGTTTCATATTCAGTTACTCCTTAGTTTTGTTTTACGTGAGGATGGTTTCGAACTCACGGCCCCTTACGATATCACAGATCCGGTGAAAAAGCAAATAGAAACGTCAGGCGCGGCAGGAATGTTCTGTTTCTGCTTTCAGCATACACCCATTTGTGATAGTATTTGACATAAGAGGAGGGTGATACCTATGGGACTTTTCGATAAACTTTTAAAAGAGGTCGGAGACAAGGTGCCCGACCTGAATCTGGATGAACTGAAGAAGACCGTAACGGATGCGGCTGCGGCGGTCAAGACCGAGGCTGAAAAGGCCGGGCTGGATCTGGACAGCGTAAAGGAATCGTTCGCTGCGGCGAAGGAAGAAGCGGTGACCGCCATCAAGGAAGAGCAGGCGGAAAAGGCCGCAGCAGAGGCCAGCGGCTGGTGGGGTCCAGACATGCCGGCGGAAGAGAACATGTATAACAGCGGCCTGGCGCCCGCCGCGTACTTCGAGAAGATCTTCGCGGAGGATTTCCCCGCCTGCATCGTAAACAAGGAGGCAGGATGGGGTGGCTTCGGCCGGTCCACGATCTACCGTTTCTACGACGGCGTTGCACAGAAGCTGGTGGTGGAGCTCGTTCCGGACAACAGTTCCGCCGTCAAACTAAGGGAGAAGTGCGCAAAGGAAGGCGTGCCTTACCTGCGCTTCTACAAGGATCACGAGGGCTGGTGGAACGCCCGTTCCTATGTGGTCTCCCGCATCGAAAAAGCCCTGAAGGGCTAACAAGACCCGATAAAAACAGAGAGAGAACGCCCTTGCGCCTGCGGCGGACCCGGCAGGAACCAATTCAGCGCTTCGCAGGCAGCCGGTTCCTGTACGGCCCTGTACATCCCGGGATTTCCCGGGCTTTAATGCCTTCTCTTTCTGTTTTTTCTCTTTTTTGCGGAGGTTTGCATGACCCTGCTGCAGCAGCTTTCCAGCCCTGAAAGCTGGGAAGTCTTCTATGAATACAAGACCTCGCTGATTTGTCCGAAGGGCACTGCGGAATCCCTTCGGTCGTTTATCGACGATAGGCGATATCTCCCCGTCTGCGAGCGGATCGCGTCCGGGGAGCGCTTTCCGCTGCCCAAAAAGGTCGTGCTCAGTAAGATGGGGTCCCAGAAAAAGCGCACGGTCTACATCTATCCCGAGCCGGAGAACACGGTTTGCAAGCTGCTTACCTGGCTGCTGCTGAGAAAGTACGACGGTCTGTTTGCCGGTAATCTGTATTCCTTTCGTCCCGGGGTCACCGCGAAGGATGCGCTCCGCCGCCTCGCCCGCACCCCCGGCATCCGCCAAAAATACGCCTATAAAGTGGACGTGAGCAACTATTTTAATACGGTGCCTGTCCATCGTCTAATACCGATGCTCGGCAAAACAATCGGGCTGGATGACCCGTCATTGTTCGCCTTCTTGCGCCGTCTGCTGGAGGAGCCTTTCGTCCTGGAAAACGGCAGCCCCGTCGAAGAACAGAAGGGCATCATGGCAGGAACGCCCCAGTCCGCATTTCTAGCCAACCTCTACCTGAGCGATCTAGACCGTCTGTTCGAAGAAAAAGGCGTCCTCTACGCCCGCTATTCCGACGATATCATCGCCTTCGGGGAGACCCGGGAGGAGACAGAAGGGCATGCGGCGCAGATCCGCGCGTTTCTGGCAGAAAAGGGCCTCTCCGTGAACCCGTCCAAGGAGGACTTCTACACGCCCGAGACCGGCTGGACGTTCCTGGGGTTTTCGTACCGCGATGGGGCGATCGACATCGCTCCTGCCACGGTCAAAAAACTCAAACAAAAAATGCGCCGCAAGGCGAGAGCCCTGCAGCGCTGGCGGCAGAGAAACGGTTTGTCCGGCGAAAAGGCCGCGGCGGCCTTTATCCGGGTGTTCAACCGCAAGTTGTTGGAAAGCCCCGAGGGCAGCGACCTGTCCTGGAGCTGGTGGTTCTTTTCTGTCATCAACACGGCGGACAGCTTGCAGGAGATCGACGCCTACGCCCAGGACTGCCTGCGCTTTCTTGTCTCCGGCAAGCGCACCAAAGGCCGCTACGACGTGCGCTACGAAGATCTGAAGAAGCTGAGTTACCGCAGCCTGGTGAACGCGTATTATAAAATGAACTAAGCTATAGGTTCAGCCCATTGATCACGTTCGGTTCTTCATTGATCTTGACGGGTCCTTCCGCCTGTTTTTGTTTGATCTCCTCGATCTGGCTCTTGCGGAAGCCTTCCGCCACATCGTTCATGTCCAGGGTGGCCAGGTTGCGGCGCACCTGTTCGATATCCTGCACGGAGTCCGCAAACCGCTGGCTCTTCGTTGCGCACGAGCCGCGCGACCTTCTTCATGGAGTCCGTAAGCCCGCCGATCGTCCTTCTGCGGTCCGTGGTCTCCACTTCTACAGGCCCGGAGCGGATTTTTCACTCCTTTTTTTCTTTGCGCGTCCCCCTTGACAACTGTGGCCCCGATATGATTAAATAAAATATCTTTTGTTTAAAGAACACAAATGCGACGACGGAGAATTGTCGTGACAGGAGCGTTTCAGAGAGCCGGCGGGTGGTGCGAGCCGGTACCGAGGGTCACAGACATCTGACTCCAGAGCAGGTCCCGCGAACGGCTGCAAGTAGTTGGACCCGGTAGGCCCCGTTACCGGCCATGGGCTTGATGGAGCCCGAGAGGTGCCTCTTTTCTATGAGGAATCAGGGTGGTACCGCGGAATGTGCAATTTCGTCCCTGAAGCTGTTAGTTTACGGCTTCAGGGATTTTTTATGCAGACCTCAGAATGTAAGGAGCGTGAAGCAATGAGGCAGATTTTTCTCAGTGACATAACCATGAAACAGCCCGTAGAGACGGGAGGAATTGCCTTCAGTTTCCGGGAAAAGATCGAACTTGCGAAGCTGCTGGACCGCGTTGGGGTGCCGGTGATCGAGACCGCCCCCATCTTCAACCGGCGCACAGACAGCCTCTTGATCAAATCGTTGGCCAGCGCCGTCCGGGACAGCGTCATCGCGGCGCCCCTCTCCCTGATGGAAGAGGATTCGGCAGCGGTCACCTGGAGCGCCCTGAAGGAGGCCAGAAAGGCCCGCCTGCAGGTCGTCGCCCCGGTGAGCACGGTTCAGATGGAATACATCTGCCGGATGAAGCCGGCGGCCGTTCTGGAACAGGTGCGGACACAGATCGCCGCGGCCAAGGCCGTGTGCAAGGAGGTGGAATTCGTAGCGGAAGACGCCGGCCGCAGTGAACCGGAATTCCTGCGCAAGATCGCAGCCGCTGCGGTGGAGGCAGGCGCTTCCATCGTCACCATCTGCGATACGGCGGGCAACCTGCTGCCGGAGGAGTTCTACGCCTCCGTTAAGGCGGTGCGGGAAGACCTTCCGGAGCCCGTCCGTCTCGGCGTTAAGATCTCCAACGAGCTGTTCCTGGCAGATGCCTGCGCCGTTTCCGCCGTTCTGGCAGGCGCAGACGAAGTGAAGACCGCCGCCTGCGGCGACTTTACCGCCTCGCTGGAAAAACTCGTCTACATCCTGAAGACCCGGGGCAACGAGCATGGTCTCACCTGTCCGGTCCGGGATACGGAGCTGCGCCGCACGATCAACCAGATCCGCCGCATGGGCGAAGCCAAGCACGGCAAGACCCCCTACGATACCGCGCCCCACGATGGATCCGACGCCGTCCTCACCGTCCACGACGACATGGACGCCGTGATGAAGGCCGTGGCCGGGATCGGATACGACCTGGGCGAAGAAGACGCGGTGAACGTCTACAACGCCTTCATGCGCATCGCAGAGAAGAAAGAATCCGTCGGCATCAAGGAGCTGGACGCCATCGTCGCATCCGCCGCGCTCCAGGTGCCGCAGACCTATAAAGTGCAGGATTACGTCATCAACTCCGGCAACGTCATTACGGCGACGAGCCACATCCGCATGGAAAAGGACGGACAGATCCTGGACGGCCTGGCGGTGGGCGACGGTCCCGTCGACGCTTCGTTCCTGGCCATCGAGCAGATCGTGGGTCACCACTACGACTTGGACGACCTGCAGGTGCGGGCCGTTACGGAAGGCCGGGAAGCCATGGGCGAAACGATCGTCCGGCTCCGCAGCACGGACGGCAGACTGTACTCCGGCCGGGGCATTTCCACCGACATCATCGGTTCCTCCATCCGGGCGTACGTGAGCGCCGTCAACAAGATCATCTATGAGGAGGGTACGTTATGAAGCTTTCCTTTTCCACAAGAGGCTGGCAGGATCTGACCTGGCAGGAGATCCTCGATACTGCAGAAGAAATGGGGTTCCAGGGCGTGGAGCTCTACCACGTCTCCGCTGCGCCGGAACTGACCGACCGCAGCGGCCCCTTCCATATCTATTCCGTGCCTTCCACCTACCGGGAGCTGCGGGAAAAGCACCTCAGCATTCCCTGCTTCGACAGCGCAAAGGACATCTCCACCATCGATGAAGAAGGTCTGGAATCGCTGAAGGAAGAGATGCGCCTGTGCAACGACCTGCGGGCGCCCTACTGCGCCGTGTGGGCCTCCGGCGAGACGGCGGAGAACGCGGTAAAGGCGCTCTCCGGGCTCATCCCCCTGGCGGAAGAGCTGGGGGTTACGATCCTCATCAAGACGCGGGGCCTGTTCTCCTCCACGGAGAAGCTCCGGGCCCTGCTGGACGATTTTGCCTGCGATCAGCTGGCGGTCCTCTGGGACGTTCACTTCCCCTACCGCAGCTGCGGCGAAAGCCCTGCGCAGACCATCACCAACCTGGGCGCCTACGTAAAGCATGTGCACCTTCACGACAGCATCAGCGCGGACGATTACGAGCTCATCGGCGAAGGAAACTTCCCGGTGGAAGAGGTGATGGACGCGCTGCAGAGCGTGGACTACAGCGGCTTCGTCTCCCTGGAGTGGAAGCCCCGCTGGCTGGAAGAGCTGACGGACCGGGAGATCATCTTCCCCCACTTCGTCAACTACATGCACCGCTTCGAGCGCTCCCAGAGACGGGAGAAGGGCCTGTATTACAACCACGACGGCACGGGCCGCTATGTCTGGAAGAAGGACGACCTCATCAACCTCACCTTCCCCCAGGTGCTGGACCGCATGGCCGAAGAATTCCCCGACCAATACTGCTTTAAATACACCACGCTGGACTACACCCGGACCTACGAGGAATTCCGGGACGACGTGGACCGCTTTGCCCGGGCACTGGTATCCCTGGGTGTAAAGCCGGGTTACAAAGTGACGGTCTGGTGCACGAATATCCCTGCCTGGTACATCACGTTCTGGGCCTGCTGCCGGATCGGCGCTGTGCTGGTCACCATGAACACGGCCTACAAGATCCATGAGGCGGAATACCTGCTGCGCCAGTCGGACACCCACACCCTCGTCATGATCGACCGGGCTCTGGACAGCGACTACGCCGCCATCATCAACGAGCTCTGCCCGGAGATCGCCGGCAGCAAGTCCGGCGAGCCCCTGCACTGCAAGCGTCTCCCGTTCCTGCGCAACGTCATCACCTGCGGCTTTAAGCAAAACGGCTGCCTCACCTTCGACGAGGCGATGGCGCGGGCGGATATGGTGCCCCCCGAGGAGACCGCGCGGCTGGCCTCCCTCGTGCGCCCCGACGATGTGTGCAACATGCAGTACACCTCCGGCACGACGGGCTTCCCCAAGGGCGTCATGCTGACCCATTACAACGTCGTCAACAACGGCAAGTGCATCGGCGACCGCATGGGCTTAAGTACCGCGGACCGCATGATGATCCAGGTGCCCATGTTCCACTGCTTCGGCATGGTGCTGAGCATGACCAGTTCCATGACCCACGGAGCGACCATGTGCCCGCTGCCCTATTTCTCGGCCAAATCGTCCCTCGCCTGCATCAACCAGGAGAAGATCACCTGCTTCAACGGCGTGCCGACGATGTTCATCGCCATGTTCAACCATCCCGACTACCGCAAGACGGACTTTTCCTTCATGCGGACGGGCATCATGGCAGGGTCCGGCTGCCCGCCGGAACTGATGAAGCGCGCCGCTCAGCCCGACGAGATGAACATGAGGGGCATCGTGAGCGTATACGGCCAGACCGAGACCGCCCCGGGCAACACCATGTCCGCCTGGACCGATCCCCTGGACGTGCGCACGGAGACCGTAGGCTACAGTTTCCCCCACGTGCTCTGCAAGGTCATCGACCCGGAGACGGGGAACGAGGTTCCTCCCGGGGTCAACGGCGAATTCTGCGCCAAGGGCTACAACCAGATGAAGGGCTACTACAAGATGCCCGAGGCCACGAGAGAGACCATCGATGCAGACGGCTGGCTCCACTCCGGCGACCTGGCCTGCAAGGATGAAAACGGCAATTACCGGATCACCGGCCGCCTGAAGGATATGATCATCCGCGGCGGCGAAAACCTGTACCCCAGGGAGATCGAGGAATTCCTCTACACCCATCCGGCGGTGCAGGACGTGCAGGTGATCGGCGTGCCCGACGAAAAATACGGCGAAGAAGCCATGGCCTGTATTATACTAAAGGAAGGCCAGGAGGCATCCGAACCCGAGATCCGCGCTTACTGCGTCGAGCGGCTCGCACGGCACAAAGTGCCCAAGTATATCCGCTTTGTGGACTCCTTCCCCATGAACGCCGCGGGGAAAATACTGAAATATAAGATGCGCGAAGAGGCCGCCAAGGAACTGGGGCTGTCGCTGTGAACCGATAGAAAAGGGAGAAACCATGACTGACGAAAAGAAGAAAACGCTGGTGACCATGGACGGCAACGAAGCCGCCGCCCACGTCGCATATAACTTTACGGAGATCGCTGCGATCTATCCGATCACGCCCTCTTCCCCCATGGCGGAGCATACCGACGTGTGGTCCGCAGGCGGACGGAAGAACATGTTCGGACAACCGGTAACGCTGCAGGAGATGCAGAGCGAAGCCGGCGCCATCGGCGCCGTGCACGGTGCGCTGCAGGCCGGCGCCCTTGCTACGACCTTCACCTCCAGCCAGGGCTTAATGCTGATGATCCCCGTTCTGCACCGCATCGCGGGCGAACGGCTCCCCGCGGTCATGCACGTGGCGGCCCGCACCGTCGGCACCCACGGCATGAGCATCTTCGGCGACCACAGCGACGTCATGGACTGCCGCGCCTGCGGCTTTGCCATGTTCTCCACGGGCAACGTGCAGGAAGTCCTGGACCTCGCCGCCGTGCCCCATCTGGCAGCCCTGGAGAGCCGCGTACCCTTTATGCATTTCTTCGACGGCTTCCGCACCAGCCACGAGCTAGCCACGGTGGAGACCATCGACGAACAGGCTCTGATCGACATGGTCGACCGTCCCTCGCTGGAAGCGTTCAAGGCGGCTGCCCTCAACCCCGAACACCCCGTGCTGCGCAACACCGTGCAGAACCCGGACGTCTACTTCCAGATCCGGGAGGCCAACAACGGCGCCTACGACGCGGTGCCCGACATCGTGGAAAAATATCTGGAGAAGATCAGCGAGCTAACCGGCAGAGAGTATCATCTCTTCAACTATTACGGTGACCCGGAAGCGACGGATATCGTCATCGCCATGGGCTCCGTGAGCGGCGTGGCTCGCCTGGCCGTGGACTATCTGAACGCCCATGGAAGCAAGGTCGGCTTCGTGCAGGTCCACCTGTACCGACCCTTCTCTGCAGAAAAGCTGATGGAAGCCATTCCGCATACGGTAAAGCGCATCGCCGTGCTGGACCGCTGCAAGGAGATGGGCGCTGCGGGCGAACCCCTGTTCCAGGATGTCTGCACCACTGCCGTCAAGACCGGCCGGGCCTTTAAGATCATCGGCGGACGCTACGGCCTCTCCTCCAAGGACACCGATCCGGACCAGCTGCTGGCGGTCTTCGCCAACCTGGCCGCGGAGCATCCCGTGGACGGCTTCACCATCGGCATCAACGACGACGTGACCCACCTGTCTCTGGACGCCCCCCACGTCTCCGGCGTTTCCGGCGGAAAGACCTTCCGCTGCAAGTTCTGGGGCCTCGGCGGCGACGGGACAGTGGGCGCCAACAAGAACACGGTGCACATCCTGGCCGATGCGGCGGGCATGTACGCCCAGGCCTATTTCGAATACGATGCCAAGAAGTCCTTCGGCATCACCAAGTCCCACTTGCGCTTCTCCAAGGAGCCCATCATGGGCAGCTATTACGTAAAGCGGGCGGAATTCGTGGCCTGCCACAACCAGAGCTACATCCGCCAGTACGATATGGTGAGCGAACTCAAGTCGAACGGCATCTTCCTGCTCAACTGCCAGTGGAAAGGCAAGGAGCTGGAGGAGAATCTGCCGAATGACGTCAAGCGCTACCTGGCCCGCAAGAACATCCGCTTCTACACCATCGACGCTACGGACATCGCCATGCGTCTGGGTCTGGGAAGCCACACCAATACCGTGCTGCAGGCGGCCTTCTTCGCCATCACGGGGCTCATCCCGGCGGAAGAGGCGCTCGACCGCATGAAGGAAGCGGCGCGGCAGAGCTACTTCGCCAAGGGCGACGAAGTCGTCGCGAAGAACGTCGCGGCCATCGAAGCCGGCGCGAAGGAAGTCGTCGCCGTACAGGTCCCGGCGGAATGGGCGGATCTGCCCGACACGCCGAACGCCGCGATGCAGGTGCTGCACGAGGCCGTCGGCGCGGCTGACCCCAAGCAGGACGTTCCCGACGTGGTGCGCCGCCTGCTCAACCCGATCAACGCCCAGAAGGGCGACGATCTGCCGGTCAGCTCCTTCGCGGGTTACGAGAACGGCAACATCGATATGGGGCTCACCGCCTTCGAAAAGCGCGGCATCGCCGTAAGAGTGCCCCAGTGGAACGCAGAAAAGTGTGTCCAGTGCAACCGCTGCTCCCTGGTCTGCCCCCACGCCGTCATCCGGCCTTTCCTGCTGAACGACGAAGAGAAGGCTGCGGCGCCGGAAGGCGTAAAGACCATTCCCGCGAACGGCGCGGCCAAGGGCCTGCATTTCGCCCTCGCCGTGTCGGATTTCGACTGTACCAGCTGCGGAAGCTGCGCGGAGAGCTGCCCGGCTCACGCGCTGGAGATGGTGCCCGCAGAGCTTACGGAAGACAAGAAAGAGAAGTGGGACTACGTGCTGTCCCTCTCCGATAAAGGTGAGATCTTCGACCGCTGGACGGTCAAAGGCAGCCAGTTTAAGCAGCCTCTGGTGGAATTCTCCGCCGCCTGTGCGGGCTGCGGCGAGACACCCTACGCCAAGCTGATGACCCAGCTGTTCGGCGAGCGCGTCTACTGGGCCAACGGCACGGGCTGCTCCCAGGCCTGGGGCGCTTCCATGCCGGGCATCCCCTACACCACCAACCGCAGAGGATTTGGCCCCGCCTGGACCAACTCCCTGTTCGAAAACAACGCGGAGCTCTGCCTCGGCATGCTCCTGTCCGTCAAGCAGCAGAGAAACGCCGTCAAGGCGCAGGTGGAAAGCCTTTGTGCGGGTGCTTCCGGCGAGCTGAAAGCGGCCTGCGAAGCATGGCTTGCGGCCTTCGACGATTTCGACGGATCACGCGAGACGGCAGATGCGCTCTGTGCCTTCCTGGAGCAGGAAGACACGCCCGAAGCGAAGGCGATCCTCGCCCATAAAGACCAGCTGGCGAGAAAGACTTTCTGGATGTACGGCGGCGACGGTTGGGCCTACGACATCGGCTTCGGCGGTCTCGCCCACGTCATCGCCAGCGGCGAAAACGTCAACGTCTTTATAATCGACACGGAAGTCTATTCCAACACCGGCGGCCAGAGCAGCAAAGCGACCCAGGTCGGCGCGGTGGCACAGTTCGCGTCCAGCGGCAAGCGCACCCGGAAGATGGACATCGGCGGCATCATGATGAGCTACGGCAACGTCTACGTGGCGCAGGTCGCCATGGGCGCGGACCCGAACCAGCTCATCAAGGCCATCAAGGAAGCGGAGGCGTTCGACGGCCCCAGCGTCATCGTTGCCTACACGCCCTGCACATCCCACGGCATCCGTGCCGGCATGAGCAAGGTGCAGGAGGAGATGAAGCGGGCGGTCGAGTCCGGCTACTGGCTGCTCTACCGCTACGATCCGCGCCAGAGCCAGCCGCTGCACCTGGATTCCAAGGAACCGAAGATGGGCTACGAGGAGTTCCTGGACGGCGAGACCCGCTACAGCGCCCTCAAGCTCACCTTCCCCGAAAATGCGAAGGAGCTCTTCGCCATCGGCAGCGACGAAGCCGCCAAGCGGTACGCGCAGTACAAGCACATGGAGGCGTCGCAGAAGACCGGGGATTGATGTGTCCGCCCTGTCCGATTCGTGGTAAAATGAGGGTGCTTCGGCAAGAAAGGAGACCATATGGGCAAGATCATCGATTCCCATGCGCACATCGGCGGCTCATGGATGGGTAAAGTCAAGAATCCATATTCTCCCGAGCGAATGAAGGAGATCATGCAGAGCTTCGGCATCGACTATGCCTGCATCAGCACCTGGGATGTCTTAAACGACATCGAAAGAGGCAACGCGGACGTCTGCGCTCTCGCGAAACGCGACCCGTTCTACATTCCCTTCGTCGTCGTCTGTCCGGTCCACGAACAGGATTCGGTGGAGGCCATCAAGCGGTATGTGGGCGGTGAAGGGTTCAAGGGCATCAAGATGCACCCGACAGCCAATTACTACCGGGTAGACAGCCTCAAGATGATGGAACCGGTCATGAACCTGGCAGCGGAATACGACGTGCCGCTCCTGTTCCACGGCGAAGAGGACGGCTACGGCAGCCCCTACCAGTTCGCCGCGCTGGCGGAAGCCTTCCCGGAATGCAAGATCATCGTCGCCCACATGTGCCACGGCCTGTGGCTCGATGCGATCGAGGTCTGCCGGTCCCACGAAAACATCTGGCTCGATACCGCGGAATGCTCTCCCCACAACTTCAAGATGGAGCGGGCGATCCGCCTCTGCGGCCCGGATAAGATCATCTTCGGAACGGATACGCCGGTCACCGACATCGGCGCCCACCTGGCGATCTTCGACAACATGAACACCTATTTCCCCGGCACGCTCACCGATGAGGGCCTGGAGAAGATCCTGCACGGCAACATCGAAAAGCTGCTGAAAATGGCGTAAGCGTTCGACAGAAAGGATAACACTATGGCAACGATCTATTACGATAAGGACTGCGATCTCGATCTGGTGAAGGACAAGACCATCGCGATCATCGGCTACGGCAACCAGGGCCGCGCGCAGGCGCTCAACATGAAGGATTCCGGCTGCACCAAGATCATCGTCGGAAGCCGCAAGGACAGCTCTTACGACCAGGCCATTGAAGATGGTTTCGCGGTCAAGCCCATCGAAGAGGCGTCCAAGGAGGCAGACATCCTCTTTATGCTGCTGCCGGACGAATATGCACCGGCGATCTTCAACGAGCAGATCGCACCGGGGCTGGAGCCGGGCAACATCGTCAATTTCGCCTCCGCCTATAACATCACCTTTAAAAAGATCGTTCCCCCGTCCTTCGTGGACGTCGTGATGGCGGCGCCCCGCATGATCGGCGACGGCGTACGGCAGATGTTCCTGCGGGGCGAGGGATTCCCTTCCTTCGTAGGTGTTGCTCAGGACGCTTCCGGCAAGGCTCTGGAGTACGGCAAGGCGCTGTGCAAGGCGATCGGTTCCACCAAGAAGGGCGCCATCGAGGTCAGCTTCGACGACGAGACCATGCTGGATCTGATGGCGGAGCAGGGCACCTGGCCCATCATCTACCATGTGTTCGACGAATCCTTTAAGCTGCTGGCGGAGAAGATGGGCCACCCGGAAGAAGCCGTTCTGATGGAAGCCTACCTGTCCAAGGAGCCGATGTACATGATGGAAAAGGCCGCAGAGCTTGGCATGTACCGTCAGATGCCGTTCCATTCCCACACGTCCCAGTTCGGCCAGCTGCGCAGCTTTAACACCTTCGATCCCACGCCGATCCGGGAATTCCTGCGTGACCGCTACGATCAGATCAAGGACGGCATCTTTACGAAGGCATGGGACGAGGAACAGGAAGTCAATAACCTCGCCACGCTGGAAAAGATGAGAGACGAAGCGCTCCATTCCGACATGTCCATGGCGGAGGCGAGGACCTTCGAAAAACTGAAATAAAGAGATCTGTAAAAAGAGGGGTATTTATCTATGAGAAGAAAAAGTATTGCGATCGTTTTAATCTTGGCCTTGGCCATGCTGGCGTTTACCGCCTGCACCACGTCGGAATTCAGTCTGGAGGGAACCGAGGAAAAGAAGATGACGGTCACTGCCAAGAACGCCGAGAAAGACAGCGTTGCTGCCGTCGGCGGCCTCGTCGTCGGAGAAGGCGAAATGGTCGTTGTGACCGCTGATCTGACGGAAGGGTCGATTCGGGTGGAGATCCTGGACGGCACGGAAGTGAGCGAAGAGGAAGCGCCCGACCTGAGCGGCGAAGCGATCTTCATGGCGAACCTGGAGAGCACGGACAGCTCCTCGGCGGAGATGAATGCCGGCGAGTACCTTGTGAGAGCCACCTGCCTCGAACAGGCTACCGGCACGGTGACGATCGAAGTGGTACCGGCGGAATAGTTCCGGCAAACGCCCATGATCGTCCATCCGATCCCGCCGTTTTACAACAGCGATTCCGAGATCCTCATCCTCGGCAGTTTTCCGTCCGTCAAGTCCCGGGAGACCGGCTTTTTCTACGGGCACCCGCAGAACCGCTTCTGGAAGGTGCTGGCGGCCTTGTTTGACGAGGACGTGCCGCAGACGATCGCGGAAAAGAAGACTTTTCTGCAGCGCAGCCGCATCGCGCTGTGGGATGTCATCGGTTCCTGCGAGATCGAGGGGTCATCCGACGCCAGCATCCGCAATGTCGTACCCAACGATCTGCGTATCGTTCTGGACCATGCGCCGATCCGTACGATCTGCGTAAACGGAAAGACAGCCTACCGCTACTACGAAAAGTATGTGCAGCCAAAGATCTGCCGCGAGGCGGTCTGTCTGCCCTCCACGAGCCCGGCCAATGCCGCATGGTCGCTGGAGAAGCTGCAGGCGGAATGGAGCCGCCGTGTGATCCCGCCAGGGGTGCGGAGATCGTGAGATATAAGAGAATACGTTGAAAAAACCGCTGAGGCCATTGGATTTTCAATAGTCTCAGCGGTTTTCGCTTACTTTCTCTTTAACGTGTATGTCGTGGTCTTGGAATAGGACGATTCGTCGCTGGAACGGGATTCGTGCTCGTACGTTCTTCCGGACTTGCTGCCGTCGGTGAAGAGGATCCCGCATTCCTTATCCCGGTATACCGAAAGACCCATTCCGGTGTAAAGCTCGGTGTTTACCAGTGCACCGGAGAAATGTCCGTCCTTTACGACTACAGCCCGTTTATAAAAGTCCGGGATCTCTTTCGTGCTCGACCAACTGTCCTTATCATTATCGTGCCAGTAAAGCGTTTCTTCTTCCACTGTGTCCGCGGTAAGCACCCATTCCTGTGCTTCTTTCAGGATCCGCTCCCGCTGCTCACGGGTCACATAGACCTCCTTAAGGCCGATATCCCAGGTTTTCAGCGCAGCGCTTTCATCGGCCGGGGCGACTTCGTAGCATCTCTCGGGCTGCCATCCACGGCTCTCTGCCCAGAACGGGATGGGACCGAACAGATCGTTCCAGTCGTCAAAATCCCTGAGAAACGCCTGATACTCTTCCTCTGTCATAGGACGGGGCTCTTCTTTTGCATAGGCCAGCTCTTTTTCGTGCAGCTGCTGGGCGAAGCTGCGGCGCTGCGCTGCACTTTCTGCCCAGTACGTCAGAGAAAGGGCAGCCAGAAGCTCCTTTGCCGCATCGGGGATGACCGGTTCATCGCCGGATGCCTTTAAACTGCCGTCCGGCTCCGCCCCGGGAACCATAGCGCCTTTGACGAACTCCAGAAACTTTTCGGGCAGGCGGTCGTAAAGGGAAGTTTCTGCCTTGCTTATGACCGTCCACAGATCGTTATATTCGTTGCCTTTCATTTCTTGCTAATGTATTCTCCTATTGTATCTTTTTAATACCAATGGCTTTCTGTCCATCAATAGCTCCTTGTATATCTATTTAGAGGAACATTCATTTTTTAGATGCTCAAGTAATATGATTCCCTATTGTTTAGTAGTATAGCAGATGGCAGGCTGATTTTGGGACAGGTCAGTTGTTATTGGTTTGCTCCAGGAGCATATTCATCGCTGTTTTGTATTTTTCCAATCGCTCCAAATCCTTTTCCGTAACCTGGGCAATCCTGCTTAGATCTGAGTTGTGACGAAGGTCTGCCATTTTAACTTTCGCTGCAATGCTGTTTTCTTTCGCACGACGGATAAAAGCAAAATAATCCTCGTCATCTCTTCGAGTTAAGGCTGTAACAGCCTGAAGAATAGATTCCCCAAACAGGTCTTTGATCACTTCTGCCGGAATATCTGTATCTTCCAAAACATCATGCAGGTAAGCAGCGATCTTCTCATCTTCTTCCTCTACCATTGAAGCAACTGCCTCCGGGTGAAGATAATACGGCTGCTCTGCTTTATCGACTTGTCCTCTGTGAGCAAAGCGGCTCAGTGCTGCCGCCAGTTCAATTCGTTCTTTTGACATTTGTAACCCCTACTTTTTAATAATATGCTTTTACTATATCTAAAGATACTGTTTCGCCAATATCCCCTTTGATTCTGTTAAATGAAAAACCCTCCTATTTACACTTCGTAGAAAGAGGGTTTAGGACAATTGCTTTTACGTACTATTTCAGTGCTAATACCGTCATAGGCCACGCAATAATTTGCAAGGGTTGTAGTGCTTTGCGTTTTGAGGAAAATCAAGTCACATGAATTCAACACTTCATATTTGAAGTCGGCATTATTTCATTCTACAGTCCGAACTCCTCCGCCAAGTTGCCAACATAACGGATCGGCAGACGTCTGCCTAAGCGGCAAGAAAATTCCGTATCAGAAGTTCCTGCAAAATCGCCAGCTTCAAGAATGTCTATTTTAGCGCCATTTTGGCTACCCATCACAACCACTTCTTCACCAAACTGTGGATTTTGGACATTGCTCATATCGATCATCAGCTGATCCATGCAGACACGACCGATAATGGGGCATTTTATTCCTTGGACAAGCACCCAACCTTTTCCCGCGGCCTGCCTAGCTACGCCATCAACAAAGCCAAGCGGAAGAACCCCTATGGTAGAGTCCGCAGGTGCCTCCCATGTGGCGCCGTAACCCACTTTTGTTCCCTTAGGCACTCTCCTCACACATGCAAGCCTTGTTTTTACTTCGATTGCAGGCTGCAGAGGTGCTTGGATCTCATCCATACTTCCAGGCTCACCGCTGAGCATACCATATAACGGAGTCCCAGGACGAACCATATCAAGATGCATTTCCGGGAACGCCAAAGTACCGCCCCCATCACATATGTGCTTCAACGGAATCTTTATTCCCCTTTGCTCCAATTCGTTGCAGAGTATCATAAATCGATTGAATTGCCAATCGCAATACTCCCGATTTGGATATAATTCCGTTGTGGCAAGCATCGAAAAGATACCCTCAACAATAAGACCGGGCATATGGCAAATTGTTTCGATAGTATCTAGCAACTCGCCAGTATAATCAAACCCTAAACGTGTCAACCCTGTATCCACACTTAAATGAATCGTTAGTTTTGTGCCGCGCTCTAGTGCTAGATCATTTAACTCTTCTGCCTGCTTAAGCTGAAAAACATTTGGGATTAGGTTGTAATCGAAAAGCAGACAATAATCATCTGGGAACGTTGCACCAAAGACCAAGATTGGCTGAGTGAGGCCCCCTTCTCGCAATTCTTTTCCTTCTTCAGGGATTGCTACTCCGAAGTATTCAGCGCCAGCTTTAGCAAAAACTTTAGCGGCCGGGACAATGCCAAAGCCATAAGCATTGCCTTTTACAGGAGCAAGAAGTTTACAGCCTGGCGCCAACAGACTCTTCATGTATACAGCGTTGTGATACAGTGCATCCAGATTCACTTCAACCCAAGATGATCTCATAATATCCTCCCCCTCAGTTCTCCTCCAGGAAGCGAACAGCCATTTTCAGCTGCAGCTCCAGCGCTATATCCAGTATATCTTCATCCACTAGAAAATCCTTATTATGATGCTGCACAGTGGTTCCTTTTTCTGGAGACCCCATGCCTACCATATAATAAAGTCCCGGGATGCCTTCATTAAAGAACTCCGCAAGATCGTCACCCCCCATACCGCGAACCCCTTTGGTAAGCATCGCGTCCGGACCAAGCGTTTCTGTTACCACCTCCCGGCCCATCTCAAAGAGCTTTTCGTCATTGGATAGCATGGTGTTGCCACATTCAATCTCTACATCTGCTGTGCAACGCATTGACTTGCAGATATCTACAACCAGTGCCCTAAATCGTTCATGTACTCGCTTTTCGTCTTCGTGCAGGCAGCGGATGGATCCTTGTATCTCACATGCATCTGGAATATTGATCATATAGTTACCCGCATGGATCATCCCAACTGTTATTAGGGTTGGTTCATTGACAGCGTTGAACTCCATCGCCTGCATGGTATCGATAGCTTGAAGAACATGTGCCGCGCAAGAGATAGGGCTCACACCTTTTTCCGGTTCATATCCGCTAGTGTCTTTACCATGAATGGTAATCTTAAAGTAGTAACTGGAGGCGTTCATAGGGCCTGCGCACATCGCCACTTTACCAAAAGGATACTGGGACCATACGTGCAGTCCTAGGATAGCATTCGGTCGGGGATCTTCCAGTGCCCCACCTTCAATCATAGGCATGGCTCCAGCACCTTCCTCATCGGGTTGAAACATGAATACCACCGTGCCCGGCAGTTCACTACGATGAGCTGCGAGAATCTTAGCAATCTGCGCAGTTATTGCCGCATGACAGTCGTGGCCGCAAGCATGCATCACACCGGGATTTTTAGAACAGAACGGAAGATCATTATCCTCTGTGATGGGCAACGCATCCAGTTCACACCGAAGCATCACTGTGTTTCCCGGCTTATCTCCTTTAAGGACCCCTACGATGCCTGTCCCCGCGATTCGTCGGACAGGAATATCCAGCTCCTTTAAACGGGCTTCTATAAGCGCTGCTGTCCGCTCCTCTTGGAATCCTAACTCGGGATGAGCATGGATATCTCGTCGTAGGGCGATCGTCTCATCATGAAGGGCCGCGATTTCGCTTTTGTAATCAATATTCATTTGAACCCCCTTTCATTCTCCATATCATCATATATCCCATACTTAATAAAAACAAGCCTCTCCAACGTTTCTAAATTGAGGCGTACAGTTTATAGTGGGTCCATTGTTACTTTATATAAGCCTGTATGGTATTTCGGATTAAGTCAAAATTAAATCTCCCGCTGATATTGCTGGATTCACAATTTCTTGTATTCATCTCGGTGTCTATTATCCGGATATATTTCTTGGCCAGCCAAGTCTAATACATAGAATCATTATCAAAAGAAAAGGATCTACATCTGGATGCCCGAGTCGCTCCAGTAAGTATCGGTCGAGAATGATAAGCCGGGCAATCTTTTAATCATCGCAATCAGACTTAACGAAATGACATGATTAAAACCCTTCTTTTGACCTTGTAATTCCAAACAAACTATATAGAAACCCTTATTTTTTCGAGTTCTCTTTTGGCCCCTTCTATAGTTTTACACTTACCCACGAGGATGATTATCACATTCAGTGTAATTTTCAATAAGTCTTTCATTTCCGATGCAAGTTGCGCTCTTCATAATCGTCCATTAAACTGTCCTCCTAGGCTTTTCTAAAAGTGCTTTTAGTTCCTCTTCAGTATAAGTCTCCTTAATGCGCTCCTGTCCTTTGTAGGGCTTTATCGTTATGTCGCAGTATCCTTCTTCTTTACACCACCGAAAGAAGGCGCGCAGCGTTATAAGGTATGTTTTGATGCTGTTCGGAGATAATTCCTTTTCCCGCATCTTCACAATCATGCGATTTACATCATCCTTTTGGAACTCCGAAATCGGAACATCTGGATCTAAATAATGACACATCGCATTGAAGTGCGCCTGATATGTTTTATGGGTCTTTTCTTGTATTCCGAGTGCTTGGCGAGTTACTAGAAAGTTGTTAAAAAGTTGCTTCAGAGTTGCTTCATTGTTGATTCGGATCTGTTTCATAGCGGCCTCTTGGTTACCTCCATTTCTGTGAAAAAACCAAGAGGCCTGCAAAAGTGGCTCAAAAAACGAAGAAGGCTTGAAATCATTAGGATTTCAAGCCTTTTGGTCCGAGTGGCGGGATTTGAACCCACGGCCTCTTGGTCCCGAACCAAGCACGCTACCATCTGCGCTACACCCGGACAACATCTGTTGCACTCAACTATTTTACACAGGTTGCAGATGGTTGTCAAATAAAAAACGCGGGTTTGCAGAAGTGATATGCTCCCTTTATGAGAGACAGTGAAAAAAGAAAATCACTGTTAATCATGAAGGGAGTTTTCATATGGGGAGAAAAGGAGTCAAGATACCTAAT
>CACYFF010000006.1 GCA_902773665.1 uncultured Eubacteriales bacterium | reverse complement strand
GGTTTTGTGAGGAGCCGTATGCGGGAAAGCCGCACGTACGGATCTGTGAGGGGCGGGTATCGCAAGGTGCCTGTCTACTCGATTGTATTTGAAATCAAAGGAGGAGAAGACGATGAAGATCGATGCAAGATCAATGGAATGGATCAGAAAACCGAAATCATGTCATGTCACAAAGGATAAGGTTGAAATCATGACCGAACCTCATACTGATCTCTGGCAGAGGACCTATTACCACTTCAGAAATGACAACGCCCCTGTTTTGCAAATGAAAACAACAGATCAATTCTTTTCGTTCGTTGTGCGGACAGATTTTGATTCTAAGGTACGTTATGATCAGAGTGGAATCATCATGTACTTGGATAGTGATAATTGGCTTAAGGCCGCTATGGAATATGAAAACGAAAGAATTCAGAGATTAGGAAGTGTTGTTACAAATAACGGCTACTCTGACTGGGCATCTACAGATGTTGATGCCGCAATAAAGTCTGTATGGTTTCGCCTTAGCCGCAGGGAGGATGATTTCTGTGTAGAAAATTCCTTTGATGGTATAGACTTTAAACAGATGAGGATATGTCATATGTTCAATGCTCCAAAGGAGATTCGTTTCGGCATCTATGCATGCAGCGCTGAGGATTCATCTTTTTTGGCAACCTTTACAGATATGGAAATCACAGAATGCGCATGGAAGGCGCATGACGGTCAACAACCAGATAAGAAGTGGTAACACGTAGATTAATTCCAGTTTGATGAGCCAGCGAAATGACAGAGGCAGAACTCTATAAAGAACTCGGGATATTGACCAAGGATAAGGACAGATGGAAAGAAGCCATCCCTTATGTCTCATCGCTCCTCAGTCACGACTCCGTAAAGATACAGGCGAAGGCGCTCTGGCTGCTGGGTGAAATGGGCCTCGTCTATCCTCAGTCTGTACAGGACGCGGTTCTGACTATAGCTTCCTTCCTTGGCAGCGCTGAGCCGCTTTTGCGGGAGCGGGCAATAAACGCTTTCGGCCGGATCGGACGGGGCAGCTATTCGGTGATCGAACCGTATTGGACGGGCCTGTTCCGCTTCGCCTTGGATGAGGAGCCGAAAGTCCGGCTGGCGTTTATCTGGGCGTCGGAAAACATAGCAGCGAACACACCGGACATTTATGGAGATACCATGTCGGTATTTGAAAAGCTCCTGTACGATGTGGATGACAAGGTACGGATGGAAGCGCCGGAGATTTTCCGGGTTCTCGGCAAGCGCAGGCCGGAGTTCGTCATACCCTATCTGGAGCGGCTGCAAAGCATTGCGGAAACAGACCCGAACCGAGTCGTTCGGATCCACTGTCTCGGCGCGATCAAGGCAGCAGGATTGAAATAGACATATCGGTATTTGGCGAGGAGAAAAAGAAAGCCATGAAAAAAGTGGGTTCGCTTGTTTTACTTTGCATTATAGTGTTCTGCTGCGGCTGCAGTGCAGATCGTCCAAACGGAACTGCGTCGGACACTCGTATGTATACGCTCGACTTGGTTCATCCGGTCAACGGCAGACAGGGCATATGCGTTGAGAATGACTGCTACTGGGTCAGCGGCTCAACAAGTTTGACGAAATATGATCAAGATTGGAACGTGATCACGGAGAACACAGATCCGTTCAAAGGGTATGAGCTGGAGGTCAATCATATCGGCGACATAGATGTGTATCAGAATGAGCTTTATCTTGGCGTAGAGTACTTCTTAGACGGTGAAGGCAAAAACATTCAAGTTGCGGTCTATGACGGTGACACATTGGAGCTAAAAAGAGTGTTTCCATTCCGCTCGGATACCGGACAACTGGAATGCAGCGGAATCGCAGTGGATCCTGACACACAAACCGTCTATATGTCATCATGGATAGACGACGAATCCAGCAGTTACCTCTATATGTACGATCTAGGTACAGGCGCATATAAGGGGAAGCTGCAAATGAAGCCAGTACCGAAATGGATACAGGGCGTTGCTTATTATGAAGGCAGATTGTACGTGACCTGTGACGATGGCAATGCGGATGACGATGCCCCAGATCACATGTATCAAATTGAAATCAGCGAAGACCGGCAAACAGGCACGGTCGTGTTGGAGAAAACGTTTGACGACGTGAAAAGGCAGGGCGAAATTGAAGGGCTGACGTTTGATGGCGCACGTGCAGAACTTCTTTTGCGCGCAAGGATCATCGCAGGAATGCCAAGCGGGTTCTATGAAGGATACGATCATGAAATCCATGAGGTCTTCGTGTATAAAACAAAATAGTCAAACAAATTCCTGTTTGCGGAGGTGATCAAAGGGCTTACGAAGAAGAAATAATTGTTCAAGAATGGCTCGATCATCTTAAAAGGTTAGATGTTCACGTGAAAAAGATGTTTGGTTGTTATTGTCTTTACTGTGACGGCCTAGCCGTTGGTTGGATACATGACAGTGTCCTTTCCCTGTGTGAAGTTTTACTGGATTACTTGCCTGAAGATATCAAAAGGCCAAGCCCAACAGACAAGATTCAAGAGTTGTTGATTCCTTTAGACTATGTTGCAGCTGAATGGCTGCCGAAGGCGGTTCAGGATACTGCCAAGATCTGGAAAAAGAGAAGGTAAAATCGGAATTTTGGAGAAAACATGAGACGTACCATTGCTTATTTATTGGTGTCCTGCATCGCATTTTCTCTTGCAGGATGCGGAAATAGAAACGACAACGCTTCCGACGACCCCAGGACGGTAGAAAAAATCGTCGAGGAGATCGCGGTGGATTATGGAACTTACGGCGCAGAAGCAGAAGACAGGATCAATACGTTACTGAAAAAACTGTCCGATATAGACAAAGGCACGGGAACGAGATGGAAGGAAATCATGGATCTGTGGAGATCCGGCGAACTCGGCCGGCCGCTCCATTACGATGTCCTGCCTGACGGGCTGCCTGATACGGATGAACTCTGCATCGTCGTCCTCGGCTTCCAGCTGAATCCTGACGGAACGATGAAGGAGGAACTGGTCGAGCGCCTTACAGCTGCACTGAACAGCGCGAAAAAGTACCCGCGCGCGTACGTTGTCTGTACCGGCGGCGGAACGGCTTCTGAGAACGAATCCGCTTCGGAAGCAGGAGAGATGGCGAAGTGGCTGATCGGGCAGGGCGTTGAGAAGAACCGGGTCATTGTGGAAGACAATTCCATCACCACCGCCCAAAATGCCATTTTCACCTATGACATTCTGACATCCCTCTATCCGTCTGTAAAGAAACTTGCCATCGTATCAAGCGACTACCACATCGCGACCGGAGAACTGCTTTTCAAGGCGGAATCGATCCTCCGTGCAAACGCTCCGGGCAATGAGAAACTGGAAGTGATCTCCAACGCTGCATGGAAGGCCCCTTCGGGGTCGCTCTCTGCTATGTTTCAGGCCGGAGCGCTCATTGAGCTGTTCGGAGATGTCGAGACAGCCTTCGACATCTATTACGACAACTATGATATTCACGGCCTGCCCCCGCTTCATTGAGGAAAACATGATGAAACGCTTCTTTGCATATTTCAGCGAGTTCCCGACGCATCATTTTCCGGACGGAATCGCGGCAAGACTGAAGAACGTCTGAACCTGATGAAACAGGTGTCTATGATTTTTCCGGTCTGCGCGATGGCGGATGAAAGCGCCATTTTTATACGAGACACCCAGGTTACTTGCTTAGGAGAGATCAAGGACTTCTCACCAAACATGATCATGAGAGGAAGAGATGCTATGACGATCAGACTGATCGCTTCAGATCTGGATGGTACACTTTATCGTGATGATAAGACCATATCTGAGCGAACAAAGAACACCCTCTGGACGCGTATCTGCCGGATAAAAACCTGCTGAAAGACGTGCGGCGTCTGCATGAACCGGTTGAAGATCTTGCGGAAACACTCAGAGAGAAGCAGCAAGGAGTGCTGAAGTTTCAGGTCTACTTTCCAGACGCCAACTTAAGGAAGCCTGTCACAGACGCGTTTCTGAAGGCCTTTCCGGACATTTCCGCCGCGAGTACGCTGGAATACAACGTCGAGATCACCTCGAAGAACGCAGATAAAGGAAATGCGCTGCGAGTATTATGCGATCATCTTCACATGCCGCTGTCCGCTGCGATCGCCTTCGGCGACGGCGTGAACGATATGACGCTTCTATTACCCGTAACATGATCGAATTCTGTGACAAGGTCGGCTGCGGGAACCTTGTCGTTCACGGGATCAATCCTGTTTTTGATGATAATGACTTCACACTGGACGATGTTAGAGAAATGAATATCCGGTTTTATGCCTCATTGATACCTGCTCTTTTGAAAAGTAACGTAACGGTGTGTCTGGAGAATCTGCCCGTCGGAAGAAACCGTGGAATGGATAAGCTCGAAGGCATCTGCTGCGATCCTCAGGATGCCGCGGAGCTGATCGATACGCTGAACGGAATGGCGGGAAGGGAAGTCTTTGGTCTGTGTCTGGACAGCGGACACCTGAACCTCATCCGCCGTGATCCCCGGCGTATTTGCTTTTTCTTTGATTTGAAGTATAAGGAGGTAACGACAACTTCCAGTTTGTTGAACTGAATGCTATGATTGACTTGGAAGAAATCGGATACTTCTTTTTATGGAAGGACAAGAGCGTAAGCGGGCGGCTGAGGAAACGGAAGGACGTATTGGATAAGACGAGACGGAGTGGAAATTAAACGTATAATAAACAATTTCTCATAAATCATGAACCTAAAACATTATTAAGGCTTTTCTGTAAGTGTCGTCTGGTTTAAAATGAAAAAAATACAGTATTGAAACGAAAGGTTTCTCGTTTTTAAAAGGTGAACGTTATGGCAAAAATGGGAACAAAGGTATGCCCTATCTGCGGTAAAGAATTCAAGGGCCTGGGCAACATCTGCAAGGATGGGGATTACTGTAATGAGTGCGAAAAGAAAGTGCGTCTTGTATTTGTGGAGGATGAAGAAGATCATCTTCCTGCCGCAAAAATCCGTGCCAAGCTTAATAAATATGCCGACGCCATCGCTGCATATGACAGCATAAAGAAGCCGGAGACCTGCCCGATTTGTGGAAAGAAGCTGCCTAAACTTATGAACATGAGACTTCTGGATGCTTTTATCTGTATGGGCTGTGCAGAAAAAGCCCGGGATATGCTGCATACGGGTTATGCTGCGGTAGGCTGTATGTGTCTTTCCGAGATTCAGCCGCTTTTTGGGCAAGCAGCCGTCCAGGGCGGACGGGCGGACTCAAGCGGAGTCTTTCACAACGCGGATGCACTTCGCATCGTATATCCGTTGATCCGTACCCTCTGGGTGGTGCCCGGTGAAGATGGATATGAAGTAGAGTACATTGATCCGCTCGATTCCCTCAGTGATGAGGAACTGCAGGCGGCGCCGGCTCTTGCAGAACAGCGCAGGGCGGAGTTCGAGGCAAAGTACGGCACCCATAAAGCGATTTTTGAAGTCGACAAGATAACGAAACTCTATAACGAAAGCAAAGGGCGCCGGCATTACCGTAATGAATACCGTATCGGGGGACGTGTTCTTCTGGGCAATATCGCTCTTCGGGATCAGGCTGTGGTAAAAAGAGCGGAAGGCACAAAGGAATTCACGATCCGGAAACTCGGAGACTGCAGGGAGTACCGCAGCGATCTGAAAGAACTGAAAGAAGGCATGGAGGGAGGCCTGTTCGTGGAAGCTTCCCTGTCCTTTGTCTATCCCGGCGACATTCTCTGTATCGACTGACAGAAAGGAGCAATAAAAATGGCTAATGTCAAAACAATAGAGCGGGGATTCTGTTCCCTTTGCGGCAGAGCGCTCCTTCCGAATGAAGGATATTGCAGTCTCAGGGATGACAGTCATATCTGCAGCTTCTGTGCCGGGAAGCTCCGGGTCATGCATCCGCTGACTCTTACATGGGATAAAAAAGGGAATCAGGTAAAGCATGATCCCATAGAAGAGCTTTCCTTGGAAGAAGCCGGAAAAGATCTGGAAAATGCGATCGCTTATACAGAAGAATTACGTGCAAAGTATGATCATCACAATGCCGTGTTTATGGTCGAGAGTGTGACGACGGAAAAAGGCGGCTTTTTAAAGCCGCCGGTCATCTATGCCTGCGGCAGGGTGATCTATGGCTGCTTCGATCCCGAAGATAAAGCAAAGCTGCTGCACAAGGGCAGCGCTTCCGACATGACCCTGACCGGCATCAAGAAGCTTGAGTTCTATGGGGCCAGCGTTGCTGACTGTCAGGGTACCGGCGGCAAACCGTGTGCGCTCGTATTCAGTGGAAAAAACCTGGTCTGCGAAGCCGGAGACCTGATCGTGAAGGATTGATACATAATATGTTCAGAGTGGAAATGCTTCTTTGTAAGAAGGAAAACCTTTGGCCAAACCTCTGAAATTAAATTTGTCAAAGAAAAACAGGCCTTTTGGGCCTGTTTTTGCTTGATTTCCTTTGACCCTTCCCGAAAACGGCATTTCTGTCACAGAAAACACTTTGACCAACTGCCAAGACAGAAAACGGTCAAAGATCCGCGGGTCACCTAATTCTCCTTCGGCATCTTGAAGTGGACCTTTTCGCCGTTGTCGGTGTAGTCGTTCATGTTCTGGATCTGGATGTAGGACAGGTACTCGTAGACCTTCTGGGAATTCTCGTACTGCTCCGCCGCCATCTCCTTACCGAGGTTCGTAACGTAGTTGTTGCCGATAAAATCGAACCACTTGTACTTCTTCTGGATGGTGGGGATCTCCTCCAGAATGCGCTCCAGCATGGCGCGCTCCTGCTTTACGTTGTAATCCTTGACGCCCTGGCTCAGGAACTCGCGGTCGGATTCCGCCAGCGCGTTCACCCGCTTGCACTGGTAATAGAAGCTGTCGTTTAAGCGGCGGCTCTCCGTGTCGTCGATCTTGTATTTGTCGTAGGTATCCGTAATGCCCGAGAAGGCCGGCACGAAGATCGAATGCTCCGCGTTGCCCATGGCCAGCCATTGCAGCTGGCAGGTGCAGTCCGGCAGCTCGTCGAACGTCTGGATGATGTGCACGCAGCCCTGGCGCGTGACGCCGATGGCGCGCTTTCCCGCGTTTTCCGGCAGACGCTTGTCGAACTCCGTCCCTTCCAGCCGGTCGCCAAAGAGCTTCATCACGTCGATGACGGAGACGGGTTTGTCCGGGTCAAACAGCAGGGGATAGAACGTGTCCTGACTGTATTCGCCGGCGGTGGAGGGCGCCAGCAGCTGGTGACCCCTCCAGTCCCGCAGATTGCAGTACTCTTCCCGCTTGCCCGGATCGATGGACATCGCCAGATGGTAGCGGCCCTGTTCGTCCATCACGGGTTCTCTCAGCTTTTCCAGGCAGGCCTTTAGCCCCGGCGCGAAATAGTAGCCGTCGGTCTCGTCCAGGTCCACCCAGCCGATCATGATGTGGTTGCCGAACACCGCGACCTTGTCTTCCGGCAGGCGCATGGCCGCGTAGGTGTGACCCCCGTAGTTCTCGAAGATCCAGGCTTCGTTCTTATCCGAGAACAGCAGCGTGTTGTATTCTTCGGAACCGTATTTGTCCAGCAGCCCCGCGTACACGTGCACGGCGTCTTCCGCGCTGCTCGCCTGGCAGGCGATGAGGGCGGGCAGGATAGCTTCGCGCAGGCCGTGACCCTCGTACTGCAGCGGATCCAGCCAGCGGTACTCCGTGGAGACCTTTGTCGTGACGGTGCCTACGACAGCCAGGCCGCATTCGTTGGTGCAGCAGGCGTAATAGGGGCCGCCTGTCGAGAAGCAGGAGTCCTGCAGATAGGTATATTTATAGGTCTTGTCCGGCAGGGGCACGGAGAACCCGTGCTGATACATGCCGGTGTCCACCATCTCGCGGCCGGACTGGGAAGAGGCGGGCTGCACGAAGAACATCTTGTTGCAGACGCCGCTGCCCTGGTCTTCGGACCGTCCGATGAGCGTCGTGGCTTCCGCGCTCACTTCCTTGCCCACGTAGACGCCGGTGCAGGCGTACACAGGTGCTGCGGAAAGCAGCAGAACAACTAACAGAAAACTCAGAATACGTTTCATGGGAAGTACCTCTAATGTAAAGAAGACGGCCAAACGGCCGTCTTCGGGTGTCTGTGCGACTAGTTCTTCATGTGAACGTCGATCTGCGGATACGGGATGGAGATGCCGGCTGCGTCGAAGGCAGGCTTTGCATTTTCCAGCATGTAGAAGTAGACATCCCAGTAATCCGCGCCTTTGCACCAGAGTCTCGTGGTGAGCTCGATGCTGGAATCGCCGGCGCCGCTGATCTTCGCGAACGGAGCCGGGTCTTTCAGGACGGCCGGGTTTCTGTCCGCTAGCTCCAGCAGGATCTGTAGGGCCTTTTGCGCGTCAGATTCGTAGGAGATGTGGAAGACCTGGTCGACTCTTCTGGTCTCCTTCTCGGAGTAGTTGACCACGGTGGCGCCGGAAGCGGTGCCGTTGGGCACGTAGACCACTTTGTTGTCCAGCGTGCGGATCTTGGTGTGGACCAGGCGGATCTCTTCGACGGTGCCGGTGGTGCCGGCAACTTCTACGAAGTCATCGACCTTGAAGGGCCGGGTGATGAGGATGAGCAGACCGCCCGCGAAGTTGGCGACAGCGCCGTTGATCGCCATGCCGACGCCTACGCCGAGGGATGCGATGATCGTCGCGATGCCTGCGGTGTTGATGCCCAGGTAGCCGACCAGTCCCAGAACGACCAGGACCTTTAAAGCGATGCGGGCGACGTAAGCAAGCGTGCTCGTGATGGTCTTGTCCAGTTTGCCGCTCTTTCCGAGCAGCTTTTCCAGGCTTTTGCTGATCTTGTTGATGATCGAGAAAGCGATCCACAGGACGATGAGTGCGATCACGACTTTGATGCACACCTGGGTAGCGCTTTCGATCAGTGCTTTGTAGTCCATAGCGTTAGTCTCCTTCTTAATTCGTGAAAATAAATATACATCAGTTCAACTAATTATAACATAAATAATATATCGGTCTGAATATTGGTGATAAAATATTAGCATAAATATATCCGTCTCAATTTGAGTCTATCATCCGAGGGGTGACAGGACCCCGAGGACGATGAGGTGAAAACTATGCAACATACCATTACGGAATTGGAAACCGCGCTCCAAAAGCGCATCGAAGAGATGAAACTGCCCGGCGTCTCGGTCTGTATCCGCGGCCCGGAAGGCGTCATCTATGAAAAGGGCTTCGGCAAGCGGAGCATCGAGCAGGATCTGGATGTGACCCCGGACACGGTCTTCGGCATCGCATCCATGAGCAAATCCTTCACCGCGCTGTCCTGCTGCATCCTGGCGGCGGAAGGCAAGATGAGTCTGGAAGACCCCATTACGAAGTATTTCCCGACCCTGCATTTGAAGGGTGTGCCCGATGAACTGGTCACCATCCGGCAGATCGGTCTGCACCGGGCCGGCATCCCTCCCATGGAGCCCCTGGAATGGTCCATCGCCATGAATACCCCGGGCCGCAAATCCGAGGCGGAGGAGCAGCTTCGCAAAGAAAGCCCCAACCAGATGGATACGATCGAGCAGATCGTCGACTATATCGCGGAAGGACGCTATCAGACGCTGGGGGAACCCGGCGAATACATGAGCTACAGCAACGAGGGCTATGCCATCCTGTCCTACGTGGTCGACCAGGCGGCGGGCATGCCGCTGGAACAGTTCCTGATGGAACGCATCTTTAAGCCCCTGGGCATGACCCGCACCATCCTCGACCAGGACTGCAGCGAGCTGAAGGCTATGGTAGGCGACGGCAACGTAACGAGACTGTTCGAAACGGATGACGACGGCAAACTCGTCGAGGACGACAGCTGGTCCGTGCTGCCTCCGTTCCGCGGCTGTGCCTGCATCAAGTCTACGGCTCCCGACATGGCCCGCTACTATCAGATGCTGAGCAACCGCGGCACCTTCGAAGGAAAGCGCATCGTGCCCGAAGAGGCCATCGACCTGATGTTCGGCCCCGAATATCCCCTGCGCAGAAAGCCCTTTAACGTGATGGGCCTCAAGAAGCGCAGCATCGCCGGCAAGATGGTCTGCGATCACGGCGGCGGCCTGCACGGCGTTTCCACCCACGGCGGCATGGTGGAAGGCGGCTACGGCATCGCAGTGCTCTCCAACAAGAGCGAGGAAGACGCGGAACTGGTGCAGTGGATCTGCTACAACTTTGTCCTGGGCCTGCCCCTCGAGCAGGAACTGTACTGGTGCCAGCCCTGCGGCAGGAAGTTCTCCGCGCCGGAGATGATCATAGGCGACTATGTGGGTCACGAAGGCATCGTCTGCCACGCCCTGGTATACGAAAAGGACGGACAGCTCTACGTGCGCTCCTACGGCGAAGACCGCATCCTGAAGTACTGCGAAGGTACGGTATTCGCATCCTACGACGAGAAGACGGGCGAGCGGATCAACACCTACCGCTTCTTTATCCAGGACGGCAGAGCCTGGGGCGTCAAGGTCGGCACCCGCATCTTCCGCCGTGCATAAATTTCGGCAAAAACTTGAATACATAGGCAAATAGGACTAAAATATACAGTATAAAAGTTGTATCACTGGAATAACAGGAGGTGCACTCAGGCAGACATTTCTGAAATGGAAGGTTTTGCTGAGGCGCCTCTTTGTGCTTTTTGAACCATGAAACAGGACCTGAAAGCGCTGGATCTGGCGCTGAAAAAGAAGATCGAAGAAAAGGGCTGCACCGGCGTATCCGTCTGCATCCGCAGCCCGGAAGGCATCGTGTTTGAGAAGGGTTACGGCAAACGGAGCGTGCGGGACGATCTGCCCGTGCTGCCGGACACGGTGTTCGGCTGCGCTTCCTTAACGAAGTCCTTCACCGCTCTTACGATGTGCATCCTGCACACGGAGGGCGTGCTGGACATCGATGAGCCGGCGGTGAGATTCCTCCCGGACCTGCACGTCCCCGGCGTTCCCGACGAACTGGTGACCCTGCGGCAGCTGGCCCTTCACCGGGCGGGCATTCCCCTGAACGAATGCCTAGACTGGTGCATCGCGGTCAACACGCCTGGGCCCTATTATCAGAACGACGACCGGCTGCGGGAGACCTGCCCCAACCCCATGAACACCATCGACGACATCATCGAGGTGATCGGCGAAGGCGCCATCCGCACCCTGGGTGAACCCGGCGAATACATGAGCTACTGCAACGAATCCTTCGCGCTGCTTTCTTCCGTGGCGGACATCGCCTGCGGCAAGCCTCTGGAGGACTTCCTGCAGGAGCGGATCTTCGATCCTCTGGGCATGACCCGCACAGCCCTGGACCTGGACGGGTCCCGCATTGAAGCCATCACCGGCGGCGAGAACGTAACGAATTTCTTCTCCGATTGGCCCGACGGCAAGCATGAGGACCATCAATGGACCATCTGCCCGCCGTATAAAGGCTGCGCCTGCTTAAAGTCTACGGCGGAGGACATGGCGAAGTACTACTGCATGCTGGCAAATGACGGCGTATTCGAAGGAAAGCAGATCGTACCGCCCGAGGCATTGGAACTGATGTTCGGCGCGGAATACCCGCTGCGCAGAAAACCCTTCTACGCCATGGGCCTGCGCAAGCACGCGATCGCGGGTCACATGGTCTGCGACCACGGCGGCGAGCTCCACGGCGTGGCAGCCTACGGCGGCTTTGTCAAGGACGGCTACGGCATCGCCGTGCTGTGCAACGAGAGTGAATGGGACATGGAGGATGTGCTCAACATCTGCTACGCCTATCTGCTGGATCTGCCCCTGGAGGAAGATCTCATCTGGACGAAACCTTCCGGAAAGGAATTCTCCGCGCCGCAGATGCTGTTTGGCGACTACGTGGGCCACGTGGGCGATCCGATCCACATCCGGGTCTACGCACGCGGCGGAAAACTCTATGCCCGCATCGCCGGCGAAGTATGCCGGCTGGAATACTGCGAACAGACCGTGTTTGCTGCGATCAGCGAAGAGAGCGGCAAGCGGGTCAACTTCCTGCGCTTCTTTATCCACGACGGCCGCGCCTGGGCCGTCAAGTGCGGAAGCCTGCTCTACCACAGGGTTTAGAAAGGGGGGCTTGCTATTACTAAGTATATCGTCAAAAAACTAGGCATCGGCCTTGTGCTGGTGTTTGCGGTCACGCTGCTGGTGTTTTCCCTGCTCTACATGATGCCGGGCAACCCCATCGACATCATCACGGACCGCAAAGTATCCGCCGAAAAGCGGGCGGAGCTGGTGCACCAGTACGGCTACGACCAGCCCCTGCACGTGCAGTATGTGCGCTGGATCAAAAAGATCGTAACGGAGCAGGATTTCGGCCAATCCGTGCGCTATAAAGTTCCCGTGTGGAACCTGATGAAGGACCGCATCCCCAGAAGCGTCAAGCTCTGCGGCTGGTCGCTCCTCATCGAGATGCTCTTGGCTTTGCCGCTAGGCTTGCTCGCAGCCATCAAGAAAGACTCGTTCTACGACCGCTTCTCCGTAAACTTTACGCTGATGCTCACGTCGATGCCGAGCTTCTGGCTGGGAGCGCTCCTCATCCTGATCTTTGCGGTAGGCCTCAAATGGTTCCCGATCTCGGGCTTCGAGCACGCCCGCAACTATGTGCTGCCGGTGGCGGCCCTGACGGCCGGCTCTCTGGCCGGTACGCTGCGTCTGACCCGGGCAGAGGTGCTGGAAGTCCTCAACGAGAAATACGTTACCACCGCTCTGGCGAAGGGCCTGCCTTACCGCACGGTCATGTTTAAGCATGTGCTGCGGAACGCCCTCATCATGGTCACCGTTTCCGTGTTCATGTCGCTGCCCTGGCTCATCTCCGGCGCCGTCGTTACCGAGAAGATCTTCGGCATCCCCGGCATGGGCAACCTGCTGCTGAACTCCATCGTGGTGCAGGACTTCCCGGTGGTGCAGGCGGTGCTGCTGATCATCGCCATCCTCACCGTCATCTGCAACCTCCTGAGCGACATCGTGATCGCGATCCTGGATCCCCGGATCCGCATCGCCATCGGAGGAGGTGACAAGTAATGAGCAGCAAATCCAGAGAAACGCTGCACGCGTGCCTCCACAACGTCAACTTCATGATCGGCTTCTTTATGCTGCTGTCCGTGGTGCTCATCGCCATCTTTGCGGATAAAATCGCGCCCTACGGCTATACCGACCAGCTGGTCGGTCCGCAGTTTACGTCGCCGGGCGGCTCCTATCTGTTCGGTACGGACGAACTGGGCAGAGACGTGCTGAGCCGCGTCATCTACGGCACCCGCATCACGTTAAAAGTCGCAGTCCTGGGCGCATCCCTGGAGCTGATCATCGGTGTGGTGATCGGCCTATCCTGCGGTTACTTCGGCGGAGCCATCGACCACGTGTTTACGTTCCTGACGGACCTCACCTGGTGCATCCCGGGGACCATCCTGGCGCTGGCTGTGGTCACGCTCATCGGAAAGTCCCTGACGAATTCCGTCATCGCCATCGCCATGGTGTGCTGGGCGTCGTACGCAAGGCCCATACGTGCCAAGACGATGTCCTTAAAGACCATGGCCTTCGTGGAGACCGGCAAAGCCTTCGGCGAATCCAGCGTAGCCTTGATGTTCCGCTATATTCTGCCGAACGTCATCCCGTCCCTGATCGTCATGGTATCCACGACGCTGCCCTCCACGATCCTGTCCACCACGACGCTGTCGTTCCTGGGCATGGGTTCCCAGGCGCCTTCCCCGGACTGGGGCCTGGCGCTGTCCAAGGGCATCGACTATATCGGAAGCGCGCCTTGGCTGTCCATCTTCCCCGGCATCGCGCTGGTCTACACCGTGCTGGGCTTCGCCCTGTTCGGCGAAGGGGTCCGGGACATCCTCGACCCGCATCTGAAGTCCCAGTAGGAGGTGCGTCATGAGCGAAGAATTATTAAGACTCGAGCATCTGAGCATCGACTATAAAGTAAAGGGCGGGTATCTGTCCGCGGTCAACGACGTTAACCTGTCGGTGAACCGGGGCGAGATCCTGGCCGTCGTCGGCGAATCCGGCTGCGGCAAATCCACCATCGCCCACTCCATCATGAACCTGCTGCCCGGCGGCAACGAGGAGGTCGAGGGAAAAATCCTCTTTAAAGGCGAAGACCTGCGCAAGTACAGCCGCAAGCAGATGGAGGCCATCCGGGGCAAGGATATCGGCATGATCTTCCAGAACCCGCTGGACTCCCTCAACCCGGTGTACAAGACCGGCAAGCAGGTGGAGGAAGCCATCCTGCTGGACGGCATCGACCGGGTGCAGGCCTGGAACAAGGTGCTGGAGCTGTATAAGGACGTCAAGATGCCCGACGCGGAAGTGCGGGCGAACTCCTTCCCCCACGAGCTGTCCGGCGGCATGCGCCAGCGCGTCATGATCGCCATGATGCTCTCCCGCAATCCGCAACTTCTGATTGCGGATGAGCCCACCACGGCTCTGGACGTGACGATCGAGGCCCAGATCCTGGAGATCATTAAAGACTTAAAGAAGACCTACGATACGGCCATCATGCTCATCACCCACAACTTCGGATTGGTGGCGGAGGTGGCGGACAAGATCGCCGTCATGTACGCCGGCGAGGTGATCGAATACGGCGACGTGTTCGAGATCTTCGAAAAGCCTCTGCATCCCTATACGACGCTGCTGATGAAGGCGCTGCCCCGCAAGACCAAGCACGAGGGCCGTCTGCAGACCATCGACGGCAACGTGCCCCGCATCCTGGATAAGAAGCCGGGCTGCCGGTTCGCGAACCGCTGCCCCTACGCCATGGAAAAGTGCAAGGACAACACGCCGCCCGAGATCCATGTGAGCGAAGAACACAAGTGCCGCTGCTTCCTGCTGGAAGAGCAGGCGGAAGGAAAGGAGGCCGCGGAATGAGCACACCCATGATCGAAATGCGCGACGTGCAGAAATATTTCAAGGTCTCCAAGGGTTTGTTCAAGACGTCGAACGAGCAGGTGAAGGCCGTGGACCACATTACGCTCTCCGTGGAGGAGGGCGAGATCGTCGGTCTCGTCGGTGAATCCGGCTCCGGCAAGACGACCCTGGCCCGGGTGCTGCTGTCCCTGACGAAGATGACCGGCGGCGAAGCCGTGATCGACGGGGTCAACCTGGGCAAAGCGTCTCATAAGGACATGGAAAAGCTGCACCGGGAGATCGCCGTCGTGTTCCAGGACCCGGCGTCGAACCTGAATCCCAGAGAGACGGTGGAGAGCTCCATCATGCGCCCCATGATCATCCACGGGGTGCCCAGAAGCAAAGCCAAGGAGAAGGCGAGAGAAGTGCTGCAGATGGTCAAGATGGACCTGAAGTACCTGGACAGCTTCCCCCATCAGCTGTCCGGAGGTCAATTGCAGCGCATTGCCATCGCAAGAGCCTTGGCTCTGTCCCCAAAGATCATGATCCTGGACGAGCCCACGTCTGCGCTGGACGTGTCGGTGCAGGCCCAGATCTTAAACCTTCTGCTGGATCTGCAGGAGGAGATGCACTTAACTTACATCATCATTACCCACGACCTGAACGTCATCAAATACATCTCGGACAAGATCGCCGTGATGTACCTGGGTCAGCTGGTGGAATTCGGCCCTGCGGAGGTGGTCGGCAACCGTCCGTCCCATCCGTACACCAAGGGCTTGATGGACGCCGCTCCCATCCTGGACCCCAGAGACCGGGGCAAGGAGAAGGAGATCATGAAGGGTGACCCCGGCAGCCTGATCGACCTGAAGGCCGGATGCCGGTTCTACGCGAGATGCCGCTACGCCACGGACGAGTGCAAGGAGAAAGACCCGGAGAATGTGATCCTTGCTCCCGGCCACCAGGTGGCCTGCGTGCACCCGCTGAACATAGAGTAGGCTGTATTTGTGTTTACGATTTTATAGGAGGTAAAACATGAAGAAGCTAGTTGCATTGCTGCTCGCATTTGCCATGGTCTTCGCTATGGCAGCGTGCACCGGCGGTGGCGGCTCCAGCGAAGGCGGAGAGACTTCCGGCGACGTTAAGAGACTGGTCATCGCTGACGATGAATGGTATGGCACCGACCCGTATCAGCAGGATACCTGGTCCACCGTCCAGACCCTCATCAACGAACCCATCTTCTCCATCGATCCCGAGGACGGATCTCTGTGCGACTCCATCGCCACAGGCCTGGAAATCTCCGAAGACGGTCTGACCATGACCTTCACCGTTCCCGAAGGCAAGTACTACGCCAGCGGCGAACAGGTGGAGCCGGAAGACATCAAGGCTTCCCTGGAATACGGCCAGCAGATCTCTCCCTATGCGGAAGGCTGGGAGAACATCGAATCCATCGACGTAGACGAGGCGACCAGACAGGTAACGTTCCATCTGAGCCGTTTCAGCTCCGACCTGCTGTACTACCTGGGTGAGTGCTTCATCGGCTGCATCGACAAGGATCAGCTGGACACCATGACCGAGGACGAACTCATGTGGGGCGCCCAGTGCTATGCACCGTTCTATGTGGATTCCTACGAACCGGGCTCCTTCGTCGTACTGAAGCCCAATCCGGGATTCAAGTCCGACAACCCCTTCGTTTCCAACAAGGGTCCCGTGGACATCGATGAGATCTACGTCAAGTTCAACACCGATGACTTTACCGTCATCGAAGAGATGAAGTCCGGCGCCTGCGATTACTGGAACGCACCGACTCCCGATGCCCGCCAGCAGCTGGCCAGCGCTTCCAACGTCGTCATCGACGAGAAGAGCTATCCCGTTACCGACTTCATGGAGATCAACACCGACGAAGGCATCTTCGCCGACGAGAGACTCCGCCAGGCTCTGTGCCTGCTGCTCGACAGAGAAAAGTACTGCGAAATGACCAACGGCGCGGCAGTTCCTGCCTACTCCATGATCTACGACACCATGCTGTACTTCTCTCAGGCCGCGAAGGACGACTTTATGGCCAACTACGCCAACAACGAGACCAGAGCTCTGGAACTGCTGGCTGAGGCCGGCTGGTCCGATTCCGACGGCGACGGCATCCTGGACAAGGACGGCCAGAAGTTCGAATTCGGCATGTACGCTTCCACCGACTCCACCAGACAGGCCATCGTTCAGGCCATGCAGGAGCACCTGAAGGGCTACGGCATGATCATGAACTCCGAAGCCATCGACTGGAACTACGTTCACGAGTATCTGGAAGCGGACGAGTACGATACCGGCATCCACTCCCTCGAATGGATGGAGCCCATCCTCATCCTGAACTGCATGTACGATGACCCCGAATACATCAACGGCGGCGACAACGACTACCAGTGGTTCTACGAGGAAGTCACCAAGTGCGCGGCAGAACCCGACGATGAGACCCGTTCCGAAATGCTGGGCGAACTGCAGATGAAGAACCACGTCGAGTGGAACTGCATTCCTCTGTACTCCGACATCAGCTATGTCTGCTACAGCAGCAGAGTCAAGGGCATCAACATCCTGCCCAACGGCTTCATTTACTGGAACGACTTAGCGCTCTAATGCTATAATGTGAAGAGGGCCGCTCCGCGGAGCGGCCCTCTTTTTCAAAAGGAGAGAATTATGGAAGAAAAGACAAGAGCACAGCAGGCCTATGAAAAAGGCGCACAGGTGGAGCAGACCTACGGCGGCTGCGGCCAGTGCGTGCTGTATGCCCTGATCGAAAGCGGACTCGATATCTCCAAGGACGTCTTCCGCGCGGCGAGCGGAATGGCTGCGGGAGTCGGTCGCCAGGGCGAAACCTGCGGCGCGGTTTCCGGCGCGATCCTGGCGATCAGCGCGCTCAACGGCCGTCAGTTCGAGCACATCGATCAGACCGCGGAACGCAACAAGACCTTCAATCTCTGCTACCGCTTTATCGACAAATTCAAAGCGGAGTATGGCTCCATCCAGTGCAAGGACATCCAGGAGAAGCTGTACGGCCGCAAGTACGAGATGTCCAAACTGGCGGATTTCCAGGCGTTCCTGGCGGACGGCGGACATGAGCCCCAGGGCTGCCCGGCCGTCGTGGGCAACGCAGCGAAATGGGCCGTGGAAGTTCTGGAAGAAGACGAGGCAGCACCACAGGAAGAATACGCAATGTTTCGATAGCATCAGGAGGCAGGCACCATACGATGCGTGCGTTTACGTCCGAATTTGTCCGCAAAGAATACATCGAATAGACGAAAGGAGCAAGGAACATGAAAAAGCACGATCGCGTATACGATACTTATGTTCAGATCCTGGAGACCGAACTGGTCCCCGCCATGGGCTGTACGGAGCCGATCGCGGTAGCATACTGCGCGGCCAGAGCTAAGGATGCATTGGGGGTGACCCCGCAGAAAGTCGACGTAAAGGTAAGCGGGAACGTCATCAAGAATGTGAAGAGTGTCGTCGTTCCCAACACCGGCGGCATGGTAGGCATGGAAGTGGCAGCGGCAGCCGGCATCGCGTTCGGCAGATCGGAAAAAGAACTGGAGTGCATCGCCCAGGCGGCGGATGAAGACCGGGCGGCGATGCGGAAACTCCTTTCGGAGGCAGAATTCACCGTAGCTCCGACCTACGGGACGGAACCGCTGGAGATCATTATTACGCTGGAGGCGGACGGACACACTGCCATGGCCCGCACGGTAAAACGGCACGCCAACGTCGTGCACGTGGAAAAGGACGGAGAAGTGCTCTTTGATAAGCCGGAGGGCTCCGAAGACGGGGATGCCCAGGGCCCGGACAAGAGCCTGCTGAAGATCTCCGATATCTACGAGTTCGCGAAGACCTGCGAACTGGAGGATATCCGGGAACCCATCCTGCGCCAGATCGCCTGCAACAGCACCATTTCCCGGGAGGGCCTGACGAACGACTGGGGCGCCTGTGTCGGAAAGTCCGTGCTGGAATTCAAGGGAGATACGATGCGCTGGAAGGCAGTCGCGGCGGCGGCTGCCGGGTCCGATGCCCGCATGGGCGGCTGCGCGCTGCCGGTCATCATCGTAGCCGGCTCCGGCAACCAGGGCATTACGGCTTCCATGCCGGTCATCACCTATGCGAGGGAGCTGGGAAAGAGCGAGGAAGAGCTTATCCGGGCTCTGGCTCTGTCGGATCTGATCGCCGTCTACGGCAAAGTCGGCGTAGGCATGATGTCCGCCTTCTGCGGTGCCACCTGTGCCGGCTGCGGCGCCGGGGCCGGTATCGCCTTCCTGCAAGGCGCAAGCGAAGAGGAGGTCGAAAAAGTCATCATCAGCTCGATGGGACAGGTCTCCGGCATGCTCTGTGACGGTGCGAAAGCATCCTGCGCTGCCAAGATTGCAGCGGCTGTGGACTGCAGCATCCTCTCCTGGGAGATGCTGGGCAGGGGACGCAGGCTGAAGGGCGGCGACGGCATCCTGAGCGAGGATGTGGATAAATGCATCAAGGATGTGGGCCGGATCGCCAAGGTCGGCATGGCAGAGACCGACCGCATCGTACAGGCCGTTATGACAGAATAAAAGTTAGGAAAGCATCATGAGTTTACGCTTCGATCCGCTGTTTCAGAAATATCCATCCACAAGATATCCCATCTACGCGAAGGGCGGGATGGTGAACTGCTCGAGCCCCCAGGCGGCCGCCGCAGGGCTTTGGGCCCTGCGCCGCGGCGGCAACGCCGCGGACGCCGCGGCAGCGGCGGCGGCCGCTCTCACCGTCTGTGAACCCACGGCCAACGGCATCGGCGGAGACGCCTTCGCCCTCATCTGGTCCGAAAAGGATCAGAAGCTCTACGGCCTGAATTCCAGCGGCAGAGCGCCCGCTTTGACATCCATCGACCGCGTGCTTGCGGACGGCAAAGATAATGCAGGAAAAATGCCCGTCTACGGCTGGACGCCGGTCACTGTGCCCGGTGCGCCGAAGGCCTGGGTGGAAGTCGTGCGCCGCTTTGGACGGCTCACGCTCTCGGAAGATCTTTCCCCCGCGGTGCAGTACGCCCGGGAGGGCTATCCCGTATCCGCAAATCTCGCCTATCTGTGGCAGAACGCCTTCCGCATCTATTCCCAGCGCCGGGACGATCCGTCCTTTGCCGCGTGGTTCGACACCTTTGCGCCGGGGGACAAAGTGCCTGTAGCAGGAAACCTTGTAAAACTGCCACATCATGCGGATACGCTGGAGGAGATCGGCGCTACCAACGCGGACAGTTTCTACAGCGGTGAACTGGCGAAAATGATCGATACGGAGAGCCGCAAATTCGGCGGATACCTGCGATTCGAAGATCTGGCAGCCCACAAGTCGGACTGGGTCGAGCCCATCTCCGTCCATTACCGGGGCTTCGATGTCTGCGAGATCCCGCCCAACGGCCAAGGCATCGTGTGCCTGATGGCGCTGAATATTCTAAAGGAGTTCGAATTTGCCACCCGGGACGACGCGAAGACGCTCCACCGGCAGATCGAAGCCATCAAGATGGCATTCGCCGACGCCTTCCGCTACATAACGGATCCGGCCTTCATGGAACTGGATTATCACGATCTGCTCCGCCCGGAATACGGTGCGGCCAGAGCCGCTTTGATGACGGACCGGGCGCAGGAATACGGCGCTGGTCTTCCGCCCAAGAGCGGCACGGTCTATCTGTGCACGGCGGACGGGGAGGGCAACATGGTGTCCTTCATCCAGTCCAATTACAATGGATTCGGCTCCGGCATGGTCATCCCCGGCACGGGCATCGCGCTGCAGAACCGCGGCGCGGACTTCTCCCTGGATCCCGCTGCCGCCAATTCCCTGCAGCCCGGCAAACGAAGCTATCACACGATCATCCCCGGTTTCCTGATGGAGAAGGGGAAGCCCGTGGGCCCCTTCGGCGTGATGGGCGCCTACATGCAGCCCCAGGGTCACCTGCAGGTCGTGACCAACGCCATCGATTTCCATCTCGATCCCCAGCAGTGCCTCAACGCACCGCGCTGGCAGTGGATGCGGGACGGCAGCGTTGCCGTGGAGCCCGGCATCGATCCCCAGATCGTACTGCAGCTGCAGTGGATGGGTCACCGGGTGCGTGTCGAACCCTCACCCTACAGCTTCGGCCGCGGCCAGATGATCGTCCGGCTGGAGAACGGCGTGCTCTGCGGCGGCACCGAACCCCGGACGGACAGCAATATCGCATGCTTTTAAGATATGCATAAATGTTGAATGCATAGAAAAGTCTGTATCATCTTACATGGAGCATACAGAACGATAGCTTTATAGCAAAATCGGCTAGATCACCTGCATTTAGCCGATTTTTTTATGGAACTATTTCTTTATCCGTCCGTCTAATTTGTGAACAGAGAGACGCGGATGAATAAAGGTTATGCAACGTTGAATAAATTTACAGAGACGACTATAATAAAAATGTTGTCGAGTAGACCTGTCATTCGTAAATAGTATCCTTTTATTGTAGGTGGAACCTATGAAAAACTTCAGAAAACATCTATCTATTCTCCTCGCGGTAGCCATGCTCTTTGGCTCCGCACAGTTTACGTTCGCGGAGGGTGCGGAACTGATCTCCGAAGAGCATGAAGAGCCGGCTGCGGAGGAGACGCTCATCGAAGTTGCTTCCAATATCGCAGCGGAAGAACCGGAGCCCGAATCAGTTAAAGAATCGAATTCCGTTTCCGAGACGGCGGCGCAGGAACTGATGTGCGTGCCGATGATGAGAACGTTTAAGAGCGCACCGTCTTCCGATACGATTCGTTTCGGCAACCTGATTGTAAGCGGATTTGAAGGCACCTTAGAGGAGTCCGGTACCCCAAATCTTTGGAAAGTCGGAGAGGAAGCTGTATATACTTCTGGTGCAGCAGTGACGATCGACGGATATGAGGTCGCTGAAAATACCCTGATCATCAATACGCCTGCCAATAAAGAACTTACATTTCATACGGAGGGCACGCACACCGGGGCAGTTATCTTGAATGGCGATATGACGTTAAACCTGAACAGTGTCGATTTTAAACCGACATACGGTCCCGGTCTTTTGATCAAGTCCCCGCACGTAGTTACGTTGAATCTGGAAAATGGTTCCGTTAACGACTTCAAGGGATCCAATGGTAAGAATATCAATGCTACGGCTGGCTCTTTCGCCGGCATTGAAGTTGAGTTTGAATATGAAGAGGGCGAAAGTCCTGCCAATAAGAAAGCATCACTGACGATCGATGGGGAAGGAACATTGAATGCTGCCGGCAGTGAGAACGCAGCCGGTATCGGCGGCAGCAACAGCAAAGATGGATCCGTCGGCAGAGGTTTATACGGTGATATTACGATCAAAGGCGGCACGATATATGCCACCGCGACCGGCGGCGGGGCCGGTATTGGTAGCTCCAATAACCCTAATGGTGGAACCAGTATCGGTTCTTTTAAAGCAACCGGGAACAATACCTGGGGCACCATTACTATCAAAGGAGGTAGCGTAACTGCCACTGCGAGCGGCTCCGGTGCCGGCATCGGTGGCGGGAACCATGTGGACAGCGGCACTATAGTTATCACGGGCGGCACCGTGATCGCACACGGTGCCAGTGGCATCGGCTGCGGCATTGGCAGCAGCAAGAATAGTGGTGGTGGCGCGGATAAAGGGCCTGGTTATTATTTCGCAGATGTTTCGATCAGCGGAGGTATTATTACAGCTTCCAGCAATGATATCGGAGCAGCGATCGGTGGTGGTATGTACTGCGATGCGAAGATAGATATCTCTGGTGGTACGATCCATGCTACCGGTGGAAGTCGAGATGAAAAAACACATCATGGTGGCGCAGGGATCGGTGGCGGTTATCTGGGTCATACCGAAATTGAAATCAGCGGAGGAAACATCACCGCTGTTGGTGGTGACGGTGCTGCTGGCATTGGGTCCGGAGGTTCTCCAAATTCCACTGAGGCGAGAGGCATCAATGGCAGATCGACTGCAGAAGGAATTGTTGCGTGCGGTTACACTGAAATCAAGATCAGCGGCGGTACGATCGATGCGACAGGTGGTTTAAAAGGAAGCGCTGGGATCGGACTCGGCGTTGGGGGAGATAAAGTTTCTGTCTCCATAGAGGGCGGAACAGTAATTGCCAAAGGTGCAGCTTCTGAGAAAGACGAAATGCGGGGCGGTGCCGGTATAGGTTCCGGATTTCAAGGAGCCGGAAGCGGTGATGCAAAATATTTCACAGATGCTGATGTTGATATCTCCATCACCGGCGGAGACGTAACGGCCATCGGCGGCTGGGGCGCAGCGGGCATTGGCTCCGGCGCAGAGAATAAGATGGCGAACGAGATCACCATCGACGCATCAAAAGCGAAGATCGAAGCGTATGCGGACGGCACGAAGTTTGCGATCGATACCCGTGTTCTGGACGGAGACGAAACGAGCAGCCGGACCGAAGGCAGACACTTTACCGGCGACATTCTGCAGAGCACTTTTGTCCACGCAGGCAAGATCGGCGACTACAATCAGGATCCGGAAGGATTAAAGTCGATTATCGTTACAAACGACGCGACCGGAGAATCGAAGGAACTCAAGAAGATGCCGGAGGGGTACCGCTCCTTCGCGCTGGATGTGCCGGCTCCCGGCAATTACACGGTATATACGGATGATGAGAGCATCGGCAAAGGCAAAGGCAGATACTTCTCCGAATGCTCCACCGACGTCTATAAAGAGGAGAACATCCTCGCCGTCGGCGTTCAGTACCGCGTTGAGACGGGCAAACTCAAGGACAACTTCTACCTGTTCCCGGTAAAATCCGTAGTGGTCCAAAAGGTCGTGGATGCACCGGAAACTCTCAAGAAACACATCAACATGACCGTAAACTTCGGTCTGTGGGTCGATGCGGAAAAAGCGTATCTGAAAGATGAAAGCGGCAACGTCTGGCTGGAGAGCATCGAGATCGTCGACGGCGTACCGCAGGGGAACGCATATTTTGTAAACATTCCGGACAAGACATTCGGTATTTGGGAGCTGAACGAAGACCTTTCCAATCCCAAGGGGCAGAAGTTCGGCGCGGTCACGCTGAAGGATATTACGACTTCCCACGTGGATATTAAGACCGGGGAAGACACGACGGAGAACGACGCGACGATCAACGACGATATCTGGTCCGACATGGTTAGGGTCCATAATGAGTATGTCGGAGAACGGGTCTACGTCGTAAAGACCACCGCCGAAGTCAAAGGCTCGGCCAGGATGGAGGACATCGACCACTCGCTGCTCTTTACGCTGCAGGAGACAAGGCCAAACCAGCAGGGCGGTACAGATGAACCAAATCAGCCGGCAGGTACTTCTTCCAAAGCGAGCCTGCGCATGGCATCCGGTAGTTCCGGCTTCGAGCCCAAGTCGCTGACGTTCACCGACGGCGTATGCGGCGAGTACCTGATCTTTACGGATATCCCCGAGGGCAAGGACTTTACGGCTGTCGAGGTCGATGCGGACGGCAACCCGGTCAAGGCCGGAACGAGATATCCGGGCGGCTACAGACTGGAGTCGGATCCGGTCTGTAAGGAAGTCGAACCCTTTGCGGTCGAAGGCATTCCCGAAGGTGCGGCGGTCACCTATCTGGAGGTCCACAACATCTACACGGCGTCCTCCGGCGGTTCCGGCGGCACCGATCCGACGCCCACGCCCGATCCGGTAACGCCTCCTGTGGATCCCGATCCCGTCGATCCGACGGACATCCCGGACGATCCCACGCCGCAGGCCGGTCCGACCGGCGGTGTCGATGACGGCTCGGATGAGTACGGCGGAAAAGATCCGGATTCCGGTCTGGAAGACATGGAAGATGAGGATACGCCGAAGACGGAATACTCTCCGCTCACCGGCGACGAACGCCATACGGCGGTCTGGATGGGCGTGAGCCTGGCATCCCTCGCCGCGATCCTGTGGCTGGCATCCCGCCGCAGAAAAGAAGAATAGACGTTCTTGACGAATTTTCAAAAACCGGCGCTCCAATTTGCTTCTTTCGCAAGTTGGGGCGCTTTTCTCTTTTCATTTCCAGGCGGTTGTGCTATAACAACAGGGTGTGTTAAACAAAAGGAGGCAATTAGAGATGAAAAAGGTATTCAGCATTTTACTCGCACTTGCGATGATCTTCAGCATGGCAGCCTGCTCTTCCAAGGAAGAGGCACCTGCAGAGGAAACCACTCCCGCAGAGGAGACCAGCGAAGAGACTGCGGAAGAAACCGCAGAAGAGACCAGCGAAGAAGGTCAGAACCCCGTTATGAACTTCGTCGGCGACTACGCTTCCGACCGCTGCACCATCACCGTCGAAGCGGGCGAAGGCGATGTTGCGAACATCACTGTCGACTGGGCTTCCAGCGCTGCGGAAAGATCCGAATGGACCATGTCCGGTGAATTCGACGAAGAAACCACTTCCGTTTATTATCATGACTGCACCAAGAAGAACCTGGTCTTTGCAGAAGACGGCAGCGTTTCTTCCGAAGAGACCGTTTATGAAGGCGGCCACGGCACCTTCACCTTCAACGCAGACGAACAGACCCTCACCTGGACCGACGATATCGAAAACATCGCAGACGGTGCGGTCTTCACTGTCATTCCAAGATAATTCAGTTCGAGACACACGGGTGACCCTGCCAATGGCAGGGTCACTTTTTTATACCCGAAACGCCGCAGATTACATTTTGTCGCCTTTATCAAATTATATGTAAAATATACTTGACATATTGTCGGGTGCGTTATATAGTAGTGCCAGAACAAGACAGAACCCTTTAACAGAAAGGAGAAATGATATGGCTAGAAGTGCAGGATTTACGGTCGGACTCGCAGTAGGGATCATTCTGGTCGTGCTGCTCCTGAAATTTGCGAACACCAACCATAAGAAGGAGACGGAATACGACGAGCGGCAGAAAGCGATCCGCGGCAGAGGCTACATGTTTGCCTTCTACACGATGATGATCTACGAGGCGATCATGATCTTCTTCGGGATGAGCGGGGTCACTTTTCCGGTCGCACCCATCGCCATCCACTTTATCGGCATCGTCCTCGGAGGCATGGTGCTGGCGAGCTACTGCGTCTGGAAGGATGCCTATTGGGGACTCAACAACAACCTGAAGCGCTATGCGGTCGTCTTTCTGGCGACGGCAGCGCTCAATGCGATCCCCCTCATCTCTTCCGTTAAGAGCGGCGGCAAACTGGATCTGATGGACGGCCCCATCCTCAACCTGATCTGCCTCGTCATGCTGGGCGTCCTGGGTTTGGAATTTCTCGTCAAGTACCTGAAGGATAAGGATGGTGCGGAAGAATGAAGAATCTGAAATTAAAAGCAGCCCGGGCGGCAAAGGATCTGTCCCAGGCGGACCTGGCGCAGATGTGCGGGGTGTCGCGGCAGACGATCAACGCCATCGAGAAGGGCGATTACAATCCGACGATCAACTTATGCATCGCCATCTGCAGAGCTTTGGGAAGAACTTTGGACGAACTGTTCTGGGAGGAAGAAAATGAAGAAGAATAATCTGGATGAAAGACAGGAGCAGATCCTGCTGAAGATCGAACACATCGGCTGCTGGCTCGCATTCTGGGGACTGCTGGCAGCCATCCTCGTCCAGGAAGTGATGTATCCCGGCGAGCTGCGCGCCATCGCAGGCGAGTGGATCGTCTTTATGGTCCTCTGCATCTACATCATGGCCGGCTGTCTGAAAAACGGCATCTGGGACCGCCGCTTAAAGCCGAATTTCCGCACGAATCTGCTGGCATCCTTCGTGGCAGCCGCCGTAGTCGCGCTCATCTCCGTCGCCATCGGCTTGCGCAGGATCGAGGATCCGGATCCGAAGATCATCCTTCTGATCTGCGCCATCGCCGCCGGCGTTACCTTCGTCGCCTGCTTCCTCCTGCTCTCCGCTGCCGCTGCTGCCACCAAGCGCAAGCAGAAGCAACTGGAAGAAGAGCCGGAAGAAGATGCGAACGAGCCGCAGGCATAGCGATCTTAAAGGGGCTTAGAACAACAGCAAAAGGGGTTTTCAAAGGCGCGCCGTCCGGCGCGCCTTTTGTGCGCATTTGGACATGCTTCTTGTGCGCAGTTGAGCATATCTCTTGTGCGTAGTCGGGCTCTTTTTACTCTTTTGCAGGTGCATCTTCTGCAGTTCACGGATCGGATATAGGCGCCGCACATGATTGTTAAGCATTTTGGCAAAAGTACGGTTTCGCTTAACGCTGTTTTCTTTCAGCCTTTTTTCGTAGAGCAGGGAATGTTAAGCGTTTTCTTTAACGATCTGTCTTGCTTAACATTTAGGCTAGAACCTGCCGATAATGTTTCTGCCATCATTCTGCTGTTGCGGGTCACCGCCCCGAAAATGTTAAGCGAAAGGGCAAACCACTCATATGCGCTTAAATTTAACAGGAATCAGCCCATGCCATCGCTTCCGGAAACAGATACCCAGAACAGATCGGTCAACTTGCCGGGATAAAGCTTGGGAAAAACATCGTATCGATCGAAGCACGGATCAGTTCCATGTTGATCGCACCGTTTGCATCGTCGAAAGTCAAGAACAGATTCTTTCCAAGAACAATGCCGGCTTTTTGATAAAGGATAAGTTTTCGGATCGTATCGCTGGAATAAAGTTCATCCTGCAGGCCCAGGTGCTCCTGATAGATCAGCCACCCGTCGAAACGCAGTCCGATCACATCCGGGGAGATCCATTTTCCGTCGATTTCGATCACTTCATCGTAGTGGTAATAAATTTCCCTGCGATCGTATTCGCCTGTGATGAGTACTTCGGATTTGGACCGCGTATAAAACCCCTTATTTGCCCGATGGATCTTGCGCTCCAGATTCTTCGTGTTCTCTCTGTAGGGCAGGGCAGCCCACTCCTGCGGGGTCATGTTTTCCAGCTTCAGGAGGGCTTTTTTCGGATATACTTCCGGATCCCGGACGGGATTCGGCCAAACTGCAGTATCTTTCTGCGATGGCTGTATGATCCTCCTATCCTCCAGTATGCTGAAATGCTTTGGCATCGCTTCCAGAATCGCTTTTGCTTCCAGGGAAAAACTGCCGGAGATCGTCTTTTCCAGCAGGGTGATGTTCGTATTGATTCGCTCGATCTGCTCTGTTACATACGCTCTGCGCGCCAGTTGGTAGACCTTGTCTTGATCTCTTCCGATCCCCTTCGGATGAATTCTGCTGTAAGGGTCACCGATGTCGAAAAAAGAGAGCCTTTTCCCATTAGATGAGATCATCAGTTTTCCTTTCTGCAGCTTTCGCAGCTCATTGTTAAGCGCTTTTCGCTGACCCTTAAGAAGGCTTAACAGGCCATTTAAACATCTGACATAGTCCATTGTAAAAACCTCATTGAAATGTTAAATTATAGTAACGATACAATGAAAAGGTGGGGTTCGTCAAGAAGAAATAGAAAATAATCTCAGAAAATGGCAGGGCCGATCCTTCCCTATAAAGAAAAAATGTTAAGCGTTTTTTTAAGAGGATTACTAGCGCTTAACACGATCCATTTTCCGCTATCGAGCAAAAATGCTCGCCCCGGAATGGCGGAATGCAGAGTAGTTCTGAATCGCGGCAGATAGTACGTTTTTCCGGCAGACTTCTCTGCCTGCTTATTTCTGCATTAAAAAGAGAATGGCTCGGTAGAATTCAATAAAATAATCCAAAAATACAAAGGATATGCTGCTGGCGGAGTAAAACTGAAATAAGAACCAATGCCGACAACCCCGAAGACTGCATAGAGTCCGAAGAGGCGTATCAAGATCTTATAAAAGGTTTTCCATCGGAGCGGATCGGAGATATGCGGTGCAGAAAAGAAAGACGAAACAACGCCGCGGGCAGGGTAAGGTTCGATCTTTCGTAAACCGCTCCAGCATGGGAGGATACCACTCAGGTCGCTTCGGGACCATCTCCCGGCGGTCCTTCGCATGGCGATTCCAGCCGGGCAGACAGCTGATAAAGCCAGATTCGAATCAGAAGCATGCCCTCCCTTGTTGAATACCCTGTTTTTTGATATCTTTATTATTGAGAGTTTCGCACAACATAGACGCAGGAGGCAAACTATGGCACACATCCAGACCGATGTTTTATACACCAGAGAATACCGCGACGACGCGATCAACATGGGAAAGGCGGAATCGTTCCCGTATTACCCGGCCACGGCGTTCGGCGCTACGGCTTTTGAGGAGATCAAAACGGCCTATCAGCAGGGCTACACCTACATCCGGACCAACAACCCGGACCGCGATGTGCTGGCAGGACTGATGACGAAACTGGAAGCGCCCGGCATGGATGCGGCAAGCACGATCCTTTCCTCCGGCATGGCTGCGATCACCGCGACGGCGGCAGCGCTGCTCAAGAGCGGCGACCATATCCTCAGCAACCGCTGCCTGTATGGTGAGACCATCGAACTGTTCGACTTCCTGTTCGGCAAGTTCGGTGTGGAGACGACATATGTGGACATGTCCGACCTGGATGCGGTCCGCGCGGCAGTCAAGCCGAACACGAAGATGATCTACACCGAGATCTGCGCCAACCCGACGATCGATCTGGTGGATCTGCCGGAGCTGGTAACGATCGCGAAAGACGCCGGGGCGCTGCTGGTCGTGGACAATACGTTCTGCTCGCCTCTGTCCATCCGCCCGCTGGAGTGGGGCGCGGACATCGTCATCAACTCGCTTACGAAATTCCTGTCCGGCCATTCGGACATCCTGCTGGGCTGCGTAACGGCGCGGCCGGAGTTGGTCGAGAAGATCTATGAATTCTCGCTGTTCATGGGGTCACCGGCGGATCCGTTCCCGGCATTCCAGATGATCCGGGCCCTGGAGAGCGCTCCCATGCGTATCGAACGCCAGATGTCCAACGCGGCGAAGCTGGCGGCGTATTTCGAGACCGATCCCCGCATCGTGAAGGTGAACCACCCATCGGTGGACAGCTTCCGTCAGCGGGACCTTGCGAAGAAACTCTGGAAGGACGACGAAAAGATCACGGGCATGATGAGCGTGGAATTCTGCACGGAGGACGATGCAAAGATCGATGCCTTTATGAAACGGCTGAAGTTCGTCCACTATGCGCCGACTCTGGGCGGTATGCGCACGACGATGAGCCACCCCGTAACATCCTCCCACAACACGACGCCGGACGACGTGAGAAGGGCCATGGGGATCACCCCGGCACTGATGCGCATCTCCATCGGCATCGAGAATATCGACGACCTGATCGAGGATTTCAGACAGGCATTTATAGAACTGGAATAATGTGCATCGCGGCATAAAATAATAATTCAGGAGCGGAGCAATCCGCTCCTTTTTTGTTGGACATTTGTTGGACTTGTCCTATTAAACTGGTAGCTGGTTAAGTTTGAGACCGGCATATGGTCTTCATATGTCCGGTAGTTATATTGGGAAAGGGGAAAGAAACTATGAAGCACTCTTTCAGAAAGTTATTGTCTGTACTGCTTGCGGCAGTCATGGTATTCGGCGGCAGCACCTATTTCCAGCTGGCAGAGTTGGGCAACGTGCTGGGCTTCAACGTAGGCTATGATGCAGCGACCAGAACGGTGCTCATCAATTCCAAGTAAAACAGGACCTGGCGTCCGCATAAAAACGCTCGTCAACACTTTATCGCAGCCAGCCCTCTGAATACGGGCTGGCTGCTCAGCGTTTGCGATTTCCTCGCTTATTTTATGCGGCCCGCTAGGGCTTTTTTTATTAACAGCATGTTCAAAAGTCACACTTACTTTTGACTCCATACGGACGGCGTATTAAAATTGAATCGACGTGTTTGGTACATGATCCGGAAAGAAAGGGGTACCGTATGATCAAGATCCTCGTTCTCGCAGGCGGAAGAGCAGAACGTTTCGGCAGCAACAAACTGTTGGCAGAACTGAACGGCACTCCCATGGTGCTGCACGTACCGTTGCGCCTGCAGTGGGACAGACGCTTTCATGTAACGGTGGTCACCTGCCACGGCGAAGTTCGAAAGCTCTGCAAAGCGAACGGCATCTCCTGCGTCTTTTCCGAAGAATGTCTGCAGGGTCTGTCGGGTTCCATCCGGGCCGGCGTGCAGGCGTTGGCGGCGGAAGGCGCAGAAGCCATTTGTTTCTGTGCCGGCGATCAGCCTTTTCTGAAGGCGGACACGCTGGCGGCATTCCATAAAGCTTGGAAGGCCTCCGGCAAGTCCATGGGCAGCTGCCTGGCCGGCGGTGACCCGACCAATCCCACTATTTTTTCCAAAGAATGTTTTCCCGCGCTCCTCTCGCTGAAAGGGGATCAGGGCGGACGGCGCATCCTTCGCGAAGATCCGGAGGACTGTTTTTACTGGCCGCTTCCCGATCCGTGCGAGGCGCGGGATATCGATACTCTGCAGCAATATCAGAAGGAGCAACAAACATGAACGTAACCATCATCGATGCGAAGGACAACGTGGCAGTTGCCATCGAGCCCATCGCCAAGGGTGACAGACTCGAAGCCAGGGGAGCCGATCTCGGGGTCACGGCGAAAAGCGACGTAACCATCTACCATAAGGTCGCCATCCGGGACATTCCCAAGGGGCAGCCGGTCGTAAAATACGGCGAACACATCGGTCTGGCGGCGGAAGATATTCCCGCGGGCACCCACGTGCACACGCATAACGTAGAGAACCACAGAGAAGCGCTATAGGAGGACGGCATGGAATTTTACGGATATCAAAGACCCGACGGCAGAATCGGCATCAGAAACAAGATCCTCATCCTGCCCGCATCCGTATGCGCATCGGATACGGCGCGGATCGTGGCAGATCAGGTGGAAAGCGCTGTTACGTTCAACAATCAGAACGGCTGCTCCCAGGTAGGAACGGACCAGCAGCTCACCATGGACGTCATGGCGGGCTATGCGGCGAACCCCAACGTGTACGGAACGGTAGTCATTTCCCTGGGCTGTGAGAACTGCCAGATGGATCTGGTAGTGGAGGCGATCCAAGAACGGACGAACAAGCCCCTGGCGCAGTTCATCATCCAGGAGTGCGGCGGCACCATCAAGACCGTCGAACTGGCGGTGCGGGCTGCAAAGGAGATGACGGCGGAGGCTTCGATGCAGCAGAAAGAAGCGTTCCCCATGAGCGAACTCATCGTGGGCACCGAATGCGGCGGCAGTGACCCCACCAGCGGCCTGGCAGCCAACCCCCTCATCGGCGAGATGAGCGACCGGATGGTGGCGCTGGGCGGCACGTCCATCCTGTCGGAGACTACGGAATTCATCGGCGCGGAGCATATTCTTGCGAAGCGCGGCGCTACACCGGAAATTTCGCAGCAGATCTACGACATCGTGCACCGTTACGAGAAGGCGCTGCAGCTGGTAGGAGAAGAAGTCCGGGCGGGCAACCCGTCTCCCGGCAACAAGGCCGGCGGGCTTACGACCCTGGAGGAAAAGTCTCTGGGTTGTATCCACAAGGGCGGCCACACGGCGGTGAACGCGGTGTACGATTACGCGAAGCAGGTGGAGGCGAAGAAGGGCCTGGTCATCATGGACACGCCGGGCAACGATCCGTCTTCCGTTGCAGGCATGGTAGCCGGCGGCGCCCAGGTCGTGGTGTTCTCCACGGGACGGGGCACGCCGACGGGCAATCCCATCGCGCCGGTCATCAAGATCACGGGAAACAAACTGACTTTCGCGAAGATGAGCGACAATATCGATATCGACGCCAGCCCGGTCATCTACGGACCGCAGACGCTGGAGAAGATGGGAGACGTCCTGATGCAGGAACTGCAGGACGTCGCGAACGGCAAACTGACGAAGGCGGAAGCCCTCGGATTTACGGAAATGGCGATCGCCAGGGTGTGCAACTATGTATAAGGCTCAGTATTTTTGCCCCATCATCACGTGCTTCGACAAGGATAGGAACATCGATGAGGCTGCCCAGAGAAGCGTATACGAATATGTGATGGCGGGCGGTATCCGGGGATTTATCGTCATGGGGAGCATCGGCGAGTTCTTCGCGCTTTCCATGACCCAGAGAAAACAGATGGCGGACATCGCCGTCGATGTCTGCAAAGGCAGGGCAAAGACCGTCATCGGCTGCGGCTCCACCCGCATCGACGATACGGTGGAACTGGCGAACTATGCGCTGGACAAAGGCGCGGATGCGGTGATCATCGTGCCGCCGTATTACTTCGCGCTCACGGAGCCGGAGCTGGAACGCTGGTACGACCTGTGCGCAGACCGCATCCACGGAGATATCTTCCTGTATAACTTCCCCGGCGCCACGGGATCGGAGATCTCGCCGGCCCTGTTGGTGCGCCTGCTGAAAAAGCATAAAAATATCGCAGGCCTGAAGGATACCGTGCCCGGTTTCCCTCATACCCGCGCTCTCCTGGACGCTGTAAGGCCGGAATTCGACGATTTCTGCATCCTTCAGGGCTACGACGATAACTTCTTCCGCAACATGCTTTCGGGCGGCAACGGGGCGATCTCGGGCCTTACGAACCTGTATCCCGCGCTCTTTGCACAGGCCTGCAAAGCGGTGGATGAAGGCGATCTGGCGGAAGTCGCAAGGCTGCAGCAGAAGATCAACAAGCTCTTTACGTTCTATTCGATCATGGACCCGTTCCATCCCTTAATGAAGCGGGCCATGATGCTGAAGGGCCTCCCCATCCAGCCCTACTGCGCAGAGCCCATGCCGCAGGCTTCCGAAGAAGCCGTGGCAAAAGCGGCTGCGCTGATGGCGGAAGTGGACGCGATGTAGTCTATTTTGCGTATTCCTTCGCCTGTTCCACATAGTGCTTGGCGGAGGACAGATTGGATGCGATCTCGACAGGCGTAAGCTTGCGGACGGCTTTGGCCGGACTTCCGACGATCAGGTTGCCGTCGCCGAATTCCTTGCCTCCCGTTACCAGGGCGCCTGCGCCGACGATGCAGTTCTTTCCGATCTTCGCGCCGTTGAGCACGATGGCGCCCATGCCGACGAGGCTGCCGTCGCCGACAGTGCATCCGTGCAGGATGGCTCCGTGGCCCACCGTTACTTTATTCCCTACGGTGAGAGGGTAACCCGGATCCGCATGCAGCACGCAGCCGTCCTGGATGTTGCTGCGTTCCCCGATCTCGATGTGGGGCCCATCCCCGCGGATGACCGCACCAAACCAGACGGAACTGTCCTGCTGCAGGGTCACGTCCCCCGTAACGACCGCGTTCTCGGCCACGAACGCGGCCTTTTTGATATCCGGCGTTTTGCCGTTATATGCTAAGATCATTTGTGCCTCCTTGTGTCTTTTTCCTATGGTATAATAATACCACGAGAAGGACTTTTTTGGAGGTGACCCATGAGCAGTCAGTACAGAAAAACGCGGGCGGACGAAAGGGAAGCCCAGACCGGCATGCGCCAGAGCCGCGGCGCGATGATCGCGAAGATCGCATTCGGGTTGATGTTCATCGGGATCTGTTTCGACGATTCGGGAGAACAACTGTCGTTCGGCGGCATGGTCGTCGGATTCTGCCTCGGCGGAGCGCTTCTCGCCTGGGGCCTGCTGCCTTACCTGGAGGCCCGCAGAAAGAGAAAGGCAAGGGAGGCAGCGGAAGAAGCCGCCCGTACAGCTCAGATCCTGAATGCACCGCTGCGAAAATTCAGCGATAACGGCGGGGTGAGCGACGAGAAAGTGGAGCAGTTGGCGCAGAAGTACGGCAGCATCCCGAAAGAAGTCAACAGAAAGGCTCCGAAAGCGGATAAAACGGCAACTTCCGGAAACGGTGCGCCTAAGTCCGGCATCGACTGGAACCGGGACGGCCAGCTGGATTGGAAGGACAGCGCCTTGGAAAAAGAGATCCTTCGCCAGGAAGCGGTAAAGCGCGGCATCGATCCGCAGTAAAATTAAAACTGGCAAGCTCCTCTGCGCTCTGTTATAATATCAGGGCAAATCTTATCCCTTGGAGGAAGACCCATGAAGAAACGGTTGTGCCTGCTCCTGGCACTGCTGCTGGCTCTGGCGATGGTCGGATGCAAAGCAAACGATGCGCAGGAACAGCCCGAACCAATTGAAAACAATGAACTACCCGCCGCAGTGGCAGAAGTGGCAAAACCGGCCGGAGAATACCTGGATATCCCGGCGAAGCCGGACCCGGACGATACCTTCGCAGCGACGTACCTCATAACGCGTATCGAAACGGTGAGCGGCGAGGGCTCTGCGGACGAAGCGACCATGCAGGCGATCCGCGACAGAGGCTTCCGGACAATCATCGTGCTGGAGGATGACGGCAACGGCGTAATGGACCTGCGGGGCGAACTCACCCGCTTTACGTACGACGACGAGAGCGGCATTATTACGATGAACGACCAGACATCGCAGATGACCCTGCTGTCGGACGGATCCCTCGTGATCGTCGATCCGGCGGGGACCATGTATCTGGAACTGATGCCCTAAGGCAGAGACGATAGATGATTCAGGAGGACAACATGAAGAGATTTTTAAGCCTTGCGCTCGCGCTGATCCTTATCTTTGCCCTGGCGGCATGCGGAAAGGAAGCGGCTCCGGAACCCGTGGATTATACCGGCACTTACGACGTCATCAAGATCGACGCCGGCGAAGCGTCTGCCGACGAAGAGGCGATGCAGCAGCTGAGAGACCTGGGATACGAAGCCATTCTGAGCTTTGCGGCGGACGGCACCGGCCTGATGAGCATCGCGGGCGAAGAAAACGACTTTACCTACGACGCGGAAGCGGGCACCATCAACATGAACGGCGCGGATTCCAAGATGGAATTCAACGAAGAAGGCCAGCTGCTGATCTCCGACGGCGGCGGCACGATGTACCTGGAAAAGAGAACGGAAGAATAACGGAAAAGCAAACGAAAGACCGCGGCTGAAGAACCGCGGTCTTTTTTCTTTGCGTTTTTATGCGTCGGCGCGGGAATAATGGTTCTTCATCTCCAGGCTGCGCTCCCGCAGCACCTTGTCCAACAGGTCGTCGGTCTTTTCCCGTACCATAGCAGCGATCTGCTCGTTGGCCTCTTCCTGCAGTTTGATGGCGGCAGCGTTGGTCTTGCGCTTCAGACCCTCGAATTTCTTATCGGTCTCCTTGATGATGCGCCAGCCCTCGGACTGCACCGCCAGCTGATAGCGCTCCAGATGCGCCTTGCACTTGGCGTAGCTGGCGTCCGCCATGGCGGCGATGATGCGGTTCGTCCAGTAGAAGCTGTCGGTGGTCACCTGGCTGTCTGCCGTGGCGAAATAGACCGGTGCCTTGTCCACGTTGGCGTAGAGCGGAACGAAGGCGTTGAATACGTTGGAGCCGAAGGCCACCCATTCCAGGATGCGGATGGCTTCGTGGCGGTCCGGACGGATCTGGGTGAGCGAAAGGAAATTGTTCCGGTTGACCCCGATGGGCCGCAGTTCGCCCTTGTGCAGGGGTTCGCTGCTGGAGGCGTAGGGATCGTACATGGTGCCCTGATAGTGGGAAGACAGCACGTACTTTACGTCTTCCACCGTGATCTTGCGCTCCGGCGCCATGCAGAAGGGGATGTTGTCGGAGAAGGGCGTAAAGTCCGCATCCGGGCCGTCCCAGAAATAGGTGTTCTTATTGAAATACCGCTCGATATACCAGGCGCGGGGCGTGTTGTACACGTGGTCCGCATCGCTGTGGCTGCCGAAAGCCGTGCGGGCGTCGAAGGGCATGCCTTCAAAGCTGAGGTCCAGGTGGTTTTCTGCAATAAACTCGCGGATGTCCGCGCTGGCCATGTGCTCCTTTTGTTCTCCGAAGGCATCGTCCAGGTCGAATTCGTCCAGGTTGAAGTAGTTGGGTGCTACCGCATAGCAGTCGTCGGGCACCCGGCGGGCGATCCAGTGATGGCCGCCGATGGTCTCCAGCCACCAGACTTCATCGATGTCGGAGAAGGCGATGCCGTTCATCTCGTAGGTGCCGTAGGTCTCCAGCAGCATCCCCAGCCGCTTTACGCCTTCCCGGGCGCTGCGGATATAGGGCAGGGTGATCGTTACGATATCCTCCTCGCCGATGCCTTCCTTTACCATCGGATCGCCGGAGAGCACCCGCTCGTTGGAGGTGAGGGTCTCTGTGGCGGTCATCGAAACGCCTGCGGTGTTGACCCCGGCAGCGTACCAATTGCCTTCGGAAGGATCTCCGTTTGGCATGGCGGTATAGCGCATGGGATCGTCTGGAAGGTCGATCTTTACCTTGGAGATAACGGATTCGTAATGCCGGGGCTGGTCCGCCGGCTGTACGACGATATGTTTCTTGGAATTGAACGAGAGCCCGCCGGAATCTTCGTTTCTCGCGATCATAGTGGACCCGTCGAAGGTTGCTTTCTTTCCTACTAACAGTGTGGTGCAGGGCATGGTCTTCCTCCTTTGTATCTTCTGATGATTTTAGTGTAGCACAAATTTTTTAAAAATATTTTCCGTGACCCCAAAAATCCCAAAACGCCCTCCGAAATAGATAGTGCAAGAGGGGAAGGGACCCCGAAGAGATCTGAATGAAAACAGAAGATAAGGAGAAATACCATGAATAAGATCGCAAAGAAAGCAGCAACCATAACCCTGGCGGCCAGCATGATCGCCGTGCCCGCCGGAGTTTTCGCAGACGACGCGCAGCAAGCGCAGACAGGAAGTTCCAGCTGGATCTCCTGGTTCGGACAAAAGATCCAACAGATCCTGCAGGGCGGCATGCCCAGCCAGCAAGGTCCGATGGGAACCGCGCAAAACGCCAGCGAGGCGACCGAGATCCAGACCAGCACGCTGGCGAGCAACACGGCGGAAGCCCTGACGGTCGATACCAAGAACGCCGAGACCATCGTGATGAGCGATTCCAATGATCAAGTGACCATCAGCGAGGCGGGCACCTATATCATCACCGGCACCTGCAGCGACGGCAGCATCAAGGTAAAGAAGGGCACCCAGGACGTGGTCCTCGTGCTGAAGGACCTCACCCTCACCAGCACCACCGGCGCAACGCTCTCCGTCAACAAGGGGGCCGAGGCCAAGATCGTGGTCGAAGGCACCGTTACCCTCAACGATAACGAAGATACCGCAGACGAAGAACTGGATACCTACGATGGCGCGGTCATCAAGGCGAAGGCGGGCAGCAGCACCGTTCTCACCGGCACCGGCACTCTGAACGTCAACGGCAACGCCGAGCACGGCATCAAGGTGAGCAGCACCGACGAAGACGATATCGCGGACGGCTACAGCGACGCTTCCTTCATCGTCGACGGCTCCCTGAAGATCAACATCACCTCGGTGGACGACGGCATGAACTCCGGCACGGATCTGACCATCAAGAGCGGAACCATTACCGTAAGCGCAGGCGATGACGGCATCAAGGCCGATTATATCCTGACGATCGGTGAGGAAGGCGAAGACGGTCCCACCATCAACGTGAAAAAATCCGGCGAAGCGCTGGAAGGCGCGGTCATAAATATTTACAGCGGCCAGATCGACGTAACGGCCAGTGACGACGGCATCAACGCAGCGAACAGCGACCTGACGGATTACACCTTCTCCGTCAACATCATGGGAGGCACCATCAATGTCTCTGCCGGCGCGGACGGCATCGACTCCAACGGAAACGTCAACATCCTTGGCGGGCTCACCACCATCGTAAAGGCAGCCAGCAACGGCGGCGAAGGCGGTCTGGACTACGAAGGTACCTGCTACATCGTCGACGGATGCTTCGTCAACCCCTACGGAACCACCATGGATTCCGGCATGGGCGGCCAGATGGGCGGCTTCGGCGGACAGAACGGCCAGATGGGTCCCCATGGCGGCATGAACGGACAAATGCCTGAGATGAACGGCGAAAGACCGGAAATGCCGGAAGGCGGCTTTGGCCCCAAGGGCGGCCACGGCGGTCACGGACCGATGGGTCAGCCTCCCCAGGGCGGCATGAACGGCGAAGCTCCGGAAGTGCCCCAGAACTAATAAAACAAAACACCTCCAATGAAGAATAAGCGGACGGCCCGAGGAAACGGGCCGTTTTTTTATTTTATTTTGCTGCGACCCCAATTTTGGCCGGGTCGCCTCCGAAAGATATAGTGAAAAGAGGTTAGAAACCATGGCAGAGATCATTCAGAACTGTTTTAAACGATATGAAAAGAAAGTCCTGCTGACGAAGGCGCAGTACGAAGCGATGAGGCGGGGCATCGAAGGCCATATGGAGCCGGATGCACATGCGAATTACACGATCTGCAACCTGTACTACGATACCGACGACTGGCAGCTGATCCGGGAATCCATTGAGAAGCCCGCCTATAAAGAAAAACTCCGCGTGCGCAGCTACGGCACCGCCAAAGAAATGGACAACGTGTTCGTGGAGATCAAGAAGAAATACGACGGCGTGGTCTACAAGAGAAGGATCGTGCTGCCCGCCAGAGAGGCAGCGCTCTACTTAAAGAGCGGCCTGCTGACGAAGCCGTCCCAGATCTCCCGGGAGATCAACTGGCTGAGAAACCGCCTTCCCTTAAAACCCAAGGTGTTTATCGGCTACGACCGGGAAGCCTTCGCAGGGATAAAGGGGATCGAGAACCCGGAGCTGCGGGTCACCTTCGACACGAACCTCCGCTACCGGGAAGACCGGCTGGACCTTCGCAAAGGCGACGACGGCTATCCGCTCCTGGACAGCGATACGGTCCTGATGGAGATCAAGATCCCCGGCGCAGCGCCCCTGTGGCTGGCCCGCCTTCTCTCAGAAAACGGCATCCATATGACTTCGTTTTCCAAATACGGAACCTACTACCAGAGCGTTGTGATGGGTCACGGCGCAGCCAATACAAAGGAGAACCAAAACCATGTTCGATTCTATGCTTAATTCCATCTTCAGCAGCGGCCAAATTACCGGAACCGCATTTCTCGTGACTCTCGGCCTTGCCCTTCTCCTGGGCATCGGCACCGCGCTGCTGTGCATGTATAAGAATAAATATTCCCAGAGCTTCGCAGTGACCCTGGCCATGCTCCCCGCAACGGTAGCCGTGGTCATCATGCTGGTGAACGGCAACATCGGCGCAGGCGTCGCCGTGGCCGGCGGCTTCTCGCTGGTGCGTTTCCGCTCTGCGGCAGGCACCGCGCGGGAGATCGGCATGATCTTCCTGGCCATGACCCTGGGACTGGCTCTGGGTATGGGTTACGTAGGCCTTGCCATTTGCTTCTTCCTGGTGATGGCGGTGTTCACCGCCGTGCTGACCACCGTGGATTTCGGCGGCAGGAAGGACGGCGAACGCACTCTGAAGATCTCCATCCCGGAGAGCCTGGATTACGAAGGCCTGTTTGATGATCTGTTTGCAGAATATACGAACAGCAGCGAACTGGACAAGGTGAAGACCACCAACATGGGCACGCTGTACGAGCTGACGTACCGGATCGTGCTGAAGGATGCGGCTAAGACCAAGGAATTCCTGGACGAACTGCGCTGCCGCAACGGCAATCTGACCATCTCCTGCGGTAAAGCGGAGTTCAAGGAAGCATTGTAGTTTGAACCTGAAAAATATATAATATTGGGCATGGATATCGATCGTTTGGCGCTGGAGGCGAAGACCTCGGAGGACGCGCTCAACAATTTGATAGAGGCCCAAAAGTTCTGGATGCTGCGGATCTGCAGCGACGTAACGCACCGCTACATTACGGACAGCGACGACGAATGGGGCACGGCGCTCCTGGCGTTCCACGAGGCGGTGCAGAGCTACGAGGCGGACAAGAGTTCGTTCCCGGCCTTCGCTTCGGTGGTCATCCGCCGGCGGCTCCTGGACGACATCCGCTCCCAGTGGCGGCATAAAGGAGAGATCCACGTGCTGCCCGGCGCCTTCGACGGCGATTTCGGCACGGAAGAGGGAGAGACGCCGGATGCGGTAAGCCTGGAAGTCCAGAGCAGGGTGGCGGAGATGTCCGCAGGCCCCGCGGTGGACCCGGCGGCCGCAGCCCGCGAAGAGATCGCGGCAGCCCAGGAGATCCTAAGGCCATATGGCTTCTCGTTCTTCGACCTGGCAGAGAGCTCCCCGAAAGCGGGCAAGACCAAGGACGCCTGCTGCAAAGCGGTGCTGGCGCTCCTGAAGAACGAGGAATTGCTCGATAAAATGCGGAAGAACAAGGCCCTCCCCATGAAGGAACTGGAGCTGGCCAGCGGGGTAGCCCGCAAAATACTGGACAGACACCGCCGCTATATCATCGCAGCAGCGGAGATCCTGTCCGGAGAATATCCGGTCCTGGCGGAATATCTGGGATACATTCGAAAGGCACTAAAGACATGAAAGCGATCGTATTGGAAATTAAAAACGGAGAGGCGGCGGTGCTTCGGGAAGACGGCATCGTCGTCACCACGCGGCAAAAATGCCGGGTGGGCGATACGATCGAAGTGGATGACCGCGTCAAGATCGGCGGCGTAAAGCGCTTCAACCGCATCGCCCGGCTGGCCATCGTCGCTATGCTGGTCATCTGCATCGCGGGCGGGTCTTTCGGCTACATGACGGCCTCCGCCAGCTCCTACGTATCCGTGGACGCGGGAGAGACTTCCCTGGAGTTCGGGATCAACCGGTTTGGCCGGGTCATCTCCGTGGAGGGACTGGACGAAGGAAGTGAAGAATTCGCCCAGACGATCGCACAGGAGGTAAAAAACAAGAAGTTCGACGAGGCGATGGACCACACCAGGACCCGCATGGAAGAATTGGGCCGCATGGACGAAAGCGAAGATACCCCGGTGGTGGCTGGGGTCACCTCGGGCAGCGAGAAACAGAGGGTGGAGCTGCAGCAGGGCCTGCAGAACATGTTCCCTCCGAAGGATGGCAAGGGCCCCAAGCTGTTCATGATGGACGTGAGCCCGGAAGACCGGGAAGAAGCCATCGACAAAAAGCAGAGCCCGGGCATGTTCGCCTTCCAGAGAAGAGACGACTGGGACGATGACGACTGGGAGGAGTTCTACGAAGAGTTCGAAGAGCGGTTCGACTGGGACGACTGGGACGAAGAGGTAAGACCGATGCCCCACGGTCCGGGCGGTTTCGGCCCGCCGGGCCCGCCTCCCCAGGGCGAACCTCCCGAAAGACCTTAGACTACTAAGAGCGGATGCACCCGCTCTTTTTTCTTGCGGTCACCTTATGGTACAATAAAGGCGAAAGAAAGGGGGACATACCCATGAGCGATATCAAAAAACTCACCATTCTGCATTCCAACGACATGCACGGCGCCTTTCTGCCCGAGATGAAGGACGGCAAGGAGACCGGCGGCTTAACGAGGCTTTCCGGCTACGTCAGCAAAGTGCGCAGCGAAGAAGAAAACGTGATCTACGCGGTGGCCGGAGACATGTTCCGGGGATCCATCATCGACGCCGAATACCAGGGCCTGTCCACCATCGACCTGATGAACATGCTGGCCCCGGACGTTGTGACCCTCGGCAACCACGAAGCGGACTACGGCATGGGACATCTGCTGTTCCTGGAGAAGTGTGCAAAGTTTCCCATCATCAACGCCAATCTGTTCGTCACCATGAACAACGCACGCCTCTTCCAGCCCTATCTGAACATCGATGTAGCGGACGGCATGCGCGTATTATTCATCGGCATCCTTACGGAAGATGTGCTGGCTTCTGCGAAGACGGAGAAGCTCATCGGCACATTTATCGACGTCGAAGAGGTGGCGAAAGAGGTCGGCGTTATCTGCGACAACTACCGCAATACCGGTACGGATCTTACGGTACTGCTCACCCACATCGGCATCGAAGCGGACCGGGAGCTGGCGAAACTGCTGGATCCGGACTGGGGCGTGGACCTGATCATCGGGGGTCACACCCATACGTTTATGGAGGAGCCGGAGATCGTAAACGGCGTGCCCATCGTGCAGGCCGGCACCGGGACTTCCATCATCGGCCGGTTGGATCTGGAGGTGGACTGCGATGCCAACGAGATCGCAAGCCTGAAGTGGCAGTGCATTCCTATCAACGAGGATACGGCGCCCAAGGATGCGATCATGGAGGAACTGCTGGATTCCTACCGCACGCAGACCGATACGAAATACAAGAGAGTCGTCACCCGCTGGGCGAGAAAGCTCACCCATCCGCGGCGCGAGCAGGAGACCGAGATGGGCAATCTGTATGCCGATGCTCTGGCCTGGGACGCCAGCTTCGATCTGATGATCTTAGGCTCCGGCAGCATCCGCAAGACAGAACTCGGGCCCATCATCGAATATCAGGATATGTTGGAGAATACGCCCTTCGACGATGCCCTGTATATGCTGGAGGTGACCGGCGACCAGCTGAAGCGCATGGTGCAGTACGTGCTGCGGGATGAGGCCTGGGAGGGTCACACGGAATTCTACCAGTTCTCCAAGGGCTTCCACGTAAAGTACCGCAAGTCGACGCGGACGATCGAGGAATTTACATGGCAGGGCAGGGAGATCGCCCCGGACGACCGGCTGAAGATCGCGCTGCAGAACTATCATTACAAGAACTTCGACGAATTCTTCCACGTGCCTCTGGAAGAGGTGAAACAGAACATGCGGCCCCGGGTGGTGGCTACGTCGGTCAATAACATCTACGAGGAATACTTCTCGACCAACGACCGCCTGGACGCCCATGTGGAAGGGCGCATCGAGATCGTGGAGTAACATATGGCATTGAAAGACACAAAACTTGCAATTTTCGATATGGACGGGCTGCTCATCGAATCGGAGCGGCTCATCGCAGAACATTGGATGAAACTGGCGGAGCGGGACGGTCTGGACCGGGACAAGGTCTGGGCGGCTTGCCTGGGGTCGCTGGGTGTGACCCCGGAGAAGGTCCGGGAAGTCGCACACTATTATCTGGGGGCAGACTTCCCCTACGATGCCTATCAGACGGAAGTAGAGGAGAATATCCGTAAGGAATTGGACGGCGGGCCCATGCCTGTGAAGAAGGGCGCGTTCGAGATGCTGGAATACCTGAAGCAGGCCGGCATTCCCGCTGTGGTCGCGTCGTCGAATCCGAAGCGCGTGGTAAAGGAACTGCTGGGCGGCAATGGCCTGCTTCCTTACTTTACCGAAGTGTTCGGCGGCGATGCGGTAACGCGCAGCAAGCCGAATCCGGATCTGTTTCTGTATGCGGCGTCTTCCATGGGTGCAGATCCCGCGAACTGCCTGGTGTTCGAGGATTCCTTCAACGGCATCCGGGCAGCCCATGCAGCCGGCATGATGTCCATCATGGTGCCGGACCTGCTGCAGCCCACGGAAGAAATATCTGCGTTGTATACCGCCAAAGCAGACGATCTGGGCGCTGCGGCCCGGATGCTGCAGGAGGCGTTTCATTCATAATCGCAGATCAGAAGCAGGCGGCCCTCTCGCACCGAGACGGCCGCCGTTTTATTTGGCAATGGCTCGTTGCTTACAGCGTACTGGTAGCTGCAGGGGATCTCGGCGTCGTCCAGTTCGTATTTGGCGTTCCGGATGGTGACCCCGTGAGCACTTCCATCGATGTTGACCAGGGAGAAAAAACGCCAATTTGGCGCGATTTCGACGGTCGAATGAGAAACTATCCGCATAACGGAGAAATCGTCCGCTATGACGGCGTTTTTGCCCTTCTCGTCCAAATCTATCAGAGAGTATACGTTTGCCAGGGTGTGGTCCAGCCGGGCCCCCAGCACGCCCAGCAGCAGGAAGTCTTCCGCGCCGCGCCGCAGTCCTTCCTTGACGGCGTAGACCGTATCCGTATCGTCCTTGACGGTGGGCAGCACGATGGTCTCGATATCGGTATCCGGCTTCTCATGGGAGTCGAAATCCCCGATGATGAGATCCGGTTTTCTGTTGAGCTTTTCCTGATGTTTCAGCCCGCTGTCGCAGTAGATGACGAAATCGTCGTCCCGCAGCAACGGTTGTATTCTGTCGTATCTTGCGATCGGCGCACCGCCGACGATGACGCAGCGTTTCATTATTCTGCCTCCCAAAAACTCAGGATAGCATCGACTGTCGCTTTCTGCTGCTCCTCCGCAGAGATCGAAGCTGTGCCGTCGCCTCTCTGCTTGCCGTAACTGCCGAACTGGGCGTGGTTGCCGCCGGCGATCTCGATCTCCTGGTAGTCCGCCGGTAAATTCACCTTGTTCTCTTCGTATTTGTTCCGGTTCAGCACGCCGTCTTCGCTGCCGTAGACGGAAAGAACGGACAGATCTTCCGGCAGCGGCTTCGAGGAATAAGCTGCCAGCAGCACGAGGCCCTCGATCTTATCCGGGTGCTTTGCGGCATAGTTCGCCGCCATGGCGCCGCCCAGGGAGTGACCGCCGATATAGAAATGTCCGTAGCGCTCCCGCGCCTGTGTCCAGACGGTAAGATCGTCCGGATCGACCAGTTTTTCCGTAAAGACTTCCGTCGCCCGTTCGATGCCGAATATGGCGAGCCGCTGGGGCATGGCGACGAGATAGACGTCCATGCCTTCTTCCGCCAGTTTGCGCAGCATCGGCGCATAGGCGGTCTCCTCCACCTTGGCGCCGGGGTAGAAGATCAGGAGATCTTCCGTGCCGGGTCCGTCGAAGAGGTAGCCCAGCGCTGCCTGGCTCACCGTGACGCCGTCTCCGCTCTGCAGCGCAGTCCGGGCCTGGGCATCCGCGTGGTAGTAATGTTCCGTGTAAAAAAAGAAAAGAGCGAACAGGACGGCGCACACGACGATGATGCCGGTCCCGATGCGTTTTCCTAAGCTTTTGGTCTGTTTTTCTTCCATGAGTATCGTTCCTTTCGCCTTATTGTAGCATAGAAAAAGGGCTGCGGAAAACCGCAGCCCGCGAAAGGGTGTTGTTTACAGGGTCACGATCCAGCCGTAGGTGTCCTCGGTCTCGCCCCACTGCATACCCGTAAGGGTGTCGTAGAGCTTCTTGGAGAACGGACCGACTTCGCCGTTGTTGAAGACGTATTCCTTGCCTTCGTGGGTGAGGGAGGCGATGGGGGAGATGACGGCTGCCGTGCCGACGCCCCAGGCTTCTTCCACGCGGCCTTCGTCTGCGGCCGTCAGCAGTTCTTCCACGGAGATCCGCTTCTCGATGACTTCCACGCCCCAGTCCTGCATCACCTGGATCATGGATTTTCTCGTGATGCCCGGCAGGATGGAGCCGTTGAGCATCGGGGTGTAGACCTTGCCGTCGATCTTGAACATGACGTTCATGCCGCCGACTTCTTCGATATATTTTCTCTCTACGCCGTCCAGCCAGATGAGGGCGGGGTAGCCTGCCGCTTCGCTGCGCATGATGGCTCTGTTGGCTGCGCCGTAGTTGCCGCCGCACTTGGTAAAGCCGGTGCCGCCGCGGACTGCGCGGACGTCTTCGACTTCAAAGGCGCCCTTGACTGCCGTCAGGCCGTCGGAGAAGTAACTGCCGGAGGGGGACAGGATGATGAGGAACATCTCCTGATGGATACCGTGCAGGGTGAGGTTCGGATCGACTGCGATCAGGAACGGGCGGATGTACAGGGTGTTGCCCTTCTTGGAGGGGACCCAGCGTTCGTCGACCTTGACCAGCGCCTTGACCGCTTCCACGAAGTCTTCTGCGGGCACTTCGGGCATGCCCATACGGATGGCGGAATTGACCATTCTCTTGCCGTTCTCGTCCGGGCGGAATAGTCTTACCTTGCCGTCTGCGCCTCTGTAGGCCTTTAATCCTTCGAAGATCTCGCCGCCGTAGTGGAATACGCTGGCAGCCGGATCCAGGGAGATGGGGCCGTAGGGGACGATGCGGGGGTTATGCCAGCCGTCGTCATCGTGATCCATGATGAACATGTGGTCCGTAAAAACAGAGCCGAATCCGAGATTCGATTCGTCGGGAAGAGGTTTCGGGTTAGTAGTCTTTGTGATCTTGATATCCATGCTGTGTCCTCCTATGTTAAGTGCTTAGCACTCTCATTATAATCCTAAATCCAACCGATTCGCAGATTATTTCGTAATGCTACGATTATAGTTTGTCTTGCACAAATAATCAAGTGAAATATTTGTGTGCTGCAACAAAGATAAAAACGCAAAAACAATGCAAAAGCGATCCTCCCACAGCCCTCGATATCGTGTATAATAGAACCGAGGACGAACATTTGTTTTGTGTATGGAATGGATAAGAAGAATTGGCCGAAAACCTATATCGCCATCGACTTAAAGTCGTTCTACGCCTCGGTGGAATGCCGGGAGCGAGGGCGTGACCCGCTCACCACGAACCTGGTGGTGGCAGACCGCAGCCGGACAAACAAGACCATTTGTCTGGCGGTTTCGCCTGCCCTGAAGACCTTCGGCATCCCGGGAAGGCCCCGGCTGTTCGAAGTGGATCAGAAGGTTGCGCAGATCAACGCGGAGCGGCTGCGGCTGGCGCCGGGCAGGCGCTTTGCGGGGGAATCGGACAATATCAACCTGCTGGCGGCGGATCCGTCCCTCAAACTGGATTTCATCACCGCCGTGCCCCGCATGGCCAAATATATCGAATACAGCACGAAGATCTATCAGATCTATTTGAAATACGCGGCGCCCGAGGATATCCATGTCTATTCCATCGACGAGATCTTTCTCGATGCTACGCTGTATCTGCGGGCCAGCGGCAAGACCGCCCATGAGTACGCCATGACCATCATCCAGGACGTGCTGAAAAACACCGGCATCACTGCGACGGCGGGAATCGGCCCGAATCTCTACCTGTGCAAGATCGCCATGGACATCGAAGCCAAGCACATCCCCGCGGATGAGGACGGCGTGCGCATCGCGGAGCTGGATGAGCGCAGCTACCGGGAGAAGCTCTGGGGTCATCGGCCCATTACCGACTTCTGGCGGGTCGGCCCCGGTATCGCAAGGCGGCTGGCGCAGCACGGCATGTACACCATGGGCGACGTGGCCCGTTGCAGCATCGGCGGCCCCCGTGACCCCCATAACGAAGATCTGCTCTACAAACTGTTCGGTGTAAACGCGGAGCTGCTGATCGACCACGCCTGGGGCTGGGAGCCCTGCGAGATCCGGCACATCAAGGCGTATAAACCGGAGGAGAACAGTCTGTCCAGCGGGCAGGTGCTGTCCCACGGGTATAAGATCGCGGAGGCCCGCACGGTCGTGCGGGAGATGGCGGACGCGCTGTCTTTGGACCTGGCGGCTAAGGGATTGGTGACGGACCAGATCGTCCTCAGCCTGGGATATGATGCCGAAAGCCTGTCGAAGGGCTACGAAGGGCAGGTGCAGGCGGACTGGTACGGCAAGACCGTGCCGAAGATGGCGCATGGTTCGGAGAATCTGGAGCGGCATACGGCATCTACGCGGCTCATCACGGAGGCGGCCATGCGGCTGTACGACCGTATCGCGGACCCGACCTGCCTCGTGCGGCGCATGTACGTGGTGGCGGCCCACACGCTGCGGGAAGAGAGCGTAAAAGAGGAAAAAGAACAGGGCGAACAGCTGGATCTGTTCACCGATTACGAGGCTGCAGCCAAGGAGAAGAAAGCGGAGGATGCGGCGCTCGAGAAGGAAGGCCAGCTGCAGCAGGCGCTGCTGGCCATCAAGAAGCGGTACGGTAAGAATGCCGTGATGCCCGGCACCAGTTATAAAGAAGAGGCAACCGGACGGGAACGCAACGAACAGATCGGAGGGCACAGAGCATGACGGACAAATTTATGCCCGGAAGGGGCTCGTACGATGACATGCTGGATCTGCCTCATCCGGTCTCGAAAAAGCATCCGCAGATGAGCCTGGACAAGCGCGCAGCGCAGTTTTCGCCTTTTGCCGCCCTCACCGGCTTCGAAGGCGCCATAGAAAAAGCCGGCCTGCTCTTCGAGGAAGAGGCAGACCGGGGCAATGCCGAGTATCTGGAATTTGAAGATATTTGAACCGTCCCCGATAGATCACTCGTTCGGGTGGACGAGTTCGTCCACGTTGTGCCAGGGCAGATCGACGGGCGCGTTGTCGCCGAAGACGCCGGAGCGCCATTCCTGATAGATCGCGTCGTCCGCGTAGAACGGCGCGTCGTCGCCGTTGATGATCTCGTAGACGATGCCGTTGCCGTCTTCATCCACATCCGCGGGGAATTCGTCCGCTTTTTCCATCAACGTCATGACTACCAGTGTGTACTGGGAGACGGAGCCGTAGAAGTAGTAGTTGTCGTTCTCCTCGTCGTAGACAAAGGCGTTGAAGGGCCAGAAATCGTCGGTCTCCATACCTGTGCCGTGGGACCAGCCGCTTTCGATGGCCTTGGTGTCGTAGTATTTGCAGACAGGGAACGCGATGAGCACGTCGGTGACTTCGCCCGTCTCTTCGTTATATACGTACACGTTTTCCTGCATGCTGGCCATGATCGAGTCCGCTGCGCGGATCACCAGTTCCAGCTTTCCGTCGCCGTCCAGGTCGCAGATCGCGTACAGATTGTCCCATTCGTCGTGGCCGTAGCCTTCGACCGGGATAACTGCGTCGCTGCCGGGCAGGGTGCCCATGTCCACGAAGGTCTGCACGGCGGCCAGATAGGCTTCTTCCGCCTTTGCGTTATATTCGCTGTAGTCCGGCGTTTCCGGTTCCGTCACTTCCCATTCGCCGATCCCGGAATCGTCAGAGGCATCTCTGTCTTCCGCTGGTTCTGCGGGCTCTTCCGCCTTGGTGCAGCCTGCTACAAAGAGCAGGGCGCATGCCAGGAGCAATGCCAGGATCTTTTTCTTGTTCTTCATTCTGTTTCCTCCCAATAGTTTCCTTTTTTCTTGCCAAGCCCCGAAACGGGGTGGTATAGTAATGTACTGTTATGAGAAAGATCGATTGTCACACGCATATTATAACCGATTCGATCCGGAATGAGTACTTCTCCCGGGCAGATAATATCGCGCTGGTCATGCAGTTTCCGGAAAGCATTCTGGCAAATCCGGATACGGTCCGTACCGTGCAAAGCGACCCCCGTCTTTTTTTATGCCCCTGCATCGACCTCAAGTCCCCGGCCGGCCCGCAGCTTGCGCAGATCGAGGCCCATTTGGACGACTGGAAGGTAGTCGGGCTTAAGATCTACACCAGCTACCAGAGGGGGACGGCAGAAGATCCGGAGCTGGAAGAGGTCTACGCTTTCTGCGAAAAATACGGTCTTACGGTCACATTCCATACCGGTCTGTGCTCTCTGGTGCTGCCCTCCGATCAGGATCTGGAAGGGTCATCTGCAGTGCACATCGCCCGGGCGGCCGAACGGCACCCGGGAATCAATTTCGTCGCGGCCCACATGGATGACCCGAACACCGCCCGCTGCTGCGCGCTCTGTGCGGATCACCCGAACCTGTTTACGGATTTTTCGGGACTGTTCGAAGAAGGGTACGAAAGCGACTGGAACGTGCTGCTGGCGAATTACGGAGGTGCGCTGCACGCGTCCGACTGCGCCTCGCAGATCCTCTACGGTACGGACTTTTGCCCGCCCCTGAATCTCGTGGACATCGAGCGGTTCGACGATTTTCTTTCGGATATCTATCCGGAGAAGGTGAGAGAACAGATCTATTATGAAAATGCGCTGCGGGCGTTTCCGCGCCTCGCGGTTTATTTAAAGGAACTGTAAATGAGTGAATTAAAGGCTTTCGTTAAGAGTTTTACGCCGTATCAGAAGTGGTACCTGGGAATCGTCCTGGCCATTACCGTTATTTTCGTCATCTTTTTCCCGGACTACATGCTGGAAGACACGTCCAACACGCTTCTGGTGGTCGCCTCCATCGTCTGCGTGCTGTCCAACCCCATCTGCGAGCTCATGATCTCCAAGCAGAGCAAGCTGAATTTCGTGGTGGATATTCTTTTCGTCGAGATCTCGGAGCTCATCGTGTGTTTCTACAACGGCTGGTATGTGACCGCCATCATCATCTGCGTGTTCTGGATCCCGGTGAGCGCTTTAAGCTACTGGCGCTGGAGCAAGCACAGGGACGAGGAGAAAGAGGAACTGACGGTGGTCAAGACCCTTACGCCGAAGCAGGATATCCTGGCGATCGCGGCCATCTTCGCCTTCGCTTTCGTCGCAGGCTCCCTCATCCGGATGATCCCCGACGCTGCGGATTCCTACGTGGATGCGCTGTCTTCGGGCTTCGGCATTGCCAACGGCGTGTTGCTTCTGGCCCGCTACCGGGAGCAGTGGTACGCCTGGATCATCACTCTCATCATGGATGCCACGCTGTACATCCGCGGAGGCGCCTACATCATGCTGGTGACCGTCGCCGCCATGATGGTGAACACCTGCTACGGCTACTGGAAGTGGTACCGCTACAACAAGGAGCACGCGAACGCCCAGTAAGAAAACATGGAAATAAACGGGGACGGTTCTCTGTCGAAGGGTGAGACAAAGAACTGTCCCCGTTCTGCATTTTTGTTACAGAAGGTTGACGAGTATGAAGATCCAATGCGCGGCAAATCCTGCTGCGATGCCGCCGATCGTGTGTGAGATAAGCGCTTTGCCTGTCAGCTCCTTGCAGTGCAGGCTGTCCATCATGGACGTGTGCGTGCTGAGATAGCCGCTCCAGCACATGCACATGGCGGTAAAGACGGCCACGTCGCCCGCGGCCAAAAGTCCCCGGGAAGCGAGCCCCGAGGCCAGGCTGATGGCAGCGCCGGCAGCGCCCAGCGCCGTTACGGGAACGCCGATGGCCTGGGTGTTGCTGAACCCGAACAGGGGTTCCAGGATAAAATTGAGTTTGGCAGCGACTGCCGGGATCAGTCCGACGCCTTCGTAGGCGGCTCCCGTGTAAAGACCGCTGTCCGAAGGACCGTTCATCAGGATCATTACCAGCGTACAGATGATGAGCACGCCGGGAACGATACCCGCTCCTAAAGTGAGGCCGCTGGCGCCGCCGTCCAGCAGAGCTCCCAGCACCCGGTTGCCCAGATTTCCTTTCCTCACCGGGCGAAGACCCGGTTCCAGCTCCCCGATCTCGGTGTCCTGCGCGGAAGGGAAGGCATCTTGCGCGGGCAGATCCGTCCCGTAGACCTTCTTCGTGAAATGCAGCATGATGCGGGTGCTCACGACAGCGCCGACCGTCGCGCCGGCCAGCCCGACGACGACGGCTTTGCCGTAGGATTCCCCGGTGATGGACGCCAGCGACAGCATGTAGGTGCACACGATAAGTCCCATGCCAAAGGACGTGCCGATGTTCGTGAGCGCCGGGAACTGGTAGGCTTTGAAATAATATTTATAGCGGGGATTTGCGGTGAGCGCCAGGATAGCCGGATTGTCCGAGAGGAACGTGGTGACGATGCCCAGGGAGGCAGCGCCCGGCAGTCCGAAGACAGGCCGCATCAGCGGCCGCAGTACCCGGTCCATCAGCGCAACGAAACCGAACTCCGTAAGAAGTTCGGATACTGCGCCCATGATGACGCAGACCGCCACGATATACAGAACGGTGTTGATCAGAAGATCGAACGCCGTCTTCATGATCGTATTGATCATGTTGGCCATGCCCATCACGTGGGCCAGATAGGCAAAAAAGGCGAGAAAAATAACAGGGAAGACCACAGTCTCCGCACTGAAGGTCTTCTTGACCGTATATTTACTTTCCGGATTCATTGAATACACACCTCTGCGCACATTATAGCATATGATACAATGAAAGCAGAAGCTGGAAAGCGAGGAGGGCATTTTATGAATACGCGTTTTAATACTCCGGACATGATTCTCTACAACGGAACCATCTTTACGGCGGACGCAGACGATGCGGTCTGTGACGCCCTGGCGATCTGCGGCAACGAGATCCTGGCAACAGGAAACAGCGACGAGATCTTAGGGCTGGCCGCACCCTGGACGAAACTCATCGATCTGAAAGGCCGCAGCGCCATGCCCGGGATCAACGACTGCCATAGCCATCTCTGGCAGGCCGGTCAGACCTTCCAAGGCGTCGTGCTGTTCGGCATCGACAGTTTCGACATGCTGAAGGAAAAACTGGCGGAGAAGGCGGCAGCAACGCCGAAGGGCAAGTGGATCACGGGCTGCAGCTATATCGAATCCCAGTTTAAAGAAAACCGCAGCTTTACGAAAAAGGAACTGGACGAGGCGGCTCCGGATCATCCCGTCGTGTTCGACCGCGTATTCGGCAGCTGCGTGGCGAATTCGATGGCGCTGGCGCTGGCCGGGGTCACGAAGGATACGCCGGATCCGGAAAAAGGCGAGATCGTGCATGACCCGTCCACCGGCGAACCCAACGGCATCCTTCACGGCAACGCGATGCTGCTGGTGCGCAATGTGATGGACGTCGCCAGCGGGATGGCAGGCGACGGCGCGGGCGATCCTTCCCCCGAGTCCTTCGAAGAGCTGATCCGCATTGCGCTTCCCGTCTACAACGCCTACGGCATCACGAGCAACATGGAAGCCGGCGGAACGAGAAATCTGGCCCGTGCTTATCATAAACTGTACCGGGAAGGCGACCTCACCCTGCGCATGGGCCTGATGCCGACCTGGCATGGATTCAACTTCGTGCCGGACGAAGCGATGCTCGCTCATGTGATCGACGATTACGATTTCGGTGCCGGCTACGGCAATGAATGGATCCGCTATACGGGGCTGAAGATGGCCATAGATTACGGCCTTACCTCTAAAACCGCCTTAAAATCCTGGGCTTACGTGGGAGACGACGGCCCCCGGAACGTTCCGCTGCGCCTGAATCTGGACAAACTGGACGGATACATCAAGACCGCTCACGACGCAGGATGGGACATCGGCATCCACGTGATGGGCGACATCGCGCTGGAAAGAGCGGTGGAAGCGATGTACAAGGCCTGGAAGGCCAATCCCCGGCCGCATCACCACAACATCATCCACGCCTATTTCCCCACGCAGAAGGCGTTGGAGATGATGGCGGAGATGGGCATCATGGCCATCGTGCAGGGTTCGTTCATCTACGGCGAGGGCGACGGGTATCCCGAACTGCTGCCGCCGGACAAGATCGAAAGCTATACGCCGCTGCGCACCTACCTGAACTACGGCATCCGCTGCGGATTGTCCACGGACATGCCCTGCGGCGCGTTAAATCCGTTCTGGAACATGTACAGCGCGGTGACCCGCAAAGCGATGCGCGGCACATCTTTGGGCACGTCCGAGTGCATCACCGTGAAGGAAGCCGTCAAGATGATGACTTACAACGGCGCCTGCCTGACCGGTGAGCAGGAGATCAAAGGCTCGCTGGAACCCGGAAAGCGGGCGGATATCGCGATCCTCGACCGCAACCTCGACGGCATCGATCCGGAGGACATCCGCAATATCCAGGTGGATATGACGATCCTGGATGGGCGGATCATCTATCAGAGATGACGATATGAATTTCGTCAAAGAAAAATGGCCCTTTTCGGGCCATTTTTGCGTAATTCTCTTTGACTGTTTTGAAATGACTGAAAGGGTCACGGAAAACCCTGTGACCCTTCCCAAAACTGCGCAGCCGGTCAATGCACAGACCGGTCTACAGCTTTCCCAGGTATTCCAGGATGTCCGCTGCGTTGGAGTCGGGCTTGACCTTCGGCATGGCCTTCTCGATGATGCCGTTCTCGTCGATGATGTAGGTGGACCGCTCGACGCCGTGGCCGATTTTACCGTACATCTTCTTCTCCACCCAGACGTCGTAGGCCTGGATCGCCTTCAATTCTGGGTCGGATAAGAGGATGAAGGGCAGATCGTACTTCTCCGCAAACTTCCGGTGGGATGCGGAAGAATCTTTACTGATCCCCACGACCGCCACATCGTTGTCCTTAAACCCCTCGTACACCGCGGCAAACGCGCAGGCCTGTTTGGTGCAGCCCGCCGTGTTGTCCTTGGGGTAGAAATACAGCACAAGTTTTTTCCCCGCGAAATCCTGCAGGGTAACGGTCTTTCCGTCCTTATCGCACAGCGCGAAATCCGGCGCTTTTGTTCCTTCTTTCAGCATAAGGCAACTCCTCCTCTATGTGGATTATATCACAGAAGGGGCATGCGCAGACCTGCAGCGTGCCGATCTGTGCTACAATAAGATGTCGGAAGCCTGGAAGGGGCTATCTTTTTACACATGTAAAAGCATTTGTACAAGGGTAAAGCCCGGATGGAAAACCTTTTGGCTGGATAGAAGGTTCGTTGTTTCTTATCCTGAAGGTGCCTTCGATGGGTAAGGCATTGCGAAAGGAGATCGAGACCATGGAAATCGGAAGCAAGATCAGAAACGCCAGAAACGAAGCCGGCTACACGCAGGAACGCGCTGCGGAAGCTCTTGGGGTCAGCCGCCAGACCATCTCCAATTGGGAGAACGGGCGGTCCTACCCGGATATCGTCAGCGTGATCCGCATGAGCGGCCTGTATTCCGTGAGTCTCGATCATCTTCTCAAGGAGGAAGAAACAATGAAAGATACTTACACGGCATACCTGGAAGAAAGCACGAATATCGTAAAGAGCAGAGACCGGCTGACAAAGGCTGTATTGATCGCTGCGGCGGTACTGATCTATGCCATCACGCAGGTGGTCTTCTGGCTTGCCGCCAAAGGACCGGAAGCGGCAGCCTGCACGGTTGTGTTCCAGTACATCTCGCTTCCGGCAGCGGTTTTGCTCCTGTGCGTGACCGCAGGAAAAAACAATTGGTGGGGAAAGGGAAAATGGGTCCTGGTCGCGGTCTTTGCGTTCCTGTTCCTGCTCGTACCGTCCGTAACGTTCGTGTCGTTCGAAACGGAAGCTCTGCGGACATTCCTCTTCCCGAACTTCAAATATGCGTTCATTGGCTTCGGCGTTTCTCTTCTGGGCCTCTTGCTCGGGGAAAAACTTCGCCAGAAGGAAAACCGCTCGATAACAACACAGAATAGGAGACAAGAATGATCAAAAGCGTAAGCGAATTCGAAAAAGACAAGCTAGATGCAGGCTGCCGGCCGCCAGACGGAACTTCGGCTCGAAGATCCGCAGCTCGAACTTCCCGCAGCCACCCGCTATATCGCCACGATCGCTTTGAAATAACGAAAGAATAAGCGCAGGAAGGCCCCATTTCCGGGGCCTTTTATGTTATACTGATTTGGTTATGAGCAAAGAAACGGTCATACAACTGAAAGACGTAACGTTTTCCTACTACGTGGAGGATGCGGAAGGCAACGTGACCACGAACAACGACGTGGACGTGAAGCACTCCGAAAAGCGCATGGCGCTGGACGGGGTCACCCTGGACATCGAAAAGGGCAGCTTCGTCGCCATCGTCGGCAGCAACGGAAGCGGCAAGTCCACGCTGGCGAAGCACCTGAACGCCCTGCTGCTGCCGTCCTCCGGCGAAGCGCTGGTGTGCGGCATGTCTACGGCAGACCCGGACAATACCTGGGAGATCCGCCGTCGCTGCGGCATGGTGTTCCAGAATCCGGACAACCAGCTGGTCTCTTCCGTCGTGGAGGACGACGTGGCCTTCGGCCCGGAGAATCTGGGCGTCGACCCGGCGGAGATCCGTAAAAGGGTGGATAACGCCTTAAACGCCGTCGGCATGTACGAGTTCCGTAAAAAAGGCCCGCATCTGCTGTCCGGCGGTCAGAAACAGCGCATCGCCATCGCAGGCGTATTAGCCATGCAGCCGGAATGCATCGTGTTCGACGAACCCACGGCCATGCTCGATCCTTCCGGCAGAGCGGAGATCCTGAAGATCATCCGGGGTCTGCACGAAGAGGGAAAGACCGTTATTTTAATTACGCATTTCATGGAAGAAGCCGCCCAGGCGGACCGCATCATCGTGATGGACAAGGGGAGACCCATCCTGGACGAGGCGCCGGCCGCGCTGTTCGCGCACGGCGAAAAACTGCAGGAACTCAACCTGCAGATGCCCTTCGGCGCTTCCATGGCAGCCAAACTGAGAGACCTTGGCGTCGATCTGCCGGAAGGCATCATTACCGCGGAAAGGCTGGCAGAGTGCCTATGCAGATAGAAGTCAGAGAATTGGGATATACCTACAGCGAGGGTCTGCCCTTTGCCACGACGGCGCTGGAAGACGTGAATTTTACGATCCCCAGCGGCGAGTTTGCGGCCATTATCGGCCACACCGGCAGCGGCAAGTCCACGCTTCTGATGCATCTGAACGGCCTCATGAAGCCCACGAAGGGCTGCGTGCTGGCGGACGGCATCGATATCAACGAGAAAACGAAGGAAGCCCGGGAAGCCCGCCGGAAGATCGGCCTGGTGTTCCAGTATCCGGAATATCAGCTGTTTGAGGAGACCGTTCTGAAGGACGTCTGTTTCGCGCCGAAAAACTACGGGTTTACGCCGGAAGAATGCGAGGAAAAGGCGATCGCAGCCCTAAAACTCGTGGGCATCGATCCGGATGCGAAGCGGGACGTTTCTCCCTTCGAACTGTCCGGCGGCGAGAAACGCCGCGTGGCCATCGCAGGCGTTCTGGCCATGGAGCCCCAGGTGCTCATCCTGGACGAGCCGACGGCAGGCTTGGATCCCAAAGGCCATAAGGACATCCTGGACATGGTGGAGAAGGTGCGGCGCGACCGCAACCTTACCATTCTGCTGGTCTCCCACAACATGGACGACGCCGCCCGCATGGCGGACCGCGTCCTGGTGCTGGACAAGGGTCATCTGGCCATGAACGGCACGCCCCGGGAAGTCTTCTCCCACCACAAAGAACTCCACGAGATCGGTCTCGGTGCACCGTCTTCCTCCGAACTCCTTTACCTCTTAAAAGAAAAAGGACTCAATGTCCGCACGGACATCTTCGACGAAGACGGGGCGGCACGAGAGATCGTAAACGCTTTCAGATAAATGGCGATCAAAGACATCACACTCGGACAATATTATCCCGGCGATTCCGTGGTCCACAAGCTGGATCCCCGGACCAAGCTCATCGGCACGATCCTTTTCCTCGTGTCGCTGTTTGTCGTAAAGAATTTTACGGGATTTCTGTTCTGCGGCATCTGTCTCGCCATTCTCGTCAAAATTTCCGGCGTTCCGTTCAAGTACATGGCGAGAGGCCTAAAGGCCGTCATGTTCCTGATCGTGTTCACCGCCATCATCAACTTGTTCATGACCCCCGGCGACCCCATCTGGCGCTTCGGCATCCTGAAGATCGCCCGGGAGGGCATCTACCGCGCCTGCTTTATGGCGATCCGGCTCGTCATGCTCATCTTCGGGTCATCCCTTTTGACCCTCACCACCAAGCCCGTGGCCTTGACGGACGGCATGGAGCGGCTGCTCTCGCCTTTAAGCAAGATCGGCCTGCCTTCCCACGAGCTGGCCATGATGATGACCATCGCGCTGCGCTTTATCCCCACGCTTTTGGACGAGACCGACAAGATCATGAAGGCCCAGACGGCGAGGGGCGCGGACTTTGAGAGCGGCAATCTGCTGCAGCGCGCCAAAGGGCTTATCCCTCTGCTGGTGCCCCTGTTCGTGAGCGCGTTCCGCATCGCGGCGGACCTGGCCATGGCCATGGAAGCCCGCTGCTACCGGGGCGGAGACGGCCGCACCCGCATGAACGGCATGGCCTTCCACAATTGCGACCGCATCGCGGCGGTCATCCTGGTATTGTATTTTGCGGCGGTCATCGCCATCGGAAAGCTGCCGGTGTTCTAAATGAGACAGCGTAGTGTAAAAAACAGAGATGCGATCGCGGCGGACTGCAGCGCCTGGATCGCGGATGACCCGAAAGCAAAGAGGGGAAGCTGGCGCAGCGCCTTTGCGGACCCCAGCCTGCCGCTGCATCTGGAGATCGGTTCCGGCAAAGGCCGGTTTATCTGCGAGATGGCACGGCTGCATCCGGACGTGAATTTCATCGCGGTGGAAGGTGGAAAAAAGATCAACGTCCGAATCCTGCAAAAGGCAAAAGACTATAATCTTTCCAATCTTCTTGTTATAATGGATTATATAGTGGATGCGCGGGACTTCTTCGCCGAAGGGGAACTGGACCGCATCTACCTAAACTTCAGCGATCCCTGGCCGAAAGCTCGCAACGCCAAGCGCAGACTTACGTACCGGGAAAAACTGAAGGCATACGAAGCCTGTGCGGCGCCCGGTGCCGTACTGCAGTTCAAGACGGATAACGACGGATTGTTCGACTACTCCCTGGAGGAGATCCGCAGCCGCGGCCTGCTGCTGCGCTGGGTCACCCGGGACCTCCACCACAGTCCCTACGCGGAATGGAACGTGGAGACGGAGTACGAGCAGAAGTTTTCCGCGAGAGGCAAGTCCATCAACTGCCTGCAGGCAGTTTTGAAAAAATGTAACGAATAGCTGAGAGGTTGGGACCGCCCTGTGCGGCCAATGAGGAGGAGAAAATGGCTATTAAGTTAGGAATCAACGGCTTCGGCCGCATCGGCAGCATCGCTCTGCGCATCGCTCTGCAGCAGCCGGAAGTATTCGACGTCGTCGCGATCGCAAAGCGCGAAGCGGACATCGACTACATGCTCTACATGATCAAATACGACACCGTCTACGGACGCTTCCCCGGCAAGCTGGAGAAGGCGGACGACGGCATCATCATCGACGGCAAGAAGATCCTCGTCTACAGCGAAGGCGACGCTTCCAAGATCCCCTGGAAGGAACTCGGTGCCGAATACATCATCGATGCGACCGGCGCTTACGTAAAGTCCGAGGATGCGAAGGCACACTTTGTCGGCGGCGCGAAGAAAGTCATCATGTCCGCTCCGGCTAAGGATAAGGTGACCCCGACATTCGTCTACGGCGTCAACCAGGAGAAGTACGAAAGTTCAATGGATATCGTTTCTGCAGCCAGCTGCACCACGAACTGCCTCGCACCCCTGTGCAAGGTGCTGCAGAATGAGTACGGCATCGACGGCGGTCTGATGTCCACCATCCACGCCGCGACCGCCAAGCAGAAGGTCGTAGATGCCAAGTCCCTGAAGGACTGGAGAACGGGTCGTTCCGTCTTCGGCAACATCATCCCCACCGCCACCGGCGCTGCGAAGGCTGTTGGTCTGGTCATCCCTGAGATCCAGGGCAAGCTCACCGGCATCGCCTACCGCGTACCCATCGCGGACGTATCCGTCATCGACCTGAACGTCAAGCTGGAGAAGCCGACCCACTACGCAGACATCTGCGAAAAGGTGAAGAAGGCCTCCGAGACCTACATGAAGGGCGTCATCGAATATGTGGACGACGAAGTCGTCTCCTCCGACTTTATCGGCGCTTCCACCCCCACCTGCTTCGACGCGCGCCAGGGTATCGAGATGAACGAATACTGGTTCAAGCTCGTCGCCTTCTACGACAACGAGTGGGGCTACACCGCCAACATGCTGCGGCTGATCGCCCACATGGCTTCTGTCGACGCGAAGTAAGGCATAAGAAGAATTACGGCAGCGGACGCTGCGATAAAAGGACCGAATGCTATCCGGTCCTTTTTCTTTGCCTTCCGGAGGACCAGCAGCGCTGCGGCATAGAGCCCGCCTGCCAGAAGAGAACCGCAGGCGATGCGAAGCAGCGGCGCGGGGCCGAGGCAGAATCCCAGGGCGCTGTACAGCTTTACGTCTCCCATGCCGAGGAAAGGAACGAGGCAGAAGGGGAGTGCGGCCGCAAGAAGACGCATGCTGACCGGCGCCGCGCTCAGGAAGGGCGCAGCCAGCAGAATGGCCAGCGTAAACCGGTTGGGGATCGTAAAGGAGCGGATGTCCTCGATCGTAATGCGCAGCAGCCAGAAAATCGTCCAAAGTAAAAAGATGGTATTCATGTAATATGAATACCATCTTTTGGTAATATTGTCAATTGTTTATCTCTGGCCGCTTGCGTTCAACACGTTGCGGATCTTGTGCTGCACCATGCGCTTGATGGCATCTCTGGCCGGTCCCAGGTACTTTCTGGGGTCGAAGTCCTCGGGATGCTCGACCAGGTGGCGGCGGATCTCCGCGGTCATGGCCAGACGCAGGTCGGTGTCGATGTTTACCTTGCAGACGCCGTGCTTAACGGCTTCGAGGATCATCTCCTCGGGAACGCCCTGGGCGCCGGGGATGTTGCCGCCGTACTCGTTGCAGCGGGCGACGAATTCGGGCAGAACGGTGGAGGCGCCGTGGAGAACCAGCGGGGTGTCGGGGATGAGCTTGTGGATCGCTTCCAGTCTTTCGAAGTCCAGATAGGGCGTGCCCTTGAATTTATAGGCACCGTGGCTGGTTCCGATGGCGACTGCCAGGGAATCCACGCCGGTACGCTCTACGAATTCCGCCGCTTCTTCGGGAACGGTGAACGTGGCGGAACGGGCGTCGACGTTGATATTGTCTTCCACCCCGGCTAGCTTGCCGAGTTCGGCTTCCACGACAACGCCGTGGGCATGGGCGTATTCCACGACCTGCTTCGTGAGCTTGATGTTCTCCTCAAATTCGTGCTTGGAGCCGTCGATCATGACGGAGGTGAACCCGTCGTCCACGCACTTCTTGCAGATGTCGAAATCTTCGCCGTGGTCCAGGTGCAGGCAGATATCCAGGCCGGTATCGATCATGGCTGCCTCGACCAGCTTCGTCAGATAAGCGGGCTTCGCATATTTGCGGGCGCCTGCGGAGACCTGCAGGATGAGAGGTGCATTCTCTTCCTGGGCGGCTTCCACGATGCCCTGGATGATCTCCATGTTATTGACGTTGAAGGCGCCGACTGCGTAATCCTTGTTCAGTGCCTTCGCGAACATTTCTTTGGTGGTTACAAGTGCCATAGTATCCTCCTAAATGAGTTTATTGATGATCTCTTCGGCGGTGCTGCCTTGCGGGATCTTATAGGTGCCGTATTTCATCTGCATCGTGGCGCCCATCTGCTCGACGACATCCATGAAGGCGTCGACATCGGAGATGATGCCCTGATCTTTCAGAATGCGGGCGATACCCTGGGCGGAAGACCCTTTGGGGATCTCCACGGTGTAGTTGCCGTCCGCATCGACCTGCGCGGTCTGGGCAGGTTCCTCCGGGGTCTGCGTCTCATCCGCCGGCGTCTGCTGCGCAGTCTGGTCCTCGCCGCTGCCGTCCACCGTGATCTCGTCCGGGTTTTCGTTAAACGGTTCGATGTCCACCGGTGTCAGATCCACGTCGGAAAAGTCCACCTCTCCGGTCTGGGACTGCTCCTTGCCCGCCAGATACTCCGGGTAGGCCATGATGTCGGTGACCCGCCAGAAGATGATCGCAGCCGCCGCTGCGATGATGAGCAGGGCCACGAAGATGTCGTTGTAGTCGTATATCAGATCTTTGATCTTTCTCATGCGTTTCCCCTTTCTGTTAATTCCAATACCTTTAATAAGTTTATCACATCGGGACCTTTTATGGTATACTGTTTTAGTTATGAGAGAGGTAACGATAACCGCAAACGACGCAGGACAGCGGCTGGACCGCTTCCTGAAGAAATACCTGTGCAACGCGCCGCTCAGCCTCGTTTACAAAGCCGTCCGCAAGGACGTAAAGGTAAACGGAAAGCGGGCGAAAGAGGAGACGCTGCTCGCGGAAGGAGACGTGCTGCAGATCTATCTGGGCGAAGACGATCTGGATGCGCTCACGAAGAAAAAGAGGACGCACGCGGCCAAGCGCCAGTTTACGGTCGCCTACGAGGACGAAAACGTGCTGGTGCTCTGCAAGCCCTTCGGCCTGCTCGTTCACGGCGACAGCACGGAAAAGAAGGACACGCTGGCGAACCAGGCGGTGGATTACCTGATCGAAAAAGGCGATTACGTGCCGCGCGTGGAAAAAAGCTTCGTGCCGTCCCCCGTGCACCGGCTGGACCGCAATACGACAGGCCTTGTGGTGTTCGGCAAGAACGCGCAGGCGCTGCGCACGCTGAGCGCGGAGATCGCAAAAGACAGCGGCTTTACGAAGATCTACTTCACCATCGTGTGCGGAGAGCTTGCAAAAACCCTTCATCTGAAAAATAAACTGCTGAAGGACGAACGGTCCAACAAGGTCCGGGTGCTGCCCGAAACGGCGGAGGAGGGCAAATACATCGAGACCATCGTCCGTCCGCTGCATGCGGCGAACGGCTTTACGCTGGTGGAGGTCGAACTGGTGACCGGCCGCAGCCACCAGATCCGCGCCCACCTGAAATATGCGGGATACCCCCTCATCGGCGACGCGAAATACGGTGATCGGCGGGTCAACGAACGCATCGCGCAGCGCACCGGCCTTACGACGCAGCTGCTGCACGCAGGGCGCCTGGTCTTTACCGGCCTGCCCGAACCCCTCGCCTACCTCAACGGCAAAGAGGCGAAAGCGCCGCTGCCGCCCCAGTGGGCCTTTATCCAGAAAAAATTATTCGGCAAGGAGATCATAGAATGAACGAAAACCCCATGGAACAGGTCGAACAGACCCCGGAAACGCCAGCGGCGGAGCCCGTACCCGCTCCTGAGCAGAAAAAAGGCCTGAGCGAGAACGCGAAGGAGTGGATCAAGGATATCCTGATCGCGATCGTCGTCGCCTTCCTTGTGCTGCAGTTCATCAAGCCTACCATCGTGCAGGAACACAGCATGGAGAACACGCTGGTGGCCAACGATTATCTGTTCATCAGCAAGCAGAGCTACCGCCTGTTCGGTGACCCCCAGAGGGGCGATATCATCGTATTCCACAGCTCCCTTACGACGTCCGACGGTTCTGAAAAACTGCTGGTAAAGCGCATCATCGCCATCCCCGGCGACACGATCTCCATCACGGGCGGCGTCGTCTACATCAACGGCGAACCCCAGGACGAACCTTACACGAAGGACGGCTACACCAATACGGAGATGGACGAAGTCTACGTGCCGGAAGGCAAACTGTTCTGCATGGGCGACAATCGGCAGAATTCCCGGGACAGCCGGGACAGCGCCATCGGTCTCGTGGATGAGGACGACGTACTGGGCAAAGCGGTGTTCCGGCTGTTCCCGTTCTCCCGCATCGGAGGATTGTATTAACGCATGGAAAAACTGATCGCAAACAACAAGAAGGCGCGCCACGATTACTTCTTCGAGGACACCTATGAGGCGGGCGTCGCGCTCACCGGTACGGAGATCAAATCCGTGCGCGCGGGCGGCGTCAACCTGCGGGATTCCTTCGCAAAGGTGGAAAAGGGCGAGGTCTTCGTCTACAACATGAACATCGCTCCCTACGAGAAGGGCAACCGCTACAACACGGATCCCCTGCGGCCCAAGAAACTGCTGCTGCATAAGGGGGAGATCCGCCGGCTGGAGACGGCTGTGATGCAGGACGGTCTTACGCTGGTTCCTTCGAAGGTCTATCTCAACCACAAGGGTCTCGTAAAACTGGAACTCGCTGTAGCAAAGGGCAAAAAACTGTACGATAAACGGGCTGACATCGCCAAAAAAGACGCTGCCAGGAACATGGAGCGCAGCATGAAGAGCAGATAGGAGAAACACATGTCTTACGAACGCGCGAAAGCATATCTAGAAAAAGTGGGCGGCATGGAATACGTGCATCACAGAGAGCTGTACATCGATACCGTGGAAGACGCGGCGAAGTCCATCGGCTGCACCGAGGCGGAGATCGCGAAATCCCTCACTTTTATGGTGGACGGCAAGCCCATCATGATCGTCATGGCGGGCGACACGAAGGTAAACAGCAGCAAATTCAAGAGCTATTTCCACACGAAGCCCAGCATGGTGCCCAGAGATCTGGTGCAGGAACTCATCGGCCACGAGCCTGGCGGTGTCTGCGCCTTCGGCATCAACGAGGGCATCGACGTCTATCTGGACGTGTCCCTCAAACGTTTCGAGATGGTCCATTCCGCAGCTGGCGACGACTATACGACTTTCGATTCCAGCCCCGAGATCCTGGAAAAGTACACCCCCTGCAAAGGCTGGGTGGATGTCTGCAAGATACTGGGAGAAGAATAGAACGCGATGCGGCATGGGCCTTCCCATGCCGTTTTTTATCCGGAAAGCACGAAATGGAAGCATCTATGCTGGATAGTAAGATCATCAACGGAAAACTTATCGATACAGAGAAGGAGCAGCTTCTTCCTCTGCAGCTTGGCATCAAAGACGGAAAGATCGCCTGCATCGGCGAGGATCTTCCGGATGCTGTGCGGGTCATCGACGCGAAGGGGCTTTATGTGTCGCCTGGATTCATCGACATCCACATGCACGAAGAGGACTTCTCCGTCACGAAAAAGCAGGAATGGGATATTTCCGAGTGCATGCTGCGCATGGGCGTTACGACGGCGGTCATCGGCCACGGATGCGGTCACAATATGCTGGGCAGTGCTTCCGTGGCGGCCGGCATCATCCTCAGTAGAAAACTGCCGGAGATCGGCGGCAGCGTTGTCGTCATGGGTACGCCGGCCGAGGAGACCAGCGGCGCCAAGGTGAATTACACGGCAGACGGGGCGTTTTCTGACATCGATGCCGTGATCGTGGATCATCCGGCATCTGACGCGCATCACAAGAGCGGCAGATCTCTTGCGCTGCGGGCGATGATGTTCATCTTCGACGGCAAACCGGCCCATGCGGCCAGTGCCCCTGCGCAGGGCATCAACGCCCTGGATGCCTGCATCATTACAGACACGGCCATCGGCTTGCTGCGCCAGCAGACGAGAGACGACGCCCGCATCCACGGCATCATCAGCGAAGGCGGCCTGGCGCCCAACGTCATTCCCGACCACTGCGTTATGAAGTTCTATGTCCGTGCGGCGGATCGTATCTACCGGGACGAACTGATGGAACGGGTCATCAACTGCGCCAAGGCGGGCGCTCTGGCGACCGGCTGCACGCTGTCCATGGACGAATACGAGCTGGGCTACGACGATCTGAAGACGAACGAGAACCTGTCGGAACTGTTTACGGAGTGTCTGCACACCGTCGGCGTGCAGTTTGTGGATGGACCCCGCAAGACCTTCGGCTCCGTGGATGCCGGCAACGTGTCCTACGTGTGCCCCACGATCCATCCGTATTTCGCGATCGGCTGTGACCCGTCCATCGCGGCGCATACCAAGGAGTTTGCAGCGCTCACGCAGACGCTGTTCGCAAAGGACAGCATGATGCAGGCGGCGCAGGCGATGGCGCTGGCAGGGTGCCGGATGATCACCGAGCCCGAAACGATGGCGAAGATCCGGAAAGAATTCGACGAGATGCCGAAATAAGCGGAATGTGTCCGATTGAAAAGGAAGGCGAACCACGCCTTCCTTTTATGATATAATAAATTATTCAGTTATCAGTCAGAATGCCTTTATACGGAGAATCGCAATGGACAGAAAAACCTATAAACAACTGGACGCCTGGTGGCGCGCCGCGAACTATCTTTCCGCAGGACAGCTCTATCTGCTGGATGATCCTCTGCTGAAAGAACCCCTTACGAGGGATAAGATCAAGAAAAAGATCGTTGGCCACTGGGGTACCGTTCCCGGGCAGAACTTTATCTATACGCACCTCAACCGGGTCATCAAACAGTACGACCTCAACATGATCTATCTGTCCGGTCCCGGACACGGCGGCAACGCCATGGTGGCCCAGGACTGGCTGGACGGCTCCTATACGGAGATCTATCCGAACATCACCCGCGACGCGGAAGGCATGAAGAAACTGTTTAAGCAGTTCTCCTTCCCCGGCGGCATCGCCAGCCACGTTGCCCCGGAGACCCCGGGCTCCATCAACGAGGGCGGCGAACTGGGCTATTCGTTGGCTCACGCCTTCGGCGCCGTATTCGACAACCCGGATCTGATCGCGGCCTGCGTTGTAGGCGACGGCGAAGCGGAGACCGGCCCCTTGGCGACGTCCTGGCACTCCAACAAATTCCTCAACCCGGCCAGCGACGGCGCCGTGCTGCCGATCCTCCACTTAAACGGCTTTAAGATCGCCAATCCCACGATCTTCTCCCGCATCTCCCACGAGGAGCTGGAGAGCTTCTTTAAGGGATGCGGCTGGAAGCCCTATTTCGTGGAAGGCTCCGATCCGAAGAAAATGCATCCGGCCATGTACGAGGCGCTGGACGCCTGCATCGCCGATATTAAAGCCATCCAGAAGAAGGCCCGCAGCCGCTCCCCTAAGGGTTGGACCGGCCCGAAGGAAGTGGACGGCAAGCCCATCGAAGGCACGTTCCGCGCCCATCAGGTGCCCATCGCCATGGATAAACCGGAGCATCTGGAGCAGCTGGAAAAGTGGCTCAAGAGCTATAAACCGGAGCAGCTCTTTAACGAAGACGGCACGCCGAAAAAGGAAGTGCTGGCGCTGGCTCCCGAGGGTGACCGCCGCATGGGAATGAATCCCCACGCCAACGGCGGCAAACTGCTGCACGAACTGCGTCTGCCGGACTTCCGCAAGTACGGCGTCGACGTCCCCGCACCCGGTGCGGTGGAAGCGCAGGACATGACGGTTCTCGGCGGCTTCGTAAGAGATATCTTTAAACTCAACGACGACCATAAGAACTTCCGCATCTTCGGCCCGGACGAGACGGCTTCCAACCGCCTCAACAAGGTGTTCGAAGAGACGAACAGAGACTGGAACGCCGAGATCGTCGACGGCGACGAATTCTTGGCGCCCGACGGCCGCGTCATGGATTCCATGCTGTCCGAGCACATGTGCGAAGGCTGGCTGGAAGGCTACCTGCTGACAGGCAGACACGGCTTCTTCCACAGCTACGAAGCCTTTATCCGTATCGTCGACTCCATGTTCTCGCAGCACGCCAAGTGGCTGAAGGTCTGTGCAGATCTGCCCTGGAGAGCCAGCATCGCGTCGCTCAACTACATCCTGAGCTCCAACGTATGGCAGCAGGACCACAACGGCTTTACCCATCAGGATCCGGGCTTCCTGGATCATGTGGCCAATAAGAAGGCGGACGTGGTGCGCATGTATCTGCCGCCCGATGCCAACTGCCTGGTGGACTGCTTCGATCACTGCATCCGCAGCCGCGACTACGTAAACGTCATTGTTTCTTCCAAACATCCGCGGCCCCAGTGGCTGACGATGGAACAGGCGGTAAAGCACTGCACCCACGGCATTGGCATCTGGGAGTGGGCTTCCACGGACCAGGGCCAGGAACCGGACGTGGTCATGGCCTGCTGCGGCGATACGCCGACCCTGGAGACGCTGGCGGCGGTCACCATCCTGCGGGAGGAATTCCCAGAACTGAAGATCCGCGTCGTTAACGTCGTGGACCTGATGCGGCTGCAGTCCGACCGCATCCATCCCCACGGCCTCGCCGACCAGGAGTATGATGCGCTGTTCACGAAGGATAAACCGGTCATCTTCGCGTTCCACGGCTATCCGACGCTCATTCACGAGCTGGTCTACCACAGAACGAACAAGAACTTCCACGTGTTCGGCTACATGGAAGAGGGCACCATTACGACGCCCTTCGACATGCGCGTGCAGAACGGCATCGACCGCTTCTCCTTAACGATGCAGGCTCTGCTCCACATCGATCTGGGTGACCGGGACAGCCACCTCATCCAGAAGATGAAGGACAAACTGGTGGAACACAAACAGTACATCGCGGAATACGGCGAAGATCTGCCTGAGATCCGCAACTGGAAATGGACCCCCGCGAAGTAGAAAAACGGAATGAAAGAAAAGTCAAGGCCGCGGCGCTCATCTTCCTGGTGATCGCCGTGGGCCTGACTTTTTGTGTCGTTTATTTCGACAGCTTAAAGCGCATGGGGACCGATCCGGCCTACGCCAGAGCCTGGTTTGCCGCCCGCCAGCCCTACGGGGCGCTGGTCTACGTTTTGCTGCAGGCGCTGCAGATCATCTTTGTGGTCGTTCCGGGCGAGCCCTTCGAATTGGCGGCAGGCTATGCCTTCGGTGCGGTCAACGGCTCTTTGCTCTGCCTTCTGGGCGAGAGCATCGGCAGCGTGGCCGTGCTTCTCGCTGTCCGGAAGTTCGGCCGCAAGATCGCGCTGCTGTTCTTTTCAGAAGAGCGGCTGGACCGGCTGAAGTTTCTGCACTATTCTCCGAAACGTTTGTTTATCTTTGCAATCATCTTTATGCTGCCCGCATCCCCGAAAGCCCTGCTCTGCTATTTTGCAGGGCTCACGGACATCGATATCCACAAACTGCTCATCATCTGTACGCTGGGCCGCATCCCCGCCATCGTCACGTCCACGATCAGCGGCAGCGCTCTGGGCGACCAGCGGTATCTCTTCGCCGTCGTCGTCATCCTGATCACTGCGGTGCTGAGCGCGGTCAGCATCGCAGTCTATAATTATATTTGTGAAAGACATGGAAAAGATGTAAAATAGATTCCATGTTCGGACTTGCGTTTTTTATCAACAGCATATTGTTCGGCGTAGGTCTCGCCATGGACGCGTTTTCCGTGTCCGTCGCGGCAGGGCTTTCGTCGCCGCACATGGAAAAGGGCCGGATGCTGCGCATTGCCGGCACGTTTGCTTTCTTTCAGATCGCCATGCCCCTCATCGGCTGGGTCTGCGTGCACACCATCGCAGAGCGTTTTGCACTATTTCAGAAGGCAATTCCCTGGATTGCGCTTATCCTGCTACTCTTCCTGGGCGGACGGATGATTGCGGAGGAACTGGCAAAGAAGGGCGCCGTGGAGGAGAAAGAAGCGGAAGATCTGGGCGGCGCGGAACTCTTTGCCCAGGGGGTAGCGACCTCCATCGACGCGTTGTCCGTAGGCTTTACGATCGCGGAACTGGGCTGGCAGGCGGCGCTGTGCGAGGCGCTCATCATCGGCTTTGTGACCCTCATCATCTGCCTGGGCGGCCTGCGGCTTGGCCGGGCCTTTGGCAAAAAACTGGCCGGCAAAGCAGGGTATCTCGGCGGCGTCATCCTCATCGCCATCGGGCTGGAGATCTTTATCAAGGGTGTGCTTTAATGGGACAAAGAACCGTCCCCATTTGTAACAACCCTGTAATGGCACAACGGGAACGAATGTGCTATAATATCCGTGCTTTGGAAGGCATTATCCTTCCCCTATGGGGGCGTAAAGGTTTCGACGGGGGTAGTGAAGTCAGGTAAGCGAGCCGCTGTTGGCCCAGTCAGCGTAAAACAGAGCCCGTTAAAAAGAAACGATAATTCTAGAAACAATTTCGCATTCGCAGCTTAATTAGCTGCCCGCGCGTCGGCCTTAGTTCGCCTGTAGGCTGAGATCCCGGCGTCGACTATGCAGGAAACCGTCGAAGGGTGTCCGGACTTCGGGGGAGCAATTCGGACTGGGGCGACCTTTAGCCTGCCTTTCGGCGACTGGAAGCCCGAGATCTAAAAGGAAAGGCTGCGCTCGGAGAAAGCCGGGTGGAGTTGCTTTCGGACGTGGGTTCGATTCCCACCGCCTTCACCAGCAAATGAAAAAGAATGGGTTCGCCCCATTCTTTTTGTTATAATTGGGTAAAAGGGAGGGCAGTGCCATGCTCGGGTTCAGCAGGGTCCAAAAGAAAAGAACGGCTGCGTTTGTGTGTCTTCTGCTTCTTGCCGTCCTTGGCAGTTTTCCGCCCCTTTGGGTGTTCCATTCTTTTAGTGCATTCGTCTATATCGCTATCCTCCTTGCCTGGGGGCTTACCGTCCGCAGCCGCATACTTCATGACAGGATACGCAGACTGCTCCTTTGCAGCTGCGCTTTTATGATACTCATTTTTGTGCTGAGGATATGCCGCTACGACCTTTTCCGGGAATCCCTGAAGGTGGGCGAAACCATGCTTTACCTGTATGCCGTTTGCTATACCGTGGTGGCGCTGCAGTCCTTTTTGGTGGCTCTTTGCGTTGGGCGCGGCGAGTCCGACGATCCCCTGTGCGGCACATGGTTCCTCTGGCTTCTGGAGGGCTTGCTGTGCTTTGCCATGCTCAGTAATCCACGGCACGGACTTTTCTATGTATTTGAGCCCGGGACCATAGAGATCAAGGTCCACGGTCCTCTGTATTTTCTGATGATCCTATGGTGTGCGGTCTTTGCCATAGCATCGATAGTGCTGCTTCTCATACGCTGCAGAAATTCCGTTTCGAGGCGCTATTGGTTTCTGCCGGCCGGAGCCATGGCTATAGGAGTAGCGTTCCTTGTGTGGTACTTTATAACCGGCGGCGCGCCAAAGATCGGTCCCTACAAGCTCTTCAACGTGCAGGAGGCCTTTTGTCTTACTGCTATCCTTCCCTTCGAAGCGATGTTCCTTATAGGGCTCATTCCCACCAACAACGACTACGATCTGTTTTTCCGCAACGCCAGCATCAAGGCGGCCATACTGGACCGGACAGGAAATCCTGTCATAGTTTCTCCTTCCTATCGTGCAGAAACGGCCGCAGGCGAACGGGAGCAGTCAGCAGAGATCGCCGGCGGAAGTGTAGTCTGGACGGAAGATATCAGCGAATTTCTCAGGCTTAGAGAGGAGCTTACATCCGTAAATGCAGATCTGGCGGAGGAGAACGAGCTGATAGAGGAGGAAAACCGGCTCCGGGAGGAGCGCATCGCCTTCGAGACCAGGAACCGCCTCTACGACAGCATCTCAGAGGCTTTGAAGCCGCAGACAGAGGCGATGAAACGGCTGCTGGAGCAAGGGGAAGAGCCGGACGATGGATGTGACGATCTCCGCAGCAACCTGAAATTTGCGCTGCTTATGGGGGTCTATATCAAACGCATGGGGAATCTGATGCTGCTGGCAGACGGTAAAAAGACCCTTTCGATCGATGAACTGGCGCTTTCGATCTTTGAGAGTTTTGAATACATGAAGCTCGGAGGCATCGCCTGCAGCATCAGATGCTTGCAGCACCGGGAACTGCCTGCGCCGCAGCTGCTTTTCTGCTTTCGTCTTTTTGAGCATATTGCAGAAAAGAACTATCATGATATCCATGCCTTTGAGGTGGAACTGCTGCCTTCGGAGGATGTTGTAATGAGGATGGCTCTGGATTGCCCTGTTCTCCTGGGAACCGAAGACGGGCAACTGCGTTCTGCCGCCAGGGAACTTGGGCTGGAACTCGCTTCCTATCGCAGGGATGATACGTGTTTTGCAGAACTCGTGTCTGCGGGAAAGGAGGAAAACAAATGACGGATTTTTCTTCGATCTCCGATACCGCCCAGGGGCTTTGGGGCCTTCTCGCTCTGCTTGTCGTATCGACATACATGTACAATGGGATCCGTTATCTTCAGCTTGGCCGCAGAAAACCCGCAGCTGCCACGATGCTGATCCTTCTGTGCAGTTTCCTGCTTATGCAGCTTATGATGATGAATTCCTACTGGGCACCGTTCTATCCCTTTGGCATTCATCTGAAAACGCCTTTGGTGGCAGCATCCCTTTTTCTTCTCCTTGCATTGGCCTTTCTTCAGCAAAGGCTGATCGTCAAGTGGAACAGGATCAACATATCAAACACTTCCATAAAGGAGGCCTTCGATCATCTCCCCACAGGGCTTTGTTATTATCTTCCCGGAGGTATCATAAAGCTGGTAAACACACGCATGAACGCTGTATGCTATGATGCTCTTGGGACGCCGCTCATGGATCCGGAAGGTTTCTGGAACAGCCTGGTAGAAGGAACTCTGGAGCATTCGGTACAGGGCGGAGAAAACCCGATCCTGCGTTTTACGGACGGAACCGTCTACAGCTTTCGTCACCGGGTGATGAAAACAGGACTTGGACCGGTTCACGAACTGCTCTGCATGGATGTGAGCCGGGACTACGCGTTGAATCTTGAGCTTCAGCAGAAACAGAAAAAGGCAGAAGCGATCAATATCCGCCTGAAGGCGCTGCTGGGAAGCATAGAATATCTGACCATGAGCCGTGAACTTATGCAGCTGAAGTCAGAACTTCATGACGAGCTTGGGCAGAGCCTCCTGATGTCCAAACGGTGGCTGCTTGACCCGGGCAGCATGCGTGCGGATGAAGTTCGAGCCGATTGGCTCAGCAAGCTTCGCCGCTTGGAGATGAGCGAGCCCGAAAGCTGGCAGAAACCGTATTACATACTCGGGAAACAGGCGGAAGCACTGGGACTTGCGCTCGAGATCCACGGAGATCTGCCTGGGGAGAGCCGGCTGATACCCGTCGTTGAAACTGCTGTGTCGGTCCAGATGACCAACGTGCTGAGACATGCCGGCGGAACCAAGGCAGTGATAGATTGCAGGAAGACCCCAGGTGGTTATGTAATCGAGATGACGAACGACGGCATGCAGCCGCAAAGTAGGATCCGGGAGGGCGGCGGTCTTTCCAATCTGCGTAGCCGTGTGGAAGCCCTTGGCGGGACCATGGATATAGAGTCGCAGCCTCTGTTTAAAATACATATATTCCTGCCTTTGGATGAAGTATAGGAGATAGAAAATGAAACACAGCGTTGTGATAGCGGAAGACTATAAAATGGTCCGGGAGGTCTTTGCTTCCACGGTGAAAGACTCCGGGAACTACGAACTTGCCGGAGCCTTTGCCAGTGCCGCGGAGGCCATGGAACATTGCCTTTCGAATTCCGTGGATCTGGTCATAATGGACGTGCTCATCCCGGGAAGCATAAGCGGGCTGGAGGCGGCGCGTCGCATCAAGGCGAAGCGGCCTCAGACGAAGGTCATCATCGTCACCTCCATGCCCGAACTCAGTTTCATAAACCAGGCAAGGGAGATCGGGATCGAGAGTTTCTGGTATAAAGAGATCCAGGAGCAGCCTCTTCTGGAGATCATGGACCGCACGATGGACGGTGAATCCGTTTATCCAAGCATTTCTCCGACGGTCGCTATGGGAAATTGCCTCAGTACCGAATTCACGGACAGGGAGGTGGAGATCCTCCGGGAACTTGTTGGAGGTGCTTCGAACCGGGAGATCGCCGATAAGCTGTGCATCACCGAAAATACCGTAAAGATGCACATCACCAACATGCTGCAGAAGACCGGCTTCCACAGCCGCCTGGAACTGGCAGTAAAAGCCAGGCACCTGGGAGTGGCCATAAAAGATTAAATATAGACCTTTGGGTGTACCAGACCTCCTTCGAAGAGCGGATAATGAAATTGGGAAAGACTATCCGTTCTTTCGAAGGAGGTTTTTTATGAGAAGACATGTAAAAAAGCTGAGCGTTCTGCTGGCTCTCATCCTGGCGATCTGCCAGCTGCCTGCTTTTGCTGCGCCGGTCAGCGCCGCCGGAGACATCATCGATGTCCGGACTGCTGCGGAGCTCAAAGCAGCGCTGCAAATGAATGGAGACTGCACGATATTGCTGCTCGATAACATAGACGAAAAGCACGGCCGTGTCTACGAGGACAGCCTGGGCTACAACTGTTATGAGGGTCCCGATGGCAACACTTTAGATTATAAAATGCCGGTCTGGTGCAGAGTCGGTACAGGGAGAAAAACCCTGGACCTGAATGGCTGCACCTTCAGACTGGAGTACAAGAATATGTCCGATCTGGAATCCGATCTCTTCTATATCGGAAGAGGGGCGGATCTTACGGTCAAAGATTCTCATGGGACCAGTTATGTGACCTACGACGGCTACATCGGAGGTGGCTGGTACATGCCCGATGACAGCACCCTGGAGAGCGTAAGGAATCTGTTCCATGTGGAGGGAGGAAGCCTTACGATATCCGGCGGCTGCTTCGAAGCGGGCCGCTCCAAGGAAGAGTGGGTCACCAATGCCCTCTGGAACGGCGAAGAGACGATGCATCCCTTCACGGGAAATGCCAGAAAGGGCGTCAACGGCTGCGCCATCATCATGGACAGCGGAAAGACTACCATATACGGCGGAAATTTCACCGGCAGAGGATACACAGACCTTCGTACCTCCGGACTTGGTTATTCAAAACGGGCCGCCTGCATAGATGCCGCAGGGGGCGAACTGACGATCATCGAAGGATACTTTGCTGGCCGCGGCGGAGCGGACTGTATCCGGACAGGTTCCTCCTGTGTAAGCAATGTAAAGGGGGGCAAGTTCCAGGTATTTACCAACAAGATCCTTATGCTCCCCGTACCCTCCAGAGAGGAACTGCTGTCCGCCTATGACGGCGGTCATGAATCCAATATCGCCGCTCTGAGCCACTACAACGTGACCGACGGCATCTACGGCAGGCTCTTCAGCCAGGGCGCGCTGGATTATGACAAGATCAACATCACTTACTATTTCGACCGGGAATACGACACCGACCGCAGACTTTCCAGGTCCCTGGGCAGCTACGGCACCCTCAAGGCCTTCTTCGAGGAGTGGGACCGCACGGTGACCTTCAATACCCATTTGGGTTATGAACCTTACGTGGTAGTCAAGCCGGACCTTGAACCCGGAGAGATCATCATCCAGGGTCACGAAAATGAGGTGGAACCTTGGATCAACCCGGATAAGGAAGGGTTGAGCTTCGTATACGAGTACGAGCCTGCTTTCGGCCGGGCGTCAGAACTCAATGGGAGCCCATTGACAGTCACCTACACGTATTCACTTTATGACTGCAATCAGGCGGTATCAAAGCTGATCACATCCATCAACTATGGTGCTAATAGCGGTCCCATTGATCTTCTGTCATGGACTCCGGCAAAAGAGGCTCTTAAGAAGGACGGACGCTACGCCATTAAAGCCAGTGTGGTAGAGGACTACTGGACCCCGGTCTACAGCTATCTGGCGGAGACCGACGCCTCTTACTATGCTAAGAAGACCTTTATCGTTACCCACAGCGATCCTCCCGGGGTGGAGTCTCAGACCAGAGGACTGCAGCTGGCATCTAAAAAGGGCGGGACCGTTACGCTGGAAGTGACAGGGACCGACGGGATCCAGGCTGCCACATGGCTGCGGGTAAGCGATACCGGAAGCGTATCCCGGGCAGGCCTTGGGACCCTCAGCGGAAACACCTCCACCTACAGTCCTGTGGTGAATAGTTCTGACCGTTATCAATGCATCATGAGGAGCGTGGGCGGCGACGTCTATTCCGAGCCTGTCGAAGTCTGCTTTAAGCCGGCTTTCCAGACTCCAAGCTCTGCAAGAACGGCGGAAGGCGGTTCCGCCATGCTTGTCGCCAAAAGCAATTACGACGGCGGCGTCTGCAAACATGTGATCTCCGATGGCTGGTACAAGCTCCCTGAGGGCTGGAGCGGCGGCACCGACGGGCTCACTCCCGCCAGGGGCAGCGTAAGCAGCGACGGCTCCACCCTCACTATAAAAAATGTAAGTTCATCCGACTACGGCGAATATGTGAGGCTGATAAAGACCAGCCACGGCGATTACTTCAGCGACAAAATGAGTCTCAGCCGCGGAGACGCTGTGAATACGAATACGAATATCAAATTCGCGGAGATCGGTGGCCTGAAGTACGATCCCTTCATGCACACCGGGCTTTATGCAGGCATGCCGGAGCCTCCTCTCAGCTGGCTCTACAGCGACAATCCTTACATACTGCGTAACAGCCTGGAGTGGACCGGCACGACCGAAGGTAAGCTAAATGCAAACAGCAGCTACAAGCTTACGATCACAGCGAAGGACGACTACTACTTCGAGCTTAACGACAGGGGTGGCCTTGCCTGGTCCATGGATGGTACTCTGTACCATCAGGCAGGCCTCGGCTCTCCGGGAGACGTTATAAAGACTGTCACGCTGAACTCTCTGCCCCTGAACCTTCCTCTCCCCGAAGACAGGATAGACTACAGCGGTGTGATTCAGGGCAAGGTGGGCGAAGCCGGCATCTGGGAGCATATGTGCTTCCTGGACTGCCAGCTCCACGATACTCCCTGTAAAGTGACAGGAATGAGTGTCCATCCGGATGACCGTATGCCCTTCGGCCTCACATTTAGCTGGCTTGGTAATGATGCGGGTGAAGGCTTTAAGGTCTTCGGCAGCCCGGAGGAAGCCGGTATCATGACCACAAGGATAATCGTGAAGTTAAGCAGCGGATATGACAAGCAGATGGAACTTAACTTTGTGATATCTGACTACGGTCCCCCGGGATCCTACGTCCTCAGCTTACCGGCGCCGCCTCCCCATGTGCACGAATTTGAGGACTTCCGCAGCGACGGACCTAAGACTCACAGCATGGAGTGCCCGGAATGCGGGTATAAGATCACCGAGGAACATGTCTGGGATGACGGGACCATCGTAAGAGAAGCCAGTGCGGAGTCTGCCGGTCTCATTCGCTATACCTGCGTCAACTGCGGCGAGACCAAGGAAGAGAGCATCAATTATGACATCGAAGCCTCCGGCGCCATGACCGAAGACCAGGCTGCTGCGGCACAGGAAATGGAAAGCGAACCTGCGCAGCCTAGCCGGCCGGATCGGCCTGCACAGCCGGATCCAACGGAAGAACCTCAGAACGGAGCCGCATTCCCGTTCGTGGATGTGCCCGAAGACAGTTATTACCACAGTGCTGTGGAATGGGCGCTGACGGAAGGGGTCACCGGCGGCACGACGCCTACGACCTTCAGCCCGAAGGCTCCCGCCACAAGGGCGCAGATGATCGTTTTCCTGTGGGCTGCCTCCGGCGCTCCTGCGCCGAAGACGACGGAGAACCCGTTTGTGGATGTCTCCGAAGACGCCTACTATTACCAGGCTGTGCTATGGGCCGTGGAGAACGGGATCACGGCAGGAGTCAGCGCGGATGCGTTCGGTCCGGACCGGACCGTGACCCGCGCACAAGCCGCGACCTTCCTCTACGGTGTTGCGGGTCATCCGGAGACCGGCACCGAACCCTTCGACGACGTGAATGATTCGGATTACTTCGAGAAGGCCGTCGCCTGGGCGTTCGCCGAGGGTATTACGACCGGAATGAGCGAAACGCTCTTCAGCCCGGATGCGGACTGCTTAAGAGAACAGATCATCACGTTTATGTATCTGTACTTTGGGAAATAGCACGCAGGCATGCGATCCTGACTGCAAAGAATGCCCCGGCCGGGTCCGGTCGGGGCACTTTTCTTTTTTGCATTTTCAGGTAAGATAAAGGAAGAAAGAGAGGCCCATCATGGAATACAAAGACATCACGAAACATCCTGAGATCCTGGAATACGACCTGAAGAAGCGGAAGATCATTCTGGAGCTTCACATCGACGAAAAGATATGCACGATGTACGACTATTTCGACATCTTCCTGGAGCGCATGACCATGTGTTCCAAGGCTGCCAGGGTGCTGGACGCGAAGTTTTCCCTGGTTGTCAACGAGCAAAGGGTCTTGTAAAATATAGGGATAGAAAATATTACAGAAAGGAATCCCCATTCATGAGCAAAACACTGACTCGCGACCAGAAGATCGCGAAACTCGGCAAGATCATCACCGACCGCAAGGAAGCGCTCCTCGGTCTGGAGAAGATCACGCCCGATTCGCCCGAATATTGGGGTATCGACTGCGGTCTGCAGTACGTCACCCGCCGTTATGGAAAGGCGGTGGAGGAAGATTGCCTCGATACCGCGCTGCTGATGGGCAAGCGTAAACCCAAGACGTTCGCCCAGATGCAGAAGCTTACCGGTTACGATGACGAAAGGCTGAAAATAACCTTGGAAGCGCTGTGCCAGGCCAGTCTTGTGGAATTCCACAAGGAGAACCTGGACGGCAAGAATCCGAACCACGAGACCCGCTGGGTGCTGGATATGTTCGTGCCCGGCAGCGCCGAGATCATGGTGATGCGTCCCGAGATCTCCCCCGAAACGCCTCAGGTCGCGGACTTCTTTGAACGCATGACTTACCTGCCCCTGGCCGGGATCACCCATCTCGTGCCCCCGGGCGGCTCCGGCATCGGCATGCACGTTATCCCGGTGGAAGAAGCGATCCCCGCGGACTGCAAGTCCCTGGACATCGAACATCTGTCCCACTGGCTGAAGAAATACGACGGGCAGATCGGCGTCGGCATCTGCAGCTGCCGCAAGCAGCAGCGCATCCGCGGCGAGGGCTCCGGCGACATCGAACAGTACTGGTGCATCGGTGTAGGCGATTTCGCCGACTACTGCCGCGAGACCGGCATGGGCCACGATATCACCTACGACGAAGCGATGGAGATCTTTAAGAAGGCGGAAGAGAAGGGCTACGTCCACCAGATCACCAACATCGACGGCGAAGAGAAGATCTTCGGCATCTGCAACTGCGCGGTCGGCGTCTGCAACGCGCTGCGCACGTCCCAGCTCTTCAACACCCCGAACATGTCCCGTTCGGCTTACGTTTCCGAGGTCGATCCCGAGAAGTGCGTCGCCTGCGGCAAGTGCGTAGAGGTCTGCCCGGCAGGCGCTGTCCGTCTGGGTCAGAAGCTGTGCACCAAGGAAGGCCCCATCGTCTATCCGAAGGCGGAACTGCCCGACGACAACCACTGGGACGAAGATAAATGGAACTGGAATTATAAAAACGAGAACGGCGTCATCCAGACCTGGCCCACCGGCACGGCTCCCTGTAAGACCGCCTGCCCGCTGCACATCGCCATCCAGGGCTACATCAAGATGGCCAGCGAAGGCAAGTACAGAGAGGCGCTGGAACTCATCAAGCGCGACAATCCGTTCCCCGCGGTCTGCGGCGCCATCTGCCGCAAGTACTGCGAAGACGAGTGCACCAGAGGCACCATCGACGAAGCGCTTGCCATCGACGACATTAAACAGTTTATCGCGGCGCAGGATCTGAACGCGGAGTATCGCTACGTACCGCCCATGGTCTCCACCACGAGAGAACCGTTCGATCAGAAGATCGCCATCATCGGCTCCGGTCCGGCAGGCCTGTCCTGCGCGTACTTCCTGGCCATCGAGGGATATTCCCCCGTGGTCTTCGAAAAGGACGCGGTGCCCGGCGGCATGATGGTCACCGGCATCCCCAACTTCCGTCTGGAAAAATCCATCGTCAATGCGGAGATCGACATCCTCAAGGAGATGGGCGTTCAGTTCCGTTGCGGCGTGGAAGTCGGCAAGGACGTTACGATCCAGCAGCTGCGCGAAGAAGGCTTCAAGGGCTTCTACGTGGCGGTCGGTCTGCAGTACGGCGGCAAGCTGAACATCCCCGGTGAAGACGCGGAAGGCGTTATGGCAGGTGTCGACTACATCAAGACCGTCAACGCCGGAACGGCAAAGCCTCTATCCGGCAACGTCGTCGTCATCGGCGGCGGCAACATCGGCGCGGACGTAGCCCGCACCGCGATCCGTCAGGGTGCTTCCAGTGTGCAGCTCTACTGCCTGGAATCCTACGACGAGATGCCCATGGGCGAAGAGGACCAGGAACTCTGCAAGGCCGACGGCGTCGTCATCCACGACGGCTGGGGCCAGACCGAGATCTTTACGGAAGACGGCAAGTGCAAGGGTATTTCCTTCCACAAATGCGTCAGCGTAAAGAACGCGGAAGGCCGCTTCGATCCGAAGTTCGACGACAGCGAAACGACCTCCGAAGAGTGCACGACGGTCCTGTACTGCATCGGCCAGAAGGTCGACTGGAAGGAACTGCTCACCGGCACGAAGGTGGAATTCAACCGCAACGGCACCGTCATCGTGGATCCTGTGACCCACCAGACCGCAGAACCCGACATCTTCGCCGGCGGCGACGCTGTTTCGGGTCAGAAGTTCGTCGTAGACGCCCTGGCCATGGGCCGCGAAGGCGCAGTCTCCCTGCACCGTTTCGTTAACGAAGGACAGTCCCTCACCATCCACCGCAACACCCGCCACTTTACGGCGCTCGATAAGGACAACATCGTCATCGCACCGGAGGACTACAAGAAGCCGGCCCGTGCCCGTAAGGGCTTTGACCCGGCCAAGGTCCGCACCATGAGCGATGAGCGGCTCAACTTTACGGAAGAGCAGATCAAGTCCGAGGCCAGCAGATGCTTAAGCTGCGGACGCAGCGTCGTGGATACGAACAAGTGCCTGGGCTGCGGCATGTGCACCGTCCAGTGCAAGTTCGACGCCATCCATCTGGTCCGCTCCATGGGCGACGCGTATTCGAAGATGATCCCCGCGGAAGACAAGTTCAAGGGCATCGGCGCCTACGCCGCCAAGCGGGCCATCAAGATCGTCAGAAAAAAGGGCGCCAAGTCCGGTAAGTAAGATATGCACGAACTGGGCCTGGTCAATTACGTCGTTAAGAAGGTAACGGCGATCGCGGAGGAGAATAACGTTAAGAAGATCGCTTCCGTAACGCTGGAATTCGGGGAAGTCTCCGGTATCGTGACCTCGTATCTGTACAGCTACTGGGATTGGTACACGAAGAAGTTTCCGCTCTTTACCGGCACAAAGCTGATCTGTGAAGAGATCCCCGCCGTCACCTGGTGCGACGACTGCAAGAAAACATATCCCACCGTGGCCTTCGGGAAGACCTGTCCCCACTGCGGCAGCAGCAACACCTGGCTGCTGCAGGGCAACGAGATGAATATCAAGCAGATCGAAGTGGAAGACAGTCCGGAAGATGGGCTGCAGGAAGCATAAAAGGAGAAACCCAAGATGACGAACGAAGAGATGCGCAGGATGAAAGAACGCCTGGAGATCGGCGAATTTAAGATCAATTACAAATCCGGCGTCCATTACGGCATTATCGAGGACTTTTTCAAAGGCAAGACCGACGAGCTGACTCCCAAAGACCGGGAGCGCATCATTGCGGTGCTCGAGGCGGAGGCTAAGAAGAAAAAGAAATAATGCGCGAATAACCTCTCGAACTGCTCAGCCCATAGTTGGGCAGTTCTTTTTTCTTGAAACTGGTCCGCATTGAGAGTAAAATAGGGGAGCATATTAGCAAAAATATACTATAAAGGAGTGATATTTATGAAAAATACACCTGTAAAGAGCATCGTGGCCATCGCCATCGGTGCCGCATTGTTCTTCGTCTGCGGACGCTTCGTAGCGATCCCCAGCCCCGTGCCCAACACGAACATCTCCATCCAGTACGGCGTGCTGGCGCTGTTCGGCGCCGCATTCGGCCCCTTCGTCGCGCTGCTGGCCGGCTTCATCGGCCACGCCCTGATCGACTTCAGTTACGGCTGGGGCATCTGGTGGAGCTGGGTCATCGCATCTGCCGTATTCGGCCTTGTGATCGGCATCTCCAAGAACCACGTAAAGCTCGCCACGGAGAAGTTCGACGGCAAGCGCATCGTTACGTTCAACATCTATCAGATAGTGGCACATGTGCTGGCGTGGGTCGTCGTAGCGCCTATCCTGGACATCGTAATGTACGCGGAGCCTTGGAATAAGGTGTTCCTGCAGGGATTCGTCGCTGCTCTCGCCAATATCGTGACCACCGCCATCGTCGGCACCATCCTGTGCGTCGCGTATTCCGCTACGAAGCCCAAGAAAGACAGTCTGGAAAAGAAATAGCCTTGGAACCCATCATCTCTTTTAAAAACTTCGGGTTTAAGTACACGGTTCAGAAAGAACCGACGCTGTACGACATCGACCTGGACATCTATCCCGGCCAGAAGGTCCTCATCGCAGGGCCTTCCGGCTGCGGCAAATCGACGCTCGTCTCGTGTCTCAACGGACTGGCGCCGTTTTCGTATGACGGAGAATATACCGGCAGCCTTACGATCGGCGGCAAAGAAGCCCGCGACAGCGACATCTTTACCCGTTCCAAGGTGATCGGCACGGTGCTGCAGGACTCCGACGCCCAGTTTGTCGGGCTCACCGTCGCGGAAGACATCGCCTTCGCCCTCGAAAATGACGAGGTGCCGGTGGACGAGATGAAGCAGCGGGTGGATACGTCCGCACGGCTCGTGGATGTGCAGGGGCATCTTTCCCATGCGCCGCACGAGCTGTCCGGCGGCCAGAAACAGCGCGTATCGCTCGCCGGCGTTCTCGTGGACGACGTGGACGTGCTGCTGTTCGACGAGCCGCTGGCGAATCTCGACCCGGCGGCTGGAGAAGCCGCCATCGAGCTGATCGACCGCATCGCGAAGGAGCAGAACAAGACGGTCATCATCATCGAACACCGCCTGGAAGACGTTCTGCATTGCCACATGGACCGGGTCGTCCTGATGGAGGAAGGCCGCATCCTGGCGGACACGACGCCCGAGGAGCTGCTCTGCGGCCGTTTGCTGCAGACGACCGGCATCCGGGAGCCACTGTATATTACGGCGCTCAAGTACGCCGGGGTGGCTGTCGACCCTTCCATGCGTCCGGCTCACATCGAGACGCTGGCCTTAAGCGACGCGGATAAGGAAAAGGTGCGCGCCTGGTTCGAGACCGCCCCGAAAACGGAAAAGGCGGAGCCGGCAGAACCTCTTCTGGAAGTGAAGGATCTTACGTTCCGCTATGCCAACGGATTCGAGGCTCTCAAGGATATCTCCCTTACGCTGCGCAAGGGGGAGATGACCGCCATCGCGGGCCGCAACGGCGCCGGCAAATCCACGCTGTGCAAGCTCGTTTGCGGATTTGAGCATCAGCAGGAGGGGAGCATCTTCCTGAAGGGGATCGATACGGCGGATCTGAGCATCAAGGAACGCGCGGAACACGTGGGCTACGTGATGCAGAACCCCAATCAGATGATCTCCAAAGTGTTTATCAAGGACGAAGTGGGTCTGGGGCTCGTGCTGCGGGAAAGACCGCAGGAAGAGGTGGACGCGGCCGTCGATGCGGCGCTTGCCACCTGCAGCCTTTCGCCCTTTGTGGAATGGCCGGTCTCCGCGCTCAGCTACGGGCAGAAGAAACGGGTGACCATCGCATCGATCCTGTCCTTAAAGCCCGACATGATCCTTCTGGACGAACCTACGGCGGGACAGGATTTCCGCCGCTACACGGAGATCATGGAGTTCCTGGAGGAACTCAACCGCTCCGGGGTCACCGTAGTACTTATTACCCACGACATGCATCTGATGCTGGAATACTGCGACCGGTCGCTGGTGTTCTCCGAAGGGCGCCTGCTGGCGGATGACAGTCCGGCAGCGGTGCTGAGCGATCCAGCGCTCATCGAAAAAGCCAGCCTTAAGAAGACGTCGCTTTACACGCTTGCGGGTCTGTGCGGCATCGACGACGCCAAGGCCTTTACGGAGCGGTTCATCCGCTGCGACAGGAAAGCGAGGCGCGGCTTATGATGAACATCTTCAACTACATCGAACGCCGTTCTCCCATCCACGCCATGACCGGCGCATCGAAGCTGGTCTGCCTGCTGCTGTGGTCGTTCGGCGCCATGTCCAGCTTCGATCCGCGCTTTCTGTTCGCGCTGTTCGTCCTGGCACTGGTATTGTTTAAGATCTCGAAGATCCGGGTGGCGGACATCCGGTTTATGCTGTGGTTCACCTTCGTGTTCTGCCTCCTCAACAATCTGCTGATCTTCCTGTTCTCTCCCATGCATGGGACAGAGATCTACGGGAGCTGCCACGAGATCTTCCACATCGCGGGGCGCTATACCCTTACCCAGGAACAGCTGCTGTATCATCTGAACGTGTTCCTGAAATACGCGGCGACGATCCCCATCGTCCTGCTGTTCGTTACGACGACGGATCCGAGCGAATTCGCCTCGTCCTTAAACCGTATCGGCGTAAACTACAAGATCGCGTATTCCGTCGCGCTGGCGCTCCGGTATATCCCGGACATCCAGCGGGAGTATCACGACATTACGCTGTCGCTGCAGGCGAGGGGCGTGGAGATGTCGAAGAAGGCATCTCTGGGCGCGCGCCTGAAGACCGCATCGGGCACGCTGGTGCCGCTCATCCTGTCCAGCATGGACCGTATCGAGGTGATCTCCAACGCCATGGAACTGCGCAGTTTCGGCAAAAATAAAAAGCGCACCTGGTACCGGTACCGCAAATTTACGGCGTGGGACTTCGGTGCGATGCTGCTGGGACTGGCGGTGCTACTGATCTCGGTCGTTCTTACCGCTTTCGTCAACCACGGAAGATACTTTAACCCGTTTGTCTAGGACGAAAAACAGGACGACGAAGAGCGCCAGGAGCGCCGCGATGAGGATGGCGCAGTTGCGGAAGAATTCCTCCGGCATCACGAGAATGATCTGATCGGTGCGGGGATCGAACACCCAGTTCGTCTTTCCCGGGAAGAAGATCTTGTGAAATACGGTAAACGCCCGGTCGAAATCGCTGGCTGCAAACGCCCCGAATCCGCCGAATAACACGAGGATAAGAACTCCTGCCCAGAAGGAAGGCCCATGGCCTGCCGGACGGGCAGGTCTTTGTTTTTTGCGGCGGAACGCCCAAAAGACGGCGAGAAGCAGTGCGCCTGTAACGGCGAAGATCCAAAGGTCGAGGTAAAACAGCACTTTGCAGTCCGCAAAGTGCGTCTTTCCGGATTCGGACCAGAGGAGATCGCCGGTCCGGAATTCTGTCCCTTTCAGCAGAAAATCCATCACGTCGTCGAACGCCTCGCGGATCTGTTCCGCTGTCCATCCGGTCTTTTCCGGCATATCGAGCGCTTCGATGTGGGCGTAGTAAAACGGCCGGCAGAGGATGGGTGCAGAGACCGAAGCGCTGATGGCGAACAGCGCGAGCAGGATAGCTAATAGGCAGGAAAACCCTTTGCTTTTCATAGGACCGTTTCCTTTCTGACGGCGGGATAGGCCGACGCACGGATAAGGCACTGACCCGGCAGATAAAAGCCCCACATGGCGACGTTCGCAAAGCGGTGCAGCTCTGCAGAGCCAAGAGAGGGCAGGTTGTGCAGCCCGACGCAGAGATCGCAGCAGAAGAACAGGGCGAGCCCTACGGCGAACAGCAGCCATTTGCGTTCCTGCCTGCTGCCTGCCAGAATGCAGGCGCGCACGAGGTTGACCGCAAACAGGGCGATATACGCGGCGGCCAGGGTTTCCGTCAGGCCAAACCCGCGGATGCTGCAGGCGGCGAGCCCGGCTAATGGGGACAGGAGATAGGGGAGGAAGGATCCTCCGGTCTCCTTTTGCAGACGCAGCGCATAGCAGATCTGTACAGCGATAAAACAGAGGATGCCGGCTTCGTAATACCGGTCGAGCAGCAGCAAAAATACGTCCGCTGCTGCCGTAAATGCGAGGGCGATGGTCACCGTTTTTTCTCTGAAATCGAGAACAGATAAGGTCAATAACAAAATAGATAGAAATTTTAGCGGCGTCGTGTTTCCAAGACCGAAAATATCCATTCCTAAAAAAGTCAGGTATAAAATTGTTTCGGCTGCGTAGAGGATCATTCCGCCGCGTCCTTTCCGTTTTTCTATATTTTATCATATTTTTTTTGGTATACTAAAACTAACAATCGGAGTTCTGTCGTTACCTGTCTGATCGAGGAGGTTGCAGGAATGGAGAAGATGGAAGAACTGAAAGAAATGCGGAAAAAGATACACCGGACACTTACGGGTCCGGCGCTTCCCATAGATGCGGTGCTGGACGCGGTGGACGTGCTCGTCCGGGAGATGCAGAGCGGCGTATACAGCGATCTCCTCGGCGATTACGACCTGTCGAATTCCCCCGAAAGACTGTCCATCACGGCAAAGCAGATGGGCAGAAGAACGCTGCTGAAGCGGCTGGAGGAGGAACTCACCCCGCTGAAAGATACCCCGGAACTCACCCGCCGCAGGGTGCCTCTGGGCGTGCTGCTGCACATTGCGGCCGGCAATACGGACGTACTGCCCGTATTTACGGTGCTGGAAGGGCTCATCACAGGCAACATCAACATCGTTAAGCTTCCCTCCCATGACGGCGGGTTTACGGAGAAGATGGTGGATATCCTGCTCCATCTCGAGCCGCGGCTTTCCGAATACATCTATCTTGTAAACGCACCCTCTTCGGACGTGGACACGTTAAGCTATCTGGCGGAGATGTCCAACGCAGTCGTCGTCTGGGGCGGCGATGATGCCGTCCGGTCGATCCGGCGCATCACGGAACCGGATACCAAGATCTTCGAGTGGGGTCACAAACTGAGCTTCGCCTATCTGTCCGGCGACTTTATGCACTGGAGCGTGGAGAACGATCTGAAGGGTCTCGCCCGCCACATCTTCCGCACGCAGCAGCTCCTTACCAGCAGCTGCCAGGTGATCTATCTCGATACGGATGACCCGGCGAAACAGCAGCAGTTCTGCGAACGGTTCCTGCCGATCCTGGAGAACGAATTCGTAACGGAAGAAGCGAACGACAACGTCATCTCGGAAGGCACGCTCAAGCGGTTTACCGCCAGAACGAAAGAGAGAGAGTCGCTGCCGGGCGAAAAGGACTACAAGGCGGACCATTGCTGCTTAACGGCCTGCGAAGACCAGGCGCTGGACGGCTCCGGCCGGTTCGGACACATGCTGGTAAAGCGGCTGCCGCAGGAGCAGATCGTATCGGTGCTGTCTCCCTATAACGGCTACCTGCACACGGCAGGCGTGCTGGAGGCGGGCACGAAGATCCAGGAACTGCTGATCCATGCAGGGGTCACGCGCATCACCCGTCTGGCGGATATGTCCAAGTATTTCGACGGCGAGGCTCACGACGGCGTTTTCCCGCTGGAACTGTACACGAAGATCGTGGATATCCAGAAGTAACAAATACGCACATCGTACAAAACAAGACCCACCCGCAAAGGGTGGGTCTTGTGCATTGGCGGACGACATGGGACTCGAACCCACGAGGCCTTTCAGCCCTACTCGCTTTCCAGGCGAGCTCCTTAGCCACTCGGTCAATCGTCCGTGCTAATTTCTGTTTCCTTTATGTCGCTCAAATATATTATAACACTGCCCGACAAAAAGCAAGCAGTTTATTTTGTTTTCTGTTTGGTGTATACTTTTTGTGCAGTAACAGGCGGCAAAATCAGATAAACTCAAGAAAGGCAACACCAAATGCAATACACCTACAGAACCAGTGGGACCTGCTCCCGGGTCATCAATTTCGACGTAACGGACGGCAAAGTCCACGACGTATCCTTTATCGGCGGCTGCGACGGCAACCTGAAGGCCATCGGCAAGCTCGTGGAAGGTCACGACGCGACGGAAGTCATTGAACTTCTGAAGGGCAACACCTGCGGCTACAAGAACACATCCTGCGGCGATCAGCTCGCGCTGGCGCTCGAAGCTGCTCTGGCACAGCAGGCGCAGTAAAGCACCGTACAGGCAAGGGCGGCTTTCGCTGTCCTTTTCTATTTATAAACGAGGTACCCCATGAAAGAGTATTACGAAATGCAGATCGCGGGTCTTACCCGCAAACTCCCCATTTGCAAGCTGACGCAGGATCTGTGCATCGCAGGCTTCGTCATCTTCGGCGATCCGGATCTTACGGTCGCAGCTGCCGGAGAACTCGTCAAGAGAATGCCGGAGCACGACTATATGATCACGGCAGAAGCGAAGGGCATTCCTCTCATCCACGAGATGGCCCGCCAGGCCGGCGAAAAGAAGTACATCCTGGCCAGAAAAGCGGAAAAGGTCTACATGAGAGACGTGTTCCACGTAACGGTCAACTCCATTACGACGCGGTTCCAGCAGACGCTGTACCTCGACGGCGCCGATGCCGCACTGATGAAAGGCAAGAAGATCCTGGTCGTGGACGACGTCATCTCTACCGGCGAATCCCTGAAGGCGATCGAAGCTCTGGTGGAAGCTGCCGGCGGCACGGTCTGCGGCCGTATGACCATCCTGGCGGAGGGTGACGCCGCGAAGCGCGACGACATCATCTACCTGGAAAAGCTGCCCATGTTCGACAGCGAAGGAGAACCCCTTGAATAAGCCGTCCTCGACTCTGAGCAACACCGTCCAGAGGCGCAAAGACCGGTTTATCAAGACATTTGCCTCCCGCAGCGGTTTTGTCCGGGAGCAGGGGATCTACGAAAAATTAAAAGGAAGCGGTCTTGTGCCGACGATGTTGTCGGCACAGGACGGCACGATCGAAACGCAGTACGAAGAGGGGACGAATTTCTACGAATTCTTCCTCGCCGCCGGAAACGACCCGGCGAAACAGGCTGCGTGTTTTGAACTGTTCTTTTCCTGGTACCGCAGATACCGGGAACTGACGAATATCTCCATCGGGGAGACGGACTTCCGGGACTTTATCGTGCAGGGAGATTCCCTGATGTGCCTGGATCTGGAGCATTGCCGTCCCGGCTCCGCAGAGGAAGATGTCGCGCGTCTGGCCTGTATGCTGGCTCTGTATCCGAAAGGGTATACAGGTGCCGGGCTCGACAGTGCAAAGCTCTTCATCTGCGTAGGCTCCAGTTATCTGAACTGGCATCCCGAAACGCTGGCGAAGGCGGTCCCCGCCGCGGCCGACGGCATAGAAGGTTCGCTGGGGTTAAAGAAACATCCCGGCATGGCGCTCTATCTGGCGGCGTATTTCACGACGGCAGGCGCTGTCCTGGCGGGTGGAAGATCGTCGCGCATGCATCAGGACAAGCGCCAGATGGAGGTGGACGGCCGTACGATGCTCGAAGCTTCCACGTCTCTGGTGGCCGCGATGCCGCAGCGCATGGTGTCCGTCGCAAAGGGCGAGGACGTGCAGTTTCCCGGATTCGAAACGATCTGCGACGAACGGGAAGATATCGGACCGCTGGAAGGCATCGTCCGCTGTCTGCGGGTCAGCCGGCAGCCCTGGACCCTGTTCCTTACCTGCGACATGCCTCTGCTGACGGATAAGCTGCTGCGCCTGTTCCTGAGCTATCCGAAGGAAGACGCGGACGTTTTCCTGTTTGAGGCCGGCGGCAGAATACAGACCTTCCCGCTGCTGCTCCGCACGGAGAACGCCGTAAGAGCGCTGCAGGAAGCACTGGACAAGGACGAACGGAAGGTGCAGGACGCCCTGATGAACCGTCTGAAAGTCAGGCGGATCCGGGCGGAGGACTTTAAGGACTTCGCGCCCCGCATGCTTTGGAATATCAATACCCCCGAGGATTATCAGGAGATCACGAAATAATGGAACGTATTCTTGTCATCAACCCCGGAAGCACTTCGTCCAAGATCGCCGTCTACGATGGCGAACAGCAGGCGTTTCTGGAAAACATAAACCACCCTGTCGAGGAGATCGGCGTCTATCCGACGACGTACGACCAGCTGCAGTACCGCATCGATGCTATCGCGGTCACGCTGCAAAAAGCCGGGATCGCAGCGGATTCCTTCGACTGCGTCATGGGACGGGGCGGCGGCATCGCCCGTCTTGCCACCGGCGGCTACGAAGTGAACCAGGCATTGCTGGACTCCGCCAAAGACCATCCGCTGTTCGACCATGTGTCTAACATCGGCGCGGCGCTGGCGTATCACTTTGCGCAGATGAGCGGCTGCAAGGCCTACATCTACGACGCCGTAAGCGCGGAAACGCTGCTGCCCGTCGCGAAGATCACGGGTCTCGACGGCATGGAGCGCACCAGCCTGTGCCACGTGCTCAACGCCCGCGCCATGAGCATCCGATACGCGAAAGAACAGGGCAAAAAATATGAGGACATGAACCTGATCGTCGCGCATATGGGCGGCGGCATTACCGTCTCTGCTCATTGCCATGGACGGATCATCGATAACGTAAGAGATGACGGCGGCCCCATGTCTCCCACCCGCTGCGGTGCGGTCAACACCATGGACGTCGTGGATCTCTGCTACAGCGGAAAATACACCTACGAGCAGATGGCGAAAAAGGTGAGAGGCGACGCGGGCCTTACGAACCTGCTGGGCACGCACAACGCCAGAGAGGTGGAGAGGCGCATCGAAGAAGGGGACGCATACGCGAAACTGGTGTACGACGCCATGGGCTTCCAGGTCGCGAAATACGCGGCCATGATGATTGGCAGCTTTACGGAGCCCGTGGACGCGGTCATCCTGACGGGCGGCATCGCCCATTCGAAGATGCTCACCGGAACGATTAAGGAACATCTGGAACATACGGTAAAAGTCGTCGTGATGCCGGGAGAAAACGAGATGGAAGCGCTCGCTTTCGGCGGTCTTCGCATCCTGCGGGGCGAGGAGGCTGCCAATCCGGCTTATGAATAACATCCCGGATCGGAAGGAGGAGACCCATGGAAAACGAAAGCATCAAGACTCTGCTGACGAGAAGAAGTGTCCGCAAATACAAGCCGGAACACATTACGGAAGAGGAGATGGAGATCATCCTGGAGGCGGGCAAGTATGCCCCCACCGGAAAAGGCACCCAGTGCACGAAGTTCGTCGTCGTGCGCAACAAGGCAGTGCGCGACAAACTGTCGGAGATCAATGCGGAGATCCTGGGCGCGAACTCGGATCCGTTCTACGGCGCGCCGGATCTGATCGCCGTATTCGCGAACAGCGCGGCGACCGGAACCTGGATCGAGGACGGCTCTCTTGCGATGGGCAACCTGATGAACGCCGCACACGCCATCGGCGTCGCGTCCTGCTGGATCAACCGGGCGCGGCAGACGTTCGACAGCCCGGAGGGAAGAGCCATGGCGACCGCCTGGGGCATTCCCGAGAGCTATAAGGGCATTGGCTACTGCATCCTGGGCTACGCGGACGGGGACGAACCCCTGCCGAAACCCCGAAAAGAAGATTTCGTGGTGTACGTTGACTAAACGGTTAAGAGAGTGTTAATTTTCTGTGACAGGCTCCCTGCGGGCCTGTTTTTTTTCTTTGGGTATGATACAATACCCTCATGAAGAGATTTGTGACTATCATACTCTGCATCGCTCTTCTCGCAAGCCTTCTCGCAGGCTGTACGCAGCAGAGCGGGCAGACCGAGCCTTCCGCGAAGCCGGACACCGTGCTTACGCCGCAGGACGAGATCGTATCGTATACCGTGGGAGAGATCCAGGAGTTCGGCCGGAACGACGCTTCCGTCTGGGAACTGCTGCAGGATCTGCTGCCGAATCTCATCGTCTACCGAGGCGCGGGGGGCGTGTTTCAGTACGCGTCCATCGACCGCAGTCTTCCGCAGTCCGATTACGATTGGAGCAATCTGGTGGAGGTGAGCGAAACGCCGAGAGAAGTGGAATACGCCGTGGACGGTGAGACCGTTTCCATCAAGGGCATCGACGTGTCCACCTATCAGGGAGACATCGACTGGGAGAAGGTGGCGGCGAGCGGCGTCAAGTTCGTCTTTATCCGCCTCGGCTACCGTGGCTACGAGAGCGGTCTTCTCGTAAAGGACGACCGCTTCGAGGACAACATCCGCGGCGCGCTGCAGAACGGCATCGCGGTGGGCGTCTATTTCGTGACCCAGGCCATCTCCGTGGAAGAAGCCGTGGAAGAGGCGCAGTTCGTTATGGAGAACATCCGGCCGTATAACGTGACCTGGCCCATCGTCCTGGACATCGAGGACGCCGCCAGCGCGACGGCAAGGACGGCGGAACTCTCGCAGCAGGCGCGGACAGACCACGCCATCGCGTTCTGCGAGACCGTAAAAGAATCCGGTTACACGCCGATGCTCTACTGCAACATCCGCTGGTTCATCGAAAAACTGGACATTACGCGGATCACGGACTACGACAAGTGGTTCGCCCAGTACTTCCGCAAGCCGTTCTTCCCGTACGCCTTCCAGGTGTGGCAGTACAGCAGCACCGGACGGATCGACGGCATCGAAGGCAACGTGGACTACAACATCAGTTTTGTCGATTACGGGAATCTGCCGGCGGAGACCGGCGATTGACCCGGATCCAATAGAAGGGAAAAGAAAGGATTAGAAAGGAAATGGAAACCAAGAGATTGTACAAGTCCTCTACGGACAAGGCGATATTCGGTGTATGCGGGGGCATCGCCGAATATTTCGGGATCGATTCGCTCATCATCCGCCTCGTGCTGGTGCTGTTTACGCTGGCGTTCGGCGCGGGACTGTTGTTTTATCTGATCGCGGCGCTCATCATGCCCAAACGCCCGGAAGACGGCGGCATGCCCGTGCAGCCGGCGCAGCCCGGTTCCTATAACGCTACGGGCACGACCTATGTAAACCGAGCGTCCTATGCGGAACCCATGCCGCAGCATGTTTCCCGCAGCGCAGCGCCCATGCCGCAGGAAGTGAAGGCAGAAGAACCTGCCGATCCCGTGAGCAAAGCCTGGGCCAAGGAACGGGAGACGCAGGAGACGCGCGGCGCAGCTGCAGGCGCTCCGAAGCAGGAGTCCCCCAAACAGGAGATGCCGAAACCAGAGGCTACGAAGCAGGAGGCACCCCGTCCGGAGCGGCCGTATCAGGCTTACCAGCAGCCTCAGCGGACGCAGAGCGCCCCGCGGAGCAGTGGCGATAAGACCAGACTGCTGCTGGGGGTCATCCTTATCCTCATCGGCCTGTTCGTGCTCGTGCGCGTATTCCTGCCCCGGTTCGACACCCGTATCCTGTTTGCGGTGTGCGTCATCGTCGCAGGCGCCGTCCTCATTCTGAAAAAAGACTAAACCGTTCGCAAAATCAGTAAAATCATAAATCATCTCCTATGGACACCGGAAAAAGAAATCTGAGAACAAAGCTTTGTTATGGGGCAGGGTACCTGCCGGACCCGTGCTTTTACCAATTCATCGCCTCCTTTCAGATCGTATTTCTCACCGGTGTCGTAGGGCTTTCTCCTGCGGTCGCGGGAACCATCTCTTCCGTCACGATCATGTCGGATGCGATCTTCAGCATCGTGGTGGGAAAGTGGTCCGACAACGTACGGAGCCGCTTTGGCAGGAGGCGGCCCTTTTTGCTTGCGGTCTATCTGCTGATGCCTCTCTCCTTCGCCATGATGTTCCGTACGGCGGGCGGAGGCGACACCTTCCGCTTCTGGTACTACATGCTCTGGGGCTTCGTGTTCTGGATCGCCTATGCTGCATTTTTCGTCTGCTATGTAGCCCTCGGCGCGGATGTGGCGACGGATTATGAAGACCGCATCCTGCTGAACAGCTACACCCGTCTGTTTACGCTGGGCGGCGGCATTCTGGGAACAGCGGTTCCTCTCACTGCCATCGCAGCCCTCACTTCCCGGGGGATGGAAACGGAAAACGCCTGGTTCCTGTTCGCGGCAGCTCTGGCGGCCCTCGTGCTGCTGGGCGGCTTCCTCTGCTGGAACGCCACCCGGGGACTGGAGCAGCCCGTCTGGGACGAACCGGAATCCCAGGGCATCGCAGGGTTCTTCCATGACTGCCGGCAGCTCCTCACGCTGCGGCCTTACCGGAAAGTCATCTTTTCCAAGGTCTTCAGCAACGTGGCCTACACGTTCTACACCGGTACGCTCATCTTTTACATGCAGTTCGTGCTGCAGATCGATACCCGGTTCTCCGCGGTCATCTACCTGCTGAGCAACGTCGTCAGCCTGGTGCTGGTGCCCTTTATCGCCAAGATGACCTTTAAGCTGGGAAAGCGCAAGTACATGGCTTACGCCCAGTTCGTGTGCGCCGGTCTCAGCCTTCTGATGGGTCTCGTGGGCGTGCGGTCCCGGGCTCTGCTGGTCCTCTACATGCTGATCTATATCTACGGGCAGGCGAGCTTCTGGCAGCTGTGCAACACGAACCTGTACGACATTACCGACCTGGACGAGTACCGCTTCGGCGTGCGCCGGGAAGGCAACATCATGGCACTGCAGAGCTTTATCAACACGGGATTTACTTCGGTGAGCCTGAAAGTGCTGACGGGGCTTCTCGCCGCATCCGGCTTTTCCGCAACGGCGGCAGTCCAGACGTCCGGCGCCATAATGATGCTCAAGACGCTGTTTATCTGGGTCCCGGCAGGCGCGGCGCTGCTCTCGGGGCTGTTCCTGTTCGCTTACCGCGTGGATAAAGATAATTTCGTGCTCCTGAAAGAAGCGCTTTATCGCAGGCACCACGACATGGAGAATCTTTCGGAAGAAGAGACGGCAAGAATTGAGGACATGTTCCGGTAATGACAGACACAGCAAAGAAAAACGGCTTACGCAAATATCTCGCATACGCTCTCGGATTTCTGGGAGATGCCTTCTATTATCAGTTTATCAGCTCCTACCTGCTGGTTTTTCTGACCGGCCCGGCCGGGCTGAGTTCTAAAGATGCCGGTACGATCGGCAGCGTGATCGTTCTGGCGGACGCTTTCTTCTCCCTGTTCGTGGGGAGGATCACCGACGGATTAAAGTGCAAGTACGGCAGAAGACGGCCCATCATTCTGATGTCCGCCTTTGTGCTGCCGCTGATCTTTTGCCTTACCTTCCTCACGGTCGGCGGCTCGAACTGGCAGAAGATCGTGTATTACACGGCCATGGGCCTCCTGTTTTACACGTTCTTCATCACGTACTACGTCTCCCATATTGCCTTGGGTGCAGATATCTCCGACGGCTATGACGATTCGATCAAGCTGAATTCCGTAGTATCCTTTGTTACCAACCTGTCCACCCTCATCTGCCTGGCCATGCCGCTGCCCATCCTGAAGTTCCTGCAGGAGCGGGGGATGACCCCGTCAGCGTCCTGGCTGACGCTGGTGCTCGGGATGAGCGCGCTCGTCGTCTTCGGCCTTCTGTTCTGCTGGAACGAGACGCGGGGAAGAGAAAAACTGGGCGTCGTCGACCAGAAATCCCAGAGCTGGACGGAGATGCTGCGCGATTATAAGGAGCTGCTTCGGATCAAACCCTACCGCAGACTGATCGAAACGAAATTCATCCTGAATTTCTGCTATACCATGTATTCCAACGCCATGGTCTTCTTCATCCAGTACTGCGTAAAAGGGGACAGTGAATGGGTCACGAGCCTGGCTTACACCACCAATTCCATCCTGGGATTCGTCGTGATCCCCGTCGTGACCGCCATCGCCATGAAGTACGGGAAGCGCCGGATGACGGTGTTCACCTCCGCTTTCTACGGCGTCGCGGCGATCGCCCTCTACTTCACCGGCGTCCACAGCATTCCGCTGCTGCTGCTCTACGTCCTGGTCCACTCCATCGGCGTGCATGGATTCTGGCAGCTGTATACCACCAATCTATACGACGTGGCCGACCTGGACGAATACCGGACCGGAAGAAGAAGGGAAGGCAATATCGTGGGGCTTCAGAGCTTCCTCTGCGGCTTCTCCGTATCGCTTTCCGTCCGTGTGATGACGCTGCTCCTGGAACAGACCGGGTTCGATGGAAGCGCCGCCGTGCAGAATGCCGCATCGCTTCGAATGCTGGGGATCTGCTTCGTACTGCTGCCCGGCATCACCAGCATCGCCGGCGCGGTCTCCATGTACCTGTACCGTGTGGAGCGGGAAGGGCACCTGCTGGTGCGCGAGGCGCTGGACCGCAGAGCCGCCGGAGAAGCTCCTCTGAGTGAAGCCGACACCACAAAAATTGAGGCAATGTTCCTCTAAAAATTGTTTAATTGAAAACAATTTTTAAACAGTTGTGATATAATAAAGCCAAATCGATTATTTGCCGTGAAATACACGGCTTTATGAGGAGGACTAACATGAAATTTTCCAGCAAGATCCAGAAGTGCGGTCTTTCCCCCATCCGTAAGTTCTATCCGTACCAGGTAGAAGCGCAGAAGCGGGGCATGAAGATCTATCACCTGAACATCGGCCAGCCCGACATCAAGACCCCCGAGTCTTATTTCGAAACCGTCCGTAATTTCAGCGCTCCCGTTCTGGAGTATGCACCTTCCCCGGGTATGCCCGTGACCATCAAGAAGGTTGAGGATTACTACAAGAATCTGGGCATGGACATCCAGCCCGGCGACGTCGTGATCACGGCAGGCGGTTCCGAAGCGATCACCTTCACCATGGAATGCATCCTGGACAACGGTGACGAGATCATCATCCCGGAACCCTTCTATCCCAACTACAAGACCTTTATCTACAACACCGGCGCAGACATCGTGCCTATCAAGACCTCTGCGGAAGAAGGCTACCGCTTCGCTACCAGAGAAAAGATCGAAGCAGCGATCACCCCGAACACCAAAGCGATCATGTTCACGAACCCCGGCAACCCCACCGGCGTCGTCCTGACTCCGGAAGAAAGACGTCTGGTCGCAGACATCGCCAAGGAACACGATCTGTGGATCATCGCGGACGAAGTTTACAGAGAATTCACCTATAACGGCGAGCCTCTGGCCACGATGGGCAGCTTCGAGGATATCTTAGACAGACTGATCATCATCGACTCCGTCTCCAAGAGATTCTCCGCCTGCGGCGCAAGAGTCGGCGCAGTCATCTGCAAGAACAAGGACTTCCAGGCAGAATTCATGAAGTTATGCCAGGCAAGACTGTCCGTTCCCACGCTGGACCAGCTTGCATCCGCTTCCCTGTACGACGTAGATCCCCAGTATCTGAAGGACGTCAACGTCGAATACAAGAGAAGAAGAGACACCGTTAAGGAAGAACTCAGCAAGATCCCCGGCCTCGTCTTCAGCGAACCCGAAGGTGCGTTCTACGTTATGGTCAAGATGCCGGTAGACGATGCGGAGAAGTTCCTCATCTGGCTGCTCACCGAATTCAACGACAACAACGAGACCGTTATGTATGCTCCTGCCGGCGGCTTCTACAAGACCCCAGGCGCAGGCATCAACGAGATGCGTATCGCGTACATCCTCAACTGCGACGACCTGAGAAGAGCCATCCAGCTCCTCGGCAAGGGTATCGAGCAGTACAACGCCAGAAAGTAATTTCGGCGCCATAACAGGGAAACAAAGAGCCGGAGCACAACGCTCCGGTTCTTTTTCTGTTTTTCGTCAACCAAAATTGTGTTATCATAGAACCATGAAGGAACTTCTGAACGAAAAACTCAAGGCTTACAGGGAATTGGGACCTGTCCTTCCGGAGGCGCGCAAGTGGCTGGAGGACTCCAATCTCTGGATGCTGCTGTACACCGTGCTGTGCCAGCGGGGCGTGCGGGTGGAGAAGAAGACTCTGGTGGACATCCTGTCCGGCCGCATCATGGAAGACGTGAATATCGACCTGTACGGCTTCTGCTTCCGCCTGCGGGACGTCTATAAGGATATGATCAGTTCCGTGGAGATGCAGGCTACGCTCAACACGAAGATGCTGGACGGCTGGTACGAAGACCTTCTGGAGCCGGAGGGACCGGTCCACAGAAGAGACAACGCCGTCGTGTACGACATCGGCTTTATCCCTTGTCATTACAGCGAGATCTCGGAGCGGATGGATCACCTGTTCCGGGCGATGGACAGCGTTTCCGACGGCGCCCTGAAGGCTGCAGAACTTCAGATGGGCATCATCAACATTTACGCCTACGGCCAGGATACCATCACCATGGCGCTGCTGGCTGCCGCCTACGCGCTGCTGCAGGCAGGCATTCCTCTTCCGTCGTATCCCGTGAGCGAGGACGAATACCGACGGCTGATGAGCGCCTGCATCAACGACGGCGACGAAGCTCCCTTCTGCAACATGCATTACCGCAGCCTGGTAAACCGCCTGGAGACAGTCATCCAGGTGTACCGGGAGGCATTGGAGAATCAGGAATGAACATACAGGAGATCAAAGAACAGCTCTTTTACTATACCGACGAGGACCGGGTGGCCGAATATGAGCCCATGGACCTGCATACCAGTTTCCGCTGCGGAGGCGCGGCGGATCTTTTTGTCACACCGGGAAGTCTGGGAGAACTGATGAACGTGCTGGATCTGGTCCGCACGAAGAACATCCCGTACCTCGTGCTGGGCAACGGCAGCAACGTGCTCTTTAAAGACGGCGGCTACCACGGGGTGGTCATCCGCATCGGAGAGGGTATGGACCGGGTGCGCATCGAGGGGCAGACCGTGTTTGCAGAGCCCGGCGTGAGCCTGGCAAAACTCGCGAAGATGGCGGCGGAAGAAGGCCTGTCGGGCCTGGAATTTGCCTGCGGCATCCCCGGGTCTCTGGGCGGCGCCGTCTTCATGAACGCCGGTGCGTACGATCACGAACTGAAGGAAGTGCTGCTGTCCGTCTCTTCCATCAACCATCTGGGCATGATAAAAGACCGCAAGGCGGAGGACTGCGGACTCGGTTACCGGCACAGCATCTTTATGGAAAACGGCGAGGTGATCCTCGGGGTCAAGCTCTTCTTAAAGCCGGATTCCCGGATGGACATCAGCGACCGGATGAAGGAATATACGCTGCGCCGCAACAGCAAGCAACCCGTGCACCTGCCCAGCGCCGGCAGTTTCTTTAAGCGTCCGGAAGGGCATTTCGCCGGCAAACTCATCGAAGATGCAGGTCTGAAGGGTCTGCAGATCGGCGGGGCGCAGGTAAGCCCCATGCACGCGGGCTTTATCGTCAACAACGGCGGCGCCACGGCGACCGACGTGCTGGATCTGATGCGCGTCGTACAGGAGACCGTGCTCGACAAGTCCGGTGTGATGCTGGAACCGGAGGTGCGCATCGTTGGAGAGTAAACTTCGCTTCGATCTGCATACGCATACCATCTACAGCCACGGCAAGGGCGATATCGAGGACAACTGGAAGGCGGCCAAAGAAGCCGGACTGGAAGTTCTGGGCATCTCGGACCATGGGCCGGGTCACATCGGTTTCGGTCTAAAAGTGGCGAAGATCCCGGAAATGAAGGAGAAGGCAGCGGCTCTTACGCAGCGCGCGAAGGAAGAGGGCGGGCCGGAGGTCCTCATTGGGGTGGAGGCGAACATCATCAACCCGGACGGGGAACTGGACATGACCCCGGCAGAACTTGCAGAGCTGGATTTCGTCATCGCAGGCTATCATTTCGGCACCATCGGGAAAGCGCCGGTGCGGGCCGGCCTGATGCACGCTGCCGGCTTTTTATATAACCACACAGGATGGTCTGCCGCCCGCCAGCGGGACTACAACACGATGCTGGTGGTGGAGGCGGTAAAACATAACAAGATCAAGATCCTGAGCCATCCCGGCGCCAAGGCGGATTTCGACATCCCCAAGATCGCAAAGGCCTGCGAGGAATACGGCACCTGGATGGAGATCAACAACCGCCACGGCTGCCTTACGGTCGAAGGCATAAAGCAGGCGGCAAAATACGACGTGACATTTATCATCGGCAGCGACGCCCACATTCCCGGCGATGTGGGACATTACGACGAGGCGCTCGGCCGCGCCATCGAAGCCGGACTGGACCTTTCCCGCATCGTAAACCTCAGACAGGAGTAGACATGGAAGTCATCATCATCACCGGCCTTTCCGGCGCCGGCAAATCCCAGGCGGTAAACTGCATGGAGGACCTGGGTTATTACTGTATCGATAACATGCCGCCCCGTCTCATCCGGGAGTTCATCAGCCTTGTGGAATCCGGCACCTCCGGCATCGACAAAGCCGCTTTCGTCGTGGATATCCGCCAGGGCAGCTTCTTCGAAGATCTGAAGGAAACGCTGGATAATCTGAAAAAGTCGGGCACGGACTACCGCATCCTGTTCCTGGAGGCGTCCGACCGGGTGCTGCTGCGCCGCTACAAGGAGACCCGCCGCAGCCATCCCATGGATAAGACCAGCATCCAGAAGGGCATCCAGAGCGAGCGGGAGAAATTGGCGGAGATCCGCAAGCAGGCGTCGTTCATCATCGACACGTCGAACTTTAAGACCGCGGATCTGAATGCGGAGATCAAACAGAGGCTCAACCCGGGAGAGAGGGAAGAGAATTTCACCATCACCGTGGAGAGTTTCGGCTTTAAGCACGGCGTGCCGCAGGAAGCAGACTGGGTGCTGGATGCCAGATTCCTGCCGAATCCGTTCTATCTCAACAGCTTAAAGAAACTGACGGGCAACAACCGCAAAGTGCGGGACTACGTCATGAAGTCGCCTTTAGCGAAGAACTTCGTGGGCCGCATCGTCGGACTCGCCGTGGATACCATCCCGGGCTACATCAAGGAAGGCAAATACAGCCTGGTCGTAGCGATCGGCTGCACAGGGGGGCAGCACAGAAGCGTCGCCTGTGCCAATGAGATCGCGGATCACTTCCGGGAACTCGGCAAACATGTGGTGGTCATCCACCGGGATCTGTGATATACTAATTTGTGCGGGCAAATCAAAAATGTCCCGAAAACTGTTCTAAAGTTTATCTATGATATAAAAAGGAGAAAAAGCTATGGACAAATTGATCATCTCCTGCTGCATTTGCGGAGCAGAAGTTACCAAGGAAAACAACCCGGCCGTTCCCTACACCGTAGAGGAGATCGCTCGCGAAGCGAAATCCGCTTACGATGCCGGCGCAGCCCTCATCCACCTGCACGTCAGATGGGACGATGGTACGCCCACCCAGGACAAGGGCAGATTCCAGGAATGCGTAGACGCCATCCGTAAGGTTTGCCCGGATGTCATCATCCAGCCCTCCACCGGCGGCGCTGTCGGCATGACCGACCTGGAAAGACTCCAGTCCACCGAGATCACCCCGACTCCGGAAATGGCTACCCTGGACTGCGGTACCTGCAACTTCGGCGGAGACGAGATCTTCATCAATACCGACAACACCATCAACAACTTCGGCGATATCATGAAGGAAAGAGGCATCAAGCCCGAATGCGAAGTTTTCGATAAGGGCATGATCGACCTGGCTCTGAAGGCTGCTAAGAAGGGTCACATCGACTACCCGATCCACTTCGACTTCGTTCTGGGCGTTCAGATGACCGCTACCGTAAGAGACCTGGTCTACATGGCCACCTCCATCCCCGCAGGCTGCACCTGGACCGCAACCGGTATCGGCAAGACCGCTTGGGACATCGCTGCTGCTACCATCGCGATGGGCGGCCACGTAAGAGTCGGCTTCGAGGACAACGTTTACATGTCCAAGGGCGTCCTGGCCAAGTCCAACGGCGAAATGGTCGAAAGAGTTGTCCAGATGGCGAAGCTGATGAACCGCGAAGTCGCTACCCCGGCAGAAGCCAGACAGATCCTGGGCCTCAAGCCGCTGGAAGCGTAAGCGTTCGCTGAGCCTGTCGAAGCGACAGCAAATACCTAAAAGCAATCGCCCCGGAGCAATGCTCCGGGGTTTTTGTGTATTATAAGCATTTTGCGACCATTTCAGGGTCATTGATCGCCTGATCCAAAAGCCGGCTTAAGAAACCGGTGTAGCCTTTGCCTGTTGCTTTCGCCTTTTCCAGTGTATCCGGTGAGATCCGGAGGGCAATGACCGGCTTCACCTTTTCCGCGCGCCGCTTTCTGGCGATCTCCGCCATTTCTGCATATTGCCAAGGCTCCAGCTCCGGTGCTTCCGTGTCTGGTGCGACAGGATACTTTTCTGATTCCTCTATTTCTTTTAACTGTTCCGGTGTTGGTTTCTGTCCGGGATATATCGTTATCTTTTCAGTAGAGGCCATAATATATTTTCCTTTCTGTTTTGGTGGCAAGTCGGGCGGAGATGATTCGCACCGTATCTCCACGCATCGTGTACACCACGAATAGAACAATCTTGACCATGCCGATCGCGACATAACGGTCCTCGTCTATACTGTGAACCGCATCATAATATCAATTCGATCGTTGTCTGCAAATACCAGTGCAGCAGTAACAAAACTGATTCTGTGCTTTTGGATATTCGCCTGATTTTTAGATTCGTCCCACTCGACACTTATAGGGGGTGGAAAGGGTATCTTTGTCATAAGTATAACTTTAAGTATTACAATTGTCAATTGTGCAATGTAGACAATAATGGTAAATATTTAATGTAAATATATGGTATGTCGACGATGAACATTTGTCAACAGGCAAAACACTATGCTGGCAGGCTAGTGTACAATCCAGTGAGTGCGCGAGCGGTACGAGTTTAAGTCTGAACTCGAAAAACATATCGACTATTACAACAATCAACGCATCAAGGGCAAAAAAAGGACTGAGCCCTGTACAATACAGAGTTCAGTCCTCTCAGGTCGCTTAATTGTGATGCCCGGTTTTGTCTATCTTTTTTGGGTCAGGTTACATTGCTCCGGGGTTTTGTGTGTTAATAACATTTCCTGACTAATGCTTCATCGTCCAATGCTGCATCGATCAGTCTGCTTAAAAAGGATGTATATCCTTTTCCATAACTTTTGGAAAAATCCTGCGCTTTCTGAGAAAGCCGGATCGAGGCTGTTTTCTTAGTTCTTTGGAGTTGTTTCTGGTGTTTGAACTCTTTTAGCATCGCTGCTGTCATTTCCGGACTATCTTCATCAAATACGGGTTCTTTTCTTGCAGCAAGTTCTATTTCTTTCATTTCTTCAGGGCTTAATTCTCTCCCGATATCATTCATCGAAATTTTCACCATATTGATACCTCCTTGCTTCCGATGTCGTTGCGACTCTCGCGGAAATGATCCGTATAACGGAATCTTGCCGAAAAGCACAAACAACAAAAAGGATCTTTCCGGCTCTCCCCAGTACGTTAAACCGTACTTCTTTCGAATGGCTGCTGTCTTCCCGTATCAGCTTATTCGGATCGAAAAAGACTTTTGCCGCCGTTTTAAACCGAATTCCATGTTTTACGAAGTTTATAGCGTCCTTGTTCTCATCCCACTCGAATAGGATGTTGGATGGATCATGGTCGAACAGTTCGAACACAAAGCAATCTCCTTTCTTGATTATACATAAACGCAATGCAATTTGCAATGCTTTTTGCATTGCAAATTGGTAAAAAATAACATGTAAATATATGGTATATTACTGTCTATCTGTTGTCAATATGCAAAACACTATGCTGGCAGGCTATCGTTTTGAATTCTCAATTTTTTTAAAATAAAAGGGTAATTATCTTTTATTGAACAGTAAATGGAGGCGCCTATGAAAAAACGCTTGTTTGCAGCGATTATTTGTATGATTCTTGTCTTCAGCATGATGCCAGTAGGAGTCTTTGCGGAAGGTTCAGGCTCTATGGAACCTGGTCTATATTGGCGAAAAACCAGGCTGTCCCAAGATGACGAAGGTCATGTCATCTTTCTGCCAACAGACGATGATTATTCAAAAGATCTCATAGAAGGCAGCACTGGCGGCAGCAGTAATGTGCTTGAATTCTTTTATGTTGACGATAGTGGAGAGAAACATCATCTGAAATGTTCAGATTTAGATTTTCAAGGCGATATTTGTACTGTTCAGCCGTTGCCGAGTGGACTTGAGGATCCCAGTATTGAAAACATGGATAATTGGTCTCTTGTTGACATTAATTTTAACAAAGAAGGCACTGGAGCCGTTATCTATAATAGCTATAAGATCACACTTGTCGGTATAGCAGAACCGGACTATGAATTCTACACATATGACAAGGAAACAGGCAAGCCAGGTGAGATTCTGGATGGGTGGAATTGGAACGAGGATAACAAGACCATCTGCTTTGCAGGCAACACGAATAAAGGGACGAAGGTCCGCAATATTGAAGAATATAAGGAAATGAGTAATTTGAATCCCGTGTTCTCTCCGGATCCGAAAACATCTCCTGACGCTTTTCCTGCGGAATTCGTAACGATTACATTAGAAGAAGAACCAAAAGAAGAAGAGTTATTTATCAAGTTTAATGATGGTCCACGTATCAGCGTTACGATCCATGTTACCGGCGGCAACACAGGCGACCCCGGCCTGTTCTGGCATGCAGCAGACGAGACTGACTGGGGGAATGAACCAATCACCGGAAAGTGCGGCGATGGAACCCGTTATAAGTTTATTTTCCGCGATGAGCACGGTGAACATGAAGTCTTAAAGGAAGACTTTTCCACGACCGCAACCTTTTTTGAATGGGTGACTGATGGTCCCGGCGTCAATTTTGATTTTACGACAGCTGGAAACGGGGAACTTATCTACAAAGAAGATACAAATTACAAAGTTCCAATCGTTGTCGAACATAAACCGACAGATTCGATAGTAGAAAACGAGGTAGCAGCGACCTGCAAAGCAGAAGGCTCTTATGATGAAGTAATCTATTGTAAAGGATGCGATGCGGAGATCTCCCGGACAAAGAAGACGATCGAAAAACTTGCCCACACGCCTGTGGAAGCCATAAAGGAAAACGAAGTGGCGGCAACCTGCAAGGAAGAAGGCTCCTACGATGAAGTCGTTTACTGTAGCGAGTGTAAAGAAGAGATCTCCCGCACAAAGAAGACCATCGAAAAACTTTCCCACACTCCGGCCGAAGCTGTAAAGGAAAACGAAGTGGCGGCAACCTGTAAGGCAGAAGGCGCCTACGATGAAGTCATTTATTGCAGCGAATGCAAAGAGGAGATTTCCAGAGAAACAAAGACGATAGCCAAATTGACCGAACATTCCTGGGGTGAATGGTTCAAAAATGAAGCCGGAACGGAGCAGACAAGGACCTGCAGCGTATGCGGCGAGACCGAGACTGAAGCGATTTCCAGTGGTGGAAACGGTGGCGGCGGTCACAGCGGCGGCAGCACGCCGAGACCGTCAGAACCGTCAACTCCTGCGGCATCGTCTGAACCTACCGAAGATCCCGCGAAGGATACGGTAACGGTCGATGTAACAGATCCCGCAACCGGAGAAACCGTTCAGGTCGAAGTTCCGAAGGCTGCGGTAGATGCGGCAAATCAGTTCGAAGACGTAGAACCTACCGACTATTTTGCGGAAGCAGTCGGTTATGCAGCGGAGAACGGCATTACTGCCGGCGTATCTGCAGGCAAATTCGGCCCGGCAAAGGATTGTACCAGAGGCCAGGTCGTAACATTCCTGTGGACAGCACGTGGGAAGAGTGCACCCGAAAAGACTTCTGGTTTTGCGGATATCACAGGGAGTGCATACTATGCAGATGCCGTTGCCTGGGCAGTGGAAAACGGCATTACGGCAGGGACCTCCGAAACGCAATTCAGCCCGAATCGGACCGTCACCAGAGGACAGTTTATCACGATGCTCTGGATCTCCCTGGGCAAACCGGAGGTCGACACAGAACTTCCCTTCGTCGACGTCCCGGAAGATGCCTATTATGCAAAAGCCGTTGCCTGGGCGTATGCGAACGGCATTACGGCGGGTAAATCCGCAACGGCGTTCGGCGCAGATGACCCCTGCACCAGAGGTCAGATCGTAACGTTCCTGTATAACGCGATCGTAGAATAAAAAGCATACCAAACAAATAACGCCCGGCGGAAACGCCGGGCGCTTTTCGTGCAGTTTATGTACTATTCAAACGTCGCCCCGCTGGTATCCACCGGCACATCCGTGTCGTTTTGGATATCGTTCTCGTTGCCGGAGAACGTGCAGTCGTGGCAAATAACAGCTTCGCCGTTGGCAAACGCCTTTACGTGGAGGCCTGTATGGCTGCTGCGGAATTCGCAGTGGTCCAGTTCCAAAGCTACATGGTACGGAGACTCGTTCACATCGTAGAGGATGCCGGTTCCGCAGCCCTCAAATACGCAGCCGTGCGGATCGAACGCTGCGCCGTCATAGACGGCAATGCCCGTCCTCACATTTGTAAACGTGCATTCGGATGCCATTGCGCTCGCATAGGCCGCGATGCCGGCATCTTCTCCTTCAAACCGGATCGCCTGCATCCTCTGCTTTTCCGGGGCAGACGAACTTATGGTAATCGTCCCCTTAAAGATCGGCCGATCGTCGAAATTTCCTCTGCCAAACAAGGCGCAGGTGCGGTTTGTGAGGGTCAGCCCGCCTTCGTAGGTGACCCCGGGCAGGAAAATATAAACGGGAACAGTGGGCGGTATTTCCTTATCGATCCGGTCGATCAGTGCCTGCAGATCTTCGATCGTATCCATCGGAACGTCTTCCGGCCGGTAGACGACGGAGGGCGTCTCGACACAGGTGAAGATATGCTGCAGTTTTAAAACGTCGCCGTTTTTCATGTGCAGCGTCCAGTATATATCGTTGGCGCCGCATGCACTCGTGAAGCGTAGATCCGCCATGCGCATAGCGCCCGGAACACGGGGACTGTATTCCGGCTCCGACCATCTCATCGGTTCTGCGCCATCGCGGGGGACCGCCGTCAGCTCTATGGACTCGATCTGTTCTTCGAATTCCTCGCGCAGATTGGTTTCGCTCTCTTTTCCTGCTATGAACAGCATGGACGGATTCGCCCCGTCGTCCACGACAGTCAGGCTCGCACCGCCGTTTTCCTGCGGTTCGGGGATCATTTCCTCCGTGTCCGGCCTTGTAAAGGTCAGGATGAGCCGGTAATCGCCATAGACCAGCTCCGGTCCTTTGGCATCGATCACCTTCGGCGCCGTTGCCCGATGGATCAGGAAAACGGCTGCCGAGAGCAGGAGGCAGACAAGAAGGATCGTGCTTTTCCGTATCCTTTTTGGCGCAGTCTCTTGTTTCACTTCGCCCTGCACGGTCTCGCAATAGGGGCAAAACGATGCGTCGTCCGGGATCGGTTTTCCGCAATGGATGCAGTTTTTCATGGGTCACAGCACCTCCATCAGATCTAAAACCGTTTGATAGCGGCCGGCAGGGTTCGTCATGGTGCATTTTTTGACGATGCGGCCGAATTTGCCGGATGCCAGCTGCCGGGATGGATGCTGACCCGTGAGCATCACGTTCATCAGCACCCCAAGGGAATAGATATCGGAGCGGTTGTCGGACTGCCCCATGCCATATTGTTCTGGGGCGGCGAATCCGGTGGTCCCGAGCACCACGGTGTCGACACTTTGATCGCGCTTAAACACCCGGGATGCGTCGAAGTCGATCAGAACAGCCTGCTCTCCGCGCAGAATGACGTTTTCCGGTTTAATATCCCGGTGTACGGCACCTTGTTTGTGCAGCACCCAAAGCGCATTGCAGAGGTCCCGGACGATCTGCCGCGTCTCCTTCTCAGAAAAGAGGGCGCCTTTCAGCATTTCCTGCATGTTGTCGCCTTCGATGTATTCTTCCAGTACGGCGGCATGCCCGTCCTTCTCCGCAGCTTCGTAAATGCGGGGGAGGTTGGGACATGCAAGAAACAGCAATTTGCGGTAGACTTCCGAGCTTCCTTCGAATTCCCGGAAGATATAGGGCGTCTTTGTCTCTTTATGGCGCACCAAAATAACGCTTCCCCGGTCTGTCCGGCGAAGCTCTTTGACTTGCAGAAAATCGTTCTGTATGTGCTCTTTCAGAAAGTCGTAAATGGTCTTCCCCCTTGAAAACAGTATGCTGCCGGCATATTGTTTTTGTCTTGAAAAGAAGGTAAAATTTCTATAAATTAATTGTATCATTGCGCGAAAACGGAGAAAAGCATGGATTTGATTCATGAAAGCAAAAAGACGGACGACATCAGAAAGGAATTGACAGAAGCTCCTGATCTTAACGAGTATCTGTCGGAAAACCAGGCCTACTTTTCTTCAGAAAGCGTGCAGGAACTGCTGAATGAGTTATACCAGAAGACCGATATGACGAAGGCCGAGCTGGCCCGCCGCAGCGGCGTGAGTTCTGTCTATCTGCACCAGCTGTTCGCCGGAAAACGGAATCCGTCCCGGGACAGGCTGCTCTGCCTGGCGATCGGGATGGGCTCGACCTTCGAAGATACGCAGCGTCTGCTCCGCCAAAGCGGATTTGCAGAGCTCTATGCAAGAGACAAACGGGATGCCATCATCCTGTATGGGATCACTCATCACCAGAAATTACAGGAAGTAAACGACGCCCTGTTCGATCAGGGTGAGAATACTTTGGTCTAAGCTGACCCCGGAGAATATGCTCCGGGGTTTTTGTTTTGCATAAAAACTTTTAAATAGTTCGAAAATTATTCAAATTATGCAAAATTACCTCTTGACTATTCATTTTTATGCAATATAATATACACATCAGCTGAAGGAAAACACATCACAATAGAAGGAAAACACAATTAGAAGGAGACAATACAATGAAAAAGATTTTAGCGATCCTGTTAGCCGCCCTGATGATCTTCGGGGTCACCGCATGCACCTCCAGCCAGGAACCCGCCGCAGAGCCGGAAGCGGCCGAAGGTACCGAGACGGAGACGGAAGGTGAAGCTGCCCAGGAACAGCTCACCATAGCCCCGGGTAAACTCTCCGTGGCACTGTCCCCGGACTTCGCGCCGATGGAATTTGTCGATACGTCCAAATCCGGTCAGGACCAGTACGTAGGATTCGATGTTACGCTGGCAAAGTTCATCGCAGAAGAGATGGGCTGCGAACTGACCATCGAGCCCATGAGCTTCGATGCCTGCCAGGCCGCTGTCCAGACGCACTCTGTGGACATGTCCATTTCCGGTTTCTCCTACACGCCGGAGCGTGCGGAAAACTTTAACCTGTCCGACTACTATTACGCCGGCGACAACGAGACAGAACAGACCATCATCGTTCTGGCGGAGAATGCGGACAAGTGGACCAAGGCGGAAGATTACAGCGGACTGAAGGTCGGTGCCCAGAGCGCATCCCTGCAGTATAACCTCTGCACGGCGCAGCTGCCTTCCGATACGGAGATCGTGCTGTACGCGGATCTGGGAACGGCTGTGGAAGCCCTGCGCAGCGGTATCGTAGACGCTGTAGCGGTCGCCTACGGCAACGGGGAAGCCATCATTTCCAATAACGACGCCATCGCCATGAGCGGCTTCGAGTTCGAAGTTTCCGAGGAAGCGGAAAACAACGTCATCATGATGACCAAGGGCAACGATGCACTGCTGGAAAAGGTGAACGAGATCCTGGCCAAGGCCTACGACGCCGGCTATTACGGCCAGTGGTACGAAGAAGCGAAGGCTCTTGCTGGTATCGATACCGCAGAAGAAGTCAGCTACTAGAGCAATAGAGAATCGAAAACAGATTCGGACCAGACAGGCGGGCTGCTCCTCCTCAGACAGCCCGCTTCTCTGTCAAATTCATCAGTTTCAGGAGGGATTCCGTGAGTTTTTTTTCTAACATCGTCAAGATCATGTCGAAATACTGGAGGGTGTTCCTGATCCGGGGCGTAGGCTATACCCTTGCCCTGACTTCGATCACCGTCTTTTTCGGCGCGATTCTGGGCATCTTCATCTGCCTTGCCCGCATGTCGAAGAGCAAGGTGCTGAACAGCATCGCCTTAAATCTGGGTGAGATCGTCCGCGGCACGCCCATGCTGCTGCAGCTGTACGTCTTTTATCTGGGCCTGCCCAGGCTGTTTCCGGGCATCCCGACTTTCGTGAGCGTCAGTATCGGCTTTATCCTCAACAGTGCCTGCTACGTGTCGGAAGTGTTCCGTTCCGGCATCCAGGCGGTGGACAAGGGTCAGACGGAGGCGGCTAGGAGCCTCGGCTTAAGCGGAAAACAGACCATGACGAAGATCGTGCTGCCCCAAGCGATCAAGAACATCCTGCCTGCGCTGGGCAACGAGTTCATCACCATCACCAAGGATACCTCTCTGGCATCTACCTTCTTCGTAGGCGAGGTAATGACCTCCTATCTGATCGTAAAGGGAAATACTTTCCTCACCATGGAATGCCTGTTTATCGTGGCCGTGATATACTATGTGATGACCCTCATCCTCAACCGGGTAGTGGGCCGCATGGAGAGGAGGATGCGCACCAGTGATTAAAACGGTAGACTTGCATAAAAGCTTTATCATAGAAGGGCAGCCGGAACCCCTGCACGTCCTGAAAGGGGTCAACGAGCACATCGAAAAAGGGGAAGTTGTCTCCATCATCGGCCCGTCCGGCGGCGGCAAGAGCACGTTCCTGCGCTGCTTAAACCTGCTGGAGGTGCCGGAGAAGGGTCAGATCTTCTTCGAAGGGGTGGACATTACCGCAAAGGGCATCGATATCGACGTGCACCGTCAGAAGATGGGCATGGTGTTCCAGCACTTTAACGTATTTCCGCACCTGAGTGTCGCGGAGAACATTACGCTGGCGCCGGTCCTCACGAAAAAGAAGACCCAGGCGGAAGCCGACGAGATGGCGAAGGAACTGCTGGCCAGAGTCGGTCTGCTCGACAAATGGAGCGAGCATCCCGGACGGCTGTCCGGCGGCCAGAAGCAGCGTCTTGCCATCGTGCGGGCGCTGGCGATGGAGCCCGACGTCATGCTTTTCGACGAGCCGACTTCGGCGCTTGACCCGGAGATGGTCGGCGAAGTTCTGGACGTTATCAAGGACCTGGTGAAGTCCGGCATGACCTGCGTCATCGTGACCCACGAGATGGGCTTCTGCCGGGAAGTCTCCGACCGCGTGCTGTTTATGGACGGCGGCAATATCGCCGAAGAGGGAACGCCGGAGCAGGTGTTCAACCATCCGCAGAATCCCAGAACGGCGGAATTCTTAAGCAAAGTACTCTATTAAAAAATTGACACAAGAGGACAGGTCCACTGTGTTTGCACATTGTACCTGTCCCCCTGTGTTATGTTTATGATATAATCCCTGTATGTCCTTTGCATCCGATGTAAAAAATGAACTGACCAGAACCGTGCCGGAAAAGAAGTGCTGCCAGCTGGCAGAGATCGCCGGCTTTTTGCGTTTTGCGGGGAGCATTACGCTCTCGTCCGGCCGCATGGGCATCAAGGTGACCACGGACAATGCCTCCGCTGCCCGGCTGTTCATCCGGCTCGTAAAGGAGTATTTCGGCGCGAAGACGGCGCTCTCCCTGGGCGAACCCACGCCGCTGGCAAAGGGGCGCGTCTACGAGCTCACCGTTACCCCGGAGATGAATTCCGAACAGATCCTGCGGGAAGTCGGGATCCTGGGCGTAAAAGAGGGCAGCAACTACATTACGGACGGCTTCGATGCCGCGATCGTGCGAAAGCGCTGCTGCAAGAAGGCGGCACTGCGGGGTGCGTTTCTGGCATGCGGGTCGGTGTCCGATCCGGTGAAAGGCTATCACCTGGAGCTGGTGTGCGGCTCGGACTATATGGCGCAGGACATGCGCAGGGTCGTCAACAGCTTCGGCCTGAAGGCAAAGACGGTAAAGCGCCGCAATAAGCACGTGGTCTATCTGAAGGACAGCGAGCAGATCGGCGATTTTCTGAACATCATCGGCGCCACGTCCCTGTATTTTCAGTATCAGGACGTGCGGATGACAAAGGAGAACTTGAACAAGGCCAACCGTATCGCCAACTGCGAGAGCGCCAACGTGGATAAACAGGTGAGCGCTGCCCAAAAGCAGCTGGCTGATATCCGGGTCATCGAAGAGACGAAGGGCTTAGGCGCGCTGTCCGCCGCGCTGCAGGAAACGGCGCAGATGCGAAAGGAACATCCGGAACTTTCGCTTGCCGACCTGGCGGAACTGTTCGATCCGCCCTTAAAGAAATCCGGACTCAACCACAGATTTGCAAAACTCGCAGAAGAGGCGAACAAAATGAGAGCATACAGATCGGAGGAATTCCGGTTATGAACGATAAAAAGGCCGTAAACCGCGGTCCTATCTACGTAGTATTGTGCGGCGTGCTGTTCTCCATCGGCGGCCTGTGCATGAAGGTCGTACCCTGGAACGCGCTTTCGATCAACTGCTTCCGCTGTCTGGTCTCAGGGCTTACGATCTACATCTACGCCCGCATCGTCCACCACAAGATCCGCTTCAACAAGCATATCCTCATCGCGTCCATAGCGATGTTCCTTACGACGACGATCTACGCCATGGCCGTAAAACTGACGACGGCAGGCGCTGCGATCGTCATCCAGTTTACCGTTCCCATCTGGACGATGCTGTTTGGGCTCATCCTGTTCCATAAGAAGCCCCGGGCGGGGGATATCATCGCCTCTCTTGTCGTCTTCGCGGGCATCGCGATCTGCTTCTACGAAGGACTGGCTGCCGGCAGAACGTCCGGCAATCTGCTGGCGCTGCTGTCCGGCATCACCTACAGCGGCGTCTTTATGAGCAACTCCTTCGAGGATTCCGACCCCTTAAGCTCTTCCGTCATCGCGCAGCTCTCCACATTCGTGATCGAGCTTCCCTGGCTCCTGAAGGCGGACTTTTCCGCCTTGAATGCGGTATCCTGGCTGTCGCTTCTGGCATTGGGCTTGTTCCAGCTGGGTTTCGGCTACATTTTCCTCTCCATCGGCCTTAAGACGACGGCTCCTGTCACGGCATGCCTGCTTACGGGCGTGGAACCGGTGCTCAACCCCATCTGGGTGGCGCTGTTCTATAACGAACCCATCACGTTCCTGTTCGCGTTGGGCGGCATCATCGTGCTGGTATCGGTCACCGTTTACCAGCTCTGGGACATGAAACACCAGGAGGCGTCCGGTGCGGCCGGCTGAAAAAACGCTGCAGGCAGGGGACTATACCGTCCTGGTGCAGCGGAAAGCGATCAAAAATATGTATCTGCGCGTTGACCCCGTCAGCGGCTGCCTGAAGGTCTCGGCGCCACGGCACGTAAGCGATGCCGCCATCCTGGATTTCGTGAAGAGACGGCAGGCGTGGGTCGAACAGGCTTTTAAGAAGGCGCAGGCAAAGGCCGCGAAACCGGTTCGGACCTTTACCGACGCGGACCGCAGGGCTTTCCGGGCGAAATGCGCCGCCGCTTTGGAGCGCTGGCAGCCTTTGGTGGGAAAGCGCTGCAGCGGTTTCTCCGTAAGAGATATGAAGACCCGCTGGGGGTCGTGCAACTCCCGCAGCGGGCATCTGAATTTCAATCTAAAACTGCTGGACATGCCGGCAGAATGCCTGGATTACGTCGTCGTCCACGAGCTGTGCCATCTCTGGGAACCGAATCACAGCAAAGCTTTCTGGGCCCACGTGGAGCGTGTATATCCCGACTGGAAACGGGTAAGAAAAAGCATGAGATAAACAGTAAAGGGGACAGGTACACAATGTACCTGTCCCCTTGTATTGTTCGTGTTCTTTACTTCTGCAGGGCGAAACCGTCTGCGAAGGCGTTGCCGACTACATCCTTTACCACCAGGTACTTGCTGTTCACCTGGTCGAAGGCGATAGGCTGTAGCTTGGCGGGATCGGGTTTGCCGTCCGTCAGTACGCTTTCATCGACGGATACGTTGACGATCTTGCCGTACATGTAGCAATTATCTTCGTCATAGGCTCTGAGGGTGCACTCCATGGTCATGGGATATTCCTCGAAGCAGGGTGCGTTCACGTTCTCGGCCTTGAATTCGTGCAGGCCGGATTTCTCCATCTTGTCCGGGTCATCGTTGCCGGAAACGACGCCGACGAAGTCGCTGGCGACCAGCGTATCGACGGTGGCGAAGCTTACGGTAAACGCCTTGGTCTGCAGGATGTTCTTCGTGGTCTTGTGATTGGCAGAGATGCACATGACGATCTCATCGTCGTTGCCCATGCCGCACCAGGCGGCGTTCATCGCATCGGGCTTGCCGTTCTCGTCGTAGGATCCGATAATAAAAACAGTCTGGGGGAAGGTCCAGGGCTGCATGCCGAAATTCTTTCTCATGGGTAGGGTACCTCCTTTTTGTTGATGGGTTATACAAATATATTTTATTCTTCTTTTTACGGCTTGTAAAACACATAACCCGGGTTTTTTAGTATAATGGCGGTATCGGAGGTACATCGACATGTTTAGACCAATGGCGGCACCGAGAGCAAAGCAGCAGATCTCGGAAGAAGAATGCATTCAGATCCTGAAGGAACAGAAGCGCGGCATCCTGTGCGTATTAGGTGACGACGACTATCCCTACGGCACGCCCACGAACCACTTCTATAACGAGGCAGATGGGAAGATCTATTTCCACAGCAACAAGAAGGGCCACAAGGTCGATGCCATGAAGAAGCACGACAAGATCTGCTTCGTGTGCTACGACGAAGGCTTTATAAAAGAAGGGGATTGGGCGCTCAACATCAAGAGCGTCGTCGTGTTCGGCAAGGTAGAGTTTATCGAGGATAAAGACACGATCGTCGACATTATGACGCAGCTTTCCCACAAGTTTACGGACGACGAGGCTTACATCGCCAAGGAGATGAAGGCGGCCGGCGGTACGCTGCTGTTTGCGCTCAAACCGGAGCACATGACAGGCAAACTGGTAAACGAGTCGTGATCCGTGCAGTGAATTGATGGAAGGAGGAGCTTTATGAGCGAAAAGAAAAACCCCTATTCTGGAACTAAGACAGAACAGAACCTGCTGGCAGCGTTTGCCGGCGAGTCCCAGGCCCGCAACAAGTATACGTATTACGCGTCGAAAGCAAAGAAGGAAGGCTTCGAGCAGATCTCCGCGCTGTTCCTGAAGACGGCGGAAAACGAAAAGGAGCATGCGAAGCTCTGGTTTAAGGAATTGAACGGCATCGGCTCCACTGCGGAGAATCTGGCAGACGCGGCAGACGGCGAAAACTACGAATGGACCGACATGTACGAAGGGTTCGCGAAGACCGCGGAAGAAGAAGGCTTCCCGGAACTGGCGGAAAAGTTCCGCGGTGTCGCGGCCATCGAGAAGCATCACGAGGAACGCTACAGAGCGCTGCTGAAGAACGTGGAGACAAAGCAGGTCTTCGAGAAGAGCAGCGTTAAGGTATGGGAATGCAGAAACTGCGGGCATATCATGGTGGGCGAGAAGGCGCCCGACGTGTGCCCTGTCTGCGCGCATCCCCAGGCTTATTTCGAAGTCAATTGTGAGAATTATTAGGAGGGACGCATGAGCAAATTCTATAAGTGCAGCGTATGCGGCAATATCATCGGCAAGATCCATGACAGCGGCGTGCCCGTGGTCTGCTGCGGCAAGCCCATGGATCATCTGGAAGCTAACACGGTCGAGGCCAGCTTCGAGAAGCACATCCCCGACGTCAAGGTCGAGGATAACATCGTGAAGGTCCAGGTCGGTTCCGTGACCCATCCCATGCTCGAAGAGCATTATATCGAATGGATCTATCTGGAGACCGACAAGGGCGGCGCCCGCAAGGCCTTAAAGCCTGGCGACGCTCCGGAAGTCTGCTTCGCGCTGTGCGATGAAACGCCGAAAGCTGTTTACGCCTACTGCAATCTCCACGGACTGTGGAAGAAGGATCTGTAAAGACGATCTGCGCCGCCGGAAACGCTCCGGCGGCGTTTTTCTATGCCTTGAAAGCAGAGGCAAAATATGATATGATAAAATAGAACAATTGTTCTCTTTTGTTAAAGGAATCGACCGATGAACAAGGACCAGTTAACCATATTCGAACACGACATGCCGCAGCCCCTGCCGGCCCGCATGCGCCCCCAGACCATCGACGAGATCGTGGGACAGCAGCATCTGCTGGGACCGGGGAGGGTGCTCCGCCGCATCATCGAACAGGACGCGGTGTCTTCCATGATCTTCTGGGGTCCGCCGGGCGTGGGCAAGACGACGCTGGCGGGGGTCATCGCCAATCATACGAAAGCGCGCTTTATCAATTTCTCCGCCGTCACCAGCGGCATCAAGGAGATCAAAGAGGTGATGAAGGAGGCGGACGAGAGCCGGCGATTCGGGGAGAAGACCATCGTCTTCGTGGATGAGATCCACCGCTTTAACAAGGCGCAGCAGGACGCTTTTCTGCCCTTCGTGGAAAAGGGGGCCATCATCCTGATCGGCGCCACCACGGAAAACCCGTCGTTTGAGGTGAACGGGGCGCTTTTGTCCCGCTGCAAGGTGTTTGTTCTGAAGGCTCTTACGGAGGAGGATATCGTGACCCTCCTGCAGCGGGCGCTGGATAGCCCTCAGGGCTTTGGCAACCAGCTGGTGGAGGTGGAGGAGGGCGTACTGCCCATGATCGCTCGCTTTTGCAGCGGCGACGCCAGAACGGCGCTGTCCACCCTGGAGATGGCGGTGCTCAACGGCGAGCCCGCGGGCACGGACGAGCATCCGGAGGCTGTAAGGGTCACCCGGGAGGTGCTGGAACAATGCACGTCCCGCAAATCTCTGCTGTACGATAAATCCGGCGAAGAGCACTACAATCTGATCTCCGCCCTGCATAAATCCATGCGCAACTCCGATCCGGACGCGGCGGTCTACTGGCTGGCCCGCATGCTGGAGTCCGGAGAAGACCCGCTGTACATCGCCCGGCGCGTGGTACGCTTTGCCAGCGAGGATGTGGGCCTTGCAGACCCCAGAGCTCTGGAGATGGCGGTCGCGGCGTATCAGGCCTGCCACTTCATCGGCATGCCGGAGTGCAGCGTGCATCTCACCCAGGCCGTCGTCTATCTGTCCATCGTTCCGAAATCCAACGCTCTGGATGTGGCCTACATGGAGGCGAAGCGCGACGCTTTGTCCCAGATCGATGAGCCGGTTCCCATGCAGATCCGCAACGCGCCGACGAAGCTCATGAAGGAAGTGGGTTACGGCAAGGGCTACATGTATGCCCACGATTACGAAGACCGGCTGACCACGCTGCAGTGCCTGCCCGATTCCCTGGTGGGCCGGGAGTATTACCGCCCCACGGAGCAGGGCAACGAAGGACGCTTTAAGGAGCGCCTGCAGCAGATCAAAGACTGGAAAAAGGAACACGAAAACAAATGACCGTAGACAGAAACGCGCGAAAAGCTGCTCCCGCACCCGATCATATCCTGGTGCGGGGCGCCCGCGTGCATAATCTGAAAAATATCGACGTGGATATCCCTCTGGGGAAGATCGTCGGCATCGCCGGAGTCTCGGGCTCCGGCAAATCTTCGCTTGCCCTCGGCGTGCTGTATGCAGAAGGGTCCCGGCGTTATCTGGAGTCGCTCTCGACCTATACCCGTCGCCGCATGACCCAGGCAGCAAGGGCTTCCGTGGACGAAGTGCTGTATGTGCCGGCGTCCCTGGCGCTGCACCAGCGGCCGGCGCTGCCCGGCATCCGCAGTACGTTCGGAACCGGAACGGAACTGCTCAACAGCCTGCGCCTGATGTTCTCCCGGCTCGCCAGCCACCGCTGCCCCAACGGACACTATCTGGAGCCTTCCATGGATGTTGCGGCAGAACGGGAGCAGGTGTGCCCGGTCTGCGGAGCTCACTTCTACGGCCCCGGCGCGGAGGAACTGGCCTTCAACAGCCAGGGCGCCTGCCGCACCTGCGGCGGCACCGGCATCGTTCGCATCGTGGACGAATCCACGCTGGTGCCCGATGAATCCCTGACGATCGACGAAGGCGCCGTGCTGCCCTGGCAGACCCTGATGTGGTCGCTGATGAAGGATATCGCGAGGGAGCTCGGAGTGCGGACGGATGTGCCTTTCAAAGATCTGACGGAAAAAGAACGGGAGATCGTGTTCCACGGACCTCCCGTAAAGCATCATATGATCTACCAGAACCACACCAGCGGCGCAACCGGCGAGATGGATTTTACGTATTTTAACGCGAAATACACGGTGGAGAACGCGCTGGCGAAGGTGAAGGACGAGAAGGGCATGAAGCGCGTCGAGAAATTCCTGCGTGAAGACGAATGCCCGGACTGCGGCGGCACGCGTCTTTCGGATGCGGCGAGAGCGCCGCGCCTGCGGGGCATCTCCCTGGCCGACGCCTGCAAGATGACCCTGGAAGAATCCATCGAGTGGGTAAAGGGCGTGCCGGCTTCTCTGCCGGAGGAAATGCGCCCCATGGCGGAATCCATCTGCGAGTCGTTCCTGGACAGCGCAAAAAGACTGATGGACCTGGGACTTTCGTACCTTACGCTGGACCGGGCAGCCTCCACGCTCTCCACGGGGGAGCGGCAGCGCATGCAGCTGGCCAGAGCGGTGCGCAACCGCACGACAGGCGTTCTGTACGTGCTCGATGAGCCCTCCATCGGCCTGCATCCCTCCAACATCGAGGGCTTGAACGCCGTGATGCACGACCTGGTGGCGGACGGCAATTCCGTCGTCCTCGTGGATCATGACGTTCAGATCTTAAAGGAATCGGACTGGATCGTGGAGATGGGCCCCGGCAGCGGCGCGGATGGCGGCCGGGTGATCGCGGAAGGGACGATAGCGGATGTCGCAGCGAACGCGGATTCGAAGATCGGACCGTTTCTGGCGGTTAAGTCTGCAGAGGGCAGACACCGCGCAGACGCCGCGCATCTGTTCGATCTTGGCGAGATCCGGCTTTCGACGGAGCAGATCCATACAGTAAAGCCGCTGGAAGTCCGCATTCCCAAGGGGCGGCTGACGGCGGTCACCGGGGTGTCCGGATCCGGCAAGACGACGCTGGTCCTGGAGAGCCTTATCCCGGGGCTGCAGGCGGCGCTGGAGGGGTCAAAGCTGCCAGACCATGTTAAGATGATCGAGGCGGATGGCATTGCCCACGCGAAATTGATCGATGCGACGCCCATCGGCATCAACATCCGCTCCACGGTGGCAACTTACGCAGGCGTCCACGACGAACTGCGCAAGGCTTACGCGAGAACGCCGGATGCGAAACGGCTGGGCCGCAAAGCGGGCGACTTCTCGTACAATACGGGGGATCTGCGCTGCCCGACCTGCGACGGCACCGGAAGCATCAGCCTGGACGTGCAGTTCCTGCCGGACGTGGACATTCCGTGCCCGGACTGCCGCGGCAGCCGCTACGGCAAAGAATGCGGAAGCATCCGCAGAAAAGGGAAGAATGGGGGCGAGTATTCGCTGCCGGAGCTGATGGCCATGGATGTGAACCACGCGCTAAAGGCCTGCTCCGACCTGAACGCCGTGAACCCGAAACTGCAGATCCTGGCAGATCTGGGGCTCGGCTACCTAACGCTCGGCGAAGATACGCCCAGCCTGTCGGGCGGCGAGGCGCAGCGCTTAAAGCTGGCTTCCGAGATGGGCAGGCGCCAGGAAGATACGGTGTTCGTCTTCGATGAGCCCACCATCGGTCTGCATCCGCTGGATGTACAGACACTGCTGGGGGTCTTTCAGGGGTTGATCGACCACGGCGCGACGGTCGTGGTCATCGAGCACGATCTAGATGTTATCCGCAGCGCGGACTATATCGTGGACATGGGACCGGGCGGAGGCGAGGCGGGCGGCCGCATCGTCGCCTGCGGCGTGCTGGAGGCGATAAAACAGTGCAAGGAGAGTTTGACGGGAAGGTATCTGTGATGAAACTGGATAAAGAAGGCATAAAGAAGATCCTGCCGCACCGCGAACCGATGCTGCTGGTGGATACGGTGGAAGAACTGACCCCGGGAGAGCATATCGTTACGACGTTTTATGTGGACCCCGGACGGGATATCTTCCGCGGTCACTTCCCGGACGAACCGGTGCTGCCCGGCGTCTATACCGTGGAATGCATGGCGCAGGCCGCGGATGTGCTGCTGATGGCAGACGGGAAGTTCCCCGGCAAGCTGCCGCTCTTCATTGGGATCAACAACGTCCGGTTCCTCAGCAAGATCCGGCCCGGCGATACACTGCGGATCAAGGCAACAATAAAAGAGGCGAAGGTCGAGAAGGCGATCTTCACCTGCAGTGCGTCAGTTTATGTTGGCGAGACGCTGGCTGCCACCGGGGATGTGACCCTGGCGATGCGCTAGAAAGTTGCATAAGGTTATATAACTTATGGACAAACAGAATATAACACTTGATCGGCTGTATCGAAAGACCTGGCGGGAATTCTCCCGCCGGGTCTTTTGGTATCCGGAAATCTTTTATTCCGGCTTCTTTCCCAGCAATCCGCTGATCTCCTCCGCAGCATTCATCAGCTTTGGCGCCAGCTTCTGCCTGACTTCCTCCGTCATACGGTTGGAGGGAGCAGAGATGCTGATGGCGGCGATCGGCTGATCGTCCCAGTTGAAGATGGGGGCTGCGATGCAGCGGACACCCAGGTCGTGCTCCTCATCGTCGATGGCATAACCGCGCTCCCGGATCGCCTGCAGATCTGCCAGCAGGGCGGGAAGGGTCGTTAAAGTCTTCTCCGTAAACTGCTGCACGTCGCTGCTTTCCCAGATCGCCTTTACCTCTTCCTCCGGCAGATAAGCGAGGATGCTCTTGCCGACGCCGGTGCAGTACATGGGGTTGTGACGCCCCACAGAAGACGAGATGTTTATGGGGTTGCTGTAGGGTTCAAACTTATACAGGTAGACGACTTCGCTGCCGCTGCGTTCCACCAGATGGACGGCTTCGCCGGACAGATTCGTCAGTTCCTCCAGGAAATGCTCGGAGACCGGCAGCAGATTCAAAACGGCGGAGACCCGCTGGGAGATCTCGAACAGCCGCAGGGTGAGCCGGTATTTGCCCGTGCTGCCGTCCTTTCTGACGTATCCCCGCTGGGTGAGAGAAGAGAGTAGCCGGTGCGTAGTGCTGACGTGAAGTCCCGCCTGCGCGGACAGATCGGACAGCGTAAGCCCCTGGGGCACGGCAGATAACATTTCCATGAGATCGAAGACCCTGTCTATGGATTGGACAGGATGTTTTTTTTCAGCCATGGTTCATTCCTTTATCTAAAAACTTAATTTTTTTTCGCATCGTGAAATCATACATACTTTAGCACATTCCCATAATACTTTCAATCTCATATTATGAAAAAATATTTCTCAATATGAAATTGACAAGCGCGCCGCGGATGCTATAATGACCCTAAGAGATTATCAAATTGTAGTATTTATTTTCATAATATGAAAAACAAAGGAGAAACAAGATGAGCGGTGCGAAAAAGAATTACGTCGTAATGGACGGAAATACTGCGGCAGCCCTCGTGGCCTATGCCTTTACGGAAGTTGCTGCGATCTATCCCATCACTCCGTCGTCCCCCATGGCGGAGAAGGTGGATGAGTGGTCTGCGAAAGGCCGTAAAAACCTGTTCGGACTTCCGGTAGACGTCATCCAGATGCAGTCGGAAGCCGGCGCTGCTGGTACCTGTCACGGGTCACTACAAGCCGGTGCCTTAACGACGACCTTTACTTCTTCCCAGGGCCTGATGCTGATGATCCCCGCCATGTACGCCATGGGCGGTCAGTTCCTGCCCAGCGTTATGCACATCGCATCCCGCGTCGTTACGTCGAATCACCACTCCATCTTCGGCGATCATACGGACTTCATGACCTGCCGCACCACCGGCTATGCCATGCTGATGTCTTCTTCTCCCCAGGAATGCATGGATCTGGCGGCCGTCGTGCATCTTTCTGCGATTCGCTCCAAGTATGCCTTTATGCATTGCTTCGACGGATTCCGCACCTCTCATGAAATGCAGCGCATCGAAGCGCTGGACTACGAAGACCTGCGCGGCCTGCTGGACTACGATGCCTTAAAGGCCTTCCGCAAGGGCTCCCTCAACCCCGAACATCCCACCAACCGCGGCAACAATGTCAATCCGGACGTCTATTTCCAGGCGAAGGAAGGCGCCAACATCAAGGCAGCCGTCGTTCCCGAGACCGTGCAGCACTATATGGACGAGATCAACAAGCTGACGGGCCGCAATTATAAACTGTTCAACTATTACGGCGCAGAGGATGCGGAAGAGATGATCGTCTGCATGTGCTCCGCCTGCGAAGCTATCAAGGAGACCGTGGACTATCTGAACGCCTCCGGCCGCAAGGTCGGTCTGCTGCAGGTCCACCTCTACAGACCCTTCTCCGTTAAGCACTTTGCGGAAGCCATTCCCGCTACCGTAAAGAAGATCGCCGTTCTGGACCGCTCCAAGGAGACCGGTTCCGTAGGCGAACCCCTGTATCTGGACGTGGTCACCGCGCTCAACCAGGTCGGCCGCGGCAACATCCGCGTCGTCGGCGGCCGCTACGGTCTGTCCTCGAAGGACGCGACCCCGGGCATGTTCATCGCGGTCTACGACAACCTGAAGAAGGATGAGCCGAAGAATAACTTTACCATCGGCATCGTGGACGACGTTACCTATACTTCCCTGGATTACAAGGAAGTCGAGGTGCCCCATCCCGGCCAGATCTCCTGCAAGATCTGGGGTCTGGGCGGCGACGGCACGGTAGGCGCCAACAAGAACGCCATCACCACCATCGGTCTCGTGGCAGGCAAATATGCGCAGGCCTATTTCTCCTACGACTCCATGAAGTCCGGCGGACTCACCCAGTCCCACCTGCGTTTCGGCGACGAGCCGATCCTGTCCACCTATTCGGTCAACCAGGCGGACTTTGTGGCGGTCCACGCACCCACCTACGTTAAGAAATACGACACCACCGAAGACTTAAAGGACGGCGGTATCTTCCTTCTCAACTGCCCATGGAGCAAAGAGGAACTGGAAGAAAGGCTGACCGGCAAGATGAAGAGAGATCTGGCAAACAAGCACGCGCAGTTCTACATCATCGACGCCGGCAAGATCGCCAGAGAGATCGGTCTGGGCAACCGCACCAACAACATTCTGCAGGCAGCGTTCTTCGCGCTCACGAAGGTCATCCCCCTGGATACCGCTGTCGAGGATATGAAGAAGAACAACTATAACTCCTACTTCAAGAAGGCCGGCCAGAGGATCGTCGATCTGAACGACAAGGCCGTCGAACTGGGCGTCAATGCCGCCGAAAAGGTGGAGATCCCCGCTTCCTGGGCGACGGCTCCTGACGACGCGCAGCCCGAGATCTGCGCGACGGAATTCGTCAAGGACATCGTCATTCCCTGTGACCGCCAGAAGGGCAACGAGCTGCCCGTTTCCGTCTTCGCCAAGCACGGCGTGCTGGACGGCACCTGGGAGAATGGCACTTCCGCTTACGCCAAGCGCGGTGTTGCGGTCAACGTGCCCGCCTGGAACGCGGATGCCTGCATCCAATGCAACCGCTGCGCCATGGCCTGCCCCCATGCGGCTATCCGCCCGGTGCTTCTCACCGTAGAAGAAAAGAAGGGCGTTCCCGAAAGCTTCGTAACGGTTCCCGCCAAGGGCCTGGGCAAAGACGCTCCCGCCTACAGCTTCCGTATGCAGGTCTCTCCCTACGACTGCCTGGGCTGCGGCGTATGTCTCACGGTCTGCCCGGCCAAGGAGAAGGGCGCTCTCGTCATGAAACCCTTCGAAGAGATGAAGAACGAACAGAAGAACTTCGACGAAGTCGCCATGAACGAGGCGTATCTGAAGAAGGACGTCATCAGCGACAAGAACGTAAAGTCCATCCAGTTCTCCAAGCCCTACTTCCAGTTCTCCGCCGCCTGTGCAGGCTGCGCGGAGACGACCTACCTCAAGCTGCTCTCCCAGCTGGTAGGCGACCGGATGTATGCGGGCAACGCGGCAGGCTGCTCCTCCGCTTACTCCGGCGGTGCACCCATCCTGCCGTACTGCAAGGATGCCCAGGGCAGAGGCCCCGCCTGGGAACACTCCCTGTTCGAGGATAACGCGGAATTCGCCTACGGCTTCTTCCACGCCCAGGATTCCATCCGCAAGGAACTGCTGCTGCACGTGCAGGCCCTCAAGGATGCCGGCATCGCGGAGAAGGAATGCAAAGATTACCTGAACAACTGGGAAGACAAGGAAAAGACCCGCGCTGTGACCGACGCACTGCTGGCAGCGCTCGAAGGCTGCGATAACGTCGACGCGTGCTACGTAAAGGATAACAGGGAATACCTGTCCAAGAAGTCCGTCTGGGCCATCGGCGGCGACGGCTGGGCCTACGATATCGGCTTCGGCGGCATCGATCACGTCATGGCGCAGAACCGCGATGTCAACCTGCTGGTCCTGGATACGGAAGTCTACTCCAACACCGGCGGACAGTCCTCTAAGGCGACGAACATCTCCGCTACGGCGAAGTTCTCCGCGGGCGGCAAACAGGTCGCCAAGAAGGATCTGGGCGCCATCCTGATGACCTACGGCTACGTCTACGTGGCGCAGGTCGCTATGGGCTACGACCAGGCGCAGACTCTCAAGGCTCTGAGAGAAGCGGAGAGCTATCCCGGTCCTGCCATCGTCATCGCGTACTGCCCCTGCCTGGAGCACGGCATCAAAGCCGGCATGAGCACCACCCAGGATGAGATGAAGAAGGCCGTGGAATGCGGCTATTGGCACCTGTACCGGTATGACCCGAGAAGAGCGGCCGAAGGCAAGAACCCGTTCCAGCTGGATTCTCCGGAACCTGACAGCACCAAGATCGCGGCCTATCTGCAGGGTGAGAACCGCTATGCGTCCCTGAAGAACAACTTCCCCGAGTATGCGGACGACCTGTATGAAAAGTTCTACGCGAACGCCAAGGCCCGCTATGCGAAGTACGTCAAGATGGCGGAAGAATAGGGAGGACAGACCATGTACGAAACGATCCGATATGAAAAACAAGAAAATATCGCCGTCATCACGATCAACCGGCCGGAAGCGCTCAACGCGCTGAATTCCATGGTCATCGGCGAACTGGAACAGGCGGTCTGCGAAGTGGAAAACGATAAGGAACTGGCAGCGCTCATCCTGACCGGCGAAGGCCGCAGCTTCGTGGCCGGCGCCGATATCGCGGAGCAACGTCCCATGGATGCCGCTGCAGGCAGATCCTGGGGCAGAAGGGGCAGCGCGCTGATGCGCCGTATCGAGCAGCTGCCGATCCCCACGATCGCTGCGGTCAACGGTTTCGCCTTAGGCGGCGGCTGCGAACTGGCCATGTCCTGCGATATTATCCTGGCGTCCGAAAAGGCCAAGTTCGGCCAGCCGGAAGTGGGTCTCGGGATCACCCCGGGCTTCTCCGGCACCCAACGCCTTCCCAGAAGAGTCGGCATCGCCAAGGCGAAGGAACTCATCTTCTCCGGGAAGATGATCAAGGCGGATGAGGCCGAAAAGATCGGCCTGGTAAACGTGGTCTACGCGCCGGAAGAACTGATGAACGGCGCTGTGGAGATGGCGAAGTCCTTTGCCGCGAACGCGCCCATCGCCGTCCGTTACGCCAAGGCCTGCATCGACCGCGGCATGCAGATGGACATGGACAGCGCCATCTCTTACGAGAACGAGCTGTTCGCCCTGTGCTTTGCCACGGAAGACCAGAAGGAAGGCATGACCGCTTTCCTGGAAAAGAGAGAGAAGCATTTCTGCGGAAAATAACATAAGGAGACTTAAAGTATGGATTTCAATCTGAGCCGTGAACATCAGATGTTGCGCAAGATGATGGCATCGTTCACCGAAAACGAAGTGAAACCGATCGCTGCCGAGACCGACCGCACCTGCACCTATCCCAAGGAGAACATCGACAAGCTGTTCGACCTTGGCGTTATGGGCATCTGCGTTCCCAAGGAATACGGCGGCGCGGGGGCAGATCCTCTGGCATCTGCCATCTGCATCGAAGAACTCAGCAAACAGTGCGCCTCCACCGGCGACATCGTAGCAACGCATAACGGACTTTGCTGCGATCCGATCCTGGCAAACGGCACGGCGGCGCAGAAAGCAAAATATCTGCCCATGCTCACCACCGGACGCAAGGTCGGCGCATTCTGCCTTACCGAGCCCAATGCGGGGTCCGACGCCTCCAAGGGTCAGACGGAAGCCCGCCTGGAAGGTGACCACTATGTTCTGAACGGTTCCAAGGTCTTTATCACCAACGGTTACGTAGCCGAGATCTTCGTGGTCTTCGCTATGACCGACAAGACCAAGGGTACCCGCGGCATCTCCGCCTTCATCGTGGAGAGCAGCTTCCCCGGCTTCTCCGTGGGCAAGCACGAACAGAAGATGGGCCTGCACGGATCCCCCACGGCGGAGATCGTGTTCCAGGACTGCATCGTTCCCAAGGAAAATCTGCTGGGTGTCGAAGGCAAGGGCTTTAAGATCGCCATGCAGACCCTCGACGGCGGCCGCATCGGCATCGCAGCCCAGGCGCTGGGCATCGCGGAAGGCGCGACGGAGGAAGCAAAGGCCTACGTCAAGACCAGAGAGCAGTTCGGCAGGCCTATCAGCAAGTTCCAGAACACCCAGTTCGTGCTGGCGGATATGGAACTGGCCAGCGAAGCCGGCCGTCTGCTGACCTACCAGGCTGCCACGCGCAAGGCGGAGGGCAAGTCCTACACCAAGGAAGCCGCCATGGCCAAGCTCTGGTGCTCCGAACACGCCATGAAGACCACCACCAAAGCGCTTCAGATGTTCGGCGGCTACGGCTACACCCAGGATTATCCCATGGAGCGCATGATGCGGGATGCCAAGATCACCGAGATCTACGAAGGTACCTCTGAGATCCAGCGCGTCGTCATCTCCAACAACATCGGACTGTAAGAAGGAGGGCGAATCAACATGAAAATACTTGTTTGCGTCAAGCAGGTCCCCGATACCTCCGGCAAGATCGCTGTCAATCCCGACGGCACCCTGAACCGGGCATCCATGCAGACCATCACGAACCCCGACGATATGAACGCGGTGGAAGCCGCCCTGAAGCTCAAGGACGAGACGGGCTGCCCCGTGTACGCGGTCACCATGGGACCGCCTCCGGCAGAAAGCATGTTGCGGGAGCTCATGGCCATGGGCTGCGACGGATCCTACCTGATCTCCGGCCGTGAATTCGGCGGTTCCGATACCTACGCCACTTCCCAGATCCTGGCTGCCGGCCTGGACACCATCGGAATCGAAGAGGACGATATCATCTTCTGCGGCCGCCAGGCGATCGATGGCGATACTGCCCAGGTGGGACCCCAGATCGCAGAGAAACTGCATCTGCCCCAGGTGACCTACGCGGCGGAGATCCACAAGGATGGAAACAGCGTCACCGTAAAGCGCATGCTGGAAGACGGATATATGACGATCAAGGTCAAGACGCCCTGCCTCGTCACCTGCATCAAGGAGCTGAACACGCCGCGCTACATGACGGTGACCGGCATCTTCGATACCTACAGCAAGCCCATGACCGTCCTGGATTACGAAGCTTTGAAGGACAATCCCCTCATCGACAAGTCCACCATCGGCCTGTCCGGGTCACCGACCAACATCCTTACTTCCTTTACGCCTCCCCAGAAAGGCGCGGGAATGATGCTGGAGGGCAATGACATGAAGACCTGCGAACAGCTGGCCGGATTCTTATCGGAAAAGCATTATATCTAGGAAGGAGACTGCGAACATGCGCAATATCGTAACACTTGCAAATCCCGGTTTCGACAGCTCCAAACTGGAGGAGTTCAAGAATATCTGGGTCTTCTGCGAACAGAGAGAGGGCAGGATGATGCCCACGACCTACGAGCTCGTCTCGGAGGGAAGAAAGCTGGCGGATCAGCTGGGCGTCAAGCTCTGCGGCCTGCTGTTGGGAGACAACGTTTCCGGCATGGCTAAGGACCTGGGCGCCTACGGAGCGGACGAGGTGATCCTCTGCGAACACCCCATGCTCTCCGTCTATACCACGGATGCCTATGCCAAGGTGATCTGCGACGCGGTTTCCGAACTGAAGCCGGAAGTTCTCCTCATCGGAGCCACCAACATCGGCCGCGACCTGGGACCCCGCTGCGCCGCAAGACTGCACACGGGTCTGTGCGCGGACTGCACGCACCTGGATATCGACATGACGGAGTACAAGGACTTCCTGAAAGGGGCGTCCACGCTGGCTCCCGAACGCATCGACGGTCTGGGAACGGCGAAGGTGCTGGGACAGAATCACGACATCTCTTCCGACCTGAAGATGACCCGTCCCGCCTTCGGCGGCAACCTGATGGCCTCTATCATCTGCCCCCGCTTCCGTCCTGCCATGGCTACGGTCCGTCCCGGTGTCATGAAGAAGGCTTCCTATGACGAAGCGAAAGCCGCTGCCGTCAAGGTGACCCCGTATGCCGCCAGGCTCAGCGAAGCGGATATGTCCACGGAAGTCCTGGAAGTGGTGAAGGCCGCGAAGAAACTGGTAGACCTGGTGGGCGCGGATTACATCGTATCCGTAGGCCGCGGCATCTCTTCGGACGTGGAAGGCGGCATCAAACTGGCAGAGGAACTGGCCGACGTCTTAGGCGGCGTTGTGGGCGGTTCCCGCGTCGCGATCGATTCCGGCTGGCTGACCGCTGACCATCAGGTAGGACAGACCGGCAAGACCGTCCACCCGAAGGTTTATGTGGCGCTGGGCATCTCCGGCTCCATCCAGCACCAGGCGGGCATGAAGGAATCCGAGTGCATCGTCGCTGTCAACAAGAGCGAGAGCGCACCCATCTTCGACATCGCTGATTATGGCATCTGCGGCGACCTCTTTAAGGTCACCCCCATGCTGATCGAGGCTGTGAAAGCGGCAAAAGCGGCAAAATAGAGAGGAAGTGTACCATGAGCGACATCAAGATCTCCTCTCTTGAAAACGTTAAAAAGTTCCGTGCCAGCCTGGAAACGGAAAAGGGCGTCTTCGGGCCCTTTATGATCACGGCAGACCCCGCATTCGTGGAGGCTGCCGGCTATGCCGGCTATGACTTTGTCCTTCTGGACATGGAACACGGTCCCGGAACCTTTGAGAATCTGCAGAACCTGATCCGCGCGGCAAACGTGGCGGACGTCATGCCCGTGGTGCGCGTGCCCCGCGGCACCGATATCTGGATCGACCAGGCGCTGGACGTGGGCGCGGGCGGCATCATGATCCCCCAGATCGACAATGCGGAGCAGGCGAGGGTCGCTGTCGCGGCCGCAAAGTTCAGCCCGAAGGGAAACCGCGGCACCTGCCGCTTCGTGCGCTCCGCGGGCTACGGCGCTGTACTCGGCGCAAGATACTTCTCCGAAGCCCAGGACACCGTCGTGATCCTGCAGGCGGAAGGGAAGAAGGCCGTGGAGAACCTGGATGAGATCCTGGACGTGGAAGGCATCGACATCATCTTCGTCGGTCCCTACGACCTGTCCAGCTCTCTGGGGATCATCGGCCAGATCGATCACCCCATGGTGATGGACGCGATCCAGGATATCGTGAACCGGGCAGCGAAGAAGAACGTGAAGATCGGCTGCTTCGCCGATACCGCCGAATCCGCGGTCAGACTGCGGAAGATGGGCGTTAAGTTCCTGGGATATTCCTGTGATACCGCCATTTTCCTGAACGCGGCCATGAAGGACGTGGAGATGTACAGGGAAGGATAGCTGATCCAGACGGATTGCCCGCGCACGAAACAACTGAATGAATAAAAAACCGGGATCGCTGACAGGTTCGGCGATCCCGGTCTTTTTTATGAAACGGCTACAGGAAATCCTTCGCAAACATGTTTTTCAGTTCTTTTTCAAACAGGGAGGCCATGTACGGTAGGTCCAGGTCGCTGCGCTTCAGATAGTAATGTTCCAGGATGTTGTCATCTCCGGGCAGGGGGAGCGAGACGAAATGGTAATGCTCATCATGCTGCCAGGGCATGGAACTGATGAAAAACGCATTGGTCTCGTGGACGATCTCGTGTTCAGCCTGGCTGTCGTTGACGGAGGTCACGCATTTTGGCGCATTTTTGAAGATCTGCCGGATCGACCGGGAGGATTCATCGTAAAATGCGCCGAAGTTCTCCTTCTCTTCAAGGATCACATAGGGGTACTCCGTGATGTGATTTAAGGGATCGATCTCCTTCAGGACGGGATGGTCCGGCTTCAATACGACACAGATGCGGCTTTCGCCCAGCTTCGTACAGGTCAGATTCGCGACTTTGCACTGATGCATCAGGCGTTTCCTGTTTTCCTTCAGCACAAAGACGATGCCGAGGGATGACCTGTTTTCTTCAACATCCTTCAATACGACGGGAAGGGGCTGCTTTTTCAGCCGCAGATAGACCGATTGATCCGAAAAACGGTACAGATCATGCTGTATGCGGATGAAGGGTCTGCTCAGCAGAAACGCCCGCATGGACGACACGTTCAGATAGATGCGTTCTTTGCTCAGGCGCGCCTGGTACAGTTCTTCGATATATGCTTTTCTGCTGACGATATCTTCCGCGTATGATAAGAATTCACGGCCTTCTTCTGTTACAACGATGCCTTTTTTGCTGCGCAGGAAAATCTGGACGCCCAGCTCGTCCTCCAACTGCTTGATGACGTTGCTTACGTTGCTCTGATGGGTATAAAGCTGGTCAGCAGCCTTGTTGATAGACGTGCATCTGGCCACTTCCAGCGCATAAGTCAATTGCTGGAATGTCATGGTAAAGACCTCGATAAATACTGAATGCTCCCCCCCGGAAGGCGACCCTCCCGAATAAGTTATATCAATGTCTTATAATTAGTACCAATTATAAGGCATAACCGCACCTTTCGCAAATAAGATACAATACAAATAACAACTGTTGGTAATATCATACCCTTTTTAGAATCTTTTCTGTAACAGGAGGAACGATCCATGTTGAGATTTGCTGTTTTAGGAGCAGGCGCAGGCGGTCAGTCCATGGCTGCTATCCTTTCAGAACAGGGCTATCCGGTCAAGTTGTACGATATCGACCGGGAAAAGATCGCCGCGTTGAAGTCCATGAAGACGATCACCGTATCCGGGAAGATCGAGGCATGCGGAACGCCTGACCTGATCACCGACCAGCTTGAAGAGGCTGTTACGGATGTAGATATCATCATGGTCGTTACGACGACAGATGCTCATGCGCAGCTGGCAAGAGACTGCGCCCCTTATCTCCATGACGGAGAGTTGTTCATCCTGACGCCCGGTCACTGCGGCGGAGCCCTGGAGGTTGCGGGGATCCTTCGCGGAGAGAACGGCTGCGGCAAGGATATCCTGATCGCGGAAACGGGAGACCTGCTCTATGCCTGCAGATGCTATGAAGTGGGTAAACCGCTGCATACCGGCCTGAAGTCTTCCGTAAAACTGTCCGCATTCCCCGCTTCGGATACGTCCCGCGTTATGGACGTTCTGGGGCCGGTGTTCCCCATGCTCCGCGCTGTGGACAGCGTTCTGGAGACCGGTTTTGAAGGTGGCGGCGCGATGCTCCATCCGCTTCCCACCGTGATGAACATCAACAAAATGGACTTGGGCGAACCCTACGATTACTACATGGAAGGCATCACGCCCCATGTCGCGGAGATCATCGAGGCTTGCGACAAGGAAAGGGTCGCCGTCTGCAGAGCTCTCGGTCTGGACGTGCTCCCGGAAGCGGAAGCGCTGGTCAAAATGTATAAGCTGGAGCCGAAGGATTCCTTCTACGACCTGATCCAGAGCATCGAACCCTATAAAGGCCTGAAGAACCCCACTTCGACAAAGCACAGGTTCCTGGTGGAAGATACGATGAACGGCCTGGTACCCCTGGCGTCGGTCGGGAAGGCTCTCGGAGTCAAGACCCCGATCATGGATGCTTTCATCACGCTGGCAAGCATCATCTGCGGCAGAGACTTCGCTTCTGAAGGCAGGACTGCGGAAAAACTGGGCTTTGCGGGCAAAACCGCGGCAGAGATCCGCGAGATGGTGAAATAGGAGGACTCTATGGAAACGATGCAGGCGATGCGTGAGCGCAGAAGCGTCCGCCATTATACGTCAAAAGCCGTTGAACCCGAAAAACTGAATGCGGTTCTGGAAAGCGTCAGACTCGTTCCTTCCAGGCACAACGATCAGAACATCCGGTGCATCGTCGTCCGGGATCCCGCCGTGAAAAAGGCGATCCGTGAACAGGCGAACACGCAGCTGATGGTGGAAGAAGCAGATACCCTGCTGGCTTTCGTTGCCACAGACGCATTGGATTTCGTGATGCCCTGCGGGCAATACGGATATACGGCGGATATGTATCTCGCGCTTGGATACGCGATCTTGGCCGCTGCAGACCAGGGCCTGGACAGCTGCATCGTATGCGCGTTTGAAGAGACTGCTGTCAAAAAGATTCTGAACGTTCCCGGTAAATGCAGGATCCCCTGTATGGCAGTGATCGGCTATGGCGACGATCCTTCTCCCCGGAAGGTCAAGAAGGAACTGGACCAGCTGATCTCGTACGAATCATTTTAAGGTTGTGACGGGGATCGTCCCCGTACAGATAATACAAAGGAGGAAAAAATGAAAAAGATCATCGCATTACTGCTTGCTCTTTCCATGATCTTCGCTCTCGCTGCATGCACGAGCGGCGGAGGTACTGAGCCGGCTACAGATGGCGGCGAAAGCACCGAAGGCGGCGAGACCGCTGTCAAGGATACGCTGACGATCGCTCACAAGCAGGACATGGTCGATAAGGATCCGATCAACGGCAGCACCACGAATGCCACGATCAAGATCAAGGCCAACGTTTACGAGACCCTGATCGAGCGTACGGTTCCCGAAAGCGAAATGAAGCCGCTGCTGGCTGAAAGCTGGGAATGGAACGACGATTACACTGAACTGACCGTTCATATCAAGAGCGGCGTCAAAACCCACAATGGCGGCGACCTGACCGCGGAAGACTGCCTGTTCTCCCTGCAGAAGATCTCCGAATCCAGCAACAACAACGTTACGGAAAAGATGGATCTGGCCAAGAGCTATGCCGTAGACGATACGACGTTCGTCATCGTCATGGAAGAGACCTACATGCCCGTTATCGCAAACCTGTCCTATCCGACCGCTGTCATGTTCGACAAGGAAGGATATGAAGAAGCTAACGGCGACTGGAACGCCATGGACATCGGAACCGGCGCCTTCCAGTGGGGCGATTGGGTCTCCGGCGACCACGTGACCCTCGAGAAGTTTGACGAATATCACGTCGCAGGAATGCCCGCTATCAGCGAGGTCAACTTCAAGGTCATCCCCGAAGACGGCAACCGCTACATCGAAGTGGAGACCGGACACGCGGATATCGCTTATGAGATCACCGGTGTGGATATCGATTCTGCTGAATCAAACCCCGACGTTGTTCTCTTCAGAGAATTCACGAACGATAACTCCTATCTGAGCTTCAACCAGAGAGAAGAGATCTTCCAGGATGTACGCGTCCGCAAGGCTTTAGCCATGGCTATGGATCTGCAGTCTGCATGGTCCGTCTGCATGGACGGCGTTGGCCGTCCTCCCGTAGGACTCCTGCCGGACAACATCACGGACTCCATCGCAAAGAGCGATTCTCCCTGGCACGTAGATTACCCGATGTACGCTTACAACGTTGAAGAAGCGAAGAAGCTGCTCGCGGAAGCCGGCTATCCCGATGGGTTCTCCTGCCGCTACAACACCGGCGACAACTCCGTCCGTATGGCTTACGGTGAATTCTTCAAGAACGCTTTCGAAAAGATCGGTGTTACCGTTGAACTCATCTCCCTGGACGGCGCTACCAACAACCAGAAACTGAAGGTCGAACACGATTTCGATATCTACACCTGGGGTATTGCCGCGACGAACGGCGACATCGACTACGCAAACCGCTACTTCTGGAGCAAGGACAACACCAACCGCAACATCATGGGATACAGCGATCCTGAAATGGACCAGCTGATCGAAGACGCTGCAAGAGAGGGTGATCCCGCGAAGAGAAGCGAGCTGAACGCCAAGGTCCAGCTCAAGGCTCTGGAAGACGTAGCTATCATTCCTATCTATCAGCAGGAAGACGTACACTGCTATGTCAACGGTCTGGAAGGCTTCGTAAACGGCGCCTATCAGTCCCCGCTGCTGAAGTATGTACATTTCTAAAGTGTGCATCCTGTCTCAAAAAGCATTCTGATCGATAAGTAAACGAGAACGGGGAGGAACTACAGAAACACCTATGTTCTCCGTCTTCCTCCCCGTTTTTATACCCTCTGCGGGCCTGGTTCTACGCCCCAGATCGGAGGATACTATGTTAAAGTTCATCATCAAGAGGCTGTTGTGGATCATCCCGGTGCTTTTTGGTGTCGCGATCATCGTCTTTACGATCCTGTACTTTTCTCCCGGTGATCCGGCTCTGCAGGCGTTGGGAGACAATGCGTCTCCGGAAGCGATCGAGGCATTCAACAAGGATATGGGACTCGACGGCACCTATTTTGATCGTTTGGTCCGCCTGGTAACGGGTCTTTGCAAAGGGGATCTGGGAAAATCCTACAAGACCAGGACCCCTGTCATCAATGAACTGGTCACGAAATTCAAAGTGACGCTGCGCATCTCGGCGTATGCGATCATTCTGGGTATCATTCTGGGAATATTTTTCGGCATCATCTCTGCTTTGTATCAGAACAGTATCTGGGATACGCTCTCGACGGGCGTCGCGTTGTTCGGCATCTCGATGCCGATGTTCTGGCAAGGGTTGATGCTGATCCTCTTGTTCTCCGTCATTTTGAACTGGCTGCCGCCCTCCGGTTACGGGACATGGCAGCAGATGATCATGCCTGTCGTCGCTCTGGGGGTCAACTCCTCCGCAACGATCATGCGGACAACACGCAGTTCGATGCTGGAAGTCATGCGGCAGGATTATATCCGTACGGCAAAGGCGAAGGGGCAGAAGTTTTCGACCATCGTGATCCGCCACGCTCTGCATAACGCCATGATCCCGATCATCACCGTCATCGGTCTGCAGCTGTCCGCTCTGCTGGCAGGCTCCATCGTGACCGAAGTGATCTTCAGTATCTCCGGCGTCGGAAGATATCTGGTAGATTCCATGACCGCCAGAGACTATGCCGCCGTTCAGGGCTGCGTGATCCTGATCGCTTTCGTGTCTGCCATCCTCAATTTGATCGTAGACATCATCTATACATTCATCGACCCCCGCATGAAGACGATGTACGAGAGTGCGGGCGTCAAACTGAACCCGAAGAAACTGGCGAAGGCCGCGGAGGTCTCCAATGGCTAAGAAGACCAGAGATAAGAATCAGCATCACTCCATGGTCGGAGAAGTTTGGCATCAGTTCAAAAAGAACCGCAATGCTGTGATCGGCCTGATCGTATTGTGTATTTTCATTATCATCGCCGTGTTTGCGCCTGTGATCGCCCCCTATGGTTACGATGACCAGGACGCGACGCACACGAAGATCGCTCCCTGCCGTGAATATCCCTTCGGTACGGACAATCTGGGACGGGACGTTCTCAGCAGGATCATCCACGGAAGCCGTTATTCGCTGATGATCGGTTTCCTGGCTGTCACGATATCTATCATCGCCGGCGGTATTCTGGGCGTGTTGGCGGCGTTTTATCCAAAACTGGACAATATCATCATGCGCACCATGGATCTGTTCATGGCGATCCCGCAGATGCTTCTCGCCATGTGCATCGTGGCGGCGCTGGGCTCCAGCCTGTTCAATCTGATGCTGGCAGTCGGCCTGTCCTCGACGCCTCAGTTCGCAAGAGTCGTACGGGCATCCGTTCTGAGCACGCGCGGCCAGGAATACGTAGAAGCCGCCAGGGCGATCGGCGGAAGCGACTTCAACGTCATCGTCAGACACATCATCCCGAATTCACTGGCTCCCCTGATCGTTCAGGCGACCTTGTCCATGGCCAGGGCGATCATCTCCGCGTCCGCCCTCAGCTTCCTGGGCTTCGGCATCCAGGCTCCGAAACCGGAGTGGGGCGCCATGCTCTCTGCCGGACGCAAATATATCCGTCAGTGCTGGTGGCTGACAGTCATCCCGGGCCTTGCGATCATGGTCGTCGTATATGCGCTGAACGTTGTAGGTGACGGTCTTCGCGACAGCTTAGACCCGCGTCTGAAGAAGTAAGGAGGTCCGGCATGTCTGAAAAAATACTCGATATCAAGGATCTCAGCATCCGCTATGTAACAGAAGAGGAAACGGTCCTGGCTGTCAACGGCATCTCCTTCTCACTGGATAAGGGCGAAAGTATCGGCCTGGTAGGCGAGACCGGTGCCGGCAAGACTACGACGGCTCTGGGCATCATGGGGCTCGTCCCTGACCCGCCGGGGGAGATCACCTCCGGAACGATCGAATTCGAGGGTGAGAACCTTCTGGAGTATCCGGAAAAGAAGATGCGCGAGATCCGCGGCGGAAAGATCTCCATGATCTTCCAGGATCCCATGACTTCTTTGAACCCGGTCATGCCGGTGGGCGATCAGATCCGGGAAGTTGTCCTGCTCCATAACAATGTCTCCAAGGCCGAAGCGAGAAGCCGCGCGGAAGAGATGCTGGAGCAGGTGGGCATTCCAAAGGAACGGTATGACGATTATCCCCACCAGTTTTCCGGAGGAATGAAGCAGCGCGTCATCATCGCGATCGCGCTGGCCTGCAGCCCGGAACTGCTCATCGCCGACGAACCGACGACGGCGCTGGACGTCACCATCCAGGCGCAGGTCCTGCAGTTGATGAAGGCTCTGAGGACGCAATATCAGACGTCCATGATCCTGATTACGCACGATCTGGGCGTTGTCGCCAAGATCTGCGACAAGGTAGCCGTCGTATATGCCGGCCAGATCATAGAATCCGGCACCTTAAAGGATATCTACACGAACAAACAGCATCCTTACACGATCGGGCTGTTCAACTCACTGCCCGATATTGAGCATGAAACCTCGGAACTGAAGGTGATCAAAGGGCTCGTCCCCGATCCTTCCAATCTTCCGAAGGGCTGCAAATTCAATCCCCGCTGCCCATACTGCACGCCGGAATGCTGCGAGAACGAGGTGGAAATGACCGCCTTGTCTGATACACATTCCGTCAGGTGCATCCATGTGGGTGAATTTGACAGGGAGGCATAGCAATGGCTGAAATTTTAAGAGTTGAGGAATTAACTAAATATTTCAACACGAAAAACGGCCTCCTGCACGCTGTGGACGGGGTCACGTTTTCTGTGGAAGAAGGAAAGACCCTGGGCATCGTTGGCGAATCCGGCTGCGGCAAGTCCACGCTGGGCCGGGTGATCCTCCATCTGCATGAACGGACCAGCGGAAAGATCCTGTTCAACGGGGAAGATATTTCCGAAGTGAACGCACAGAAGCTGCATGCGCTCCGGAAGGATATGCAGATCATCTTCCAGGATCCCTACGCATCCCTCAATCCCCGTATGACGGTCGGCAATATCATCGCGGAGCCTCTGAAGAATTATAAGCTGACAAAGTCCAAGGAGGAATCGGAAAAGAAAGTCCGGGAGATGATGGATATCGTCGGCCTGGCAGACCGTACCTACAATCTGTATCCGCATGAACTGGACGGCGGCCGCAGACAGCGTATCGGCATCGCGCGTGCTCTGATCCTGGATCCGAAACTCGTCGTCTGTGACGAACCTGTTTCCGCGCTGGACGTATCGATCCAGGCGCAGGTCCTGAACCTGCTGATGGAGCTGCAGAAGGACAGAGGCCTTACTTATCTGTTCATCACACACAATCTGTCCGTCGTCAAACACATCTCTGACGACATCACTGTCATGTATTTGGGGCAGATGGTCGAAAAAGCGGAATCCAATGAGATCTTCCGTCATCAGTATCACCCCTATACGAAGGCATTGATCTCCGCTATCCCGGTGCCGAAGTACAATGCTCCGGATAATCAGATCATTCTGAAAGGAGAGATCACTTCACCGATCAACGTCGGAAAGTCCTGCCGCTTTGCCGCAAGATGTCCGTACGCGAAGGAGAATTGCTTCAATACGGAACCGGTATTGGAAGAGGTAACGAAAGACCATTTCGTGAAATGTCATTACGTAAAAGAAATCAACGGTTTTTAAGAGTAAAGAGGAGATACCATGGGTGATTACAAAAGATCAATGCTGATCGAACAGCAGGACAACGTCGCGGTAGCCGTCGAACCGATCCAGGCCGGGGAGCAGACGAAGGTTGCGGACGAGATCATTACCGCAAATGCTTTTATCAAAGAGGGTCACAAAATTGCCCGCTGCGATATCAAAAAGGGCGATGAGATCATCAAATACGGCGTCCACATCGGTGTCGCCACGGCTGATATCAGCAAAGGCGATTGGGTACATGAGCACAACGTGTACGACGATTTCGAGGAGATCAACCGGGAGAAGCGGGCTTTCTACCGCTCGATGGGCAAAGATGACATGGATTATTCCCGCGTTATGCAGTACGCCAAGGAAGAACTCGGTCTGCCGGAAACGATCCTCGGCTATCCCCGCAAGGACGGATCGTTCGGTGTCCGCAACCACGTGGTCGTGATCTCCCTGGTGCAGTGTTCCAATAACGCTGCCCAGAGGATCTCGGAAGCGTGCGACGTTCCCGCCACGTTCGTAGATGCCGTGTGCGGTGAATTCCCCGCAAGATTCGAACGCAGCAAGAGAGGGTTCATCAGCGCCGGAACGCATCCGAACACCTACGGTGCGGTCCTGCTCTCCCTCGGCTGCCAGCAGACGGATCCCAACGAGATCAAAGCTGCGATCGAAGCCACCGGCCGTCCGGTCGTCAACATCTCCATGCAGGATGACGGCGGCGCGACGGAAGCGATCCGGAAGGGGATCGAGGCAGTTAAAAAGATGAAAGCCGAAGCGGATGCCCAGAAGCGGGTGCCCTGCCCACTGAGCGGGCTCACCCTGAGCGGCTATAACGGTGGTTCTGACTGGACCAGCGGACTGTCTGCCAACCCCATCGTCGGTGTTGCGCTGGACATGCACGAAGCGATCGGCGGTACGATTGTTGAGATCTGCGGCAGAGGCGGCTACCCCGAAAACGCGTCGTCTTACGAGGTTGGCATGAAACTGATGGATATCGGTGACTTCTTTAATGAAGACTGCACGATCCGCGGCGGAAAAGGCCTGTCTCAGGTCAACCCCACACCCGGCAACAAAGCCGGCGGTCTTACGACGATGACGGAAAAGAATCTGGGCAGCTTCAAGACCCATGGTCATGTCAAGATGCAGGGGATCCTCGACTGCGGAGAATTGCCTCCCGCAAACGGCGGTTGGGGCATCAACCAGGCGCAGGGCGCGAACGACGCCTATGCCAGCACGACGCTGGCGATGGGTGGATGTCACATCTGCCTGTTTACCACCGGCAGAGGCAATCCGATCGGAAATGCCTGCATGACCACGATCAAGATCACCGGCAACCCACGCACGGCTACCGCGCTGGAAGATATGATCGATTACTCCGCCGCTCCTTATCTCTATGGGGAAAAAGGACTTGTGGAGAGCGGACGGGAACTTTTCGATATGATCATCCGCGTTGCCGAAGGTGAGCCCACAAAAGCCGAACTGCTGAAGGATTACAGCTGGACGACGCCCCACGGAACGAGTTACAACGGTGACTATTGATCGTTTTCCTTACTTTACACGAGTAAAATAAATAAAACCGGCAGACTGCCTCCTTATGACCTGATAGCAATTTCGTCGTACAGTCTGCCGGTTTTATCATTTTGTTGCTTTTGTGATATAGTTGATATATCAGAAAGCGAGGTTATTTCATTATGAGTGCGATAAAACCTCTTCTGCAGGATGTACCCATCCCGCAGATGGTAAGGATCAGACAGATCTTTGACGACACACATATCAAAACAGAAGACATTCCAGAGGTCCTGCGGGAACAGCTTTTGCGGCCTGCGATTGCCGGTACGATCCCGGCCGGCGGGGAAGTGGCCATTACCGTGGGCAGCCGCGGCATTTCCAATATTCCGCTCATTACGAAGGCTATCGCGGATTTCGTAAAAGAGAAGGGTGCCACCCCCTTTATCGTACCCGCTATGGGGAGCCACGGCGGCGCACTGGCGGAGGGTCAGCGGCAAATCCTCGAAAGTTACGGTGTTACGGAAGAATCCGTGGGCTGCGAGATCCGCTCTTCCATGGAAACGGTAGAGATCGGCACGACGGAAGATGGGCGCCCCGTGCGCATCGACAAGAACGCTGCGGAGGCAGACGGCATCATCGTGGCTGGGCGGGTCAAGCCCCATACCGCATTCCGCGGGCCCTACGAAAGCGGCCTGATGAAGATGATGACGATCGGCCTGGGCAAGCAGTACGGCGCGTCTATCGTGCATGCAGCTGGATTCGAACATTTCGCGGAGGACATCCCCAAGTACGGGACCGCGATCCTGAAAAATGCCAGGGTGCTGTTCGGCGTGGGCATCCTGGAGAACGCATACGATAAGACCCGGGAACTGCACGCGCTTACGCCGCAGGAGATCATCGAAAAAGAGCCCGAACTTCTCGTAAAAGCTAAGGCTTACATGCCCCGCATATGCTTCGATTCCTGCGATGTGCTTGTCGTGGACGAGATCGGCAAAGATATCTCCGGGGACGGCATGGATCCGAACATCTCCGGACGCTTCTGCACGGATTGCGCTTCCGGCGGCATCGACGCGCAGCGGGTGGCCGTGCTGGATCTGACGGCGGCGTCGCACGGCAATGCGAACGGACTCGGTCTTGCAGATGTGACCACACGCAGAATGCTGAATAAGATGGATTTCGAAGCGACCTATCCCAATACCATCACCAATAAGATAACGGAGACCATGAAGATCCCCATGGTGATGGGATCCGATAAACTGGCGATCCAGATGGCGATCCGCACCTGTTTCGGCGTCGACGAAGCGGTGCCGCGTGTTGTCCGCATCCAAAATACCATGAAACTGGAATATATCGAGATCTCGGAGGCCATGCTGGAAGAGGCGAAGCGAAATCCCCAGATCGAGATCGTTTCGGAGGCTGCTCCGCTGCCTTTCGATGAGGATGATAACCTGCTTGGAAGTATGGAATAGGGACATTCAGTTTTTTTAGAATCATTAAAAAAAGTATTGGACAAGCGTACCATTTCTGTGTATACTGTTTAATGTTCTCAACAGAATATGGTGCCTTGGTCAAGTGGTCAAGACGCTAGCCTCTCACGCTGGAATCAGGGGTTCGACTCCCCTAGGCACTACCAACATGACAAACCCCGCAACTTCAACGGTTGTGGGGTTTTCATTGAAATTCCAATGTTCTTCAGCTTATTCAATCTTGTCGCATCTTGCAAATCTTGTCACGCCTCAATACGCCTTATATGTAGTTTTTGATCAAAATATGTAACGAGATATGTAACGACTAATAGGGCGGGGCTTTGTGCTGTCTGAAATTGTGCCAGAAAAAAATTTTAAAAATCGTCGTTTTTTCTGGAACAAAACTTTATCCGTCCCGTCTAACAGGTGTAAGCAAGTTAAACAGCCACCGCAAAAGATGGAAAGAATAAAGAAAATGAAGGACATCAAGAGACGCGCAATCGCACTGACCCTGGCACTCGCACTCAACCTCAGCATGGCACCCGCTGTATTTGCAAACGATGAGATGCCCGCAGAAGAGATGAAGCAGGAAACCGCGATCGAACAGATCGAAGAGATCAAGAAGGTCGAAGAGATCAAGTCCGAGGCCCTGGCCCTGGAAAAGGTTTCCGAAATCAAGGAAGAGCTCAAGAAAGAGATCAAAGAAGAAGTTAAGGCCGAAGAGATGGTCGAAGAAAAGGCCGAAGAGAAGATCGAGATCATCGAAGAAGCCAAGGAAGAAGATAAGATCGAAGAGAGCAAGGAAGAAGCTCCGGCAGTTGAAAAGGCAGTCGAAGATGTGGCAGAAGTAAAGGCCGAAGAGAAACTCGCAGAGATCGCTCTCGAAGCGGAAAAGAAGGAAGCTCCTGCAGCAGAAAAGAAGGAAGCCCTTGTTAAGGAAGAGCTCGCAGAAGTGATCGAAAAGGTCGAAGAGATCGAAAAGATCGCGGAAGTCGAAGAGGCAGAAGAGATCGAAGAAGAAGTGGAAGAAGAACCCGTCTTCGTATCCGATGCAGTAAGCACGACCGTTACCGGTGATGGTACTGTCTACCTGGAGAACCCTAACCTGACGACCCAGCTGACCGCAGTCAACAAGAACGAAGCGAAGAAGAACGCGGAAGATCAGGACATCATCTGGAGCAGCGCCAACGAATCCATCGCAACGGTCGACCAGAACGGACTCGTCACCATCGTCACCGATAAGCCCAACAAGAGCGTCAAGATCACCGCCACCGCAGCTAATGCCTCTGGAGTTTCTGGTTATAAGATGATCTACACCAGAAACGCTACGCCGAGCACCATCACCGTCAACATGACGCCGGCCACCAACACCTTCATCGAAGGCATCCCCGTTCAGTTCAGCTACAAGTTCAGCCACGAATTCGCGATCGAAGCACTGGGCCTGGACATCTACCCGATCTGGAACGTAGAGAACGTCGATGGCGAGGCCGAGATCTCCGAAGACGGCCTGCTGACCCCAATCAAGGCCGGCAAGATCAAGGTGATCCTCTCCAACAACGTAAACACCAACAAGCACACCAAGACCATCACCATCAAGGCTCCGACCCCCGTCAGCAAGCTGACCATGAGCCCCGCAAACGTGACCCTGAAGATGGAAGGCGAGACGGTTTCCACCAAGGCTCTGAAGGCCACCGTAAGCCCCACCGGCGCAACCAACAAGAACATCACTTGGACCTCCAGCGATGAGAGCGTAGCAACCGTAAGCGAAACTGGTCTGGTCACCGCCGTAGGCGAAGGCACCGCAGTCATCACCGCAGCCTCCGAAAGCAACCCGGACGTGACCGCAACCTCCATCATCACCGTCGAAGACCTGAACAACAAGGAATACACCGTCACCGTAAAGCACTACTTCACCAAGACCTTCGCCTGCGACGAAATGTACAACGGCGTACCCAGCCCCTACGACTTCATGGTGGAAGGCGAGACCAGCACCGTAAAGCACGGCGAGACCGTAGACGCCACCGACTACATCATGGATGGTCCCCAGCGCTGGCCCCACATCTTCACCTACAACGGTCAGAAGTACATGATGGGCAGCTCCTACGTAGCAGCCAAGGGAGCTTACGGAGACGTCTTCGAAGCAACCTCCGACATCGACATCATCTTCACCTACTCCGCCATCGCACCCTACACCCTGACGATCAACTACCTGAACGCAGACACCAACGAAGCGATCGCAGACGCCTACTTCTGGCAGTATGAATGCCAGCTGGGATATATCGAAATGCCCTACAACGTAGCAAACTTCCTGGCAAAGAAGCAGACCGCATTCGAAGGTTACGAGTTCGTAAAGGCCGAAGGCGACATCGATAAGCCCTGGAGCGAAGATAGCCAGAACAACACCATCAACATGTACTTCTCCGAGATCAAGCCGGTCGAAGAACCCGCAGTGGAAGAGCCGGTCATCGAAGAGCCTGTTAAGGAAGAACCCATCGCAGAAGAGCCCGCAGTTGAGGAACCGGTCATCGAAGAGCCGGTCGTCGAAGAACCCGAAGTCACCGAGCCCGAGATCATCGCAGACGAAGAAGTTCCCGAAGCTGCACCGGTCATCGAAGAAGTCGAAGAGATCGAAGAAACCATCAGACCCAGACACAAGAGCGAAAAGGCAGAGCCCATCGTCGAGACCAGCACCGACGAGACCAAGGTAGAAGAGATCGAAGAGATCGCGGAAGAACTGGAAGAAGAAGAGATCGCAGACGAGGAAGCTCCTCTGGCATCCTTCGAAGTTGCAGAAGCAGAGACCACTGAGATCGCAGAAGTCCTGGTCAAGTCCCCGCTCACCGGCGACAACAGAAATACCGGTGCCTGGGCAGGCCTCAGCCTCGCATCCCTCCTGGGAATCCTGTACCTGAGCAGAAAGAGAAAGGTTACCGAATAGGCTAACACAGAGCCTCCGATACAAAGAGAACGCCCCCGCAAGGGGGCGTCCTTTTTATGTGTAAAATGTCTTTCTTACCATTCGAACGTCTTGGGCGGCGCAGTAAACGAACTGATGGTCGCAACGGCTTCCGTCAGCTTATAGACTACGGAATTGCCGTCTCCCGGCGCATACATGGCTCTCAGGTGGGGATAGGCGTTCAGCATGTGGTCGACTGCTTCCACGCTGTCGTCTGCCACAGCTTTTGCGCAGATGCGGATCCATTCATCGCCATTGAAAGCGCAGATCTCGATCTTGGGGTTTGCTTCCATCTGTTTCGATACATCTTTGCTCTTTCCGGTCTGGATGGTGATGGTTCCGTCATACAGATCTACAGTGCCGAACGGGCGAACTCTGGGCTGGTCACCGTCGACCGTCGCCAGATAATAGGTGCCGCATTTCTTTAAGAATTCATATGCTTCGTTCATGATTCGTGGTCTCCTTTCCTTGACTGATACATCCAGTTTGAAACAGTTCCGTTCTCTTGTCAAGCAGGCTGCCTCACCCTGGGCATTCGCGGCTCCTCTGACCCGCCAAATCGTCCCGTAGGCGTGCGAAAGATCGGCAGGCGGGTCCGAATTACACTCCGCTGTCAAAATCGCCTTAAATCGCCGGTTTTTCAGAAATTGACCCCGAACCATTGCAGGATTAAACTGTTGGTCTTGTGGTATCGGGAATCGCAGCAGCGTTTTAATTTTTCTTGCATTCGACTGTTTATTCATTTCAACTAAACTGTCCTATTTTTCACCCACTCCATCGTTTATACTGTTAACATCCCCCGGTACCTTAACAACTGAACACCGCATGGAAAGGAGAATGCATGCCAGACAGCACACACTTTTTTCTTGAATGTGAAGACAAAGGCAAGGATGTAGGGCTCACGGCCGTATCCGACAAGCTCCAGGAGCTGATCCAGGACTTTGCCAACTGGATGAACGACAACGGGCTTCTCCCGGAAGACATCGCTTACGCGCGGATCTACCGCTGCAGCGACCTGGGCTGCGTGGGCCGGCTGACCCTCGAAGACGGCATGGTAGTCCTGCAGCCGCTGCGCGTACGGGGCGGCGCCCTCGGAGCGCGCATCCGCTGGGCCATCTTCAACATGAAGTACGCATGGCACAGACTTTGCTACACATTCCGGTACGAGATCATCCGTTCCGACATTATCGAACCAGAAGACGAAGAAGAGGAGGGAGATGATGAATAGCGTTACTTTAACCGGCCGGCTGGTGCGTGACCCACAGATCCGCTACGCATCTCAAAGCCAGATGGCCGTTGCAAACTTTACCCTTGCTGTAGATCGGGTGCGCACCCGGGACGGCAAGGAACCGACCGCGGATTTCCCGGACATCGTAGCCTTCGGGAAGACCGCGGAGATCATTGAAAAATATGCTGCGAAGGGCAGTCTTGTCGGGGTCACCGGCAGGCTGCAGACCAGGAGCTACGAGAAGGACGGCCGCAAGGTCTACGTGACCGAAGTCGTGGCCGAACGCGTGGACCTGCTGGGCCGCAAGCAGGACGACGCCAAGGCCGAGCCCGGGCCGCCGGGATTCTACAAAATGGAGGATGACCCCTTCGTCAAGTTTGAGGACGATATACCGTTCTAAGGGTCAAAAGAGCTTCGCGAGATGTAGCTTTTATCTGTTTTGCCTGATTCAGCCCATGTTTGGACAACATGCTATAGCGGAAACGTGGTGAAAACATGGGCGTATGGCAATTTGCAAAAATATTCAAAAAGACTTAGAATTTCTAAGTCTTTTTTGATGTTTTGTAGAAATTGACTTAGAAATCGGCCGAAATCTAAGTCATTTTTATGCTTTCTTCGAAATGTCGTAGAATTTCTAAGACACTAATTATTTTTTTAAAAAATGGCATAGATGGGAGCGATCCTGCATGTTGCACCTCACCACGAAACAAACGGATGCAGGTATTATATTTCACCTCTAATATTTGGCGATGCCACCACTGCACAGAATCTGTTTTGCAATCTCCGATGCCTTCGAATACCCTGCAGCAACGAGTTCTTCTGCCGATTGTCGCAATGAGGGGCTAAAGCGCTCTCGCATCTCATCAAAACGCTTCATTGCCATTCTCTTGCCCAAGCCGACCTGTTCTGCAGCCATTCGAAAACTATCAGTTGTAATGTCGTCGATATTTATCTCGCCGCCAATCCTGAAGGCCATATCCCGTGTGCTTTGTTCGTACACGGTAGTGCTGATGATGTCATAGGCAGGGGCAAGCCGGACCTGTTTCATATCCGGGCTGTGCAGCAGTGAGAAATTCTTGATGTGCGCATCCGTATTGCCGATCAGATAGTCAAAGGCGATCATGTCCCATAGTTTAAGCTGATCTGCAATCGGATCCGAAGAGTATCTCCGCAGAATGTCGAACATATCCTGCATGTAATGGCTGGATTCACGCTCGTATTTTGCTGCAGAAGGAATCCCCAGCGCCTGCGCAAAGTCTTCCTGATGGAGTCTGAGAGGGCAGGGGATCTTGTCGACCATCCTGGGAACTGCAGGGAACACACGATCGTACCGCTCTGTTGCAAACAACACTTCGCCATCGCTGCCATCGCCTGTGTTAATGATGAAACTATCCGGAACCGTGATTCCGCACCGCCGGGCCGTCAGAAGACAAAGCTGTTCATTGGTCACGATCGCATCCAGACGGATATGGCTCTGTTTTACGATATGTGTACTTGGTGCTGTCCCCCGGGGAAGATACCAGGCGTTCTTCGGCTCATCATAATACAATCCGACCTTACCGCTTGCACCGGTCAAGGACAGGTGGGATTTCGTTACAAGTTCGGCAGACTTTAAGGCGCCTTCCGAGGCAAGCTGCCGCACTTGTTCTTCCGTGACCCGTTCATAGGAAGCCTGAATTTCTTCCCCGGGTTCTGTTATGCTGACCGCTCCCAGGCATTCCCGCCCAAGCCCGTGCAGGATAGAGAGGTAATCGCCTTCATCCACACGCATCCACTGCGCCACGGATCTTCTGGTAAATCCCTCCGGAAGTAACCCTTCAAAGTAGTTTGCCGTCTGGACAGGGGAGAAAGGCTGCTCCTGAAGCGGCAAACTGATCGAAAGACGGAAGGCCCCCGGTGACCGGAGATATCCTGCGGAATACTGAAAGCGCGCATCGGAGACGCCGGTTCCGCTTATCGTGCCAGCCTGCACCATTTCTCCATTTCGCTCAATGCTTACAATAAGCGGTTCCATCAATCGCCCCTCCTTGTGAGACTGCAGTCGAGCCCCAGAAGATTTGCCAGATAGAGCGCTTTTCCTAATTCGGCGGTGCTTTTTCCGTTTTCAAGGTCGGAGATAAAACTTACGGAAAAACCGCTGAATTCAGAGAGGAAACTCTGGGTATATCCGAGTTCTTTGCGCCGCTGCCGGAGTGCAGCTCCGAAGGATCTTGCATCTGAGATCATATGAAATAACCTTTCTTCGCCGAACGGCGAACTCCTGTTATGTTCATTATAGACTAAGCCGAACGGCTAAATCAAGTGCAGCCATTCCAAATCTATTGCTATATCCCATGGAAATTGACCAAAAATGCCGGCAGATGATTTCCGGGAGTTTGAGAGCTTTCTGCAGGCCGAACTGAACGACACAAAGCACCAGAAACGGGCAACTGAACTGATCGCCTATGCTGCTTTTACTGCCCATAACAAAGTCTTCGATATCGGCAGCACATGCTTTCGAGCGATTCGTAGGGAAAACCTGTAGAGTATGGCTATTTGCGAAAAACACTCAAAAAGACTTAGAAATCCTAAGTCAATTTTGAGATTTTAGAGCAACTGACTTAGAAATCAGCTGAAATCTAAGTCATTTTTTTTATTTGCTTCGAACGGTCATAGATTTTCTAAGACACTAATCGAATATTTGAAAAAAGGCATAGGGGCCGTCCGGCATAGACGGCGTTCCGGCATAGAAACCATCCAGCCTATCGCACTTCAACGCAGAAACAAGCCAAGCCAAAGCATGATGGTCGTTGCGAAAGAGAATACTTTTTATAGACGGAAGCCAAGCACAGCACTTGTCCCATTTTTGTCACAAGGTTCCGCTTAGAATGAAACTGTAGCTGGCAGCGACAATATATGAGGAAGGGATCAATGAAATACACATCAGCGGAAGCAGCAAAACTGCTGCGTAAACTCAATGAAACCCATGCGGCATTTAAGAGCCGCGAAGAACAAAATACAGTATTCGTTGCTGCGATCGAAGAGATTTTAGAAGATGCGCGACCGGCATACAACTATGAGCAAACACAGGAAACACTTGCTGCATTGGAGCAGAAGATCCGTAAAGTAAAGCATGCGATCAACGTATTCAACGCAACAACTCAGATTCCGGGTTTCGATCTGACGATCGACGAGGCACTGGTCTACATCCCCCAGTTAAGTGCCCGAAAACGTAAACTGGCACAGATGGCATTGGTGCCGCCGAAGGCGAGGATCAATGCAAACGGCTATATGAGCAAGGGAATCGTAGAGTATCGCTACGCCAATTACGATGTGGAAAAGGCAGCTTCTGATCTGTCGGCAGTATCCGATGAATTAGCCAGACTGCAGGTGGCGCTGGATGTGGTCAACAACAGTGTGACCCTGGAAATCGAAGAATAGACAAATTTTCCGTGGCTGTTCTCTTTTCTAACTCCGGTCACGATCGTGCACCGCAGGTAAGGGTATAACGTTAAGGATAAAGGTTTCCGTTATTCTAATTTCCGGTCAAAGTTTAAGGTAATGGTTATGGAACCCATCCATCAGCTTTCCTGATATCCAATGCAAGAGAACTTCCAAAAAACTTGGCGCTTTGCGCTTTCAGCGGCGGAAGTACGGTTATATGCCGCTGTTTTAAAAAGAAAGAAGATATTGAGTATGGATGATTACGAAGAATACATGGAAGCTTGCGTTGCAGAAGATATTAAAGCAGCATTGAACTTTACAACGAAAGCCATTTTGGTCATCATAGAAAAATGTAAGACGATAGAAGAGGCCAGAGAAGCTGTAAAAGAACTTCGCGATTCGCTGCAATAACCTGTCCCAAATTCGGCCCGCCATCTGCTATACTATGGTTAGTGGAGGCGGGTCTTTTCGTGCCCGTAGAATCGAGGCGGATATGGAAGTTACAAAGATTAAACTGCTAAGGGTGTTAGATATCTTAAAAGATACTGACGAGGATCACCCCATCACCACCAATCAGATTATCGAGCAACTGAAACTCTACGGTATTTGCGCGGAGCGAAAGGCTGTCCAACGGGATATCGCCGCACTCATCGACTACGGTTACGACATCGTTCTCTGCGAAGATAACAAAAAGGGCTGGTTTATGGCAAGCCGCCTGTTCGAAGATTGGGAACTGAAGGTGCTGTTGGATGCGGCTATCGAAGCTTATTTCTTTACCGCCGCAGACAGCCATAAGTTCACGGAGAAGATCGCGAACCTGGGCAGCAAAGACTGCCGACACATGCTGCGCCAGGTGACTCCGATCGAAACAGATCTGCGTAAAGGTATTCCGATGACCAAGAACTATATCGACACCATCCTGAAGGCAATCCGGCATAAGAATAATATCGGGTTCAATTACTGCACAGTGAATGATGATCTGCAGGATGAATTTACTCACAATGGCGAGCCCTTCAAGATCAGTCCATACGCCCTGATCTGGCGTCGGGACCACTATTACCTGGTGGGCCGCAACAAGAAGTATAACGGTATTTCTTATTACCGTCTGGACCGGATGCGCTGCCTGAAAGAACTGGATGAGCCTGCTGTGACCGCAGAAGAATTCTTCGGGCCCAACGCGGATCTGCAGTTGAAGGAGTATATCAACGATAATCTTTACAATTTCGGCGGTGATAAGATCTATCTAAAGCTGAAAGTAAATTCCGGCAGGGCAGAAGTTCTCTTCGACTATTTCCCGCGGGAGGACATAATGCTGCTTTCAAAAGATGAAGATTCCATTACCGTCGGAGTCGATGCGGTGGACAGCGAAGGCCTGTATTTCTGGCTTTTGCAGTATGGCGAAACAGTTTCGGCAATTGGTCCGAAGCAAGTTGTAGAAAAAATGAAGGGCAAGTTGAAGACAATCGCAGGAAAGTATTAGCGTAGCTGTATAATACAAAACGATTTGTATTTAAATCGGGAACAAAGAAAGGGCAAGAATAGAATGAACCTTACAAACGCAATATTGGGACTTGCCGTCGCCGATGCTGTTGGCGTTCCCTATGAATTTCTGAGTCGGGAAGAGATCGCGATAAATCCAGTCACAGGCATGACCGAGTACGGCACACATCATCAGCCGAAGGGGACATGGTCGGACGATACGAGCATGACCCTGGCATTGATCGATGCGCTTACAAAAAGCGAAGGGGAGATCGACTACAAGAAGATCGCTGATAACTTTGCCGATTGGATGCAGCATGCTGCTTTTACTGCCCATAACGAAGTCTTCGATATCGGCGGCACATGTTTTCGCGCGATTCGAAGACATATCGAAAACCCGGAACTTCCTGCCTGGGAATGCGGAGAAAAGAGCGAGCACGCATGCGGCAACGGCGGTCTGATGCGCATTCTGCCGCTTGCGTTCTGGCTCCATTGCAAGTTCGGGGAAGACTTTATCGATGTGCCCAAGGCAAGGAAAGTGATCTGCCGGGTCACGGCGATCACGCATGCAAATGTCTGCTGCGCACTGGCAAATCTGATCTATGTGACCTTTGCCGGCCAGCTGATCTCCGGGAAGGAGAAGAAAGCTGCCTGGGACCGCACAATGGAAAAGATCGGACCGGTCATCGCAGAAGAACCACGGCTTAAGACTGCAAAACACAGTTTTTTGCGCCTTCTTTCTGATGGTTTTCTGCAAACGCCAATCGAAGAGTTAAGCGGCAGCGGCTACGTCGTGCACACGCTGGAAAGTGCCGTTTGGTGCTTTATGAATACCCAGGACTATAGATCCTGCGTGCTGGCGGCCGTGAATCTGGGAGAAGATACCGATACCACAGCTGCCGTTGCAGGTGGGCTGGCGGGACTGTATTACGGTGATGAGAGTATTCCGCAGCAATGGCTCGATGCGCTGGCAAAACGGGAAGAGATCTGCAGGATGTGTGAAGCGTTTCATGCAAATGCCTATGAAGTGTAGGAAAGGGGGAACTCCTTATGATCGGTGAGATGCCTGACTATATGCAAAGTAAATATTACAGGTCCTGGAGCGAAGGTACATATGGTGGTCGTATCACTGCCGATGCTCCAGATAGCTTAAAGGCCGAATTCGAGGCGCATATGAATGACGCTCCCACATTTGTGTACTGCATGAAACATGATTTTCCGGATATTAAAGAGCCCTATTACACTTGGGATGGCAGGGTTATAGAAAAGAGCGGCAAGAAATAGCAGAGGGCCTGTCGGGGCTTGAGGATGCAATATAATTACGCACGAAAGGAGAGTTAGAGTGCTCGAACGGTGGGCACTCTTTTTGTGCACCCTATTCGACCTGTCCCATATTTGGACAACAGCTTCTGTAACAATGTAAATGAAGGGTGGTGAGAACATGGGAGTAAGAAACTTCAATTATTTCGATTGCATCAGAATTACGGAAGATGTTCCGGAACTTTATGCTGTGATGCAGAAATGGAAAAACTTGATGCCTGATTATCGAAAGGAATGGATGGAAGGCCCCAGCGCATGGCCGGCAAAATTAGTCGAGACTCAGTTCGTATATAAGGGTCAGCCGTATCATTATTTCCCGGATGATATCGGCTTAGAACGTCGAAACTCCTGGGATGAAGGCTTGATGGAATGGTTACAGTCAAAGATCCAGAAGGACTTGGAAGCAGTCGGGGCAACAGACGTGTTCAATATAGGTTTCTTGGACTGACAGTGGTTTCTGTAGGAATGAGTAGGTAGAAAGATGGCTCAATACGATTACATGGTCGACACAAGAGGGAAAAAGCCAGATTTGGTCAGAGTCGGAATCGATGGATTTAAGCGTTATGACCCAAGAGTTCCCGAGAAGTGGATTGGATCCAAATTCTTAGCTGCCTTCGCATGGGGAGGTGGAGACTGGCTTTGGTACGATGATATTACAGATTTTGCGGCAAAAGATTATATAACACAGATCGACGAGTATTGGGCAGCCCATATGACAGACTAATGTTGCAAATTGATTTTTCCTTATACATATCGTAAAATGCAAATAGAAAGGGGGGTATTTGCAGCATGAGTAGCATTTCTGAGATTCAATCTATTGTAAGCAGGCTTGCTCAAGAGTACGGTGCGGAGCGCGTGTTTTTATTTGGATCTTATGCAAGAGGGGAAGCAACAGAGGAAAGTGATATAGACCTTCGTATCGATAAAGGCTCGATTCGCGGACTTCAGTTTGCCGGCTTATTGGGGTCGTTGGAAGACGAATTAGGAAAGAAAGTTGACTTGATCTCGACAAACGGAATGGACAGTCGATTCCGTTCTGCAATTGCTCCTGAGGAGATTTTGCTATATGAACGATAAACCAGAAAGAGATGCTCGCATCTTGGAACATATAGTTTCATATTGTGACCAAATTCAAGATTCTTTAAATTATTTCGGAGCAGATAAAGACCTGTTTCTGGAGAACTCCTCATTTCATAATGCTGTAGCTCTATGCATTTTGCAGATTGGTGAACTGGTAGGCAATCTGAGTGATGAATATCGTGCAGCACACCCTGAGATCGCCTGGCGTGAAATAAAAATGATGCGAAACATTGTTGCTCATCGTTATGGAACAGTGGATCATTCCATTACCTGGGATGTGGTTATCAGTGATATCCCCACGCTGAGAGATTTCTGTGAGAAAGAGCTCACTACGAATTTCTAACTTCCCTGTCCGATTGTGCCAATATAAACAGAGTGCTCGAAAGGGCGCTCTGTTTTATATGCTTTATGATAGTTCCCAGAAATCCTACTAACCCTCATACCCCATCGCCTGACGGATCGGCGCAGCATTTTCTTCGCCGATCAGCATGCCCAGAAGCCGGAACGCCACGTAAGGTGCCGTCTGCGGGCACCAGGAGGTAATTACGTTTCCGTCCTGTACGATGGGCTCGTTGACCACATCAGCACCGAATTCCCGCAGCTCATCCTGATGATATCCGCCGAGCAGATGATACGTCGTCGCTCGGCGGTCTTTTAATATGCCGCTCTTACCAATAGGCAGGGCTCCTACGCAAACCGACGCGATCGGTTTTCCCAGCTTGTCGAACTCCCGGATGAGGGACAGTACCGGCTCGCTGTAAGCCTCTTCGTAGAACCCGAATTCTTTAAACCCGCCCGGAATCGCCAGGGCATCGTAATCTGAAGGAGTCACCTCATCTAACAGGATGTCGGCAAGGATGTGTAGCCCGAAAGTGCTTTCGACTTCCTTTGTAAGTCCGCACGTGACCACATCCACATCATATCCAAAATCGTTTCTTGCCCAGCCCATTACGTCGATGAATGGGCTGGCTTCTATTGTTTCGAAGCCTTGGGAGCAGTAGAGTAGGACTTTCATATTACACCTCACGTTTGCATAAGAATTGATTCAATTATAGCATTTCCAGGGGCTCCGTCCACAAACGAAAAAACATAAAGCTCGAATTATACTGTCCCTCCTATAGGACACTGGGTTTGCTACAATCAAACTGTAAGATAGCACAAAACCCAGCAAAACCAAGAAGGAGGACCCCATGAACACGACGAACCACAGCCTTCAGATGGCTCACAAACGGCTTGGCCTTAACGAACGCGCTGCCCGCCGCAACATAACGCTCGCCTACGAACGCGGCCGCCGCATGGACGCCTTCTGCAGCAAGGATCTCCGCTACCTGCTCGGCAAGTGCGAGGCCGGCTGCGAGCCGGTGGTCTATCAAAGCGCGATCTACATCTTCAGTCCCGACGGCACCTGCGTGACCCTATATCCGCTGCCCCGCTGGTTCGGTGAACCCCGCCATTACGACGGGAAGCGCAAAGTGCGCGACGCCTACCGGTGGATGAAGCGGATGGAGGTGGAGATGTCGCTGGCAGGGGAGTTTGCGTAAGGAGGTAACTTGTATGAGGAGGAAACCAGGTTCTTACGACTCAATACTAGGATTTATAGCCCTGTATGGACTTTTTATCGGCGCTGGCGGTGTTGTGATATCCATTATGGACAGAAACAAGGTTGGCATCATCGTATTTTTCATTATCACAGTAGGCGCGATAGGCATTTTTATATGGCACGATGAAAAAGATAGAAAGCTTACTAGTAATGCAAGTGCCGTAACAACTAATGATACGGCATTGAAAGATTCATCCATCCCGGTAATTCCAGAAGAGACTGTGGTCAATAAAGATTATTACATGCCGAAGCTTGCTTACACGATATTGGAGATACAGGGGAATAGAAAAGTTTTTAAGTGTAGCAACTGTGGCTATAAGGTGTCTCGTAAAAGCACCTTCTGTTCACATTGCTTTTCCATATTGCTCCCATTGACTGATGCTGAAATTGGAGAGCCTATTATTGAACTGTATGATGATGCTACAGAAAAAATAATAAAAGCATTCTTTGATTATTGTGCAGCGCCGGCGCTTAAGGATCCAAACGATACAATTGTGATCATCTCCTATGTCAAACGAGATCCAGGTAAGAGTTCAATATTTAAAGGAACCACATTACGGAAATGGTGTGTTGACCATGGCAAGGTCTCCCTAACTGAACTGGATGAAGGGGAGTTGGATGAGAGTCCTTATTGGTGTGATTCTCCTGATGGCGGAATACGAGAACGAATATTTATCGATTTTTCCTTTGATGATAAGGTTGCCCGCATAGGTTATCACTTTGACCCTCTTTATGGGTATGGGTGTAAATATGATTATTCATTAGATGCGACGGGAAAACTGGTATTAAGCAATGAGGTGGAAGAGTGGATTAGTTAGATACATAGACGCCTTCTGAGTCAAGGATCTCCGCTACCTGCTCTGCAAGTGCGAGACCGGCTGCGAAACGGTGGTCTATCAAAGCGCGATCTACATCTTCAGTCCCGACGGCACCTGCGTGACCCTATATCCGCTGCCCCGCTGGTTCGGTGAACCCCGCCACTACGACGGGAAGCGCAAGGTGCGCGACGCCTACCAGTGGATGAAGCGGATGGAGGTGGAGATGTCGCTGGCGGGGGAGATGGCGTGAGGAAAGGATGATTCATATAGAAATGAGTTTACAAAGTGAACTGGAAGAAAAACTGAAAGAACTTGAGGAATTTTTAAACGATGAGGAAACTGAAAAGGCGTTGAATGAACTGAGAGAAAAACTCGAAGAGGCAGCGCGCTTAAGGGAAATGCAGTAAAACAAAAAAAATTAGTGACCTGTCTGAAATTCATGCAGACGGGTTTCTATTATGCCATTTATCTGTCAAAAGCAGTATAATTATTTTGGAATGGAATATAAATATAGCCTTTTAGTTCAGGAGAATTTATATGAGTAAATATGTCGCTAAGATCGAGATAGGACCCTTTACTGAAAATTATAAGGGCGACGACCCGAATGAGATCATCCGTGAAATTGAGTCTGAGCAAGATTTTGATTGCTTGCTTCGAATGGGGCGGATGCAAGAAAGTGAAGAGTATCAAGGCGAACTAGATAAGCTGGAGGCTTTTCTAGACAAATATCATGGTGAATCTTTGACTATGGAAGACATAAAAGGATTAGATATTCATTTGAGTTTGGGGAATATTGTATGTCATGACGTCTGGATAGATCTAGAAGCATAAATAAGCATGTACAAAAATAATGAACAAATAAAAGCTAGGAATCGAGTTTCAAAATATGGTGAGGTTTTCACTAATGATAGAGAAGTGAGAGCCATGTGCGACCTTGTAGAATGTGAGTGCGAGCGAATCGATTCGCGCTTTCTTGAGCCAGCATGCGGGAATGGCAACTTTCTTGTTGAGATCCTTCGGCGCAAACTTATCACGGTAGGTCGCCTTTACGGAGAAGACATCGGCGAATATAGGCTTCATATGATCGAAGCAGTCACTTCCATCTACGGGGTAGACATTCAGGCCGACAACGTCGAAGAAAGCCGCCAGCGCCTCATAGCCGTTTGCTGTGAGCATTTTATCGGTTCTTATGGTTTAGAGCCCTCTGAAGGCCTCCTGAAGGCTCTCAGATGCGTTTTGAAGCGCAATATCATTTGCGGTAATACTCTGACAGGTCTTGCTGCAAATGGAGCGCCGCTCGTCTTTTCTGAATGGCAGCTTACGGATGACGGGATGTTCGAAAGGCGAGATTTCCTCTTTTCCGATATACTGGAAAACAAGGACAGCAGTATACATAAGAAGGCCAAAATCTATGACTGGAGGCTTGCAGCGTAATGGCAAAAGGACAGATCAAATCAAAAGAACGTGTTGCAGATCACGGCGAAGTCTTTACCAACGAACGTGAAGTCAACGCCATGTTGGACCTCGTAAAGCAGGAAACGGAACGCATAGAGAGCAGATTCCTTGAACCTGCCTGCGGAGACGGCAACTTCCTTGCGGAGATTCTGAGCAGAAAGCTGAAAGCAGCGCTCAAAGCCAGCAAATTCAAAGGTAAAGTATTCACTGCTGATTACGAGAAGAAAGCTATCACAGCGCTCACCAGTATATACGGCGTTGAACTCCTTCAGGATAATAGAGACGCTTGTATTGAGCGACTGTATAAGATCTGGGACAAGGAATACACCAAAGTCATGAAGACCGAGGCAAACGATACTGCAAGGACTGTAGCAAAATTCGTCTTAGATCATAACATCCTCTGTGGAGATACACTTACGATGCTTAAGGCAGATGGCAGTCCTATCATCTTCGCCCAATGGGACTTCGTTACGGGCGACAATATCAAACGCAGAGACTTCCGTCTGGATGAGCTGATGAAAGGTGGCAAGGACGCTAAAGAAGAACCAACAGATCGGCTCTCTATAGAAAATATGGTCCCTCACAGTACATTTACTTACGATAAGATGACCGGCACTTGGATGCCGGATCCGATAAAGGAATATCCACCAACAGATTATAGGAGGATAACGGACTATGATTGATAAAAAGGGTCAGGTGGTCCCTGAATTAGTTCAAGAAAATAGCGACGTATTTAACCAGGTATATAACCCTGACGTTTTGAACTGTCTGGCCAACCTCTCCAGTGACGAAGTCTTCACACCACCGGAAGTAGCGAACCAAATGCTCGATTTGCTCCCTCAGGAACTCTTTGAAGATCCGAACACTAAGTTTCTTGACCCGGGCTGCAAGAGCGGTGTTTTTCTCAGAGAGATAGCCAAAAGGCTTATCAAAGGCCTTGAGGACAAGATTCCCGATCTTCAGGAGAGAATCGATCACATCTGCAAGGAACAGCTTTGTTTACAACGTAGGGTTCGGTGTAGAGGGCTCAGGTCTTTCGCTTGTATTGCTTGCTGTGACCTCAGTCCTGATATTCCTCTGGGGTAAGAAAAAGGGAAAGAGGCCTACTGATGTCTGGGAAGACCAGATAAGACAGGAATTCTTTGAAATAGAACAGAGACAGGCAATGTTTGCCGCACAAAAGGGGCAGATCCAATGACTGATAATACAATAAGAACATACCGTTATGAAGCATTCATATCCTACAGACATGTGCCAAAGGATGCCAAGATCGCAAAGGAGATCCAGCACAGACTGGAGAGGTTCCGCATACCTTCTGCTGTTAAAAAGCAGTACGGAAGGGAAAGGATAAACAGGATATTCCGGGATCAGGAAGAACTGGAAGTCACATCTGATCTTGCAAAGAAGCTTG
>CACYFF010000005.1 GCA_902773665.1 uncultured Eubacteriales bacterium | reverse complement strand
ACCCAGGGAAGCAACGATCATGGTCAGAGCTTCGTTGTAGGATACAGGATTCTCGGGCTTGAAGGTCTTGTCGGGATAGCCTGCAACAAATCCTACGGATAAAGCGCTGATGATGGCGTTTAATTGGCCATTTATTTGGCCTGTCTTATTGATTTATATGGCCAGAATAGATATAATAGCAAACATGGTGGAGGTGCTGCTATGCGGGAAGATGAGTATACCGAATTTAAGAGGACTACCGGTGAGTTAAATGAAGCCATGGTCTCTATTTCCAGCATTCTTAATAAGCATCGCCAGGGGAAGGTGTATTTTGGCTTGAAAAATGATGGTAAGCCCGTCCGGTTTACAATTACCGATTCAACGTTACGCGATGTTTCCAGAAGGATTTTCGAGGCGATTCGACCGCAGATCATCCCTACAGTGACTACGGATGTGATTGATGGGAATGAAGTAATCGTTGTAGAGTTTCAAGGTGATGACGTTCCCTATTCAGCCTTTGGGAAGTATTATATCCGCACCGCCGATGAGGACAGAGAACTTACGCCAGCGGAGCTTCGGAAAATCATGGTCGGCCAGGAATACGCTGAGAACTGGGAAAACAGGACCTCCGATGAAACAATATCTGACGCCAATGACAAAACAGTGGAGCGTTTCTATCAGGATGCTGTGAAATGCGGCCGTATGCCAGATTATGGATACGATAAAGACACGATTCTGCGAAGGCTTGGAGTTTTAAATGGCAATGCGCTGACTAACGCTGGGAAGGTACTTTTTTCGAGCAGGCATCCCATCGTATTGAAAATGGCAGTCTTCGCCACGGAACACAAGGAAACTTTTCTGGATATTGTCAGAGAGGAAGGCAACATTTTTCAGCTGATTGACGCTGCTATCGGATACATCATCAAAAATATCCGCTGGCGGGTTGAAATGGAGGGCGACGGGGTTCACCGAAAGGAGATTCCGGAAATTCCGGTCGATGCAATGCGAGAGGCTGTGATCAACGGTTTTGTTCACGCCCGTTATGATCTTCCTGTCCAGCATGAAGTTGACATCTTCTCTGATAGGATCCGCATTGTGAATCCAGGATCGTTTGCGAACGAGTTTGAACCAATCGATTTCGTAAACCGTGATATTCATTCTTTCCTGCGTAATGAGACAATCGCTCGTGTTCTCTATCTGTGCAAGGATGTTGAGACCTTCGGTTCCGGTATCAAGAAAATCTATTCACTTTGCAATAAGGCAGGGGTCGAAATCAAATACGAAAACGCTGACACGGACTTCAAAATAGAGTTTTCAAGGATAGATCGAAATAAGTCGCCATTATCTGGCCAGAAAAATGGCCGGATAAATGACCATATAAGTGACTTGGAACAGACCGTGTTAAGCTGTTTACGTGATGATCCCGGGATGACCAATGCGGAATTGATCGTGAAGACGGGGAAATCTCAACGCACGATTACTCGCGTTCTGGCTTCGTTAAAAAGCAAGGGATTGATCAGCCGTATCGGTTCTAATAAGACCGGGCACTGGCAGGTAAAATAGATCGTGTAATTCGTTATGACTACCCGCAAACTCACAACGGCACAGACTGCCGCCTTCATGGCTATACTCACCGTGGGCACCAAGGTGCTGGGCTTCGTGCGGGAGATGGTGCTGGCCGCGTTCTACGGGGCCGGGGAGATCACCGACGCCTACAACATGGCGCAGAACATCCCCAACATCCTGCTGGCGGGGCTGGTCTCCGCTGCTTCCGTCGCCTATATGCCCATCCTGTCCCGCAAGGTCGAATCGGAAGGGCAGAAGGAGGGTGACCTCTACACCAGCCGCCTGCTCAACAGCCTGATCCTGGTCATCTGCACCGCCATCGCCCTGGGAGCGATCTTCGCAGGGCCCCTGGTTCGTATCTTCGCGCCGGGCTACGAGGGCACCCAGGCGGACCTGACGGTCTGGTACCTGCGCTTTGCCTTCTTCTCCGTGCTGTTCACGGCCTTCGTGTACATTTTCGAGGCTTACTTGCAATACAAAGGCGTGTTCTTCCCCCAGATCGTGCTGGGCTACGTGCAGAGCATCGCCGTTATCGTTTTCGTGGTGTTCTCCGCCAGGACGGACTATCACCTGCTGATCTTCGGCATCGTGCTGGGCTTCGCGCTGCGGGGCCTGGGCTGCTGGGCCATCGCCGGCAGGCAGGGCTACCGCTACACACCGGACTTCCACATGGGTGACGCTGTCAAAGAAGCCATGCTTCTGGCTCTGCCCGTCTTTTTAGGGGGCAGTGTGGCGCAGATCAACACCTTCGTGGACCGCATGCTGGCGTCGGGCCTGCCCGAGGGCAGCGTGTCCGTGCTCACCTACGGCAACGAGATCATCAACTCGATCGTTATGCTCACGGTCACCATCCTCGTCACCATCATCTACCCCAAGCTCAACCAGGCCTTCGCCCAGGGTGACCGTCTCCAGGTCGGAACCCTCACCGAGCGCGGCATCAACGTGCTGGCGCTGCTGGCCGTGCCCATTTCTATGGGGGCCATGCTCTACGCCCAACCCGTCATCCGCATCGTCTACGAACACGGCGCATTTACCGCGGAAGATACCCGGCGGACGGCAGCGGCCTTTTTCTGCTACGCCATCGGCCTTACGTTCCTGGCGGTCAACCAGCTCATCACGAAAGTCTTTTATTCCCTGCACGACACGAAAACGGCGGTCTACTGCTCCGTGGCGTCCGTCGTGTGCAATATCGTGCTCAACCTTATCCTGGTGCGTTCTATGGCTCATGCGGGGCTGGCCCTGGCCACCTCCATTGCCCAGACCATCAACGCGCTGCTGCTGTACTATACCTTTAAGCGCAAGTACCCGGACATTAAACTGCTGAGCTCCAAACGCAAGCTGGTGCGGATCGTGCTCTTTTCCACCATATCTGTCGCCATCTCGTATTTGTGCTTTGTCCTGTTAAGTGATAAAATAAATAGTCCGCAAGTCGTAAGCCTTGCGGGCGCCGTCGCCTCGGCAGGCATCGTGTATCTTATCCTGCTGAAGGCCGCGAAGTTCGAAGAATTAAGCATCCTGAAGGATCTTGTAAAGCGCGGATGACGAATCATAGATTAAAAATCATACTTCTCGCAGCCCTGGACCTGATCTGTATCGCGATCATGTCCATTTTGGCGTTGCTCGTCCGTTTTGAGCTGGATCCGGACAACGTCCAGTTTATCAGCTACCTGTCGGTCCTTCTGGACAACTGGGCCTGGATGCTCCTCATCAAAGAGGCTTCCCTCATCCTGTTCGGCATTTACCGCAGCCTATGGCGCTACGCGGGCTCGGACGAGCTCCTGAAGGTCTTCGTGGCCTGCGTCGTGGGCAACATGGGCTTCCTCACCTACATGGCCATGACCCAGCAGTCCATGCCCCGGTCCTTCTATATCATCTGCACGTTCCTGGACGTCGTCCTCATCGGCGGCATCCGCTTTCTCTACCGCTACGTCCGCGAATACCGCTATCCCGGCTACTTTACGCTGCCCGGCTCCAAGCACAGAGGCCTGGCGGGCCTGGGCTCCGACCGGGAATACACCCGGGTGCTTCTGGTGGGCGCAGGCAACGCGGCAGGCACCGTCATCAAGGAGATCCGCAACGCGGAAGGGGATGACCGCCGCATCGTCGCCCTCATCGACGACGACAAGGCGAAGATCGGCCGCACGGCTCACGGCATCAAGGTCGTGGGCAACCGGGACTACATTCCCAAGGCCGTAGAAAAGTACGATATCGACGAGATCGTGGTGGCGATCCCCTCCGCGCCGAAGAAGGTCATCTCCGAGATCCTGGAGATCTGCCACCAGACGAAGTGCAAGGTTAAGATCATGCCTTCGCTCATCGACCTCATCGACAACAAGATCTCCGTAAAGGCCTTAAGAGATGTGGAGATCGAAGACCTTTTAGGCCGCGACCAGGTGGAGGTGGACCTGAAGTCCATCACCGGCTATCTGTCGGGTCACGTGGTGATGGTGACGGGCGGCGGCGGTTCCATCGGAAGCGAGCTCGTCCGGCAGGTCGCAGGCTTCGGCCCCCGGCGCATCGTGGTCGTGGATATCTACGAGAACAGCACCTTCGAGCTGGGCCAGGAGATGCGCAAGAAATTCCCGGATACGGATGTGGAACTCTGCATCGCTTCCGTGCGCGACCGGGCGTTGATGGAAGAGATCTTCGTAAAATACAAGCCCCACGTGGTGTTCCACGCGGCGGCCCACAAGCACGTGCCCCTCATGGAGGATGCGGCGAAAGAGGCGCTGCTCAACAACTGCCTCGGTACCGACATCTGCATGGAGTTGGCGGAAAAGTACAGAGCCGAGAAGTTCGTTCTCATTTCCACGGATAAGGCGGTGAACCCCACCAGCGTCATGGGCGCATCCAAGCGCATCTGCGAGATGCTGATGCAGGCCAGGGCAGCTGCGGCGCTGTCCCGCGGCAGCTCCACCGAGTTCTGCGCTGTGCGCTTCGGCAACGTGCTGGGTTCCAACGGGTCCGTCATCCCCATCTTCCGCCGCCAGATCGCGGCAGGGGGCCCTGTGACGGTCACCCACAAAGACATTACCCGCTACTTCATGACCATTCCGGAGGCGGTGCAGCTGGTCATCCAGGCCGGCGCCATGGCATCCGGCGGCGAGATCTTCATCCTCGACATGGGGGAACCCGTCAAGATCATGGACCTGGCGGAAAAGATGATACGCCTTTCCGGCCTGGAGGTCGGCAAGGATATCGATATCCAGGTGACGGGCCTGCGGCCCGGCGAAAAGCTCTACGAAGAACTGCTGCTGTCCGAAGAGGGGATACGGGAGACGCAGCACGGCAAGATCTTCGTGGGTCACCCCATCGAATTTTCCGACGGCTTTATCCGCCTGCAGGAAGCGGGCCTGGAAGAGAGCCTGGCGGCCCTTACGGACAAGGGGGACGAAGAGGTCCGCAGCTTTATTAAAGAGATCGTACCGAACTACACCGGGGGATAGTACATGTTTAAGATCAGTAAAAAAATCATCATAATCGCGGTGGCCGTGTTCGCGCTGGCGACCGTGGGGCTTACGCTGCTGCGCGGCGGCGAGGACGGAGGCGTGCTCGACATCCCCATCTTCGAACAGTCCGATACCAAGCTGTCCAAGGACATGACGCCCATCGTGGTGGACGAGACCAGCCCGTTCTACGAGGTATTCCAGAGCAAGGACCGGGTCAATCTGCTGCTGCTGGGGGTCAACCAGGGCATGACCGATGTTATCATGGTGTGCAGCTACGACATGGAGAACCAGTACGTCAACCTCATCTCCGTGCCCCGCGACACCTTCTATTACCGCCCCGGCTGGGAAGCCAACTACGCGGGCAACAAGATCAATGCCATCTACCACAGCGAAGGCATTGTGCCGCTGGCGGAGGCCGTTTCCAAGACCCTGTACGGCATGCCGCTGCACTACTACGCCATCGTGGAGTACGCGGACATCGAGAAGGTGATGGACGTCATCGGCGGCGTGCAGGTGGACGTTCCCTTCGACATGATCTACGACGACCCGACGGACACCCCGCCGCTGCACATCCGCATCTATGCGGGCGAGCAGACCATCGATTCGTCCAACGTGATGGAATACCTGCGCTACCGCAAGGGCTACCGCAACGGCGACATCGGCCGCATCCAGGTGCATCAGGAGTTCGTCAAGAAGGTCATCAAGGAATGCCTCAAGGCGGGCAACATCCTGGACGTCGCGAAGGTCGCGGTGGAGAACGTGGAGTCGGACATCACCTACAGCATGGCGATCTCCGTGGCGACGAAGGCGTTTAAGCTCTCCGGGGATTCCATCAATTCCTACGTGCTGCCCGGCACCGACGCCATGATCCAGGGCTTCTCGTTCTGGCAGCCCAACGAAGACGGCGTGTTCCAGATGCTCGAGGAGATCTACCGCATCGGTTCGGGCGAGGAGGGTGACCTCTCCATCCCCACCACCATCCGCCTGCTGGAGAAGCCGACGCTCAACCGCAACTATCTGCCCAAGGGCGACGGCACCGTCATCGACATCGAATTCGACAGCCAGGGGAACGTTGTGACGGACCCTGAGCCTGTCGAAGGGTCCGGTGAAGGTTCCGAAACATCAGAATAAAAGCAATTTGGTGCAGGCAACAAAATGCCTGCACTTTTATTGACTAAAGCGGGGAAGCGCAGGGCAGATCGGGGCTGAATTTGTGCAGGGTCAACAAAAACATAACAAAAACCCGTGTCTGTAGCCACAATTTTTGCCTTGACACGCCCCGCAGAAGGGACTAAAATAGCACCATCATAGATAAATGACCCCGGCAGAAAGGTGCAGAAAATGACAGCAACAGCAACAAACATCACAGTAAGACCCGCGGCAGAGACTGCTGTTGATTTTGTTGTTGTTCTGCGCCTGCTGGCCCCTATTCTTCGCATTGCCGGCATTGTCCGCAGAATCGTCCTGCTGGGCGTCGCCCGGTCAATTGAATAGGTTGGGGCACAAACGAGAGTGTGTTAGATCGCGGTGCTCCAACGGGCACCGCTTTTTAAATAGCCAAGTCTAAAACCTATAGTAAGGAAAACTAAGGAGAGTGTATTAGAAATGAACATGAAGAAATTCTTTGCGATCTTACTCGCAGCCATGATGGTGTTCAGCCTCGCAGCCTGCTCCGGCGGCTCCGACGAACCCGCAGCAGAGCCCGCTGAAAGCGGCGAAGCCGAAGGCGGCGAAGGCGTAGTCCAGATCCACATCGGCGCGACCGGCCCCCTCACCGGCGGCGCAGCCATCTACGGTCAGGCCGTAAAGAACGGCGCAGAGATCGCTGTTGACGAGATCAACGAGATGGGCGGCATCCAGTTCATCTTCCAGATGGAAGACGACACCCACGACCCCGAAAAGGCCGAGAACGCTTACAACGCGCTGGTCGACTGGGGCATGGACATGATGATGGGCACCGTAACCTCCGCTCCCGCTGAAGTTACCGCAGCCGATGCGTATGCAGACCGCTACTTCTTCCTGACTCCGTCCGCTTCTTCCACGAACGTCATCGACGGTAAGGACAACATCTTCCAGATGTGCTTCACCGACCCGAACCAGGGTTCCGGTTCCGCGACCTACATCGCAGAGAACAACATGGCGGAAAAGATCGCGATCATCTGGAAGAACGACGACTCCTATTCCACCGGTATCCGCAACACCTTCGTTGAAAAGGCCGGCGAACTGGGTCTGAACATCGTTACCGAAGAGACCTTCACCGAAGCGACCAAGACGGACTTCTCCGTACAGATCGCAAAGTGCCAGGAAGCAGGCGCAGACCTCGTATTCCTGCCCATGTACTACGAACCCGCTTCCCTCATCCTCAACCAGGCCAACGCAGCTGGCTATGCTCCCACCTGGTTCGGTGTTGACGGTATGGACGGCATCCTCACCATGGAAGGCTTCGACACCTCCCTGGCAGAAGGCGTAGTCGTACTCACTCCGTACTCCGCAGACGACGATTCCGAGCTCAACCAGAACTTCGTAGCGAAGTATCAGGAAAAGTTCGGTGAGATCCCCAACCAGTTCGCAGCGGACGGCTATGACTGCATCTATGCGCTGTATCAGGCCGCTACCGCAGCCGGCATCGACCCCGCTACGATGGATCACGAAGCGATCTGCGACGCTATGGTCGCCCAGTTCACTTCCATGACCTTCAACGGCCTCACCGGCGCAGACATGACCTGGGGCGCTGACGGTACCGTTTCCAAGATGCCGAACGCAGTCGTCATCGAGAACGGCGCATACGTAGGTATGTAATTTTCCGTACCCAACCGCGGAACTTGCATAAACAAAGCCGGGGGTCTCCAACCGCCCCCGGCTCTTGTTCTAACTTTTGAGAAAGGTTTGTTTATCTATGAGTTTCCTCAACTATCTGGTTAGCGGACTCAGTCTGGGAAGCGTCTACGCGATCATCGCTTTGGGGTACACCATGGTGTACGGCATCGCGAAGATGCTCAACTTCGCACACGGCGACGTCATAATGGTCGGCGCGTATATTTGCTTTTTTGCATTTACGCGCTATGGGCTCAACCCCTTCCTCAGCGTCGTTCTCGCTATGCTCGTGTGCACCTGCCTGGGTATCGTCATCGAAAAGCTGGCGTACAAGCCGCTGCGCGCAGCTCCTTCCTTAGCCGTACTCATTACAGCCATCGGCGTCAGCTATCTGCTTCAGAATCTGGCGCTGCTGTTCTGGTCCTCCAACCCGAAGGTGTTCAACCCCATCATTCCGAATAAGTCGATCAATATCGGCGGCCTTACGGTCTCCTACATCACGATCCTCGCCATCGTCGTGTGTGTTGCGATCATGATCGTGCTGACGACCTTCATCAACAAGACGAAGCTGGGCAAAGCCATGCGTGCCGTATCCGAGGATAAGGGCGCGGCGCAGCTGATGGGCATCGACGTGAACACCACCATCTCCGTGACCTTCGCCATCGGTTCGGGCCTGGCCGCCATCGCGGGCGTGCTGCTGTGCTCGGCGTATCCCAACCTGACTCCCACCACCGGTTCCATGCCCGGCATCAAGGCCTTCACCGCTGCCGTATTCGGCGGCATCGGCTCCATCCCCGGCGCATTCCTCGGCGGTCTGCTTCTTGGGATCATCGAGAACCTGGCGAAAGCGTACATCTCCACGCAGATCTCCGACGCCATCGTGTTCGGCGTGTTGATCATCGTGCTGCTCGTTAAACCGGCAGGCCTCCTCGGCAAGCCGACGAGAGAGAAAGTGTAGGTGCGGGCGATGAATAGACTCAAAGCAATGAACCGCACAACGCGGACCAATTATCTCACCTACATCCTCGTGATCGCAGCATACGTTATCCTGGAAGTCATGCTGAAGGGCGGCGGCCTGAAGGCCGCGACCAAGGGCATGCTGGTACCCATCTGCGCCTATATCGTCATGGCGCTGTCTCTCAACCTGACCGTCGGCGTCATGGGCGAGCTTTCTCTGGGTCACGCGGGCTTTATGTCCGTAGGCGCCTTTACCGGCACCGCAGCGACCATGTGCCTGGTGGACGCCGTGCCCAATACGGCGGTGCGCCTTTGCATCGGCATCATCGTCGGCGCCATCGCGGCGGCCATCGTCGGATTCCTTATCGGCATCCCAGTGCTGCGTCTGCGGGGCGACTACCTGGCCATCGTTACATTGGCCTTCGGCGAGATCATCAAGTCTCTCGTGGGCAACGTGTATATGGGCGTTGACCAGGGGCATCTTAAGTTCTCCATGTTTACGAACGAGCTCAACATGAGCCCGGAAGGGAAGATCATCATCGAGGGCGCCATGGGCATCCGTTCCATCCCCAAGATCGCGACCTTTACCGCGGGATTCGTGCTCATCATGATCTCGCTCATCGTCATCTTCCACATGGTGGGCAGCCGCTCGGGCCGCGCTATCATGGCGGTGCGCGACAATTACATCGCGGCGGAATCCATCGGCATCCCCGCATTCCGGTACAAGATCACAGCATTCACGATCTCCGCAGCCATGGCCGGCGCTGCAGGCGCGCTGTTCGGCAACAACTACAGCTCCCTCATCGCCAGCAAGTTCAACATCGACACGTCCATCCTCATCCTCGTATTCGTCGTGCTGGGCGGCCAGGGCAACATGCTCGGCTCCATCATCGCGGCGGCGGCGCTCACCATTCTGCCCGAGGCTCTGAGAAGCTTCGCGGACTACCGCATGCTGATGTATGCGGTCATCCTGATCGCCGTTATGCTGGTATCCAATAACCAGAAGATCAAGGATATCCTGAAGAACGCGGCCGAGAAGCGGACCGGAAAGAAACTGGCGGAAGGAGGTGCCTCGGATGAGTAACGTCGTATTGAAGTGCGAAAACCTGGGCATCGTATTCGGCGGTCTGGCGGCGGTCAATGACTTCGATATCGAAGTGCACGAAAGAGAGATCGCAGGCCTCATCGGCCCCAACGGCGCAGGCAAGACCACGGTCTTCAACCTGCTGACGAAGGTGTACGAACCCACCTCCGGCGAGATCTTCCTCAACGGCGAATCCACCGCGAAGAAGACGACGGTGCAGCTGTCCAAGGCCGGCATCGCGAGAACGTTCCAGAACATCCGCCTGTTCAACAAGCTGACGGTGGCGGAGAACGTCATGACGGCCATGAACCAGTCCATGAAATACTCGCTGCTGGAAGCCGTGCTGCGGCTGCCGCGTTACTGGAAAGAGGAGAAGGCGGCCCGGGAAAAGGCTCTGGAACTTCTGTCCATCTTCGACATGCAGGGCATGGCGGACGTAAGAGCGGGATCGCTGCCCTACGGTGCACAGCGGCGGCTGGAGATCGTCCGGGCCCTGGCGACGGAGCCAAGCCTCCTGCTGCTGGACGAACCGGCGGCGGGCATGAACCCCGCAGAAACGGCGGAACTGATGGAGAACATCGGCCGCATCCGCGACAAGTTCGGCATCGCCATCCTGTTGATCGAACACGACATGAGCCTGGTCATGGGCATTTGCGACCAGATCACCGTGCTGAATTTCGGCCAGGTGATCGCCCGCGGCACGCCCGCCGAGATCCAGAGCAACCCCGTCGTTATCGAAGCCTACCTGGGCAAGCATAAGGAGGGGTAGTCATGGCACAGATCTTAAAAGTCAACGATATCAACGTATATTACGGCAGTATCCACGCCATCAAGGGCATCTCCTTCGAAGTAAACGAAGGGGAGATCGTGACCCTGATCGGCGCCAACGGCGCCGGCAAATCCACCACGCTGAATACCATTTCGGGCCTGCTGCGCTCCAAGACCGGCTCCATCGAGTTCTTCGGGGAGTCTCTGGCGAAGGTGGCGCCCCACAAGATCGTGGAGAGGGGCCTGGTGATGGTCCCCGAAGGCCGCCGCATCTTTACCCAGATGACGGTGGAGGAGAACCTGGAGATGGGCGCGTATTCGCAGCCCAATTCCGGCATCAAAGCCTCGCTGGAAGAGGTGTATGAGCTGTTCCCCCGTCTGAAGGAGCGGCGCACCCAGATCGGCGGCACCCTGTCCGGCGGCGAGCAGCAGATGCTGGCCATGGGCCGGGCGCTGATGGCGAAGCCGAAGCTCATCATGCTGGATGAGCCGTCCATGGGTCTCGCACCCATCCTGGTGGACCACATCTTTGATATCATCAAGAGCCTGCACGAAAACGGCGCGACAATTCTTCTGGTCGAGCAGAACGCCCAGGCGGCGCTGTCCGTCGCAGACCGTGCCTACGTGCTTGAGACCGGCAAGGTGGTCATGAGCGGCACCGGTAAGGAGCTGCTGGCCAGCGACCAGATCAAGAAGGCTTACCTGGGAGCGTAGAGGAAGGGCCCTGAGCCTGTCGAAGGGCGGACCGGCATATCCGCTCGGGGCAACACTCCTCGCTGCGCTCGTGCGTTTGCGATTGCCCCTCGCAGACATGCCGGCTCCGCCCTTGCAACCATCTGCAAAAATGCTATAATACAACCGCGGAGTTCTTCCGCGGTTTTCCCTTTTGTTGAGAGAGAATTCAATAGATGTGGTTCGTTCCGGTGGTTTTGCGTGCAAAGCATGCTCTACCTCCGGTCTCCGGATGTGTTTTAAGGCCGAAAATCGGCCCGTACAGCGAGGTTTATGGGGTTTATGGAACTCGATATCTTAAAGGATAAAAAAGTCGCGGAATTGCGGGAAATCGCGAAGGCGCTGGGCGTAAAAGGCGCATCGTCCATGAAGAAAAAGGAGATCATGGACCTGCTCACCCGCATGCACGAAGAGGCGGAAAAGGAGAAGGCGGCTGCCGCGGAGAAAGAGGCTAAAAAAGCTGCTCCCAAAACGAAACGGACTGCAAAGAAAAATGCAGAGCCTGCCTCCGAGCCAGCCGCCGGCAAGCCGGAGAAAGCCGCGAAGAGGGCGGCAAAGCCGAAAAAGGCGCAGCCCGCCGCTGCGGAACCCAAAGAGGAACCTGCCGATCCCCAGCTGAAGGTCTATATCCCCGAACCTGCTTCGGCTTATATTTCTGAGGAGAATACGATTTCTGCCGTTCCGGACAATAAGCCCACGGAACCGGCAGCAGAACCTGCTTCTCTGCCCGAAAAAACAGAAGAGAACAAGCCGGAAGAGATCAAGTCCGAGGAGTCCGATCCGAAAAAGGGCGCTCCCTTAAAGGAAGGCCGCGTGGAGAAGACCGGCATCCTGGACATCGCGGAAGGCGGCTTCGGTTTCCTGCGGTTCGACAACTTCCTGACTTCCGACGAGGATGTCTACGTATCTCCCACGCAGATCCGCCGTTTTAATTTAAAGACCGGCGACAAGATCTGCGGCATTGCCAGAAAGCCCGGAAGCGATGAGCGGTTCGGTGCGCTGCTGTACGTCAAGACCGTCAACGACGACGAGCCCGGCGTGTCCATCCGCCGCAGGGATTTCTCCGACCTCACGCCGATCTACCCCACGGAGCGCATCCGTCTGGAGAATGGCTCCTCTGCGCTTTCCATGCGGCTCACCGATCTGGTGGCGCCTATTGGGAAGGGTCAGCGCGGTCTGATCGTCGCGCCCCCGAAGGCCGGTAAGACCACGCTCTTAAAGCAGATCGCGAAGGCCATCGAGGCCCAGCATGTGGATGCGGAGCTCATCGTGCTGCTCATCGACGAGCGGCCGGAGGAAGTGACCGACATGCAGCGGGAGATCAAGGGCCAGGTGATCTATTCCACCTTCGACGAGCAGCCCTCCCACCACGTAAAGGTGGCGGAGATGGTGCTGGCGCGGGCACAGCGTCTCGTGGAGCACGGGAAAGACGTCATCATTCTGATGGATTCCATTACGAGGCTGGCCCGGGCGTACAACCTGGTGGAGACCCCCAGCGGCCGCACGCTGTCCGGCGGTCTGGATCCGGCGGCGCTGTACAAGCCGAAGAAGTTCTTCGGTGCCGCGAGAAATATCGAAGAGGGCGGATCCATCACCATACTGGCAACGGCGCTCATCGAGACCGGCAGCCGCATGGACGACGTCATTTTCGAAGAATTCAAGGGCACCGGCAACATGGAGCTTCACCTCGATAGAAAACTGCAGGAGAAGCGGATCTTCCCGGCGCTCAACATCAATAAATCCGGCACCCGCCGCGAGGACATGCTCATGACCCAGGACGAGCTCGAGGCCGTCTGGATGATGCGCCGTGCCGTCGCGGACTGGGGCATCGAGGAAGCCACCGAGCGCGTGGTGATGGAGCTTGCCCACACCAAGCGCAACGAGGACTTTATTCAGAGATTAAAGAAACTCAGACTGTAATATGGACTTCAGTAAAATATTTATGAAAAACGCTACGCCCACGAAAGTGGGCGGGCAGGCCATCCTGGAAGGCCTGATGATGCGGGGCAGCAGAGCCCTGGCCATCGCGGTGCGACAGCCCGACGGCGATGTGCACCTGACGGTGGAGCCTCTGCCTGCGCCTGGCAAGTGGAAGAAGATGCCCATCATCCGGGGCGTCGTGTCGTTCGTGTCCTCTCTGGTCACCGGCACCCGCATCCTGATGTATTCGGCGGACGTGCTGGAAAACTGCGCGGATGCGGAGGGTAATTCCTACTACGAAGACGACAAACTGACGATCTGGATGAACGAAAAGTTCGGCAAGGAGAAGGCCAACACCATCATGATGTACGTGTCGGTGCTGCTTTCGATCCTGCTCACCGTGGGGGTGTTCATCATCCTGCCCACCGGCGTCATGAGCCTCCTGAAAAAGGCCGGCATCGACAGCCCGGTGCTGCTTAACCTGATCGAGGGCGTGCTGCGCATCTGCATGTTCGTCGTCTATGTGTCTCTCATCTCGAAAATGCCCGACATCCGCCGCACCTTTATGTACCACGGGGCGGAGCACAAGACGATCCACTGCTACGAGAATGGCCTGGAGCTGACCCCGGCCAACGCCCAGACGTTTTACACGCTGCACCCGCGCTGCGGAACGAGCTTCCTGATGTTCGTGATGGTCATTTCGCTGCTGGTGTTCTCCCTGCTGGGATGGCCGAATCTGGCTGCCCGGGTCATCTCCCGGCTGCTGCTTATCCCGGTCATCGCGGGGCTGTCCTACGAGCTGCTGCAGTTTACGGGCCGCCACGACGGCAAGTGCGTGCGCATCCTGTCGATGCCCGGCATTCTGCTGCAGAAGCTTACGACCAAGGAGCCCACGGACGACATGCTGGAAGTGGCGATCCTGGCGGTGAAGGCCGTGCTGCCTTCCCACGAAGATCCGTCGATCCCGGTGGAGTACTGGGTCGGCCGTGTAAAGCCTTCCGGCGAATACGTGAAAGACGAGGAAGAGACCGCCAAGTACAAGGCGGACAGGGAGAAGTAGAGGCCGGAAAAGTAAGGCCGAAGACGAATCTGCAAGCATAAGCAGGCAGATAAAACAAAGTTGGAAAACAAATGCTGGCGGGCAGAGACAGGGCTTGGAAAACAAGCCGATAGAAACAAAACCCGGCAAGCATAAGCGGGCAGATAGAAACAAAGTTGGGAAACATATGCTGGCGGGCAGAGACAGGGCTTGGAAAACAAGCCGATAGAAACAAAACCCGGCAAGCATAAGCAGGCAGATAGAAACAGAGCTTGGATCCTTTCAGGTTGGAGGTTAAGCATGTACAGACACTCAAAACTTTATGCTGTGATCAGTTATATCACGTGGATCGGTTTTATCATCGCCATGGTCGCCCGCGATCCGGCGGATCCCCTGGTGCGCCGTCACCTGAACCAGGCGCTCCTCATCAACCTTATAGAGACTCTCTCGAGGATCCTGGCCCGTTTCGCGATCTTCAGCCCGGCGGCCTTTATCCTGGATCTGGCGGCTCTCGTGTTCTTCTTTATGGGCATCATCCGCGCGCTGAATATGGACGACCGCCCGCTGCCCTTTATCGGCGAGATCGAGCTGATCCGCTGAGAAGAAAGGCCGGCTTGCCATGGCTTCTTCGAAAGAATACCTCGACTTTGTTCTGGACCAGCTGTCCGGCCTGGACGGTGTGTCTTTCCGTCCGATGATGGGCGAGTATATCCTCTATTACCGCGATAAGATCGTCGGCGGCATCTACGACGACCGCCTTCTCGTAAAACCGACTCCCTCTGCTAAGGCGCAGATGCCCGATGCGATGGCGGAACCCCCTTATCCTGGCGCAAAAGAGATGCTGCTTGTAGACAACGTGGACGATAGGGAGTTTCTGTGCGGTTTGCTGGAAGCGATGGTTGCAGAACTGCCGGCAGGGAAGAAAAGGCAGCGGTAAAGATCGAGGCTTATAGGACAAAAAGTGTTGATATGAACTGCCGCAATCGTTGATGTCTCAACGGTTGCGGCAGTTTTATCTTGTTTTGAGCAAGATGCAGGGTGGACAAAACGTGTTGGTAAAAATATTGATGAAAAAACGCGGCAGAAGAAGATGTATCGATTTTTGCATTTTATCTTGGATTTAGATACATCTTACGAGGCTTGCTGCGTACTGCCAGATCGAAAAGACGCTTACGGACACTGTTTTTCAGTGTGGATAGCTTGTGATGTATCGATTTTTGGCAAGATCAACGGTTTTCGATACAAGTATACATAACCCCGGACAGGCAAAATGCGATGGGAGCCGGGATATGTATCTAAAAACGGCAAAAAGTCTTGAAATCGATACATTCTCAAAATCCACGAAATTCGCACTACTTGTTTAGAAAAATATTGCGAAGGATCGTTTCGATCGTCTCCGTTCGAAACGGTGCAGCTTTATGGTCAAATACCATGATAAGCTTTGAAAACATCTCGGATTGGGAATAGCGTGCGATTTTCTGCAGGTTCGTCGCTGCATAATCGGGGTCGTCCATCATTCCGAACAGTTCCAACCAGTAGACCTCCAGCGTTTCCGGATGCAGCAGCGTAAAATCCGGATAGAGGACTGAACCATCCTCCAAGTATACAGCGCATTCATAGCGATAGGGGATGCCAAGATCGTAAAGCAGATTCGCAACGTGCAATTCCAACCGGCTGCGGACGTACTCGCCTTTCTTTGTGCGGTATGAATCATTGGGCAACAGATAAGGATTTGTGTCAAAACGCTCATTGAGCCATGATTGGATCTGTTCTTCCTTGGTTTTTATCAACGGCGCAATATAACTGCTCATTTCTTCCGGCAGAGACCGCCTTAAAAGAACTTTCTCTTCCGGATCGAATTTAGCTAAAAAGGATCGAAGCAGCTTGATTTCTTTCTCCAGAATAGGAATCAATTTTTCGCAATACCTTTTGTCGCATAACGATGCGAGCAGTCTTTTGTTGCGTCTCGGAATGGAGACCTCTTTGCGGTGTCCTTCCTCATCTGCGGGCAGTAGGTGGTAAAAGGATACGGATCTTCCTCTCTTTTTCACCAGAATCGATCCTTCAGCATGGCGGGCCAGCCTTTTCTTTGCCGCCAACATTGCTTTCTCATCTTTTCGCAGCAGATCTTCTATTAACTTTGTTATCATTTTTCCTTGCTCCCGCGAGCAAGAAAATTATACAGAGTTTACCAATAAATGTCAATCTCTTCTCCGCATTCAAAGCCCGGAAGCCTTTAAGACCTCCGGGCTCTTTTCTTTCAGCTAAAACATCCTGATCTGCTCTTCCTCCCGGCTCTGCCGAAGGTCGGGCAGGGGCTTGCCCAAAAGCTGCCGGGCCGCCTCTTCGTCGAAGATCCAGGCCTTCGCCTCGTCCTCGCCGATCAGCAGCGGCATGCGGTCGTGCACATTCTCCACAGACTTGTTTGCCGGGGCGGTGATCACGACGAACCGCAGATCGTCCTCGGACGACGCATCCTGCGCAGGCCGCCACAGTCCCGCCAGGTACATCAGTTTTTCGCCGGGCAGGTCGAAGCCGACTTTGTTCTTGTCCGGATCCCACTCGTAGAAGACTTCCGCCGGCACGACGCAGCGCCGGTACAGCGCGGAACTGCTGAACATCGGCTTTTGGAAGATGCTCTCCGACCGGGCGTTGACCACGAGATCTCCGTCCTTCCCCTCAAATCCCCAGCGGGCCTGGCGCGCCGCAAACCGGCCTTCCATGCCGCTGATGATCACGGCGAGATCGCTGGGATTGATGGTCCCCCAGGCGAACGTCTCCATCTCCTCCGCGAGCCCGAATTTCCAGCGCGCCCGTTCGAGCGCAAATTTCGTATACCAGATCCTGTGGCACATCTAGCGGATCTCCCAAACAAGCGTTACAGTCTCGGACAGCTGCACATCGCCGGGATTGATGTCCAGGTCGATGCTGTCCCGGGCGCTTTCGTTTACGGCCATGCCTTTTGCCATCAGAGGCGACTCCATGGGCCGGGCGTAGAAATTCAGCTCGCCCCAGGAGTAGTCGATGTTCTGCAGGTCACCCAGGGTGACCCCCGCAGCCTCCGCCAGCACCTCCGCCTTCGCCGACGCGTCTTTTACGGCGCAGGCCAGCAGCAGCTCCTTGGCGCTCTCCTTATCCGCCACAGTAAAGGCGATGTGGCATTCGGGATCGGTGCCGCTCTGCGCCAGCGCGTATAGGATCTTTCCCAGCCGTTCGCTGTCCGAGGGGAATTCCAGCTTCATGTTGTGGTAATAGCGGTAGCCCTTAAACCGCTGCTTCCAGACGCCGTCCTCCTGATAGCCTTCGTAATCCGCGTCGATATTAAAACTGTTTGTCTTTAAGTCTGTCTTCTCGAACCCCAGCGCCGCGACCGCTTCCTGCAGCGCGCGGGTATCCTGCGAGGACTGTTCCATCGCCTTGGCATAATCCTCGTCCGTCCCCGTGAGGGAGATCCCCAGAGACATGGTGTCCGGCGCGATGCTCAGCGTGCCGCGCCCCGTTACTTTGATCGTTCTCATCTCTGCACTCCTTTCGTTCTGAACACAGTATAGCAAATTCCAGAGGCCTGCGGTCGCCTGTAAGGCGACAAAATATGCGGCGCTATGGTACAATGAGGATATCTCATGCAAAGGAGAATCGGAAATGACTGAAAAGAAAAAGCGCGCACCTCTGCTGCTGCGCGTCCTGTTAAAGCTCATCCTGATCGTTGTCGTCTGCTTCGCGCTGCTCATCGGCTTTCTGTCCGTTACGGAGTACAAGCCGGCGGATACGGAGGAGATCGCCGTGGAAGGCGGCGTCGGCCGTCCGCTTTCGGCAGGGGAATCCTTTACCGTCATGACCTGGAACATCGGTTACGGCGCTCTGGGCGACAACGCCGACTTCTTTATGGATGGCGGCAAGTCCGTGCAGACCGCGGACGAGCAGCGGGTAAAGCTGAACATGGCCGAGATCCTGTCGCACGTCGCTTCCGTTGACCCGGAGATCCTCTTCCTGCAGGAGATCGATAAGAATTCCAGCCGGTCTCATCACACGAACGAGTACGCGATGGTGCAGCTCGGACAGCCCACGGACCGGACCTTCAGTTTTGCCAATAACTTTAAGGTCGCGTTCCTGCCGTACCCCATCCCGCCCATCGGCAAGGTGGATTCCGGCGTCGCGACGGTCTCCGCCTATTCCGTGGCAAGCGCGCGGCGGGTGCAGCTCCCGATCCCGTTCTCCTGGCCCATCCGTATGGCCAACCTGAAGCGCTGCGTGCTGGAAAGCCGCGTGCCCATCGAGGGTTCGGACAAGGAACTCGTGCTGTTCAACCTGCATCTGGAGGCTTACGACAGCGGCGAAGGCAAGATCGCGCAGACCAATATGCTGGCGCAGCTGCTGCAGGACGAGGCCGCAAAAGGCAACTACGTGATCGCCGGAGGCGACTTTAACCAGATCTTCTCAAGCGCGGACACGGATGCCTATCCCGCGCAGGAGGGCAAGTGGGCCGCAGGGGAGATCGACGTCTCCCAGATCGAGGGCGACTGGCAGTTCCTGATGGATGCCGGCGTTCCCAGCTGCCGCAGCCTGGATCAGCCGCTCCTGGGCGCCGACCCAGAGACCTTCCAGTATTACCTGATCGACGGCTTTATCGCTTCTTCCAACCTGCAGGTGGAGAGCCTGCGGACGGAGGACCTCGGCTTTATCAACTCCGACCACAATCCCGTGGTGTTAAAGGTGACCCTGCAGTAGAAGCAACATCCCGATCATGAGCGAAAGATCTCTGCAAAAACCGAATATCGTCTGGCTGGATGCGCTGCGGATCGTCGCGTGCCTCGCGGTCATCGCCCTGCACGTGTCGTCCCAGGGCTGGCATGCGGCGGTCCCGGGAAGCAGCGAGTGGCAGGTGTTTAACGCTTATAACGCCTGCGTGCGCTGGGGCGTGCCTGTTTTTGTGATGATCTCCGGGTCACTGTTCCTGGATCCGCAAAAGCCCCTCGCGATCCGCTCCGTTTTCGGCAAATATCTGCTGCGGATCGCGGCAACGTTCTGCTTTTGGAGCCTGATCTACACGGCTTACGCCAAATGGCGCGCGCCGGGCCTTACGACGCTTCAGATGGTCAATAAATTCCTGCAGGGCCAGTATCATATGTGGTTCCTGTTTTTGATCGCCGGGCTGTACGTCGCTGCGCCTTTGCTGCGCAAATTCACGGAAAGCCGAGAGACCGCGAAGTACTTTCTGACGGTGGCTTTCCTCACGGTCTTCGTGTTTTCCACGGCGGCGGACCTGGCGGACTTCTTCCTGCCCCGCATGGGCGAAAGCACGCTTTCCACACTCGTAACCGCTCTCCGCGCGGACTGGGCGAAGGCTTACTTCTTCCTGCCCATGGGCTACACGTTCTACTATGTAGCGGGCTACTATCTGCGCCGCTGGAGGCCGGGACGGGTGCTGACCACGGTCATCCTGCTGCTTTCCGCTGCCTCGTTTTATGTGACCGCCCACATGGGCTCCGTCCTGACGTCGATCTCGGGCGAAGCGACCAGCTTTAACAGCAACTTTTCCCTGAACGTGATGTTCGAGGCGCTGGGCGTATTCGTGCTGTTCCAGAAACTCGGTTCGAAGGACGGGAACGGTGCTTCCCGCAGCGACAAAGTCCTCAAAAAGCTGTCCCAATGCAGTTTCGGCGTCTATCTCGTGCATGTGCTGTTTTTGGATCTGCTGGCGGACGTCTTCGGGGTGCATGCAGCAGATCTTCCGGCGCTCGTCTCCGTGCCCGTCTTTACGCTGGGCATCGCGTTTGCGAGCCTTCTTGTTTCCTTGTTCCTGAATGCCGTTCCGGGGCTGCGGGGACGCATCGTCTAAGAAAGGACGCCCATCCATGACCATCATCGAAGCCCAGAGAGAGGTCGCGAAGATCTTAAAAGAAGGGGGCGTGGAGAACGCCATGAACGAGGCCCGGTTTCTGCTGCAGGATGCCCTGGGCTACGATTCCGTGCAGCTCGTAACGGGTTACCGGGACTACGCCTGCACCTCCTGCGTGGAGACGGCCTTCGACTGGGCAAAGCGACGGGCGGCCGGTGAACCCATGCAGTACATTTTAGGCCATACGGACTTTATGGGGCTGGACATCCGGGTGGCTTCCGGCGTGCTCATCCCAAGACCGGAGACGGAAGGCCTGTGCGAGCTGCTGGTAAACGAGGCGAAGGCGCACCGGGGGGCTGACCCCGCCAGCCGCTGGCCCGCCCGCATCCTGGATCTCTGCACCGGCTCCGGATGCATTGCGGCCTGGGCCGCATCGGCATTTGGCGATGCGCAGATCGTCGCCGCGGATCTGAGCGAAGAGGCTCTGGCCATCGCGGCGGAGAATTGCCGCGCGCACGAATCCCATCCAGGCCAGGTCGAACTGCTGCAGGGAGATCTGTTCGGCGCGCTCAAGGGGGACGGTCCCCAATTCGATGCCATCCTCTCCAATCCGCCCTACATTCCGAGCAGAACGGTGGACGGACTGGATGCGGAAGTGAAGGACTTCGAACCCCGCCTGGCTCTGGACGGCGGACCGGAAGGGATGGACCTCGTCTCCCGTATCATAAAAGAAGCGCCGGACTGGCTGGCGCCGGGCGGTCTGCTCCTGATGGAGATCGACGACACCCAGGAAGAATTGGTTCGCGCCGCCTGCGAAGAATGCGGCAGATATGCCTCTTTTGCAGTCCTCCGCGACCTCGCCGGAAAGATCCGCTATTTAAAAGCAAGGATATGAAGGAACTGTTGAGGACGGTTCAAAAAAGTGCTTGCAACCCATCCGCACTTATGCTATATTAATAAGGCTTGTAAAGCGTATGAGCGCTTTTCGGAGCGCCAGTCAATAGATATTTTGGTAGAAGGAGGAACACAGCGATGAAAGAAGGTATCCATCCTGCATACAGAGATTGCAAGGTAACCTGCGCCTGCGGAAACACGTTTATGACCAAGTCCACGAAGGACGAGATCCGTCTGGACGTTTGCGCACAGTGCCATCCTTTCTTTACGGGTCAGCAGAAGTTCATCAATCGCGGCGGCCGTGTGGAAAAGTTCAAGCAGAAGTACAACATCGACTAATTGCGATAAAAGGTACCCAAAGACCCGGCTGGAACACGCCGGGTTTTCTATTCGCGTAAAACCATGGAACTGAAGGTCTTAAAGGGCGGCAAGAGCAGCTCTCTCATAACCGAATACCGGTTCGCAGGAGGCGAAGTCACGAACACCCGGCTGATGGGTGTTCTTGGCATGCACCTGCACTGGCTTCTGCCCTACGAGACCGAAAACCGCGACCTGCATCAGTTCTATTACTACGACATCGAGGAGCTGGGCCTGGAATCCATGGGTGTGTACATCGGCGACGACGAGATCGCGGTGGAGGTGACCGCAAAGAGCATCTTCGGCGGTCTGGGCGCCGAGATGAGATCCCTCACCGAACGGGAAGCCCGTTACCTGGCGGGGGAGATGATCGCAGAGACCAAGCGCAAGAACCAGCTGCTGCCCGAGGAAGCGCGCGATCTGGACTTTATCACCAAGGCTCCGGTGCTGCTGACGGATGCGGAAAAGCAGGCGCTCAACGAGAAAATGTGCGTGCCCATCCACACCGATTACGGCGTCGTCAATTACTACCTGATGCGCCTGTACGGAAAAGATCCGGAAGGCGCAGCCCTGCTGGTCGCCAAGGGCGCAGATCCGGAGATGCTGGCCATCCCCGAGCCCCGGCGCCACTGCACCTTCCTGCGCAACAGCATCCAGGACAATGGCGGGGTCATCCGCCGGAATTACCTCTGCGAATCCCTTATCGAAGTGGATGACGAGAACGCCCACCGCATCGTGACGAGCGAAGTGTCCGTGGCGGGCGGCAAGGTCGTTGCGGCCCAGAAAAAGAGCGAGTTCCGGATCTCGGACTACGAGGCTTCCATGAAGCTCTCCCGCCCCGAGTTCGTAACGGTGTACGAGATCTACGGCGACATGGATTCCTTCGACGCGGACTTTGCGCCCTACGTCGTGGGAGCCCAGAAGACCGGCCACGACTGCGGCGACATGTACATGGAATTCAAGCGCGACAATTACCACGTGGATCAGCCGGAATTCATGCTCTCCGACGATGTGCAGACCCTGTATTTCGTCACGGACTACGGCCAGCTCATCGTGGGAGCCTATTCCCTGGAAGACATCGTGCGGGCGGAGGCGCTGCTGCAGAGCGGCCGCGCGGGCAAGCACATCCAGTCCACGGCGAAGTACCAGTTCGCCGACCCCATCATCTACGAGTTCGCCATGAGCGGCATGACGGATTTTACGGAATTCCTCAAGGCACTGGACTGATCCGCGCAAAATCAATTAAGAAATCTTATGACAGCCATAGAAAACATTAGGGCTGTCTTTTCTTTTATCCCGCTTGCGGCGGGACTAAAAGGTGTATAATATTTCCAACAAGACATTCGTCATTTCATTTCTCAGTTTTTTAAGAGAGAGGTAATATCATGGCAGACGTTAAGAAAAAGACTATCGTAGATTTTCGCAAGATGAAGGCCGAAGGCGACAAGATCACCTGGCTCACCGGTTATGACTACCTGACCGCTAAGTACGAAGAGAGAGCGGGCGTAGAAATGATCCTGGTCGGCGACTCCGCAGGCAACGTTATGCACGGCTACAAGGACACCTGGCCTGTAACGATGGATGAGATGATCTCCCACGCAAAGGCCGTCCGCAAGGGCGCTCCCAACACCTTCTGCGTAGGCGATATGCCCTTCATGAGCTATCAGATCTCCAACGAAGAAGCCATCATCAACGCCGGCAGATTCATCAAGGAAGCCGACATGGATGCCATCAAGCTGGAAGGCTACACTCCTTCCTGCCTGGAGAGAATCACTGCCATCAATGACGCCGGCATGGTCGTTATCGGCCACATCGGCCTCACCCCGCAGTTCGCGGCTCAGCTGGGCGGCAACAAGGCTCAGGGCAAGTCTCTGGAAGCTGCCGTTAAGCTCGTCAAGGCTGCCAAGGACATCGAAGCTGCAGGTGCTTCCATGATCCTGGTCGAAGGCGTTCCCGCCATCACCGGTAAGGCTATCCACGATGCAGTCTCCATCCCCGTTCTCGGCATCGGCGCCGGTTCCTACATGGACGGCCAGCTGCTGATCTTCGCGGATATGGTCGGCTACTTCGACGACTTCACCCCGAAGTTTGTCAAGAAGTACGGCAACGTCGGCGAAGTTCTGCTCAAGTCCTTCCAGGATTACTGCGCAGAGGTCAAGGGCGGCCAGTTCCCGATCGACGGCGTACACGCTTACAAGATCAAAGAAGAAGAAGCCAAGGCTATCGAAGAGGCTATTGCAAAGGAATTCAAGTAATTCCGGTACAAGTAGAACATATTTTGGGCGGGTCACGCGTGACCCGCCCATTTTTTCAACGCCTGTCGCCAAAATCCATTGACAGAGGCCCCCGCGCCCTGTTATGATTAGCAATGGACAACTCATAAACGGCAGAGAGTGCGCGGGCCCGCAAGGCCCGTCTGAAAAGGGAAACAGGTGAGATTCCTGTACTGTCCCGCAACTATGTTTGAGTCGTCCTCCGAGAAAATGTCACTGGGAAAGCTCCCGGGAAGGCGGAAGAGGGCGGATACTCATCAGTTAGGAGACCTGCTTTCTGTTCGTTGCCAAAGGACTGCGAGGAAACGGTCGGGGCAGCGCATAGGATCCAGGTTCGACCGGCTTTGTCTTCGCATCTCATCCCATTTGCGTGTTTTTCCGTATTCCCCCGCAGGAATGCGGTTTTTTATTGCACGTTGTAACGAAGGAGGACAACTGTGAAGACCAAGAAAATTCTTATCGCGCTGCTGTGCGTACTGGCTCTCGTGCTGGGCGCCTGCAGCAAGGACGACGCAAACAAAGTCGAAAATCAGCACGGAGAAGAGTTCACCGTCACGGATGAGGCCGTTCAGGTCGGCACCGAAGGCGGCGACTACGAACCGTACACCATCACCCTGAACCTGGAGCGTTCCGGCATCGGCCAGAACATGGAGGAGACCTTTACCTCCGCTCCCACCCACGCCATCGCCTCCGGCGACCAGATGGCGGACTTCTTCTTCGATCTGGGCCTGGAAAACAACATGGCAGGCTTCACCAGAGGATCCTGCTGGTCCACCGTTAGCCAGTATCCCGCTAGAGACACCGTCCACAAGATGGCTCCGGACGGCACCGGCCTGGCCAAGGTCTCCAAGGAAGATATCATCGCCACCGGCTGCGACTTCATGATGGGCTGGGACTCCCTGTTCTCCGACAATAACTTCTCCGTCAGCTTCTGCCTGGAGCACGGCATTATCCCGTACTTCCCGTACTGCTGCTCCGATTCCGCCACCTTCGAGGATATCTATAAGGACTACGAAGTGCTGGGCAACGTCTTCGGCGTACAGGAACTGGCCGCAGAAAAGGTCCAGGCTATGAAGGACAAGCTGGCTTACGTCGAAGAGACGCTGGGCGCTGAAGTCTACGAGAACCCCATCCGCGTGTTCGTCTACGACTCCGGCGAGGACGCTCCCTTTACCGCCTGCCAGGGCATGCCCGGCGACATGATCAAGAGAGCCGGCGGCATCTCCATCTTCGACGACATCGAAAAGGGCTGGGCGACGCCCTCCTGGGAAGAGGTCGTTGCGCGTGACCCGGATGTCATCCTCATCCTGGACTACGACTACGACACCGACGCCAAGATCGAATTCCTGCAGAACAACGACTTCACCAAGAATCTGAGAGCGGTCAAGGAAGGCCGGATCTATTCCGCCTGCTGCGCCGACATGCAGGGCTCTGCCGGTTCCGCCGGTACCGTCGAGATCATGGCAAAGCAGTTCTATCCCGATAAGTTCTAAGATTTAAACAATTAGCGAAGATGGAAAAACGAAAAACAGCGCTGTTTCCGCTGCACAAAGAATCGCATTTTCTGATCTTCTGCATCCTGATGGTCTGTCTCATGGGCATCGCCATGTTTACGGCGATGCGCATGGGCAGCGTGGAGATCGACCCGGACACCATTCAGGGCATACTGGTAAACAAACTCACCAGCAGAGAGTATTACCCGGTCACCTGGGAATACAGCCTGGAGTCCATCGTCTGGGACATCCGCACGCCCCGCGTCTTTACGGCCTTTATCGTAGGCGCGGGTCTTACCATGTGCGGCATCCTGATGCAGGTGCTCACGAAAAATTCCCTGGCGGATCCGTACGTGCTGGGTATCTCCCACGGCGCATCCGCCGGTGCGGTATCCGTCATCATGTACGGTTATCTGTGGTTTTTAGGCGGCTACGGCACCATGGCAGGCGCATTTTTAGGCGCTCTCATCTCCATTACGCTGGCCATGAAGATCGCCAGCGTGCGCAAAAAGATTACAGCCACTCAGCTGGTGCTGGCAGGCATCGCGGTCTCCGCGCTGTTCGGCGCCATAACGAACCTGATGATCTACCACACGAAGACCGGTTCGGACAAGGTGAAGACCGCCTCCTACTGGATGATGGGCTCGCTGTCCGGCTCTTCCTGGGAGAAGCTGAAGTATGCGACGATCGCATTTCTGGTGTGCTTTGCGCTCATCATGCTGCTCACGCGTCAGCTGGACGTGCTGATGCTCGGCGACGACGTGGCATCCACGGTGGGCGTCAACACGGATAAGCTCAAACTGATGATCATTCTGCTGGCGACGCTGCTGACGGGCGTCATCGTGTCCGTCTCCGGCCCCATTGGCTTTGTCGGGCTCACCTTCCCCCACATTACGCGAAGTATCGTGGGAACGAAGCACCGACGGCTGGTTCCGGCTGCAGTGCTGGTGGGCGGCACGTTCCTGGTCGTCGCGGACATCATCTCAAGGGTGATCGTCGCCCCGGAGGAGCTGCCCATCGGCGTCGTGTCCGCGTTCTTCGGCGCGCCGTTCTTCCTGTATCTGATCCGCAAGGGCAACAAGAAGGCAGGTGGCTGAGGATGAAACTCAACGTAGAAAACGTAAGCTATTCCATCGGCGCCAAGCTGATCGTGGACGGCGTGAGCCTGGGAGTGGAAGAGGGCTCTTTCGTGGGCCTCGTCGGCCCCAACGGCTGCGGAAAATCCACGCTTTTAAAGAATATCTATAAAGTCTACAAGCCCGATAGCGGCAAGGTGTTTATCGACGGCAAGGATCTGGCGCAGCTCTCCAACAAGGAGACGGCGAAGGAGATGTCCGTCATGCAGCAGGAGAACAACGTGGAGTTCGACATGCTGGTCTTTGATATGGTGATGCTGGGCCGCTACTCCCACCAGAAGATGTTCGGCACCGACATGGTGTCGGAAGGGCGCATCGTAAAGGATGCTTTGGCGGAAGTGGGGCTTTCCGGCTACGAGGAGCGCAGCTTCCTGTCGCTGTCCGGCGGCGAGAAACAGCGGACGCTCGTCGCCCGGGCTTTGGTGCAGAAGGCGGAACTTGTCATTTTAGATGAACCAACCAACCATCTGGACATCGGTTATCAGTACCAGATCATGAACATCCTCAAGAATCAGGACCTTACCGTGTTTTCCTCCATTCACGACCTCAACATCGCGTCGTGCTATTGCGACAAGATCATCCTGATGAAGGCGGGCCGGATCGTAGATTTCGGCACGCCTGAGGAGATGTTCGTGCCGGAGAAGATCCGGAATCTGTTCGGTGTGGATACGGAAGTCAACGTCAATCCCCACACCGGCCGACCGAATATCGTGTTTTATCCGCAGTGACTTTTTTCACACCTGTCGCCCGCTCATCGAGAGTGGCTGAGGGAATAGGCCCTGTGACGCCCGGCAACCTAGCAAAGAAAAGGTGCTAAATCCTACAGGTTTTACCTGAAAGATGAGGAATTGTAAAGCAGAGCCTCTTCTTTCATGAAGAGGCTTTTACAATACTGTGAGCTCTTTTGCAAAGACCGGCCGCTGGCCGGGTCAACGAAAAGGAGGAGATTTCCATGGTAAGAAAACTGTTTACTTCCGAATCCGTAACGGAAGGCCATCCCGATAAGATCTGCGACCAGATCTCCGACGCGGTGCTGGACGAAGCGCTGCGCCAGGACCCGCTGAGCCGCGTAGCCTGCGAGACCTGCGCGACGACCGGCCTTGTGATGGTGATGGGCGAAATGACCACCACCGGCTACATCGACATCCAGGGCGTTGCCCGCCAGGTGATCGCCGACATCGGCTACACGAAGGGCGAGTACGGCTTCGATTCCTTCAGCTCCGGCATCATCGTGGCCATGGACCGGCAGAGCCCGGACATCGCGATGGGCACCAACGAGGAGGTCGGCGGCGCCGGCGACCAGGGCATCATGTTCGGCTATGCCTGCAACGAGACCCCGGAACTCATGCCGCTGCCCATCTCTCTGGCCCACAAGCTGGCGATGCAGCTCACCAAGGTCCGCAAGGACGGCGTGCTCACCTATCTGCGCCCGGACGGCAAGACCCAGGTGACCGTCGAATACGAAGACGATAAGCCTGTTCGTGTAGATACCGTTCTGATCTCCACCCAGCACGATCCCGAGGTGACCCAGGAGCAGATCAAGGCAGACCTCATCGAAAAGGTCATCAAGCCCATCGTTCCTGCCGAACTGCTGGACGACGCCACCAAGTACTACGTGAACCCCACAGGCCGCTTTGTCATCGGCGGACCGCACGGCGACTCCGGTCTGACCGGCCGCAAGATCATAGTCGACACCTACGGCGGCTATGCACGCCACGGCGGCGGCGCCTTCTCCGGCAAGGACCCCACAAAGGTGGACAGAAGCGCCTGCTACGCAGCCAGATATGCGGCCAAGAACGTCGTCGCTGCAGGCCTGGCAGACCGCTGCGAGATCGAGCTGGCCTACGCCATCGGTATCGCACAGCCCGTCTCCATCCTGGTGGATACCCAGGGCACTGGCAAGCTGCCCGATGACAAGATCGCAGAGATCGTCTCCAAGGTCTTCGACTTTACGCCCGGCGGCATCATCAAGAAGCTCGATCTGCGCAGACCCATCTTCCGCAAGACCGCAGCCTACGGCCACTTCGGCCGCGAAGATGCGGACTTCACCTGGGAGAAGCTCGACATGGTCGATACCCTCAAGGCCGAAGCTGGGCTATAGGGGACGGTTCTTTTTGGGACATTTTGAACGGGGAGGGGAAGCTCTCCCCGACATCCTGTAAACTGGCAAGACTCCTTTGAAAAATTCCAATTTACAACTTCCCATAGACAGAGCGGGTGGCGAAAGCGCCTGCTCTGTTGCATTGTAAGGTTATTCTGCGGAGTTGCGAGGAAGAATTCTGCGGAGATAAGAGGGCATAATAAAACTTCTCGAAGCCTTTTGTCGTTAGCCCTAAGCCAAATGCGCAAATCATCATATGGCTTAGGGATTCCTATTACAATTCAAGTTTTAATGACTTCGCTTAGGGAAATTGAAGGAAAATGGGCGGGTCATGCCTAAGCCCGTAGTAGATACCCTGTTTTCGCTTAGTTTTTCCTAAGCGAATCCCCGCACCAGCGTGTTCGCTTAGGTGCGCCTCCACCAGACGCGAAACATTCGGATTCGGCATCTGCGGGATGCGATGCATTTGGATGTGTGCTTTACAGGACGTGAAACAAGTGGATTTGGACTCCACCAGACGCGAAACGTTCGGATGCATAACTCTTCCGGATGCGATGCATCTTGATGCGGCCTCTTCCAATCGCAAACACTCGTATACCTTACAGCAGATATGCCTGGATCTTAGCCTGGATATCCGAGACGCTCAGGGTGCAGATACTTTTAAATTCACAGGTGCAGATAAGATTATATCCGGGAACGATCCCGAGTTTCATCAGGGCCGGCAGCTTGCGGGAGAATGCTTCCTGATATTCAGCAACATCCATCATGCCGAAGAATTCCCAGATATAAATTCTCCCGGTTCTTTTATTACGTACAACAAAATCGGGATGCAGTACGATATTGCCGATTCGGATCTCGGGTTCATAAATGTATTCGATCCCCGCATTGGTAAAACACATGGCGTGCATCGCCTCTCCTTTGGAACGGAATTTCTGTTCATCCGCTTCGTATAGCAACCCTTCCGGACGGTAAGATCCTGCGGATCTCTTCAGGGTTTCCCAATCAAGGACCCCGTTCCCCGGATAATCTTCCGAGAGTCCCGTCGATGCCGGAAGCACGCCAAACCAATCGCTAAAGTCTACCCAGCGGAATCCTTCCAGAAGCTGCTCTAAAAGGGCGATGTTTGTTCGCAATTCGGCAGCGTGCTTTTCATAGACACGGTTTGCCCGCAGTGTATGCACGATGCCGGCGTTCTTTTCCGTGATCCGGGCATAAACTGTCTTCTTGCCCTCTTTTCGCGCATGATATAGCCTTACCGTTCCGCTTTTGTTTTTCTGCCGCACCAGGTGACCCTTCAGTCCGCGGTCCGCTTCGCGTTCCAAAACAGCGAGCATTTCTTTATTCCTGCGCAGTTCCTCTTCCAATTGTATCTTGTTGATCATCTTTATCCCTTTCCAAGGGCTCCCGCAAAATAACAATACCATTAATAGCAAATAATGTAAATTATAATTTGCAGAAAATTGTGCTATGATGCAGAGAGGAAACTCCCATACACCGGCAGAGGAGGTGCGGCATGGACTATAAAAAAGAAGCAAAATCATTGAAAACAGAATGCATCGCGATCCGCCGAGATATTCACAGACACCCGGAACTCGGTTTTCAGGAATTCCAGACGGCAGGCATCATCCGTGAGTATTTGAAAAGCATTCCGCTGGACGAAGTAAAGGAGTGTTCGGGGACGGGGACGATCGGCATTTTGCACGGGTCAAAGCCCGGGCCTACCGTAATGATCCGCGCAGACATCGATGCGCTGCCGATCCTGGAGCAGAGCGGTGAGCCCTTCAGCTCCGAAACGCCCGGCGTGATGCATGCCTGCGGCCACGACGGCCACACTGCCATGCTGCTCTGCGAAGCGAAGATTCTGGCGGCCCACAGAGGCGAGATCCCCGGCACGATCGCGTTCGTATTCCAGCCCAACGAGGAAGATGCAGGTGCACAGATCATGATCGACGATGGTGCCATGGAGATGGCGGGTCATCCTGAGGTGGCATTTGGCCTGCATTTAAAGCACAATTATCCCTTCGGCACAATTGCCATGTGTCCCGGGCCCATGATGGCCAGCAGCTACTATTTCAAAGTAACGATCCATGGGAAAGGCGGACACGGCGGCTATCCGCACCTGTGCATTAACCCCATCGTTGCAGCAGCCCACGTTATCGAAAACCTGGAATCCTTCCGGGCTTTCGAAAACAGCGTGTTCGAGCCGACTGTCATCTCCGTCGGCATGATCCATGCAGGAGAAAAGAATATCGTCATTCCGAACGACATCGAGTTGGAGGGCTCCATCCGCTGCCTGCACAGAAATCATGAGCACATCCATCGCCGTTTCTGCGAGGTCGTGGAGCAAACCTGCAGCCTCTACCGCTGCACCTGCGATATTGAACTGAAATGCGGCAATTCTCTGGTTTATAACGATCCTGCGCTGGAAAAGCTGGCGGAAGAAGCTGCGGTCGAGACAGTCGGCGGGAAGAACCTGCTTACGGAAAACATAGCCGTTATGGGCGGCGACGACATGGCGGAATTCATGAACGACCGGCCCGGCATCTACTTTTTCGTCGGTATGGGTGACCCTTCCAAGGGTACAGATTGTCCAAACCACAACGACCATTTCCGCTTAAACGAAGATTCGCTTGCGATCGGCATGGAAATGACGATGCGGCTGGTCCTGAAATACATGGAGCAACAGGCTGCGCAAAAATAGCAGGCAGAGATCTATGTTTGGGCGAAAACTAAGCCATTTGGCAAAATAGATGCATTGCTTAGGAAAAACTAAGCAGCAGAACGATATTAGGGTCACGCTTAGGCGTGACCCCTTCATTTTTCGCCGAATTCCCTAAGCGAAAGGGTGATTTATGGGGATGGCATTACGGATTCCTAAGCGAACAACCGGTTTTTGTGTTTTGCTTAGGCATCGTAGGATGGAAAACCCTACAAGTCGGCGCCGACTCCTTTATAGCAGCATACAGGGCTTGCCATTTGACGGAAACGCGTTATAATAAATGTAAGTTAGCAACGGCTAACCACAAAGAAAAGACATATTTCCCCAAAAATAAATCGATATCCGATAAACGGAGGCTTCTTATGACATCCGAAGTATTGTGCGGCATCCTGATCCCATTCCTGGGGACTTCTGCAGGAGCTGCCTGCGTGTTTTTCATGAAAAAAGAACTCAGCCGCAACGTGCAGCGGGCCCTGAGCGGGTTTGCTGTCGGGTTCACCGTCATGATGGCGCTGGATGTGGCATTGGGTTGACCCTTTCTGTTGCCTTTCCTACACAAAGAATGATATAATACTTTTTGTCTAATCTCACCAAAAAATCGGAAGGAACCTATACAAATGGCTAAAAAATTCATCGCAGACAGAGCGGAATTCAAACCCAGCGTGCTGATGCAGCTGGCAGGACTCTCCAAGGGCATGGACGATCTGATCGACCTGTCCATCGGCGATCCGGACTTTACCACGCCCGAGCCCATCCTGACCGCAGGATATCAAGATGCCCTCAAAGGCTACACCCACTACTCCCCGGCGAAAGGCTATCCCGACACCATTCAGGCGGTCGTCGGCTCGTATAAACGAGATCTCGGCATTGAGATCGCCCCGGAAAATGTGCTGATCGCGGCATCCGGCGCCTATTCCTGCTTCCTGGCCTGCTTTTCCACGATCAACCCCGGCGACGAACTGCTGGTAGCGGATCCGACCTTCCTCGCTTACAAGGCGCAGATCGCCTACGCCGGCGGCATGCCCGTGTTCTTCCCCACCTACGAGAAGGACGACTGGCGCATCAAGGCTGAGAACGCGGAGCCCTTCATCACCGAAAAGACTAAGGGCATCTTCCTCTGCAATCCCAACAATCCCACCGGCGCGTGCCTGCACAGGGAAGACCTGCAGGCCATCTACGACCTGGCGGAGAAATACGACCTGATGATCTACGCCGACGAGATCTACACCGCCTACAGCTACGAGGTTCCCTTTACCTCCATGCTGTCCATCCCCGGCGCGGCCAAGCGGACGATCGTCATCAACTCCCTGTCCAAGAACTTCGTCGCGACCGGCGCAAGACTTGGCTGGATCATCGCGCAGCCGGAGATCATCAACGCCTGCACCATGGTGGGGGTCAACGTGGTGTACACCGCGCCCGCCATTTCTCAGCGCATGGCGAAATTCGCCCTCAACCAGGGAACGCAGTACATGGGCGATATCATGAAAGAATTCAAGGACCGCATGTTCAAGACGGCGGAGCGGATCAACAGGATCCCGCACCTGTCCGTGCAGTGCCCGCCTCCCGGCACGTTCTACCTCTTCGTAAACGTAAAGGAGACCGGCCTGGACGACGTGGAATTCACCATGAAGGTCCTCAAAGAAGCCCACGTTACGGTGGTCCCGGGATCCGACTTCGGCGAACTGGGCAAAGGCTACGTGCGCATCTGCGCGACGGTGGGCCTGCCCAAGCTGATGGAGGCCTGCGACCGGATCAAGGCGCTGGGCCTGTGACCCTGTCCAACTGCATATGAATGCAAATGACGGCGCCCTGTGAGGCGCCGTTTAATTTATGCGCATACGGGGCGAAATATGCGTGCATAATGAATAATATACACAAATATTTAAAATTATTTAAATAATATTCAGAAAACCGCTTGACATCCTTCGAGCATAAATATACACTATCACCGTTGATTTACGAATAACTATGAATATTTAACCCAACTTTCCGCATAAACAACATGAGCACCATAGCAGACATCTTCGCAAATTATTATCAATATTTCTTACGGGGTACCCGCACCACCATCGTGGTCTCTCTGGTCACCGTATTCTTCGGTGCCCTCATCGGCTGCCTCATCGCGCTTCTCCGGCTCTCGAAATACAAGCCCCTGTCCGGTTTCGCAAAACTGTATATCACCGTCATCCGCGGCACGCCGCTGCTGGTTCAGCTGTACATCGTGTACTACCAGCTGAACTTCATCCACTATCCCAGCGGGTCGTTCCTCGGCGTGGAACTGGCGCGGGTCATTCCCTGTATCATCGCCTTAAGCATCAACTCCGGCGCCTACGTAGCGGAGGTCATCCGGGCGGGCATCCAGGCGGTGGACTTCGGCCAGACGGAAGCGGCTCTCTCCTGCGGCATGACGTACCCCCAGTGCATGTGGAATATCGTGCTTCCCCAGGCTGTCAAGAACATCCTGCCCGCCATCGGCAACGAGTTCGTCACCATGGTGAAGGAAACATCCATCATCCAGTACCTGGGCATTTCCGACCTGATGTACAACAACGGCATCGTAGTCACATCCACCTACAATCCTCTTCCCTGCTACTATATCTCGGCCCTCATCTATCTGACGCTCAACATCGTCCTGGGCAAGGGGCTGAACATCTTTGAAACGAGGCTGAAGCAAAGTGAGCGGTAACGTACTGTTTGACATACAAGGATTAAAGAAAAACTTCGGAGAGGTCGAAGTCTTAAAGGGCATCGACCTGAAGATCGAGAAAGGCGAGGTAGTCGTGGTGATCGGACCTTCTGGTTCCGGGAAATCCACGTTCATCAGATGCCTCAACCTTCTGGAAACGCCTACGGACGGCAAGATCCTGTTCGAAGGCGTCGACATCATGGGCAAGGATACGAAAGCCAATCTCCACCGGGAAAAGGTAGGGATGGTCTTCCAGCAGTTCAACCTGTTCAACAATCTGTCCGTGCTGGATAACATCACCGTTTCCCTGAAGAAGGTAAAGAAGATGCCCGAAGCGCAGGCGAAGGAAAAAGCCTTAAAGCTTCTGGACCGGGTCGGGCTCACCGACAAGGCGGACGCATATCCCTCCCAGCTCTCCGGCGGCCAGAAGCAGCGCATCGCCATCGTGCGGGCCATGGCGCTCGATCCCGACGTGATGCTCTTCGACGAACCCACCTCGGCGCTTGACCCGGAGATGGTCGGCGAAGTGCTCAAGGTCATCCAGGAACTGGCGGAAGAAGGCGTCACCATGGTGGTCGTGACCCACGAGATGGGCTTTGCCAGAAAGGTGGGCACCCGCATCCTGTTCATGGATGGCGGGGTCATCGCGGAAGAAGGCACCCCCGAACAGATCTTCGAACACCCGCAGAACGAACGGACCCAGGACTTCCTGTCCAAGGTCATCAACGTAATATAAACAAAGCAATTGAGGAGGCAAAATACATGCTTGGCACCATCAATCCCGAAATTCTCTTTTTACAGCAGGAAGACCAGATCAAGGCAGGTCTTCTGGATATGAAGATGATCCTGGAGATCACCGAAGAGACCTACAAGCTCCTGGGTGAAGGCAAGATCCAGAACCCGCCCAAGACCCATCTGGGCATCCCCGATCCGGAGAATTGGAACTCCTTCTTCAACACCATGCCCTGCCACATCGCAGGCAGCTACAACATCGCAGGCGTAAAGTGGGCAGCGGAGAGCAAGAAGAACGCGGGCATCCCCGGTATCCCCTACGGCATCGACATCTCGATCCTGAGCGATCCGGAGACGGTCCTTCCGTTCTGCATCCTGGACGGCACCATCATCACCGCGATGAGAACTTCCGCTGTAGCAGGTGTTCAGGCCAAGTACTGCGCTCCCTCCGATACCAAGACCGCGACCCTCATCGGTGCAGGCGTTATCGGCGAGACCATGGTGATGTCCATCTGCGAAGCCATTCCCACGGTCAAAACGATCTACATCTGCGACCTGGATCTGCCCAAGGCGGAAAAGATCGCAGCGGAATACAAGGATAAGTACCCCGGTGTAGAGATCATCCCGACGGCAGACAGCAAGGCGGCTGCGGCCAAGTCCGAGCTCATCATGGGCGAGACCACCGCAAGAACGCCCTTCATCGACAAGGATTGGGTGAAGCCCCACAGCGCCATCGTCTGCGTATCCAACGAAGCGACAAAGGACGTAGCGCTCATGGCGGACGTGAAGGTCGTAGACTACTGGAAGCAGATGGTGACCTTCAAGAACAAGGCCATCGTAAAGGCCTTCGATGCCGGCGAACTCACCAGAGATCAGATCCTGGAGACGTCCGACCTGGTGCTGGGCAAGCCCTGCAGGACCAGCGACGACCAGTTCATCTACGCCTGCTCTCTGGGCCTCGGTGCACTGGACATCACCGTCGCCTATAAACTCTATCAGAACGCAATGAAGATGGGACTTGGCACCAAGATCAAGATGTGGGACAAGCCCCTGTGGGAATAAGACAGTAAAGGAGACACGAAAATGAAAAAGGTTTTAGCAATATTACTGGCCATGGCCATGCTCTTCGGAATGGCAGCCTGCTCTTCCGGCGGCAGCACCGAACCCGCTGCGGACAGTTCCTCCGTCATCGATGAGATCAAGGCAAACGGCAAGCTCACCGTGGGCACCTCCGCGGACTATCCTCCTTATGAATTTCACACGGAGATCGATGGAAAGGATACCATCGTCGGTTTCGACATGGCCATCGCACAGGCCATTGCAGACGACCTGGGCGTGGACCTGGAGATCGTCGACATGTCCTTCGACAACCTGCTGATGAGCCTGGCCAACGGCGAATTCGACATGGTCATCGCGGGCATCACCTCCAACGAGGAACGCAAAAAAGCCGTCGATTTCTCCGATCCCTATCTGGTAAGCAAGAGCCTTATCCTGGTAACGAGCGAGAATGCAGACAAATACAAGACACTGGACGACCTGAAGGGAGCTAAGGGCGGCGCTCAGACGGGCACGATCACCTATGACCGCTGCGTGCTGTATTGCGGCGAAGAGAGCACGGTGGGCTTGTCCAAGGTGCAGGATCTGATCATGGAGCTGCAGGCAGGCAAGCTGGATCTGCTGTTCCTGGATTACATGACGGTACTCACATATGCCGCGGTCAAGGACGATCTGGAAGCGGTCGATGTAAACATTCCTTCCGATGAAGAAGGCTATCAGATCGCAGTCCAAAAGGGCAATACGGAGCTGGTCGAATACATCAACGGCGTGCTGGCGAAACTGCTGGCGGAGAACGCCATCGAGGGCTACATCGTGGAAGCCCAGCAGCAGGCTGGTCTGGATGAATAGGCTATTTGCCTTTTGACCCCCTTCGCAAAACCCGTAAACTATTTCAAGGAAAGGCGGCTACCGCCTTTCCTTTTATGGTACAATAAGATGTTAAAGTACGCACAATTGGAGGCAGAAGCATTATGACCAAAAAATATATCGCAGACCGCATGCTGCAGGAAAAGATCAGCCTGATGGCCCAGCTGCAGGATATGATGCACGGGATGGACGACGTGATCGATCTGTCCATCGGCGATCCGGATTTTACCACGCCGGCGCCCATCATCGAAGCCGGCTATAAAGACGCGCTGGCGGGCTATACCCACTACACCCAGCACAGAGGCTGCCCGGACGTCATCCAGGCCGTCGTGGACTACTACAAGAGAGAGCTGGATGTGGACGTGGACGAAAAGAACGTGCTCATTACGACGTCTGCAGACTATGCCGCTTTCCAGGCCTGCTTTTCCACCATCAATCCAGGAGATGAAGTGCTCATCCCGGATCCCTCCTTCCTGTGCTACCGCAGCCAGGTGGAGTATTCCGGCGGCAAGAGCGTTATGATCCCTACTTACGAAGAGGACGGCTGGCGCTTAAAGGCGGAGATCGCGGAAAAGTACATCACGCCCAAGACGCGCGGCATCTTTATCAGCACGCCCAACAATCCGACGGGCGCCTGCATGCACAAGGAAGATCTGGAAGCCATCGTAAAGCTGGCAGAGAAATACGATCTGCTGATCTATTCCGACGAGATCTACACCTGGTACAGCTACGAAGTGCCCTTTACTTCGGTGCTGAGCATCCCCGGCGCAGCGGAACGCACGGTCGTCATCAACAGCATGTCCAAGAACTACGTGTGCACAGGTGCACGCCTTGCCTGGGTCATCGCTCCGGTGCAGATCGTCGGCGCCATGGTGCAGGGCGGCATGAACATGGTCTACACTGCGCCTTCCATCTCCCAGCGCATGGCCAAGTTTGCGCTGAACGAGGGCAAGGCGATCATGGCTCCCATCATGGCGGAGTTTAAGGAAAGAATGTTCAAAACGGCGGAACGGATCAACAAGATCCCGCATCTGAAGGTGCAGAGCCCGCCTCCCGGAACCTTCTATCTGTTCGTAAACATCAAAGAGACCGGCCTCACCGACGAGGAATTCGTGCTGAAAGTGCTGCACGATGCCCACGTTACGCTGGTGCCCGGCAGCAATTTCGGCGACTGCGGCGCCGGCTACGTGCGCGTCTGCGCAACGGTAGGCCTGCCCAAGCTGCTGGAAGCCTGCGACCGCATCGAAGCGTTGGGGCTGTAATAGAAGAATGGCGCAAGGGGTGGCGCTAGGGAGGTGCCATTCGACGAAATGCCGGCGAGTGGCCGACTTTCAAGCTGATACCAAGGCCAAAGCCGGCCTTGAGGAAGAATGGAAGGTGCCCTGGTGACAGGACCCCGCGCGCAAGCAAAAGGATCAGTGATCCGCTAACAGGAGATACCTATGGGATTTTTAGAGAAACTGTTCGGCGACTGGAATGAGAAGGAGATTCGCCGCATCGAGAAGATCGTCGACAAGATCGAGGCGCTGGATGAAACGATGCAGGCCCTGTCTGACGAAGAGCTCAAGGCCAAGACCCCGTATTTTAAGGAACGTCTGGCCAAGGGCGAGACTTTGGACGACATCCTGGTCGAAGCCTTTGCCGTCTGCCGGGAGGCCGCCTGGCGAAGCCTCGGCATGAAGCACTTCCGCGTGCAGCTCATCGGCGGCGTCGTGCTCCACGAAGGCAACATCGCCGAGATGAAGACCGGCGAAGGCAAGACGCTGGTGGCCACGCTGCCCGTGTATCTGAACGCGCTCACCGGAAACGGCGTGCACGTGGTAACGGTCAACGACTACCTGGCGAAGCGCGACATGGAATGGATGGGCAAGCTCTATACGTTCCTGGGGCTCACCGTCGGGTGCGTCATCCACGGCATTCCCACGGATAAGCGCCGGGAAGCCTACATGAGCGACATCACCTACGGCACGAACAACGAGTTCGGCTTCGACTATCTGAGAGACAACATGTGCGTCTACCAGAAGGACCAGATGCAGCGCGAACTCAACTACGCCATCGTGGACGAGGTGGACTCCATCCTCATCGACGAGGCGAGAACGCCGCTCATCATCTCCGGCATGGGCGCGAAATCCACGGATCTGTATCAGACTGCGGACCGCTTCGTGCGCACGCTGGTAAGAGGCGAAGTCATCGAGGATGGCGATCCCCGCTTCGGCGGCACGAAGACCACGACCGGCGACTTTACGGTGGACGAGAAGGACCGCAGCGTAGCCCTCACCGAGCAGGGCGTCGCCAAGTGCGAAAAGTACTTCGGCATCGAGAACTTCTCCGACCCGGAGAACATGGAGATCAATCACCACGTGCTCATCGCCCTCAAGGCGCACAACATCATGAAGCGCGACGTGGACTACATCGAAAAGGACGGCGAGATCGTCATCGTGGACGAGTTCACCGGACGCTTTATGTTCGGCCGCCGCTACTCCGACGGTCTGCACCAGGCCATCGAAGCCAAGGAGGGCATCGAGGTCCGCAGCGAGTCCAAGACGCTGGCGACCATCACCCTGCAGAACTACTTCCGCATGTACAAGAAGCTGGCCGGCATGACCGGTACCGCCAAGACCGAGGAAGAAGAGTTTACGGATATCTACAACATGCAGGTCGTGGTCATCCCCACGAACCGGCCCATCGCCAGAAAGGACCTGGACGACTCCGTCTATTCCACGATGAAGGCGAAATTCAACGCGGTGTGCGACGAGATCGAGGCGCACCATGCGACGGGTCAGCCGGTGCTGGTGGGCACCATCTCCGTAGAGAAGTCCGAGATCCTGTCCGCCATGCTGCAGAGAAGGGGCATTCCCCACAACGTATTAAACGCGAAGCAGCACCTGAGAGAAGCCGAGATCATCGCGCAGGCGGGCCGCGAAGGCGCCGTGACCATCGCGACCAACATGGCCGGCCGCGGTACCGATATCCTGCTGGGCGGCAACCCGGACTATGAAGCGAAGAAAGAGATGAAGAAGCTGGGCTACGAGGACGAAGCGATCTCCTATGCCAGCAGTTTTGTGCCCTTAAAGGATCCGGAACTCATCGAAGCCCGGGCGAAATACAGCCAGCTGCTGGAGCGGTTCGAAGAGGAACGCCAGCCCGAGCAGCAGAGAGTGCGCGAGCTGGGCGGCCTTCACATCATCGGCACTGAGCGGCACGAGTCCAGACGTATTGACAATCAGCTGCGCGGCCGTGCCGGCCGTCAGGGTGACCCCGGCAGCACCCAGTTCTTCGTGGCGCTGGACGACGATCTGATGCGTCTGTTCGGCGGCGAGCGCGTGCAGACCATCATGTCCAAGTTCGGCATGGGCGAGGACGAGAAGCTGGAGGCAGGACTGCTCTCCAAGACCATCGAGAACGCGCAGAAGAAGGTGGAAGGCCGCAACTACGGCATCCGTAAGTACGTGCTGCAGTACGACGACGTCATGAACCGTCAGCGCACCACCATCTACAACGAGAGAAACCGCGTGCTCCACGGCGAAGACCTGAAAGAACACATCATCGGCATGATGCAGGACCAGGTGACCGAGATCCTGGACTACGTAACGGCTCCCGGAAAATATGCGGAAAGCTGGGACTGGGACGAGCTCAACAAGCGCTTAAAGGCCATCAATCCCAACTTCCACGATATCCGCTACACCGACGAGCAGCTGCAGGTCTTAGACCGCGAGATCCTCAACACCGACTGCATGACCATGTTCGAGGAGGCCTATAAAGCCAAGGAGGACGAGATCGGCGTCGAACGCTTAAGAGAGATCGAACGCATGCTGTTGCTGCGTATCGTCGACAGCAAATGGATGGATCACATCGACGCCATGGACCAGCTGAAGACCGGTATCGGCCTGCGCTCCCTGGGTCAGCAGGATCCGGCCCAGGCCTACGCCAACGAAGGCGCGGACATGTTCGAACTGATGGTGAAGAGCATCTGCGACGACATGGTGCGCTTCCTGTTCGGTATTACGCTGCAGACCACGGCGGAAAGAAAGCAGGTCATCCGCATTGGACAGAGCCGCAAGGACGAAGGCGGCTCCGCCATGGACCAGGCCAGATCCGAGAGCGGCAGCGTGTCCGCATCCGGTTCTGCGACCGGCTCGGGCGTCGTCTCCGCCTCCGGCGGACTGCCCCAGCAGGTGAAGGCGACCGCGACCAACGCAGGCGATGCGAAGCCGGTGCCCTTCCGCGCCGAAAAGCGGCCGGGAAGAAACGATCCCTGCCCCTGCGGCAGCGGCAAGAAATACAAGAACTGCCACGGCAGAAACGCGTAAAGGTTGGAAACCATGCTCATCTTAGACAATCTGAAAAACTCCATACCGCAGGCAGAGGAGACCCTGGGGAAGCTCAGGGAGAGCCTTTGACGTCGATAAAAAGCGGGCAAGACTGGAAGAACTGAATTACGAATCCGGACTTCCGGGGTTCTGGGACGACCAGGAGCGGGCGCAGAAGACCATCAAGGAACGGGGCGCCCTCGAGTCGGATCTGGGCGAATACGACGCCTGCAGCCAGCTGCTTTCCGATGCCAAGGTCCTGATGGAGATGGCGGAGGAAGCGGAGGACGAAGATTCCGCGAAGGAAGCGCTGGCGACGTTTGAAGCATTTCAGACGAAGGCGGAAGAGGTGAACATCCGGGCGCTTCTGTCCGAAGAGTATGACCAGAACAATGCCCTTGTCAACATTCATCCCGGCGCCGGCGGCGTGGACGCTCAGGACTGGGCGGAGATGCTGCTGCGCATGTACACGCGCTGGGCGGAAAAGAAGGGCTATAAAGTCAAGATCCTGGACTACCAGAACGACACCGAAGGCGGCATCAAGAACGTGGAGATCCTGGTGGAAGGACCGCTGGCTTACGGTTATCTGAAGACCGAGAGCGGCGTGCACCGGCTGGTGCGCATCAGCCCCTTCAACGCGGCGGGCAAGCGGCAGACGAGCTTCGCGCTCGTGGACGTGATGCCCGAGCTGCCCGAGGACATCCAGGTGGACATCGATCCCGGCGATCTGCGCATCGACACCTACCGCTCCAGCGGTGCGGGCGGTCAGCACGTCAACAAGACGGACTCCGCTGTGCGGATCACCCATATCCCGACCAATATCGTGGTCAGCTGCCAGAACGAGCGCAGCCAGCACCAGAACAAGGAATATGCCATGCGCATGCTGTACGCGAAGCTGTATGCATTGGCGCGGCAGGAACATAAGGAAAAGATCTCCGAACTGCACGGCGACTATGGACAGATCGCCTGGGGCAGCCAGATCCGCTCCTACGTCTTCCAGCCCTACACGATGGCAAAAGACCACCGCACGGGGCAGGAGACCAGCAACGTGAACGCCGTCATGGACGGCGCCATCGACGACTTTATCTACGCTTCTCTGAACGCGCTGCAAAAGGGGGAATTGTAGTGGAAGAGCTGGAACGCAAAAGAAGATTTCTCATCAATCTGACCTATGCCGTTGCGGTGGGCATCGTGTATTACGTGTTGGTGCGTTACGTGCTGTACGCGCTTATGCCCTTTACGATCGCGCTGCTGGTAACGTTCCTGTTAAAGCGGCCGGTGGATGCCACGTCCCGGCTGCTGCATATCCCGAGAAGAGGCATCGCGGTGTTCTGGGTCATCCTGTTCTACGGGCTTATCGGAGCGCTGCTCACCCACGCCGTCATCCAGCTGATCTTTACGGTGCTCAGCTGGTTCGGCTCCCTCACGACGATCTATGCGACGCACATCGAGCCCGCCGTACAGCGGGTGCTGCAGTGGTACGAGGAGCTTGTGGCGGATATTGACCCTGCCAGGGTCAGCCAGGCGGAGGCCATCGCCAACAACATCCTGGGCAGCCTGGCCAGCGGCGTAACGTCCCTGTCCCGCTCCCTCGTGGGATACGCCCAGCGTCTCGCCGTGGGTACGCCGAAGTTCTTCATCTCCCTGATCTTCTGCATCGTATCTACGGTATTCCTGTCCATGGACTACCCCAATATCAACTACTTCTTCCTGGCGCAGTTCAAGGAAAAGTCCCAGCAGACCATCCTGGAGGCCAAGAACTACCTGGTCGGTACCATCGGCGGCATGCTCAAGTCCTACGGGCTCATCATGATGATCACCTGGATCGAACTGACGATCGGCTTAAAGATCATCGGACTCGAGGATTACATGACGGTGGCTCTTATCATCGCGATCTTCGACATCCTGCCGGCACTCGGCACCGGCGGCGTCATGATCCCCTGGGTCATCATCGAAGTCGTCCAGGGCAACTATTCCATGGGCGTAAAGCTCCTGCTGCTCTACGTTATCATCACGGTGGTGCGCAACGTCCTGGAACCGAAGATCGTAGGCGAATCCATCGGCCTGCACCCGGTGCTGCTGCTCATCTCCATCTACGTGGGCGGCACCATCCTGGGACCCATGGGCATCGTCATCATGCCCTTTACCCTCATCGTCATCAAGAAGCTGAACGATGCGGGGCACATCCAGGTCTTCCGCAGCGACTACCTGGCCGAAAAAGACGAAGCATTCCGGAAATCCTTTAAGACCAGCACAGTCGTTCCCGTCGACGAGGAAGACGAGCGGACCAAGCTGCGCGGTTAGGCAAGACCCACAGAAAGTACTTATTTTATGAGAAAGATCAAAGCGGTGCTCTTCGACTTCGACGGCACCATTATGGATACCAACACCATCATTCTCAAGTCCTGGCAGCATACCTTCAACACGGTGCTGGGGCGCGACCCGGTGCACGAGGAGATCGTGGCGACCTTCGGGGAGCCTCTGGACGTGACCATGACCAAACTCTTCCCGGACCGGGACACCCACGAGATGGTGGAGACCTACCGCAACTACCAGCGGCACATCTACCGTGACGCCATCACCATGTTCCCGGGTACGAAAGAGGTCATCCTGGAACTGAAGGAGAGGGGCTACCTGGTGGGGATCGTCACCAGCAGGCTTTGGAGTTCCACGACCCAGGGGCTGTATAAGTTCGATATCGCGGACATGTTCGACGCCGTGGTCTCTGCGGAGGACACGACGATCCACAAGCCCGATCCCACGCCTTGCCTGCTGTGCCTGGAAAAGCTGGGCGTAAAGCCGGAAGAAGCCATTATGGTGGGCGACAGCAAGTTCGATATCCTGTGCGCCCGCAATGCTGGCGTCAAGTCGGTACTGGTGGCCTGGACCATCTCCGTCAACGAAGAACAGCGCAAAACGCTGGCGCCGGAGTACTACATCGATGACGCCATGCAGCTGCTGGATATCGTAGAAAACGCTTGATTTTTCACAAACCGCATGGTAATATAATCCGTGCGTATGCTGATGTGGCTCAGTCGGTAGAGCAGCTGATTCGTAATCAGCAGGTCGCCGGTTCAAGTCCGGCCATCAGCTCCAGTGCAAACAGACGTCCGAAAGGACGTCTGTTTTGCTATGCGCGGAAAAACGCCCTATGGTAAAATAGAAAAAAGCATGCGGCCATGAAGGCGGATTTCGAGAAGACGAGAGGGTGACCCCAACACGGGTCGGGGCGCCTGGAAAAAGAGGTTGGATATGAAGATAAAAGTCGCAGCAAAACCGCTGGCAGAGGTCCGGCGCATCCCGAAGCCTCCCCGGCAAAAGCCCATGCGTCCGGCGCTGTTCTGGCGCTGGGTGATGAAAACGGCCGGTGCAGGAGACCTGAAGGACGCGCAGTTTTCTTATGCGTTCGAAGGTATGGACCGCATGCCGGAGGAGCCCTGCCTCGTCGTGATGAACCACTCCAGCTTTATCGACCTGGAGATCGCGGCCCGCATACTGTATCCCCATCCTTTCAACATCATCTGCACCTCCGACGGTTTTGTGGGAAAAGAGGGCCTTCTGCGGCGCATCGGCTGCATCCCGACGGATAAATTTGTGACGGATCTGGGGCTCATCGCCCAGATGTCCTATGCGCTGCACGACCTCGGCGACCACATGCTGCTCTATCCGGAGGCCAGCTACACCTTCGACGGCTGCGCGACGCCGCTGCCTGCCCGCATGGGCGTGCTGCTGAAGAAGCTGAAGGCGCCGGTGGTGCTCATCAAGACCGATGGCGCATTTCTGCGTGACCCGCTCTACAACTGCCTGCAAAAGCGGCACGTAAAGGTGAGTGCGACAGTCAGTCTGCTTGTCTCCGCGGAAGAGATCCGCACGCTGCAGGCAGCCGAACTCACAAAACGCCTGGAAGAGGCTTTTACTTTCGACAACTTCCGAACGCAGCAGGAGAAACAGATCCGGGTGGACGAACCGTTCCGCGCGGACGGACTGCACCGCATCCTGTACAAGTGTCCGGAGTGCGGCAAGGAAGGGGAGATGGAAGGCAAAGGCACGCAGCTTGCCTGCAGCGCCTGCGGCGCTTCCTGGATCCTGGACGAGACCGGCATGCTGCGCGCGAATGCGGGCGAAGGGGATGCCCACATCCCCGACTGGTACGCCTGGGAGCGGCAGTTCGTGCGCTCCGAACTGGAAAACGGCACATACCGGCTGGATACGCCGGTGCGGATCCTCGTCTTCCGGGATTTTAAGGCGATCTACGACGTCGGCCATGGGCGGCTCACGCACGACAATACCGGCTTTACGCTGGCGGACGAAGCCGGCACCCCCATCTACCGCCAGGACCCCGGAAAATCCTACAGCCTCTATGCGGACTATTATTGGTACGAGATTGGGGATATAATATGTATCGGAGACAGCGAGTTCCAGTACTACTGCCTGCCGGAGGGGAACGTCCCCGTGGCGAAGGCGAGACTGGCAACAGAGGAGCTGTTCCGGATCGTTAAGAAGAAGAGAAAGGAAGGAGAGTGACCCATGTCTACCCCTCATAACAGCGCGGAAAAAGGCGCATTTGCAAAGACCGTTCTGATGCCCGGCGACCCCCTGCGGGCAAAGTTTATCGCGGAGACTTATCTGGAAGAGCCTAAGCTCGTAAACAACGTGCGTGGCATCCAGGGCTACACGGGCACGTACAAAGGCGTGCCCGTGAGCGTGATGGCCAGCGGCATGGGCATGCCCTCCATGGCGATCTACAGCTACGAACTGTTCAACATGTACGGCGTGGAGAACATCCTGCGGGTCGGCTCCGCCGGTGCCGTTTCCATGGAACTGAAGCTGAGAGACATCGTGCTGGGTCAGGGCGCCTGCACGTCTTCCTCCATGCAGGACAACTTCGGCGTGCACGGTCATTTCGCACCGATCGCCGATTTCGATCTGCTGCGCTGCGCAGCCCAGATCTGCGAGGAGAGAAAACTGCGCTACAAGGCCGGCAATCTCATCTCCTCCGACATCTTCTATAACGACGACCCCGCCTTCAACCAGCCCCTCCTCAACCTCGGCGCGCTGGCTGTGGAGATGGAGGCGGCAGCGCTGTACATGAACGCCGCGAGAGCGGGCAAGAGAGCGCTGGCGATCTGCACGATCTCCGACCATGTGCTGACGGGCGAAGCGACCTCCGCGGAAGAGCGGCAGACGACCTTCAACGAGATGATGGAACTGGCTCTGGAAGTCGCCGTGAGGATGAATGACAAATAACCGTTTAGCAAAAGCCATATTCTTTATGGTGGCATCCGCGTTCTGCAGCGCGATGATGTCCACCTGCACGAAACTGGTGCCGGGCGTGCCCGCCATGGAGAAGACGTTCTTTACGGCGTTTGTCTGCATGATCGCTGCCTGGATCATCCAGATCCACCGGCACCACGAACCGCCCCATTTTCTGAAGAAAGACATCAAGGACCTTACGCTGCGGGCTGTCTACGGCATCATCAGCATGTACCTGACGTTCTGGTGCGCGTCGGCCATGGACATCGGCGACGCGACGGCGCTGTTCAACCTGAGCCCGACTTTTACGATGATCTACGCCCACTTTGCCATGGGGGAGCGGTTTGACCGCAGACAGGGCCTTCTGGTGGTGCTGGCCTTTATCGGCGGGCTGTTCGTGGTCAAGCCCAGCTTCCATAACGTCAATCTCGTGCCGGCCTTGGCAGCCGTGCTTTGCGGCATGATCGGCGGCCTGGCCCACGCCTACGTGAGAAAGCTCAACGCCTACAACAAGGTGGAGGGCAACGCCGTCATCCTGTACAACTACACGTTTTCGGCGATCGTGGAGCTGCTGCTCTGCCTGAAGATCTTTGTCTTTCCCGATGCGAGACAGCTCTTCTGGATGCTGGCGGCGGGAGGCTTCTGCTTCCTCACCCAGGTCTGCATGAACGTCGCCTTTTCCCTGGCGTCCGCCAGCGAGGTGTCGGTGTACAAGTATACGCAGATCATCATCTCGTCCATCATTGGCATGCTGATCTTCGCGGAGTTCCCGGATGCGCTCAGCGTGGCGGGGTATGTGGTGATCATCGGATCTGCGATCATCATGTGGCGGTATAACGCGTCGCTGGAGAAGGCGCAGTGAGCCTCAGAAAATTTTGTATTCAATAAAGGCCGGGCATGTGCTGCCCGGCCTTTTTCTGGTCGTGCGATGGGATCGTGACGGATCAATGATAGCGGTTTGCCGGGAACGCGGTGTCGAAACCGCAGATGCTTTTATAATCGCAGAACGTGCAGGCGGTGCGGCCGCTCTTCAGCTTGCGGGGCTCTATGCCGATCTCGCCCGCCGTAAGCCTTGCGCACAGGTTGGACAGGCTCTGGCGGAACGCGGCGCGGAAGGCTTCGAAGTCCTCTTCCGTCGTGCCGCCGCTGCCCCTGCTGTTCTGGGTGCCGTCTTTCTTGAGGGCGTAGTTGAAAACGGAGGAGCTTTCTCCGGGCTGCAGCTCGCTGTCGATGCTCTGGGTGACGGCAGGCGTATCCACGAAAAATCCCTGCATTTTGTACTCGGACTGTAACTTTGCCCACACCTGCTCCGAAATCGCGTCTGCGGCCAGATTTTCGGCCTCTGAGGCGATCTGAGGCTCTTCGATATGGTAGTAGAAGAGGCCGGCGGGCTTTGCATCGCCCTTGCCCAGCGCAGCTTCCAGATAGATGCCCAGCTGCAGCATCAGTCCCTTTTCCGCCATGTTCCGGTCGAAGCGGTTGTCGCCGGATTTGTAGTCGATCACCTTGGCGTATTTCTCGCCTTCTCCTGCCAGCATGTCGACCCGGTCGATCTTGCCTTCCAGATATACGACGCCCCGGGGCGTCTCGATCCGGATGGGCGGAAAGTCCTTATGCCGCCGGAACTCCGTTTCGAAGTACATCTCGGAGATCTGTCCTTTTCTCACCTGCAGCACCATCATCCAGGCGAAGCGCACGCATACGTCTGCGATGCGGGAGGCCTGGTAGGACTCCTTCGGTCCCGCGTTCATAACGCCTTCGTTCTGTTCCTTCTGCACATCCTGCAGGATCTGCTGCGTCTTCTCCTGTAGTTCTTCCCGGGTGACCGTCATCCAGCGGCTCCTGGGATCTGTGATGGCAAATCCGCCTTCCCGGGACGGCTGCGACAGCCACTCCGCCAGACGCATCAGACAGTCGTGGTGGGCGTTGCCGAGCTCCAGGGGAGAGATCTCGAATGCCTTGAGCTCCTGGGGGCGCAGGCCGTAATTCACGAAATGACGGAAGGGGCAGTGGGCAAAGCCTTCCAGCCGGGACGGGGACAGGGAATAGTCACCGGAGGCGTACAGCTCCTTTGTCTCCCCGGGGGCAAGGGGTGCCTCTTCGTTGGTGAAGAGCAGTCCCGCACGCAGAGCGCCGGTATCGTCCAGCTGGTCGTAGACTTCCTTCCAAAGCGCGTCGGGTTCTCTGCCCTGTGCGAGGGATTCGCGCATGGCGGAAGCGATGCGGCCCAGCGCCGCCTTTTTCCCCTGCACGAAAGCGAGGGGCTCGTCCGCGTTTTCGATATCCTGCTCCTCGGGCAGCTGCGGGAACATGGCCTGCAGCTGGCGCACGAGGGACGAAGGTTTGCTCTCTTTTCCTTCGCTGTCGGCGGCGCACCAGCAGATCCGCAGGAATTCCGACGGCAGCGTAAAGGCGCTGTAGATGGAGAGCAGGTTTTCTTCCCGTAAGACGCTGTCCGTCTTCGACAGGGTGTAGCCCTTTTCCTGCAGCTCTTCCAGCTCCCGCTGGGTGAGGATGGCTTCGGAGGCGCCGTCTTTTGGCAAAACGCCGTCGTTGACCCCGGCCAAAAACAGAGCCCTGCAGTTGCCGGTGAGCGATCTGCTGAGGGTGCCCAACAGTACGCTGCCCTGGGCCTGGGGCAGCAGGCCGACTTTAATGTCGGCAAACGAATCGTTCAGCAGATCCGCGTATTCCTGCGTCGTTATGGGGTCGTCTCCCAGCAGCTCCACGCACTGGTCCAGAAGGCTGCACAGCACGCCCCAGATCTGCTGCTGTTCTTCTGCCGCATCCAGCATCCTGTCTTCCGCCAGCTGCAGAGCGCTCTGCTCCAGCTGCTGCGGCATGTGCAGGGTATCCGCCAGGAAGCGGACCAGCACTTCGCTCTTTTCCCGGACGGTCTTCGCGTCTTCCAGAGATGCCAGGAAGGGGGCGAGGATGTCCGCGATCTGGCCGCGGATCTCCTCCAGTTTCGCCATGCCTTCTTCGCCGTAGAGGTTGACCCCGTAGCGGAAGGGTTTGAAGAAGCGGTCGTCCCGAATGTGATACTGCTTGCAATAGTTCTCGAACCGTTCGAGATCTTCGCGTTCGGCAAGGGCAGGGAGGGGGAAGAGTCCGGGTTTGAGGATGGCGAGCATGCCGGAGGCGTGCCGGCCGCCCGCTGCGAACCGCAGCAGGGCGGCCGCCGTCTCCACAGCGGGGCTGTGGACGACGGCCCGCTTTTCGTCGGCGAAAAGCGGCACGCCCATCTGCCGGCAGACTCTGCGGATCTGCGATCCGAAGCCTGCCATGTCTTCCGTTAAAATGACGATCTCGTCGTAGTGCAGCCCTTTATCCCGCACCAATGTGAGGATATCCGCTGCGATGGTCTCCGCCTGGGTGAAGGGGTTCGAGCAGCGTACGAGCGCAATGCGGGCCGGGTCTTCTTCGTATTTCTGAGGCGGCAGCGCGAACAGATTCTTTTCCAGATGTGCGAACTCCGGCGGCAGGTCTTTCGCGTAGGCGCTGCCCGCCGAGACGATCCGCGTCTCCATCCCCAGCTCCTGCGCCTTTGCTTTTAATCGCAGCGCGGCTCTCCCCGGCGCAGCGAACACGCTGTTGTCCGGGTCATCCCGTCTTCCCATGGTGAGGCAGACGTTTAACCCTTGACTGCAGCGCATCAGCTCCTGCATAAAGGCCAGCTCCCGCTCCGTAAAGGAGTAGAAGCCGTAGTACCAGAAAATGCTGTTCTTTACGAAGGCGCTGCCTCCCATGCTCTGGGTGACGAACCGCAGCATGTCCTCGGAATCGTTGAACTTGCCGGCCATCACAGCGTCGTAGCCTTCTGCCAATACCTGCATGTCGGACAGTTTTTTCTCCAGCAGCGAACCCTCTTCCGCCTTTTGGCGGATGCCTTCCAGGTCCGAAGGTTCCAGCTGGTTCTGCTTCATCTGCACGATAAAGTCGCCAGCCATCTTCAGGAATTCCGTGCCCGTGCACACCTTGCCGAAGGCCTGCATCTCCTCTTTATGCTGCGAGGCGATGCGGCGCAGCAGCATGACGCGTCCCAGGGTGTTGATGGGGGTCGTCTTCGGAAAGCCCGTCTCCTTTAAGATCTGCTGGTTGAGGCGGGCGCCGGACATGATGTGAAAGTCAAAAAAGCCTTTCGCGTCGAACCTGCGAAAGGCGGCTTCCTCCGCCTGCAGCGTAAACTGAGCGGGTACGATCAGGACGATCTGCTTTGCAGCGGACTTCCCGTTTCTGATGTTCTCCAGGTCCTCCCCGATGCGGTCCAGCATGAGCGCCGGCAGATCCGAAGAGGCCCGGGCGGTAAAGATGGTCAGCATATTACAGATTTAAAATGATGACGGCGGCGATGGCCACAGCCATGGCCGCTTTGTGTTTCTTCTCCAGTTTATCGCCGAAGAACAGCACGCCCACAAGGGTGGTCAGCAGGATGATGCTCACCGTGATGGTGGGATATACGATGCTGTTGGGCAGATGCTGCAGCGAGCTTACGGTAAAGCTGGCCGATCCCAGGTTCACGCAACCGATGCCTGCGCCCAGCAGCATTTCGCCGGCTCGGAACTTCGGTCCCTTGCGGCGGGCGATGAGGCAGGCGGTAATAATGCCTGCGGTGCCGAAGACCAGCATCATGTAAAAGGGCTTGTCCTCCTGAGGGCAAAGCCGCGCGAACAGACTGTTGCAGAGCTCCGCGAAGCCTCCTGCGATCCACAGACGCATCAGCACCGCTTTGAATTTGATGCCGCCTTCCCAGTTGAAGATGATGAGGCTGGCGACAGCGAGGGCGATGCCGATCCACCGGATGGCTCCGGCGTGTTCGTGAAACACGAAGATCGACACCAGCACGGGAAACACCATGGACAGACGGTTGAACATCGTGGTGGCGCTGGGGCCGGTCTCGGCGATGGCCGCCTGCACGAAGAGCAGGCAGACCAGATAGATGACGCCGGCGAAGAGCGCCAGCGGGATGGTCACTTTGCCGGTAAAGGCGTGTTCCTGGCCCCCCGCCATCCGGGAGGCAAACTGTGCGGCGGAGACGCCGCAGGCCACGATATAGTTAAAGAGGGTCGTGTTGAGATTGTCCAGGCCTTTTTTGCCTGCCAGGGCGAATCCCAGATTGATGGATGCGCCGCAGACGATAGCGAGTAGGAGATATATCATAAAAAATTAAGCGAATTTTTCTGCGAACGATTTGAGTCTTGCCAAAAGGATGTTGATGACCACCAGAGCGGCGGCGAGCTTGACGGCCGCTGCCACGTAGGGATAGCCGCTGTAGTAGCGGGGCACGATAACATCCGCCGCTGCCAGCGCTGCGCCGGTCACGATCAGGGCGATCAGGTTGCCCTTGCTGAAGATCTTTCTCCATGGCATGTCAGGGAAGAGCATCTTGGCGGTCACGGCAAACAGCCCGATCATGGCGGCGATGCCGATGAGGGCCGAAACGATGACCCCCGCAAAGGGCGCCAGCACCGTCTGCTGCAGAAAACTGCCCAGCAGAAGAAGGGCGTAGCCCAAAGCCCAGAGAGGCAGCACGACCACGTAGCGCAGCCATTTGGGCATGGTTAAGATGGCCGCCCGCAGCCTGGCTTTTATGCCGTTCTTCTTTGCCTCCTCCGGGGCCGGTTCCTCGTCCTGCACCTCCGCGTCGAAGGAATCGATATCCATGACGACCGGTGTGGGCTCCAGGATCTGCTGCATGTTTCCTCCGGTGATGTCATCGGGCCCGGAGAACAGACTGCCCACGAGGACCGCAGCCGTCATAGTGAGGGCTACGACCGTTTTTTTCAGTCTTTTTCTATTGACTTTTCTGATGCGTTCATCCACATCCTTGTGCAGTTCTCCCGCGTTGTCGTGGAATCCGCGCATCCTTTCCTGTATGGTCTTCATGGCTAGATGATACCACAATTTGAAGGGGCTGCGTCAGTTTTCTTACAACAGAAATATAAGTGCAAAATAACTGTAAAGTATGGTATAGTTAGCGTAGCAATAAGTGTGTGCTCAACAGTGAAGTATGTTTAGCATAACCTGAAGGAGGAAAGAATGAAAAAACCTGTTATTGGCGTGACCATGAATCATTTCATGTCCGTTACCGGATCTGAATTTGATAACGTGGGCTTTTCCCGTTCCCCTTGGACGACCGGCGCGGATGAATACGCAAATTCCGTGGAGAAGGCCGGCGGTCTTCCCGTCCTGATGCCCTTCTATCTGGATCAGGAGAACATCAAGGAATTCGTTAACACCCTGGATGGTCTGCTCGTCACCGGCGGCGACGACGTAGGTCCCTGGCTCTACGGCGAAGATATCATCAAGGAGTCCAATGCGGTCAACATCGTCCGCGACACCCAGGAGATTGCTCTCCTGCGCTATGTCCTCGACGAGACCGACCTGCCCGTACTCGGCATCTGCCGCGGCATGCAGATGCTCAACGTCGCTTACGGCGGCAAGCTGGAGCAGGACAACAAGAGAAACGGCTTCTGGCACAGCACCGGCCCGAACGTTCCTCTGTACGATCTGGCTCATAAGGTCGAATTCGCACCGGGCTCCAAGATCGAAAAGATCGTCGGCAAGCCCTGCCTGTACACCAACTCCTATCATCATCAGAACGTCCTGCCCGACCACGTCGGCAAGGGCCTGAAGATCACGGGCTGCGTAAAGGATACCGCCAAGGGTCTGCCCTACGACATGCCCGAAGTCATCGAGCTCGAAGGCGACCGTTTCGTTCTCGGCGTTCAGTGGCACCCTGAATGGATGCCCCAGTTCGAGGAGCATCAGGCGATCTACAGAGCGCTGGTAGACGCTGCCCGCAAATAACGACCGCGTACCATTTTTGCGTGACCCGCCCATGGGCGGGTCACATTTTTACCACGGAGGAACCAGAATGGACCTGAGAAAAGAGATCGCAGAACTTACCCCGAACCTGATCGCGCTCCGCCGCGATTTCCACGCGCATCCTGAAGTGGGCGCGCAGGAATTCCGCACGGCGCAGAAGATCGAAGACGAGCTGAAGTCTCTGGGCATGGAGGTGCGCAGATGCCTGCCGACAGGCGTCATCGGCGTGCTGAAGGGCGGAAAACCGGGCAAGACTCTCTGCATGCGTTCCGACATCGACGCGCTGCCCGTCCAGGAAGAGACGGGTCTGCCGTTCGCTTCCGAGAACCCCGGCGTCATGCACGCCTGCGGCCACGATAACCACATGGCCTGCCTGCTGACGACCGCGCGGCTGATGGCGAACCACCGCGAAGAGATCCCCGGTACTATCGTGTTCCTGTTCCAGACGAACGAGGAAGATGCCGGCGCCCAGGACATGATCGACGCCGGTGCGCTGGATGATCCCCGGCCGGATGCCATCATGGGCATGCACGTCTGGAGCTACACGAAGGAAGGCTGGATCGGCATCGTGCCTGGCGCGCTGATGGCTTCCAGCTGGTACTTCAAACTGACGATCCACGGCAAGGGCGGCCACGGCGGTTCCCCCCATTCCTGCATCAACCCCATCGACTGCGCGATGCACGTGCTGCAGGCGTTCCAGACCTTCCACACCCTGGAGATGGATGCCAAGAAGCCCACGACCGTTACGGTGGGCAAGCTGCAGGCCGGCGAATTCAACATCGTCGTGCCCGACGACTGCTTAATGGAAGGCTCCATCCGCTGCCTGCATAACGACGACGCGCAGGTGCGCGAGCGCATCCGCGAACTGATCGACGGCGTGTGCAAGACGTACCGCTGCACCTACGATCTTGAGTACAAGTGCGGCAACAGCCTGCTGGACAACGATCCTGAGATGACGAAGATGGTCATCGACGTGGCGGACGAGGTCATGGGACCCGGCCATATCGACGACGGCTGCGCCACCATGATCGGCGAGGACTTCGCAGAGTTCCTGAAGGTCGTCCCCGGCGTGTTCTTCTTCATGGGCATCGCCGACCACGAAAAAGGAACAGACTACGAGCATCACAACTGCCGGTTCAACGCGCCAGAAACCGTGCTGCCGAAGGCCGTCGAGATGCAGTGCACGCTTATCCGCAGATATCTTGGATTTTAAGCATTCTGAGAGACCATGAAAAAAGTAAAAGCTTTCGGCGTCATCGTTATGATCCTCATCCTGCTGGCAGGAGCTGCAGCCGCTTATTACGTGCTGCTGCCCGCCCGCACGTTTGACGTGCCCGTCATCTCCCTGGAAGGGGTCGAGGCGCAGGCGGCGACCGGCGGATTCCATACGCGTCTGCTGCGCGAACCCGACTGGCTGGCGGACCGCATTCCCATCGCGAAGGAGAGCCCCATCGTGTCTGCAAACTACGCGGACGTGGGCAAGGTGGCGAAGAAACAGCTGACGCTGGACGTCCCCGCGGATGCGGATAGTTGCACGTTCGAACTCATCCGGCCCTTCGATTCCGTCAATCCCGTGGTGGCAGAGGGCGATCTGGCCGAATGGCAGGACTTCGAATTCACCCGCAACGGCGACTATTCCCTGACAGTCTCCCTGCACTACGACGAGGACGAGACCTACGACGCGGCGGATTTCAACTACCAGTTCAACTTTACGATCGACGTGCAGCCGGTGGTGCGCTTCAGCACCGACCGGGCGGTCCAGGGCGACATCATCCGCGTGACCGCTGACATGGGCTTCGAAACGGACGCCCCCACCATCGAATCCGAACTGGGGCTGTGCGCGTTCATCCCCATGGGAGAGAACTGCTACGAGGCCTACGTACCCATCGGGTACAACCAGGCGGCTTCTGCGAAGGATATTATCGTGCATACCGGTGCGAAGGACGTGACAGGCCATGTGGTCATTACGCCGGCAGGCTTCGAAGTCGAGTACTTCGACATGCCCCAGGAGACCATCGATTCCACCATGAACGTGCCCGGTGCTTCGCAGGACTATAAGGAAAAGCTGGGCGTGCTGGCGGAGGAGCGCTACATCGTCTGGGAGAAGCTCTGGGACGGAAGGTTCATCCAGCCCGTGGAAGGGACGATCACCTCGTCGTTTGGGCTCTACCGGTATATCAACGGGTCAACGACGGCGAGCCGCCATCAGGGCATCGACATCGCGGCCGCGGAAGGCACGCCGGTTCCGGCCTCCAACCGCGGTCAGGTGGTGTTTGCGGACTTCGTCATCATGACGGGCAACACCGTCGTGATCGAACACGGCGCAGGCCTGAAGACGATCTACATGCATCTGAGCGAGATCGACTGCGCGGAAGGCGACATGGTGGAGCAGGGCGACATTATAGGCCTCGTGGGCTCCACCGGCTATTCCACCGGTCCGCACCTGCACTTTGAGGTGCGCATCGGCGACCAGAGCGTTTCCCCCTGGCCCCTGATCGACGGCACGAGCGATATCTACGGAGAAGAAAAGGAAGGAAACTGATCCATGAGCATTTTCAGTGCAATGGCGGGCATACCCGATATCAACGAAGGACTGGAAGAGTTCCGGAAGGCGAAAGGCGCCGTGCTGATCGACGTGCGTGAGCCGGATGAATTTGCCCAGGGTCACGTGCCCGGTGCCGTCAACATTCCGCTGCGCCAGTTCATGACGGTGCAGGAACAATTCCCGGACAAGTCCACGCCTCTGTTCGTCTACTGCCTGGTGGGCGGCCGCAGCAAGCGGGCCTGCACGGGCTTTACGAAGCTCGGCTACACGGACGTGCATAACATCGGCGCGTTCAACGCCTACAAGGGCCCGGTAGAGAAGTCTTCGGCGTGGTAAGGTTTTTTCTTGAATAAAGCAAGAGCACGGGAGGGCGGTCCTCCTGTGCTCTTTTGTTATGACTTGCCAGGCATACACTTCTATGGGATAATGGCGCCGTATGGAAAACAAGCTTTGGACAAGAGATTTTACGATCATTACGTTGGGCAGTGTGGTCTCCATGCTGGGAGGCCAGATGGCCGGTTTTGCCATGTCATTGCTTGTGCTGGACTATACCGGCTCCACGTTCTATTTCGCGCTCTATAACATCGCGTATTTCGTGCCCTACGTCGTGATGCCTCTGGTGGCAGGACCTTTCCTGGACCGCTTTTCCCGCAAGCGCACGATCTACATGTTGGACTACATCACGGCGGTGCTGTACGGCGTCTTTGCGCTCATCCTGCATTACGGCGGGCTCAGCTTTCCCATCCTGGCGGCCGGGACTTTCGCTCTGGGGGTCATCGGGAGCATTTACCAGGTGGCTTACGAGAGTTTCTACCCGCTCCTGATCACGCCCGGCAACTATTCCAAGGCCTACAGCGTAGCCAGCACCCTGCAGACCCTCACCTTGGCCATCATCCCTGTCGCGACCTTCGCCTACAACGCCGTGGGCATCGTGCCGCTGTTCGCATTCAACGTCGTCAGCTATACGATCGCAGCCACCTTCGAACGGCAGATCCGCCACGAGGAGGCCTACATTGCCAAACGCGCCGCGGAGAGCGCAGGGGAAGAAGCGAAGGCCGGCCTGAAGCGCTTTCTCGACGATTTTAAGGAAGGCATGTCCTATCTGCGCTCCGAAAAGGGGCTGCTGGCGGTGGCCATCTATTTCCTGTTTTCGTCCATGAACGATGGCGTCGGCCAGACGGTGACCCTCCCATATTTCAAAGGCACCTTCGCCAACGGCGAGTATCTCTACATGCTGGTCTGGGGCTGCGGCTCCGCCGCAAGGGCGCTGGGCGGTCTGTACCACTACCGTCACCGCATGCCCGTGGAGAAAAAGTACGACATCGCACTGTTCGTTTATGTGGCGATCAACGCGCTCAGCGCGGCCTATCTGTTCCTGCCGGTCCCGGTCATGGCGGTCTGCTGCACCCTGGTGGGGATCCTTGGGGTCACATCCTACAATATCCGCATCTCCGCGACGCAGCGCTACGTGCCGGATGAAAAGAAAGGCCGCTTTAACGGCGCCTTCAACACCCTCAGCATGATCGGTATGCTGACGGGCCAGCTCGTGTCCGGCGTGCTCTCCCTGAAGGTGCCGCTGCGCATTCTCTTTATGTCCGTCAACCTCGTGTGCCTGGCGGCCGCCCTCATCTTTATCGGCGGCAACCGGACGGAGATCTCCAAGGTCTACAATACGCAGGATTAAAAAAGGATCGATCCTTGCGCAGTGCGCAGCGGATCGATCCTTTTATTTGGGTTCTATCGTTTCTACAACTTCAAACTCTTCGAAGACGACCTCCATGTTCTCAGAAAACGAATACCCCAAGGACTTTCCTTCTTCCCGAAAAAAGGCTTCGTGATTCTTCCGCCACGAGGCGAGGGTATCGTCTTCTCCTTCGAGGCGTGCCAGGCCAAAGGGGATATCCTTGTATGGGATCACCCGGACCTTTGTTGTCCGTATGACACAGCAGGGATGTCCGTCCCAGTCTGTGATCACGCTCAGTTCTCCCTCTTTCGGTACTGCCGTGCCTTCGGCCCGGAAGCTTGCCAGGCTGCTCGAGGTTGCCCGCTTTTTGCCTTGCAGGACCAGATCCAGCAATTCGTTGCAGGCTTTTTCCGTAAGCTCAAAGTGCCACCTTTCCAAACCGTCCAGTTCCATCGCCTAAATCTCCACAGTGCTTCGCTCACAATTCGTATACGGCTACGATGCCTATCTTGCCAGCATTTCAAAATCCTTATACCGCAGGTGGGGCGCAAGATAGGTATAATCCATGTCCTGGCTATGGAATTCCACGTAGAGCGCTTCCTCGCCCTGATACTCCGCAGGCGCCAGGGTGAGTTCCCCGTCCAGCAGTCCGTAGGTGAGGCGCAGCCCGCTCTCTGCCAGTACCGGATCCGGCTTTGTATGCTTCTTCAGCTCGGAAAAGATGAGTTTGGCGTAGATCTCGTAGGCGGCATCGGGGGAAACGCTGCAGGTTCCTCCGTCCATCTCGCAGGTGACGGCGCCCTTGCCGCCGGCGCGGGTCGTCAGACTGGAGAGCTCCGAGGTGAATTTTACGTACTGCCGGTGCCGGTACAGGGGGATGGAGATGGCGATGATCGCGATCAGCGCAAAACAGATGACCCCTGTCAGAGCAGGCCGTATGCTGCGGTCTTTTTTCGTTTTCGCTTCCTTTTTATTCATCATTCCAACCTTTCCGGGGGTCACCCCTCCGTTCCATTATAGCATAGATACGGGGCAGACCAAGGGCAATGTGCGGAACTTTAGCACTCTCTGTTGACGAGTGCTAAAACCTGTGCCATAATACCGTTGGTATTTAAGACGATCCACTTTTTATATAAAGGAGACAATATGAACGAAGTCAAACAACCGAGAAGACCCATGCTGGTCTTCTATATCGTCATGCTGATCCTGATGCTGGTGTTCAACACTCTGGTACTGCCGTCCCTGGCAAAACAGCAGATCCAGGAGGTGGACTACGGCACCTTCATGACCATGACGGAGAAAAAACAGATCGGAGAGGTGGAAGTCCGCTCCAACATGATCCTGTTTACGGACAAGGCGGATCCCCCGCAGATCTACCGCACCGGCATCATGGACGATCCGGGGCTGGTGCAGCGCCTGCACGAATCCGGCGCGGAGTTTACGAGCCAGATCGTGGAACAGGCGTCGCCCTTCACCAGTTTTCTGCTCACCTGGATCCTGCCGATCTTCATCTTTATCTTCCTCGGCCAGTACCTGTCCAGAAAGATGATGGACAAGGCCGGCGGCCCCGGTTCCATGATGTTCAATCTGGGCAAGAGCAACGCGAAGATCTACGTAAAATCTTCCGATGGCATCCACTTCTCCGACGTGGAGGGCGTGGATGAAGCCGAAGAAAACCTGAAGGAGATCGTGGATTACCTGGGGAACCCTTCCAAGTATTCCGAGATCGGCGCTTCCATGCCCAAGGGCGTGCTGCTGGTGGGTCCTCCGGGAACCGGTAAGACCATGCTGGCAAAGGCCGTGGCAGGCGAAGCCAACGTGCCGTTCTTCTCCATGAGCGGCTCCGAATTCGTGGAGATGTTCGTCGGTATGGGCGCATCCAAGGTGCGCGACCTGTTTAAGCAGGCCAAAGAAAAGGCCCCCTGTATCGTCTTTATCGACGAGATCGATGCCATCGGCCAGAAGAGAAACGGCGGCAACATCGGCGGCAACGACGAAAGAGAGCAGACGTTAAACCAGCTGCTCACCGAGATGGACGGCTTCGAAGGCAATACCGGGGTCATCATCCTGGCGGCCACCAACCGGCCCGAATCCCTGGATCCGGCCCTCACCAGACCGGGCAGATTCGATCGCCGCGTGCCCGTGGAACTGCCCGACCTCAAGGGCAGAGAAGCCATTCTGAAGGTCCACGCCAAGAAGGTGAAGACCGAACCCAATATCGACTACGGCAAGATCGCCCGCATGGCCTCTGGCGCTTCCGGTGCAGAGCTTGCCAACATCGTAAACGAAGCGGCGCTGCGGGCTGTCCGCGACGGCCGCAAGATGGCCAGCCAGAGAGATTTCGAGGAAAGCATCGAGACGGTCATTGCCGGCTACCAGAAGAAGAACGCCATCCTCTCCGACAAGGAAAAGAGCATCGTGGCTTATCACGAAGTGGGTCACGCGCTGGTGGCAGCCATGCAGACCCATTCCGCTCCGGTGCAGAAGATCACCATCATCCCGAGAACCTCCGGCGCCCTGGGCTACACCATGCAGGTGGACGAGGGCGAGCACTATCTGATGAGCAAGGAAGAGCTGGAGAACAAGATCGCTACCCTCACCGGCGGCCGAGCTGCGGAGGAACTCATCTTCGGGTCCATTACGACCGGCGCTTCCAACGATATTGAACAGGCTACCAAGCTGGCCCGGGCCATGATCACCCGTTACGGCATGGGCGAATTCGGCATGGTGGCCATGGAGACCGTCACCAACCAGTACCTGGGCGGCGACACCACCCTGGCCTGCTCCCCCGAGACCCAGGCTAAGATCGACAAGATGGTCGTGGATCTGGTGCAGAAGCAGTACGAAAAGGCCAAGACCATCCTGACCGAAAACAAGGCTTCCCTGGATAAGATCGCGCATCACCTTTACGAAAAGGAAACGATCACCGGCGAAGAATTCATGGATATCCTGAACGGTCAGACCGAAGAACCTGCGGAATAAAGAAACGTGAAGAACAGAACCTTTCTCCTGATCGGCATCCTGCTGGTCTGCCTCTGCGCCGCAGTCATTCTGGTGCAGGGCCAGACCTATACCGTACAGGTCGACGTCCGGGGCATCTCCGAGAATTCCTCGGATTTCGACGTGCGTCTCGACGGCGACACCAGCTGCGTGGCCCTCACCGATCAGTGGATGGAAAACGGCTTCCTAAATCTGAAGTTCAGTTCCATCTACAAAGGTAAGGTCTACGTCGACGTATATGGGCCCGAGGATGCCGTCTACATGTGCTCGTTGTATTCCCACGGAAACGGCATTCTTACCCACAACGGATGGATCGGCGACTGCAGCGGTGCACGGGCGATCCCCTTGGCCATCTCGCTGTACCTGGCGCTCGCACTCTGGCTGCTGCGCAAACGGTACAATTATTTTGTAGAAACTGAATTCTACCGCTACCGCAACATCGTCTATCTGGGTCTTGGCATCTTCTGCGTCTTTCTGCTGTTCGACCAGCTCAGCCATCTGTTCCAATTCAAGGGTCTGGTGCAGACGCTGCGCTCCGTGCTGTCATCCGCAGCCAACTTCTCGTCTACGACCCTGCCGATCGCCTTTGTGCTTTCTCTGTTCGTGACCGGCACCAACATTCAGCTGATGCGAAGAGAAGGCCGCAACTGGCGCAACATGCTGGGGGCGCTGCTGGGTCTGCTGCTGTGCTTTTCCACGGTCTTTCCCATGTTTCTGGGCGAATGGCTGCAGCGCACCACGCTGGTGGACGTGCACTACGAGCAGGGCTGGGCGATGTATGTGGAGATGGCGCTGGACAGCGCGATCTACATCATGGTCGCCTATCTGGAATGCATGCTGGCAGCGACCATCATCTATGCCGTAAAGGCGGCTCACCGTATGCCCGCTTTCGACAAGGATTACATGATCATCCTGGGCAGCCGCATGCGGTCCGACGGCACCTTAACGCCGCTGCTGCAGGGCAGGGTGGATAAGGCGCTGGAATTCGCCCGGCTGCAAAAAGAAAAGACCGGCAAAGAGCTGGTCTTCGTTCCCTCCGGCGGTCAGGGCAGGGACGAGCCCCTGACCGAAGCTGCTGCTATGAAAAAATATCTGCTTAAGGCCGGCGTTCCCGAATCGCAGATCCTGGCAGAGGATGCGTCCGCCAACACGTTCGAGAATTTCGGCAATTCCATGGCCCTCATCCGGCAGCAGGAAGGGGAAGGCGCTGACCCGCAGATCGCCTTCTCCACCACGAACTACCACGTGCTGAGGGCCGGTCTGTACGCGGCAAAGCAGGGCATCCGGGCCGAAGGCATCGGCAGCCTCACCAAGCGCTACTTCTGGGTGAACGCCTTCGTGCGGGAATTCATCGCCATGATGGCGGCAGAAAAGAAACGGCACGCTTTGGCGGTGCTGCTCCTCATTCTCTCTTCTTTCGTTATGGTGTTGCTCGTCCGCCTGTCGAACTTCTAGCCCGCGCTACATCAGCGGCGCCACCAGCTTCATGACGAAGCCCTTGAGTTTCATAAACGTCTTTTCGTAGGTGATGGATTCGTCCGTCACCTTTTTGCATTTTGCCAGGGTATCCTGAAAGTCCTGCTCGATCTGCGGAATGCAGGGCACCTTGTACAGATACGCTGCGCACTCGAAGTGGTGATAGAGGCTGCGGTAGTCCAGGTTGATAGTACCGACCACGGCGCGGCAGCCGTCGCTCACGGCTACCTTTGCATGGACGAAGCCCGAGGTGTATTCATAGACGTGCACGCCGGCGTCCACCAGTCTCCGGTAGTGAGATTTCGCCAGCGCCCAGGCCATCTCCTTGTCGGGAATACCGGGGAGAATGAGGGAGACTTCCACTCCCCGCTGCGCAGCATAGAGGATCGCGTGCTCCAGCTCGCCGTCCAGGATCAGGTAGGGGGTCATCACGTGCACGTAGTCCGTCGCCCGGTTGAACAGGTCGATATAGACGGTTTCGCCCACCTTGTCCTCGTCCAGCGGGCAGTCGCCGTATGGCATCACGTAGCCCTTGGCAGGGTCACCCTCGGGGAGCGGGTAGGTTCGGACGAGTTTGCCCAGTTCCTGAAAGATCGAAAAGTCCGGTTCGTCCTCCGTAACGTTCCACATCTGCAGGAACATCAGGGTAAAGGACAGGGCGGCAGAACCCTTCATCATGATGGCGGTGTCCTTCCAGTGGCCGAAGCGCTCGACCTTGTTGATGTATTCGTCCGCCAGGTTGACCCCGCCGGTGAAGGCCGTCTTGCCGTCGATGACCAGGATCTTGCGGTGGTCGCGGTAATTGTAGTGGGTGGAGAGGACCGGCGTGACCGGAGAGAAGGACTTCGCCTGGATCCCCAGCTTTTCCAGGCGCTTCGGGTAGTCGTGGGACAGGGTGGTGATCTCGCACATGCCGTCGTACATCACCCGCACGTCCACGCCTTCCTTCGCCTTGCGGGCCAGAACGTCCAGGATGCGTCCCCACATATACCCTTCCTCGATGATGAAATATTCCATGAAGATGAATGTCTCCGCTTTTTCCAGCTCCACCAGCATGGCTTCGAACTTGTCTTCCCCCAGCGGAAAGTAGGTAACATCTGTGTCGTCATAGATCGGAAAGCATCCGCTGCGGTTTACGTAGCGGTGCAGATCTTCGGTGCCGTAAGGGTCCTTTTCCAGGTTTTTCAGCACCGTTTCGTCCTGTGGCAGCGTGTTCTTCGTGCGGCGGATGAGTTCCGCGGAACGGTCGTGGATGGTGCGGTGACCCAGATTCGTCTGGGAATACCACAGGAAGAAGGCCCCGATGTAGGGTACGACGGCGAGGACCATCAGCCAGGTGAGCTTCGCCGAGGAATCCATGGGACTGTTGAACAGATAGAGGACCATGGCAAAGGTAAAAATGCCCTGCAGCAGCTCGTAATGGGTAAGATATTGGCGGAACCAGAAAAAGATGCCCAGCGACAATACGATCTGCAGAAGGATGAGCACCACAATGATGGTAAGCCGGCTGAAAAACACCTTCTGCAGCAGTCCGCGCTTTTTCTTGTTCAGCAGTTTTACGACGTTTTCCTGTTCCATGGGGTCCTCCTGAGTACTCGATGGTAAGTATTTTACCATAAACGGATGGCGTAAAATTGACAAAAAACGGCCGTTCCTTCATAATGAAACACGGTCGCTCTCTTTTGGCGATTAAAGTGTGTGTTCAGCGAGGTCGTAAATTGAAAAACAGTGACGAATCTTTACGCGCCAGTTTCTCCGGCAAACTGGGTTATGTTCTGGCGGCAGCAGGCTCTGCCGTCGGTCTGGGAAACATCTGGCGTTTTCCGTATCTGGCCGCAAAATACGGCGGCGGCATGTTCCTTTTGACCTATCTTATCCTGGCCCTCACCTTCGGCTACACCATGATGGTCTCCGAAACGGCGCTGGGCCGCCTCTCCGGCAAGAGCCCTGTGGGTGCGTTCAAGACCTACGGCAAGACCGGTCTGGCGAAGGCCGGCGGCTGGGTGAACGCGGTCATCCCCATGCTTATCCTGCCGTACTACAGCGTCATCGGCGGCTGGGTCATCAAATATCTGTTCGAGTATGTAAGGGGCAACGCTTCGGAGACGGCGGCGGACGGCTTCTTCGGCACCTTTATTACGTCTCCTGGCGGTGCGGAGGTCTGTTTCCTGATCTTTGCGTTCCTCACCCTGATCGTCATCGTGCTGGGCGTCGAGAACGGCGTGGAGAAGGTCTCCCGCATCATGATGCCGGTGCTGGTAGCGCTGGCTGTGGTCATGGCCGTCTACAGCATGACCCGCCCGGGAGCTGCGGCAGGCATCCGCTATCTGCTGGTGCCGGACCTCAAGCATTTCTCCTGGATGACCGTCGTGGCAGCGCTGGGGCAGATGTTCTATTCGCTGTCCATCGCCATGGGCATCCTCATCACCTACGGTTCTTACATGAAGAAAGATGTAAACATCGAAAGCTCCATGCACCAGGTGATCTTCTTCGACAGCGGCATCGCGATCCTGGCGGGTCTGATGATCATCCCGGCAGTCTTTGCGTTCTCCGGCGGCGACATGCAGGCGCTGCAGGCAGGGCCGTCCCTGATGTTCGTGACCATGCCAAAGGTCTTCGAGAGCATGGGACTGGGCCATCTGGTCGGGATCCTCTTCTTCGTGCTGGTGCTGTTCGCGGCGCTCACGAGCTCCATCTCCCTGGCGGAGACTTCGGTCTCCACGCTGCAGGACGAGCTGGGCTGGACCCGCACGAAGGGCGTGGTCTTTATGGCGGTACTCGTGTTGGTGCTGGGGTCACTCTCGTCCCTGGGATTCGGCGTGCTGTCCAACATTACGATTCTCGGCATGGATATCCTGGATTTCTTCGACTTCCTGACGAATTCCATCATGATGCCCATCGCGGCCTTCGCGGTCTGCCTGCTGGTCTCCAAAATGGGGATCGACAAGATCGCAGGGGAGGTCAAGCTGTCCTCGCGCTTCCGCTTTGAAGGCATGTACCGCGTGTTCGTGCGCACCGTTGCGCCGGTATTCGTCGCGGTCATCCTGTTCAGTTCCATCGCCAGCGTGCTGGGGTGGATCAAGATCTGATTGCTTTCTGTCTGCCGTACAGACCGGTTAAGACAATTGTTTGAGTTGAAGCAAAAAGACTTAGAAAATCTAAGACAATTACGAGACTAAAAGAAAACTGACTTAGAAATATGCTCGATTCTAAGTCAGTTTTTTATATCTTTTGCAAATGACTTAGAAATTCTAAGTCACTAATAAATATTTATCAATTTGGCATAATCTGCGGTCCCGGATCATTTCTGCTCCAGATATTCCAGGGTCAGCTGCCGCAGATAGGGTTCGATCGACTCTGCGGACTTCTTGTCGAGCTTGAGGGATTTCTGCGTGCCGTCGGAATAGTAGAGGCTGAGCATGATCTTGTCCTTGTAGGAGCCGTGCTCGAAATCGTCGGGGTTGAGCCAGGCAAAGGCGGGCTTTGCGGCATTCCAGACCGCATCGTCCGTCTGGTCGTAGATGCTGATGTTTTCGCCGCCTTCCTCGAAGCGGACGATCAGTCGGTAGCCTTCCTTCGGGCCTTCCGGCAGGTTCCACCAGTTGCACTGGAACGACATGTCCGTCGTATCGTTGATGTAGGTGGCGCCGGACAGCACGGGCGGCTCGACCCACTCGATCTTGCGTCCGGTCGGGTGGGCCAGTTCTTCCAGGATCGCATCCAGCGTAAGGATGCGGCGGTCAGAGGGCGCGTAGTACTGCACTTTCTGTACACCGTCTGCCGTCTCCCAGGACAGCCACCAGCGGTCGTAGTCGCCGCCGTCCAGCACGAAGTATTCCGGGTCGTCCGGCTGGTTTAAGACCTCTTCCGGGATCTCCTCCCAGCTGCCCCACAAATCCAGGACTGCCTTTTCCACATCGGCCCACTGCTTTTCGGTAATGGGAACGTTGTTCTTTCGGATCATCTCGTCCCTCTTTACGTTCAGATCCCAGTATTCGCAGTGCAGGATCTGCTCCGGGGCGACGTCGATGGCGAATTCCGTGGCGAATTCCATGGAGCCGGCGCTGGATTCGTGGGTGACCCCCACCAGCTTTCCCGGCAGTTCGGGGACCGGCTTTTCATAGGCGGGCGGAAAATCTTCCGCCGTTGTGTACTGCGGCGTCTTCTTCGCCGTGCAGCCAAACAGAGAAGAGAGTAAAGACATGATGAGGATCACCCCCAGGATCTTTCTTGCGGTCAACATCGTTTTGCCCTCCAAACGGCTCCAGCAGCATTACAGTCCGGGAACCGGTCCGTTATTGCCTTTCTCCTGGAGCTTCTTCGCTTCTTCTGCCATCTTCTTGTCCAGCTCTTCCATGGCCTTGGCATAGGCTTCATAGCCGGGGATGGTCTTATCCACGTTCTGGCGCAGCTCCTGCTGCAGCCGGCGGCGTTCGTCGTATTCGGGAAGGTTATAATATTTAGGCATGCCGTTACCTCCTGGGTTTTCTCTCTTTGTTTGATTGTACTATTTTTACCATGCCGTATCCAACAAATGTCCAACAAAGAATACCGTTTCGGAAAAATTTTTCATGAAAAATTCCCCTTGAGTCCGCGAAGACTTTGTGATAATATATTGCGTGTTCCGAATACGGGCCTTTGGCGCAGTTGGGAGCGCGCCACACTGGCAGTGTGGAGGTCAGGGGTTCGAATCCCCTAAGGTCCACCAAATAAGGTAGCAGATTTTGATAGAAAGTCTGCTACCTTTTTTTTTCGCACAAACAATGCGGCTTGAGCGTTATACGTATAGAGGAGGAAATGATCCATGGATCTGAAAGAACAGTACGATAAACTCCTCAGGTACTGCTATATGAAAACAAAAGACAGCTTACTTGCTGAAGATATCGTGCAGGAGACTTTCCTGAAGTTTTGGCAGAGCCATTCTTATGAAAATACGGGTAAGGAAATGGCCTATCTCTATACGATAGCCAGAAATTTGTGTGTGGACGAATTTCGAAGGAAGACGACGTTGGATATCGAGGCGTATCCGGATCTCCCGGCTTACAGGGACTCAGAGCCTGAGAATGTGATCGACGGCATTGTCATAGAGGAAGCGTTGGAGCAGCTGCCGGAAGATCTCAGGGAGATCGTAGTATTGAGATATGCATGCGATATCTCAGCTGCAGATATCGGAAAAGTGATGGGAATATCAAGGTTTTCAGTTAACAGGAGATTAAAAGAAGGGCTTGGAACTCTAAGGAACCTGCTGGGAGGTGAATATTGCGATGACAGATAAAGAGATAAAAAACATGCTGAAAAAAGCGTATGTCGTGTCTGAAACAGAAAAGGAAAAACAGTTTATCCGAAAATACGAGGAACGCGCATTACAGCTTTCAAGCATCATCAAAATGGAGCTTCGATATATGGGACTGAAAAGCATCCTTACCGGCATAGTCCCAGTCGCGCTGCTGCTGATGGCCGCAGGAACTGAGGATACGGATATGGTGTGGGTGATTGCTTCATTTGTCCCCGCGTGTGTGCTGACCCCGATGGTTCTCCTTTCCCGGTCTGAACGGTTCGGAATGGAAGAGCTGGAAGCCGCAAGCAGGTTTTCTTTACGCTTTATTCGTATCGTCCGCATGTTTATCCTGGGTATTTTCAGTTTGGTTTTACTGTTCTCTGTCGGGAGCATCCTGCGGATCACAGCAACGGCTTCCGTTATGGATCATATGATGCTGGTTGTGTTTCCTTATCTTGTGAGCGCTTATGGTGCCATGCTTGTGACAAGAAAATGGCATGGGAAAGAAAATATCTTTGGCATACTGGCAGTCTGCGTTTTTGGCGGATTCCTGCCATATGCGGAAAGGGCAATCAGGCTTTCCGGGCAATCGGTAAACATCGTTATTCTTCTGCTGATCGCAATGATCCTTGGAGCGATGTTCAGAGAATGCACGTTATATGTGAAAGAAAGTGAGAATTTGTCATGGAACTTATCCTAGAACAGGTCACAAAGCAGTATCCGGGTACCGTAGCGGTGGATCGGGTCAGCGCAGATTTGCAGCCCGGTGTGATCGGGCTCCTTGGGTCAAACGGCGCCGGCAAGACAACGCTTATGAGAATGATCTGCGGGATCATAAAGCCGACAAGCGGAACGATCTGTTTTCGATACGGAAATGATACTCTGAATGCGTCGGACGAAATGTACAGAGACGCGCTGGGATATCTGCCGCAGGATTTTGGATATTATCCGAATTTTACAGGAAGAGAGTTTCTGATGTACGTGGCTGCTCTGAAGGGAATCGATAAGGGCGCAGCGAAAAGAAAAAGCGAAGAATTGCTGAAGATCGTGAGCCTGGAGAAGGCAGCGAACAAGAAGATCAAGTCCTATTCCGGAGGCATGAAACAGCGGCTCGGGATCGCGCAGGCGGTATTGAACGATCCCAGGATCCTGATCCTTGATGAGCCGACGGCCGGACTGGACCCGAAAGAAAGAGTAAGATTCCGGAACCTGATCGCTGAGCTTGGCAAGGATGCGATCGTGATCCTTTCCACGCATATCGTATCTGATGTGGAGCACATTGCGGACAGGATCATCATGATGAAAGACGGAAGCATCATTTTTGACGGCAGGGGAACAGATATCCGGGAAGACCTGGAAAGCTTTTACTTGAGATCTTTTGAGGAAGAAGAGAATGAATAACATCTTTTCATTATATAAAACAGAAATCAGAAAGATCCTTTCCAAAAAATCGGTATGGATCGCTATGGCCGTCAGTATCGCGCTTGTTCTTGCGGTAGGGATCATCAATCTATCCGCATTCGGCAGCAGTGCCGACGTGAAGGAACAGGAGAAACGTTTAACTGCGATTTCGGGAAGCACGATAGACGATGCCTTTCTGGATAACTTCAGGAATGAAATGGAAAACAAGATCGATGAAAACCCGGAATTCTTTGAGACGCTGGCTGCATATGCCCCCGGAGTAGCGTATCAGAACGCAGCGGGCCAAATAGGCAAATCTGCACTGTATGATTATCTGTATGACGTTACTCGTGACAGGGAAAAGGTGGCCGCGATCACTTCGGATGAATTCTATAGGGCGATGAGGGAAGATATCATTCATGACAGCACGGCACTTGGTTCGTCTGATGCGGAGTTGGATACATGGCTTGAGATCTATGACGGTATAGAAAAACCGATGGTTTATTCCTATGCTCTGGCATATAGGAGCACTCTGGAGGTTCTTTACATCATCGGCTGGGCGCTTATTCTGAATATCTCGATCGCCTTGGCTGGCATCTTCGCGGATGAAAAAACCTTTCGAACTGACGCCATGATCTTATCTTCAAAAAACGGCCGGCTGCCGGTCTGCCTGGCAAAAATCGCGGCGGGCAGCACGATTGCAGTACTGGAGACGATCCTTTTGCTGGGATCATGCCTGGGAGTGATGTTCCTCATTTACGGAGTTGCCGGATGGAATGCCATGATTCAGAATGTGATTCCTTCATCACCGTGGAATACTACTGCCGGAACCATGATCCTGATCTATTTCGCATTGGCAGTACTGATAAGCATCCTGTTTGCCATGACCAATGCACTGAGTTCTCTCCTGACAAAGTCTGCTGTTGTTACGATGGCGATCCATGCTGCCGTTATCTTTGCCGGTCTTTTCAACATTCCCGGAAAGGCAGGCATCATCAAAAAATTCTGGCAGTTAAGGCCCACGATGGTTTTATATTCCGGAACATTTTGTAATACATTTCGTTATGGCAATATGAATAATGTTGAAGCGTCGGTTTTGATCTATTGTATTTGCATAGCCATATTCGCTGCAGCGCTGTTGATGTCATATAGAAAGACTCAGGTGGAAAGCAGATAGACACGAGAGTCAACAGGCAGTGAACCCCTGGCAGACAAAATGCACCCCCTCGCAGTAATGCTATCCATATATGATTTCCTTTCCACGAATAAAGCACCTCAGACGAAGTCTGGGGTGCTTTTGTTCGTGGGGCAAAAGGGGATTCGAACCCCTAGCCTCTATAAAACGGACATCTCTCCCTAATGCACTGCTCGTTCCGCTCGGAGAACTCGCAGGGCTTCTCCTCATATGTCAGGGTCACGCCGTAATGGCTGTTGATGTAAGCGACGGCGTTGCGGAACGCCAGCATCGCGTCGCGCTTGCAGCAGCGGGGCCCGTTGACCCGACCCATCTCCCGGATCGCTTCCGAGGTGTAGGCCATGTGCTCGCCCCAGGTGCCGTCCTCGGAAAGGGGACCGGTGCCGTCGAGGATGGCCAGCGCAGCACCAATGGATGCGATGGCGCCGCAGACGCCCCACAGTCCGCACATGGCGCCGGGCATGCGGAGACCTTCCTGCAGGATGCTCTGCAGTGCTGCATCCAGGTCGATCGCACCGCCTGCATTGCGGAACGCGGTCAGGATGGCTGCGCCGTCCAGGACGTGGTGCTCCGGTCCATGCATGCGGACGAAGTCCTTTCCCGCCATATGGCGGAAGATCTCCGCCGGATCCGTTCCTTTCTCGTTTTTGATCGCTTCTACGATCTGTTTCGCGCGTTCTTCCGTGGTCATGATTCTCCTCCCGGGTCATTCTGCTATCGACATTATACGATACAGCGCATCTTTTTTCACCACTCCGGTTGACATTTCATCCCCTGCTCGATATAATGCAAATATGAACAGGTATTCATATGTTCATCGGAGGGGAAACATGCCGAAGAAAAAAGACAAAAGCATCATCACCGAAGAGGATCTGTACGATCTGGCCGACCTGTTCAAGGCATTCAGCGACACGACCCGCATCAAGCTGCTGTACGCGCTCATGGAAGGCGAGCTCTGCGTCGCCGATCTGACGGAAAAGACCGGCGCCACCCAGTCCGCCGTCAGCCATCAGCTGCGCACCCTCAAGCAGATGGATCTCATCCGCTGCCGCAAGGAAGGCAAACAGGTGATCTATTTTCTCGCCGATGACCACGTGCATACGATCCTGCAGATGGGCATGGATCACGTAAAAGAGTAGGGAGGACCCGATCATGAAAAAATCCTTTAAAGTCAAGGGAATCGACTGCGCAAACTGCGCCGCCAAGCTGGAAGACAACCTCAACAAGATGCCCGGCGTCGAGAAGGCGACCGTAAGCTTTATGACGGAAAAGCTTACCCTCACCGCAGCGGACGACAAGTTCGACGAAGTGCTGGAAGCGGCCAAAGCCCTGACAAAGAAGCTGGAACCGGATTGGGAGATCGTTACGAAATAGGCTATGAATCCGTATCTGAAGTTGGCTATTGCGCTGGTCATCTACGTGGCCGTCGGCCATAAGATCCTGCGCAAGGCTTTTCGCAACATAAAAAACGGCCAGGTGTTCGACGAGAACTTCCTGATGGTGGTGGCCACCTTCGGCGCCCTCGCCATGGGTGAGTACCTGGAGGCCATCTCCGTGCTGGTGCTGTACCGCATCGGTGAGTACTTTCAGGACAAGGCTGTGGACAAGTCCCGACAGTCCATCGCGGCACTGATGGATATCCGGCCGGACTACGCCAATATCGAGGACGAAAGCGGCGAGCTGCAGCAGGTCGACCCGGACGATCTGGAAGTCGGATCGGTCATCACGATCAAACCCGGCGAGCGGGTGCCCGTGGACGGCGTCGTGCTCGAAGGCGACTCCCGTCTGGATACGGCCGCCCTCACCGGTGAATCCCTGCCGCGCCACGTGGCCGAAGGCGACGAGATCTACTCCGGCACCATCAACCTGAACGGGCTGCTGAAGGTGCGCGTCACCAAGCCTTGCGACGAATCCACCGCCACCCGCATCCTGGAACTGGTGGAAGAGTCGACAGAGAACAAGGGAAAGGCGGAGCAGTTCATTACCCGCTTTGCCCGCTACTATACGCCCGTCGTCTGCGGACTGGCGGTGCTGCTCGCGGTGGTCCCGGGCCTTGCGACCGGGCAGTGGGCGACCTGGGTGCACCGGGCCCTCATTTTCCTCGTGGTGTCCTGCCCCTGCGCGCTGGTCATCTCCGTACCGCTCAGCTTTTTCGCAGGCATCGGCGGCGCTTCTTCCAAGGGCATCCTGATGAAGGGCGGCAACTATCTGGAAGCGCTGGCGAAGGCGGATACCGTGGTGTTCGATAAGACAGGCACTCTTACAAAAGGCGTGTTTTCCGTCGTTGCTGTCCATCCGGAACGCATGACGGAAGAGGAACTGCTGGATCTGGCAGCAGCTGCAGAGAGCTTCTCCGACCACCCCATTTCCCGTTCCCTGGAAGAGGAGTACCAAGCGCGCACCGGAAAAACAGCGGATAAGGCGCGTGTAGGCCAGTTCGAGAACTTCGCCGGAGAAGGCATCATCGCTGCCGTCGATGGCAGGCAGGTCGCCTGCGGCAACGCGCGGCTGATGACCCGGGCAGGTGCGCAGCACAAGGACTGCGAAGTCCAGGGCACGATAGTGCATGTGGCAGTGGACGGCGTCTATGAGGGTCACATCGTTATCGCAGACGTCGTAAAAGACGACGCCAAGCAGGCGATCGGCTCGCTGCAGGCATTGGGCGTGACCCGCACAGTAATGCTGACCGGCGACAAGAAGGAGATCGCTCAAGACGTCGCAAAAGCGCTCGGCCTTTCGGAATGGCACGCCGAGCTGATGCCTCAGGATAAAGTGTCGCGCGTAAAGGATCTGATCGCTTCGAAGCAGAAAGACCGGACGGTCGCCTTTGCCGGCGACGGCATCAACGACGCGCCGGTGCTGGCACTTGCCGATGTAGGCATCGCCATGGGTTCCATGGGCAGCGCAGCTGCGGTGGAGGCGGCGGACATCGTATTGATGAACGACAAGCCTTCCGATGTGGCGCTTGCCGTACGGATCGCCCGCAAAACGATGCGCATCATCTACGAGAACATCAGTTTTTCCATCGGCATCAAGGTGCTGGTGCTCATCCTGGCTGCCTTAGGCTATGCCAACATGTGGCTGGCGATCTTTGCGGACGTGGGCGTCTGCATGCTGGCGATCTTAAACGCCATGCGGGCGCTGCGGATCGAATAGAAGCAGCGATCCCTTCGACAAGCTCTGGGAACGTTTTCCGGGCCCTGAGCCTGTCGAAGGGCCACGTCGGTCCTGCTTACTAAAATATCAACGGAAGGCGGCAACAGCCTTCCGTTTTATGTTATACTAACTATAACTGTGCACTAAATTAAAAGGAGAAAACAAAACCATGTTGGAAATCAAGAATCTCAGCTTCTCCGCCCAGGGGCGGAAGATCCTGGACGATATAAACCTGACGATCCCGGACGGCAAGCTGATCTGCCTCACCGGTCCCAACGGGGGAGGCAAGACGACGCTGGCCAAGATGATCGCCGGCGTCGAGAAACCGGACGAAGGGCAGATCCTGCTGGACGGTCTGGATCTGGTGCCGCTTGACCCCACCGAACGCGCCCGGGCAGGCGTGGGCTACGCTTTCCAGCAGCCCGTGCGCTTTAAGGGCATCACCGTGCGCGACATGCTGAACATGGCGGCAGGCAAGACCCTCACCGAGGAAGAGCTGGCAAGCGTGCTGCAGGAAGTGGGTCTGGAAGCCGGCGAATACGTGGACCGCGGCGTGGGCACCCACCTGTCCGGCGGAGAGATCAAGCGCATCGAGATCGCGACCGTGCTGCTGCGCCGCAGCCGCCTGGCCGTCTTCGACGAGCCCGAGGCCGGCATCGACCTGTGGAGCTTCAACAATCTGGTCCGGGTGTTCGAGAACATCCGCGACAGAAGAGATAATTCCCTTGTCATCATCTCCCACCAGGAGCGCATCCTGTCCATCGCGGACGAGATCGTGATGATCCAGGACGGCAAGGTAGGCCTCCGGGGTGACCGCAAGAGCATCTTCCCCCGCCTGCTCTGCAAGAACGACGACTGCGAAAAGCCCTGCATGTAGCGGGTCTAACGATAAATATTTTAGGAGAACAGACACTTGAACAACATCGATAAGAACACAGCAGACCTGCTGAAGCAGGTGGCGGATTTCGACGGCATTTCCTTCAAAGGCGCCTTTAACATCCGCTCCAACTGCATGAGCCTGGGCAGACAGTCCACCGAAAACATCAAGATCGATTCCAAGACCGACAACCCCGGCCTGGATATCCATATCGCCCCCGGCACGAAGGGCGAAGACGTCTTTATCCCCGCCTGCGTTACGAAAGCCGGCGTGGACGATCTGGTCTACAACGACTTCTATGTGGGAGAAGGCGCGGACGTTAAGATCATCGCGGGCTGCGGCATCCACACCGAGACCGGCGAACCCGCCCGCCACAACGGCATCCACCGCTTCTTCCTGGAGAAGGGCGCCAGAGTGCTGTACGTGGAAAAGCACGTGGGCACCGGCTCCAACCAGACCAAGAAGGTGATCGACCCCCAGACCGAGGTCTTCCTCGGCCCGGATTCCTATCTGGAAATGGACACTTCCCAGCTGGGCGGCGTCTCCAGCTCCGTCCGCAAGACCCGCGGCACCGTCGGCGAACGGGCGACCCTGGTCATCAAGGAAAGAATACTGACGGACGACGACGAGACCGCCACCACGGACTTCGAAGTGGAGATGAACGGCGAAGACAGCGGCGTCAACCTCATCAGCCGCTCCGTTGCGAGAGGCAACAGCTATCAGGCCTACCGCTCCAACATCATCGGCAACGCCAAATGTACGGGTCACAGCGAATGCGATGCCATCCTGTCGGAAAACGGCCGGGTGGACGCATCCCCGGAACTCGTGGCCAACGACCGCGATGCGGCCCTCATCCATGAGGCGGCCATCGGCAAGATCGCAGGGGAGCAGATCCTTAAGCTGCGCACCCTCGGACTGACGGAGGAAGAGGCGGAAAAGGCCATCATCGACGGATTCTTAAAGTAGACACAGAACAGGAGGCCCGGCCATGAAACAGAAGATCACACAGATCGCGAAGGAGATCCGCGCCGACATCGAAGCGCTCTCGGACGCGATCTATAAAAACCCGGAATTGGGAAACGTGGAGTACGAATCCTCAAAGCTCCACGCCGAACTGCTGAAGAAATACGGTTTTAAGGTGGAGAAGCCCTACATGGGCCTGGCAACGGGCTACCGGGCGGAATACCGCTCCGCTAAGCCCGGTCCCCACATCTGCTTTATGGCGGAATACGATGCGTTGCCCGGCCTGGGCGAGCACGGCGGCCCCGGCCATGGATGCGGTCACAACATGCTGGGTGCGACCTCCGTTGCTGCTGGCATCATCCTGAGCCGCTTCGTGGACGAGACCGGCGGATGGGTCGTGGTGCTGGGGACCCCGGCAGAGGAGACGGACGGCGCCAAGGTCGCGTATGCCAACAAGGGTGTGTTCCGCGATCTGGATGCGGCCATGATCTGCCACCCCACCAGCGTGGACTATTTCAAGAGCGGCAAGTCTCTGGCCATGGACACCATCGAGTTCGAATTCTTCGGCCGGGCGGCCCATGCGGCCAGTGAGCCGGAGATGGGCATCAACGCGCTGGATGCGGTCATCCAGACGTTCAACAACATCAACGCGCTGCGGCAGCAGACCCGCCCCGATGCCCGCATCCACGGCATCATAACAGAGGGCGGCGTCGCCTGCAACGTCATTCCTGAGCACTGCGTGTGCCGGTTCTATGTGCGGGCAGGCAAGAAGGCTTATTTAAAACACCTGTATCAGCAGGTCGTCAACTGCGGCAAGGCGGCGGCCCTCGCCACCGGCTGCGAGCTCAAGATGCGGCCCTTCGAACTGGCCTACGACGATCTGGCCACGAACGAGACCCTCAACGATCTGTTCGAACAGAGCATGAAGGAACTGGGCGTGGAGGGCATCCAGCCTCCCGGAGAGGACTACGGCTCCGTGGATGCCGGCAACGTCTCCTACGTCTGCCCGACGATCCATCCGTATTTCCCCATCACGACGGAAGCGATCCCGGGTCACACCAGAGATTTTGCGGCGGCGACCCAGACCGTCTACGCCAAGGACCGCATGATGGAAACAGCAGGCGGCATGGCGCTGGCGGGCTATCATATCCTGACGGAACCGGATACGCTGAAGGCGATCCGCAAAGAATTCAAGGCACTCAAGTAAGGCAACATTCATAGAAAAATAAGGAGAGACCCATGGAAAAAGCACCCGTATACTTCACCAACCTGCGCACCAACGGCGAAGAGAGCCTGCTGCAGAAACTCGAGCGCCTCATGAAGAAGGCCGGCTTCGAGAACATCGATTTCGAAGACAAATTCGTGGCCGTCAAGATCCACTTCGGTGAGCCGGGCAACCTGGCGTATCTTCGTCCCAACTGGGCGAGAACAGTCTGCGATTACATCAAGAGACTGGGCGGCAAGCCCTTCCTGACGGACTGCAACACGCTGTACGTCGGCGGCAGAAAGAACGCCCTGGATCACCTGGATTCCGCTTACGTCAACGGCTACAATCCCATCGCCACCGGCGTGCAGACCATCATAGCGGACGGCTTAAAGGGTCTGGACGAAAGAGATCTGCCCGTTCCCAACGGCGAATACTGCAAGACCGCAAAGATCGGCTCCGCTCTGGCGGACGCCGACATCATCATCTCCATGAGCCATGTAAAGGGTCACGGAAGCGCCGGCTTCGGCGGCGTGCTGAAGAACATCGGCATGGGTGGCGGCAGCCGTTCTGGTAAGCAGATCATGCACTCCGAAGGAACGCCGGCCATCTATGAAGACCTCTGCGTAGGATGCCGCACCTGCGAAAAGAACTGCGCTCACGATGCGATCCACGTCGTAAACCGGAAAGCCGTCATCGACGAAGAGAAGTGCCTTGGCTGCGGACGCTGCATCGCGGTCTGCCCCAAGGATGCTCTTCAGACCAAGTGGGACGCCGGCAACGACGTGCTGTCCTGCAAGATCGCGGAGTACACCTACGCCATCATCAACGGCAAGCCCAATTTCCACATCGCTTTCGTGCTGGACGTGTCTCCTGACTGCGACTGCGACGGCCACAACGATCTGCCCATCATCCCGGACATCGGCATCTTCTGCGGCTTCGATCCCGTGGCGGTGGACCAGGCCTGCGCGGATGCGGTCAACGCCCAGACCTACGTGGAAAGCTCCGTCCTCGGCGACATCATGAGAGACAGCCGCAAGAAGGCGAGCCGCAAGGAAGCCATCGAAAAGAACGACGTTTTCAAGATGGTCCATCCCAACACCAAGTGGGAAGCGGGCCTGGCCCACGGCGAAAAGATGGGCATGGGCACGAGAACATACGAACTTATTACCCTGTAAAAACCAAAGGAGTTTCAAATGAACAGACACAAGCAGATCTGCGGATGCACCCCCTCCTGCGACACCGTCGCGGTGGAGAAGAGCGCATCCGTGAGCGGGTTCAACATCCTGGCTAAAAATTCCGACCGGGAGACCGATGAATGCCAGAACCTGAAATTCTTCCCGGCGGAAGACCACGCCAAGGGAGAGACGGTCAAGTGCACGTATATCGAAGTGCCCCAGGTCGAGCACACCTACGCCATGATCGGGTCCCAGCCCTGGTGGATCTGGGGATTTGAGATGGGCATCAACGAGCACGGCGTCTGCATCGGCAACGAGGCGGACTGGTCCGAGATCCCGGCGCAGAAAGAAGAAGCGCTGTTGGGCATGGATCTGCTGCGCCTGGGTCTGGAACGGGGCCGCACGGCTTATCAGGCCATGCACGTCATCATCGACCACCTGGAAAAGTACGGCCAGGGCGGCGGATGCGCCTATCAGAATCCCGACGATAACTACCACAACACCTTTATGATCGCCGACTCCGAAGCCATGTGGCTGCTGGAGACCGTGGACCGCCACTGGGCGGCCAAGCGCATCACCGGCATCTATCCCATCTCCAACCTGTACACCATCGGCACGGACTTCGACGAATGCTCCGAAGGGCTGGTCGATTACGCCGTGGCCAACGGCCTGCATGACCCGCGGAGAACCTTCGACTTCTCCAAGAGCTTCGTGCTGCTGAACACCCGCACGCTGTCCGGCTATCCCAGAGAGCAGAGAGCCCACGAGATCATCCGCAACTTCGGCAACCGCAAGTACACGGGCGAAGACATGTGGACCATCCTGCGCGACCACTTCGAAGGCTCCATGCTGGAGCCCCGCTGGGGCGCTGCCGCGACGCTGGCGGCGGGCATCTGCATGCACGGCTGCGAACCGGGACCCTGCCAGTCCGCGGCAACCATGGTGACCGAATACAGAAAGCCGGACTTTAAGATGACCAAGTTTGTCTACTGGGCCAGCATGGCGCCTCCCTGCAGCAGCTTCGCGATGCCGTTCTTCAACATCGGCTACATCCCCGAAGCCATGGGCAGAGGCACCAACAAGTATTCCGAAGATTCCTTCTGGTGGAAGGCCAAGCGGCTGCAGGTGGACGTAGAGGCGGACCATCCCAAGTACAGCCAGTGGATCAAGGACGAACGCCGCTATCTGGACGCTCTGTTCCATCAGGCATCCGAGCGGGCGCTGCAGGCAGCGGACATGCTGCTGGCGCAGGGCAACGAGAAGTCTGCGGAAGAACTGCTGAGAGGCTGCACGGACGAATGCTTCGAAAAGGCGAACGCTTCCATGGATATGCTGATCGAAAAGATCGAGGCGGACATTAAAGAAAACGGCACGGACGTGTTCCGGGTCAAGAACCATCAGGCCTTTATCGAGAAGACCGGGCTGCCTTCTCCGATTTAAAAATTAAACTCGCACCGTTATTCAACGCTCGTCAACACTTTGTTCGCTTCGCTCACGCGTTTGCGATTTCCTCGCTTTTGAATAACGGCTGCGAGTTTTTGTTGATAAATAGTTTTGTATAATGGGAGCAGGGAGAAAAAGAAAATGGAAGTCATCAGCAAAGAATACGTAGAAAAGGAATTAGCGAGATACAAGACCCCGGGCATGGGTGTGGGGGTCATCCGGAACGGCGAAGTGCTGTTTGCCGGCGGTTTCGGCTACAAGGATCTGGAGACGAAGGAACGGATCGACGCAGATACCATGTGGGCGATCGCATCCTGCAGCAAGAGCTTTACAGGGACCCTGCTTGGCATGCTCGTGGACGACGGCGTGCTGGATTTCGACAGACCCATCAAGGACTATCTGCCCGATTTTAAGATGTACGACGCGTTTGCGACGGCGGAGTGCACCCTGCGCGACATGATGTGCCACAGAACGGGCCTTGCTTCCTACGACGCGGTCTGGTCCGACGATACCATCAAAGAGCGCTCGGAGCTGTGGCGGAGGCTGCAGTATTTAAAACCGAATCTGCCATTCCGGTATAAGGCCCAGTACAACAATTACATGGTGGACATGGCGGCTCATGTCGCGGAAAAAGTCACCGGCAAGTCCTGGGATGATATGGTCAACGACCGCATCTTTAGGCCCCTGTGCATGACCCGCAGCAGCACCCTCGTCAAATACCTGAACGAGAGTGAAAACGTCTGCACCGGCTACTGGCCCGGCGAAGACGGCCCCTTCAAGGTAGCGCATTGGAACTCCGACGTGAGCGCTCCTGCCGGCGGCATCAATTCCACCATCAACGACATGCTGAAGTATCTGGACTTCCATCTGAAGCGTGGCGTGCTGCCCGACGGCACCCGTCTGATGAAAGAGGAGACCATGCGCGATCTGCACATGCAGAACATCCGCTACACGCTGTGGCCGTGGCGCTTCGACGAAGTTTCCCCCATCGGCGGCTACGCCATGGGCTGGTACAACGACAACTACCGCGGCGAGCCCATGTACTGGCATCTGGGCGAGATCGAAGGCTTCGGCACCCTGCAGTGCTGCCTGCCCAAGAGCCAGATCGGCATCATCCTGTACAACAACCTGCAGTGCCCGGATATCCTCATCCAGTGCTCCGTGCTCTACACCATCATCGACAACCTGCTGGGCTTCGAGCCGGTGGACTGGAGCGAGCGCATGTGGTCCGTCAGAGACATCAAGGGCAACATGCACGGCGACTGGAAGCTGGATCTGGTGGGCGATGCAGAGGCGGGTCATGCGCCTTGCCATCCGCTGGAAGACTACGTGGGCACCTACGGTGAACCGGGCCACGGCGTGCTGGACATCGAACTATCCGAAGGCAAGCTGTACATGACGTGGCGCGGGTTTACCCAGGAGATTCTGCCTCTGAACTACGACGTCTTCCGCATTCCGGAAGTCAAGATGGATACGCTGCTCGTCAACGCGCCGATCTACTTCCACACGGACGTAAACGGACAGATCTGCGGTTTCGGCTTCAAGATCTACGACGAAGTCGATCCCATCGAATTCGTGAGAATATAGAAAAATTTCATTACCGAAAGGAGGCCTCCCATGGAACGCTATCCCCAGTTAGTCATCGCAACCAAGAATCTGCAGCATAATTTCAACTGTCTGAAGGAGATGTGCCGGCCCTACGGTATCCGCATCACGGCGGTCACCAAGGGCTTTACCAGCGTTCCTGAAGCGTGTCAGGCGCTGTGGGAGTGCCATCCCCGGGCTATTGCCACGTCGCGCATCGACCAGGCAAAGAAGATCAAGGAGTACGATCCTTCCATTACTACGGAACTGTTGCGCATCCCCGCGCTGTCCGAGTGCGATCTGGTGGTCAAATATGCGGATATCTCCCTGAATTCGGAGCTCGCCGTGCTGCAAAAACTCAACGAAGAGGCCCTGAAGCAGGGAAAGATCCACCGGGTCATCCTGATGAAGGATATCGGTGACCGCAGAGAAGGTTTCGAATCCGAAGACGTGATGATCGACGCCGCCTCCATGGTGGAATACGGCATGCCGGGCCTTAAGCTCTACGGCATCGGCGCCAACTTCGGCTGCTACGGTTCCATCTGCGTCTCCAAGGACAAGGTGGACTGGCTGGCAGACATCATGGAGAAGATCGAGGCGAAGATCGGCCGGCAGCTGGACGTGCTGTCCATCGGCGGCACCCAGAGCTTCCACAACATGGCCCAGGGTGAGCTGAATCCCCGGGTCAACGACATCCGGGCAGGCATCTCCCTCATCACCAAGGCGGAATACACCTGGAAGGAGGACTTCCCCGAACGGGTGGACGCCTTCCGCATCCGGGCGGAGATCGTGGAACTGAAGAACAAACCGACCATGCCCAACGGGGTATTCGGCGCAGCGGCATTAAACGATGAGCGCAAATACGTGGACCTCGGCGTGCGCAAGCGGGCCATCCTGGCCTTCGGCAAGCAGGATTTCGGCGGTACGGAAGAAGGCCTTACGCCCCTGGATCCGCAGATCAAGATCTGGGGATCCAGCTCCGACCACACCATGCTGGACCTGGAGGACTGCGACCGGAACTATAAACTGGGCGACATCGTGGAATTCCGTCCCAATTATGTGGTAACGATGTATTCCACAATCTCTCCCAACATAATGATCAAGATCGTAGACGAGTTCTAAATGAACAGTCGGGGACGGTTCTTTACTGTCCCTTTTTCCAATATTCTTCGACCAACCGGGTCATGCCCCGCATCTGGGGCGTGACCCATTTATTTTTGTGATAGAAGACGGCGACGTGGAAGGGGAGGCGGAAATCCCGGATCTGCAGGATGCGGAGGTCTCCGGCCTGCACCGCGGTCCGCACCATGTATTCCGGCAGGAAGGCAAGGCCTGCGCCCTGTTTTGCCAGTTCCAGCAAAGCCAGCGAACTTTCCGTCTGGATGTGGGAGCGGACCTGCCGGCCGCACTCTGCTGCCATCTTGTAGACTTCCTCCTGCAAAAACGTGTTTTCGCCGATGGACAGGATCTCTTCGTCCAGGACTTCTGCCAGGGTCAGACGGGTCTGTTTTGCCAGCGGATGACCCGGTGCAGCGACGAACACCGTCTCCTCCGGATGGCTGCAGGCCAGCACGCAGTCCTTGCGCTGCAGCGTGTGACCCATGGTGAATGCCAGGTCAACTTCGCCCCGGGCCAGCATGTCGAACAGGTCGGCAGAGACGGCGGAAACGATGGAGACCGAGACGTCCGGATACTGCTGCCGGTATTCCTTCAGCAGGGGGAGCAGTAGCGAATGCAGGATGGATTCCACGATGCCGATGCGCAGCGTGCCGCGGATCTCCCGCTGTTTCGGGTCACCGAGGTACTCGATCTGCTGCGAGAGCTGCGCCATCTGCTGGGCATACGGGATGAGCTCCTGCCCTGCGGGGGTCAGCACGTTTTTCCTGCCCATCCGTTCGAACAAAGGAGTTCCGATCTCCTCTTCCAGCTGCTGGATCTGCGCCGTGATCGTCGATGTAGCATAACCCAGCTCCTTTGCGGCTTTCGTAAAGCTGCCCAACTGCGTGATTCTTAGAAATGTATTCAGGTTTCTCAGTTCCATGGCGGTGCTCCTTATTATTCAATATTATTGAACGAATAATTCAAAACTGTCAAGTATACAAAATAATAAAAGGGTGATATCGTGTAAGTGAAATTCGTGTTTACAGCAGAGGTTCTAAACGATGCAAAACAAACTCATGACAGCCCAGGACGCCATCGCACGCTTCGTCCATGACGGGGACTGCATCGCGTTCGGCGGCTTTTCCACGAACCGCAGGGCCTACGGCCTGGTGCGGGAGGTCATCCGGCAGAAAAAGAAAGATCTCACCGTCGAGAGCGGCAGCGCCGGCGGCGATATCGACATGCTCATCGGCGCCGGATGCGTCAAGGTAATGAATATCAGCTATATCGCCAACTCCGGCTTTACCATGGTGTGCCGGCGTTTCCGCGAAGCCGTGGAACAGGGGACGCTCCCCGTGGAGGACTACTCCCTGGACGTGCAGACCATCGCCTACCACGGCGCAGCGCTGGGCCTTCCCTACGTGCCGGTCAAGAACATGCTGGGAAGCGACCTGGAGACCGTATGGGGCATCTCCGAAGAGGAGCGAAAAAAGTATCCGAAGCTGCCGGCGAAGAAATTCGCCGTGGCGGATGACCCGTTCCATCCCGGCAGCAAACTCTGCCTCGTGCCCACCCCGCAGATCGATGTAGCCTTGGTCCACGTGCAAAAAGCCAGCCCCGACGGCACCTGCCGCATCGAGGGCGCACGCTTTCAGGACGAGGATATCGCCATCGCGGCGAAGCATACCATCGTCTCCTGCGAGGAGCTGGTGACGGACGAAGAGATGCATGCGGATCCCAATGCCAACACGCTTCCCGGACTCTGCGTGGACGCCGTGGTGCACCTGCCCTGGGGGGCCCATCCCTCCCAATGCTATGGGTACTACGACTACGATCCGAAAGCCATGCTCGCCTACGACAAGGCCAGCCGCACCCAGGAGAGCTTCGACGCCTGGCTGGCGGAGAGCCTTGGCGCAGACCACGAGGGATATCTGCAGACCATCGGCGAAGAACATCTCGATTCCCTGAAAGTCGATCCGGCGCTGGGCTACGTACCCGGCCTGAAGAGAAAGTGAGGCGGCCTATGGAGATCACAAGAAGACAGCACATGGCCGTCGCCCTGGCGAAGGAGATCGAAGACGGCAAGACCTACATTATCGGCACGGGACTTCCCCTCATCGGCGGCAGTCTGGCCAAGAACACCCACGCGCCGAATGCAAAGCTCATCTTCGAGACCGGCATCCTGGAGGGAGCTCCCCTGGAGGTGCCGACCAGCGTGTCCGATCTGCGGCTAAACCACGGGGCGTCGGTCCTGTGGCCCCAGTTCCGCTACTTCGGCTACCAGACTCTGGCGGCGCAGCGAGGGGAGATCGAAGCGGGCTTTCTGGGCGGCGCCCAGATCGACCCTTACGGCAACCTCAACTCCACATGTATCGGCGATTATTTTCGCCCTGAGACCCGTTTTTCGGGCTCTGGCGGCGCGAATGGCATCGCGACGTATTGCGATACCGTCATCGTAATGAAACACGAAAAACGGCGTTTTGTGGAGAAGGTGGACTACTGCACCAGCCCGGGCTGGATCGACGGGCCCGGCGGCCGGGCGAAGCGCGGCCTGGACGAGAGCAAGGGTCCCCGGGCGGTCGTGACGGAGCTTGGCGTGTTCCGCTTCGGCGAGGACAAGCGCATGTATCTGGCGGAACTGTTCCCCGGGGTCACCGAGCAGGACGTGCTGGACAACACCGGCTTCGCCATCGATGTGACCCGCGCAGTCCCCGCGGCGGACCCGGATCCGGAGGTGCTGCGCATCTTGACGGAGGTCGTAGACCCGCTGCATGTGATGGTATAAAAGGAGATAACAGTGAAAACGATAACGATCAACGAAAAATGGTGCAAGAAATGCGGCATCTGCGCCGCGTTCTGCCCGAAAAAAGTGTTCGATAGAGACGAGGACGGAAGACCCGTTGCGGCCCGTCCCGAGGACTGCATCGGCTGCCGGCTGTGCGAGATGCGCTGCCCGGACTTTGCCGTAACGGTGGAGGGTTAGACCATGGGTGAATTCAGATTTATGCAGGGCAACGAGGCGATGACGGAAGGCGCGATCGCAGCCGGTGCCAGATTCTATGCGGGATATCCCATTACGCCTTCCAGCGAAGTGGCGGAGACCTCTTCCATCCGCTTGCCTCAGGTGGGCGGTCTGTACGTGCAGATGGAAGATGAGATCGGCAGCATGGCGGCCCTCATCGGCGCCTCTGCCGCAGGCAAGAAAGCCTACACGGCCACCAGCGGTCCCGGACTCTCCCTGATGGCGGAAAACCTTGGCGTCGCCGTGATGGGGGAGATCCCCTGCGTGCTCATCGACGTGCAGCGTTCCGGTCCCTCCACAGGCCTTGCCACCAAGCCCGCCCAGGGCGACGTGCTGCAGGCCCGCTGGGGCACCCACGGCGACCATTCCATCATCGTATTGTCGCCGTCCTCCGTGCAGGATTGTTTCGATCTGATGGTCACGGCGTTTAACTATTCTGAGAAATACCGCACGCCGGTCATTTTCCTGTCGGACGAGATCATCGGTCACCTGCGGGAGCAGGTCATCCTCAAGAGCCCGGAAGAGCTGGACATCTTCGAGCGGCCCGAACCCACCGGCGATCCGAAGGACTACCGGCCCTACGACCATAGCAACGGCCTGGCGCCCCTCAGCCACTTCGGCAGCCCGTACATCTTTAAGGTGAACGGTTCCATGCACGACGAGTGGGGCAGACCCTGCGCCCGGCCCGACAACGCGGACCGCATCATCCGCCATCTGAGCGAGAAGATCGAAGCCCATGCGGAAGAGATCGCGATCACCCGCCGCTATAACATGGATGACGCCGAGATCGTGCTGATCTGCTACGGCGGCGCGGCCAGATCCGCGCTGTCCGCCATGAAGAAGGCGCGGGAGGAGGGCATTAAGGCCGGCGTGCTGCAGATCGTAACGCTGTGGCCCGTGCCCGACCAGGAGATCCGGGAAGCGATCGCGCAGGCAAAGACCGTCATCGTGCCGGAGCTCAACCTGGGCCAGTACATCGGCGAAGTGGAAAAGCGCAACGAAAAGAACATTCCCGTGATCGGGGTCAACCGTATCGACGGACAGCCCATCGTTCCGGCGCAGATCCTGGCTGAAGTAGAGGAGGCGGCAAAATGATAAAAGATTATCTGCTCGAAGAAAAACTGCCGCTGTTCTGGTGCGCCGGCTGCGGCAACGGCATCGTGCTGCAGGCTATCCTGCGCAACATCGATAAGCGCGGCTTTACCCGGGAGAACACCGTCATCACCACCGGCATCGGCTGCTGGGGCAAGGCGGACGACTACGTGACCACCAACAGCTTCCACGGCACCCATGGCCGTGCGTTGCCGTTTTCCACGGGCATTAAACTGGCGAACCCGTCCCTGAACGTCTTTACCCTGATGGGGGACGGCGACGGCATCACCATCGGCGGCAACCATCTGATCCATGCGGCACGCCGCAATGTGGACCTGGTGGCCATCATGGTCAACAATCTGAATTACGGCATGACCGGCGGCCAGTATTCCGGTACGACGCCCAAGCATGCCATTACGAAGACCTCCCCCTACGGCCACGTGGAAAACGGCTTCGACGTCTGCAAGGTGGTGCAGGCGGCGGGGGCGCCTTTCGTCGCCCGCGGCACGGTCTACGACGTGGTGCAGCTGGATAAGCTCATCAGCAAGGCCATCGACCACAAGGGATTCTCCTTCGTGGAGGTCATCTCCCCCTGTCCGACCCACTTCGGCCGCTCCAACAAGCTGGGCGACGCGCCGAAGATGATGCAGTGGATCAAGGACAACACGATCAGTCAGGAAAAGGCTGCCGGCATGACCCGGGACGAGCTGCAGGGCAAGTTCGTGACCGGCATCTTCGAAGAGCGGGAGCAGGAAGACTACAGCACCGCATACCAGAAGGTGATCGACAGCCTGAGAGGGGGCGAAAACGAATGAAGACACAGAAAGAGATCACGATCTCCGGCGTGGGCGGCCAGGGCATGATCCTCTGCGGCACGCTGATCGCAGAGGCTGCGGCGGTCCACGAACATAAAAAAGCGACGCTCTCCTCGGAATACGGCGTCGAGACCCGGGGCACCTTTGCCAAATCCGACGTCATCGTCTCCGACGAGGAGATCTATTTCCCGGACGTGACGGAACCGGATCTGGTGGTCTGCCTGCACCAGGTCGCTTACGCGCGGTATTCCGGCAAGATCGGCGATGCGCTGCTATTGTTTAACAGCGATGAGGTCGCACCGGATGCGGTGGCTCAGGGGCCGCAGAAGGGTCTTCCCATTACGCAGATGGCCAAAGAGTTGGGCAACCCCCAGACCACCAACATCCTGACGATGGGCATCATCGCGGGCCTCACGAAGGTCATCACCCCCGAGGGCGCCAAGGAAGCGATCCGCAAGTTCTTCCAGGGCAAGAGCGATAAGGTGATCGCCCTGAACGAGAAGGCCTTCGACCGGGGCTATGAAGAAGGCGCAAAGCTGCAGGAGGACGCGATTTGAACCCTGCATTGCTCGCAAGTCTCGGGATCACGCTGGCGGCCATCGTAACGCTGGCGCTGTGGACCGGGACGCATCAGAAGAAAAAAGATAAAGGCAGCAATGCCGCGATCGTGGCGGGGGTCATCATCGGAACGCTGGTGGGCGGCTCCTCCACGGTGGGTACGGCGCAGCTTGCCTATACCTACGGCATGTCTGCCTGGTGGTTTACGCTGGGCGCCGGCATTTCCTGCCTCGTGCTGGGCCTGGTCTATGCCGTGCCGCTGCGCAGAAACGGCGAGCGGACGCTGGTGGGCATGATCCGCAAAGAGTACGGCCAGACCGTCGGCATGACAGCTTCCGTGCTGAACTCCGTCGGCACGTTCATCAACATCATCTCGCAGATCCTGTCGGCGACGGCGGTAGTGGCGGTGATCGCCCCGCATCTGGGCATCGCTGCAGCTGCGGCGTTTTCGGCTGTCTTCATGGTGCTGTACGTCGTGTTCGGCGGCACGAGAGGCGCCGGCGTCGTCGGTATCGTCAAGACCGTGCTGCTCTACGTGGCCATGATGGCCTGCGGCGTGCTGGTGCTGCAGAAGACGGCGGGGGTCGGGGGATTCGTCGACATGGTGCACGGCATCGATAATCCAGAAGGGGTAAACTTCTTCTCCCTGCTGGCCAGAGGCGCCGGTAAGGACCTGGGCTCCGCACTTTCCCTGCTTTTGGGCGTGCTGACGACCCAGACCTATGCGCAGGGGGTGCTGGCCGCGAGAAGCGATGCGGCAGGGAAGGCCGGTGCGCTGCTTTCCGCATTCCTCATTCCGCCCATCGGTACCGGCGGCATCCTGGTGGGATTGTATATGAGAGCCCATGCGGACCTGTATCCCGGTATGACCGCCAAGACTGCTTTAACGACCTTCATCACCGCCCACGTGCCTCCCGTTCTGGCGGGCGTGGTGCTGGCGGGTCTGTTTATCGCGGCTGTGGGCACCGGGGCAGGGCTCGCGCTGGGCATCTCGACGATGCTCAACAACGACATCGTTCCGCGGGTCACCCGCCGCTTCGATGACCCGGCCAAAGCCGGCCGCCTCGCCAAGGTGTGGATCGTGCTGGTGCTGGCGCTGGCAGGCGCGCTGTCCTGCGGATCTTTGGGCGACATCATCCTGCAGTTCGCGTTTATGTCCATGGGACTGCGGGCTGCGGTGGTCTTTATGCCTCTTTTAGGCGCGCTGTGGATGCCGGGGCGCGTGGATAAACGGTTTATCCTGGCTTCCGTTATCCTGTCGCCTGCCGCGGTGTTCGCCGGCAAGCTGATGGGGCTGCCCTTCGACAGCCTGTTCCTGGGCATGGCGGTCTCCGTGGTGTGCGTTGTCCTGGGTCTGGCCGCTAAAAAGAAAGCATAGGCTGCATTTTGCATAAGAAAAACACCGGAGAGAGATCTTCCGGTGTTTTTTCTTGCTTTTTATGGCATCTTTGCGCTATTGCTCACAGTATACGCAGCGTTTGCTGCCGTTTTTGGCGACATAGTATTTGTGCCGGATCGAGCGCTCCGCCGCGCAAATGCATTTGGGATTCGTGCAGCGATATGCGTTGTCTTCCATCGCCTCGTTCCACAGGGAGAATGGGCCGCCGGGATAGGTATGCGCCGGGTCCTGATCGCCCAGCAGCTTTAAGATGAGCGCCATGCGCATGATCTTTCCGTTATAGGTCTGTTCGAAATAACGGGCCCTGGGATCTTCGTCCACTTCCACCGCGATCTCGTCCACCCGGGGCAGCGGGTGCATCACGATGCAGTCCGGTTTTGCCAGCTTCATCTTTTCCGCGTCCAGCACGTAGGAGCTCTTCAGCCGCTCGTACTGTTCGATATCGTCGAAGCGCTCCTTCTGGATGCGGGTCATGTACAGCACGTCCAGCTTGGGCAGCGCGTCCTCCAGGGAGGCCGTTTCCTCGCAGGGGATGCTGTTCGGGGTGACCACATCGTCGATCAGATGGCGGGGCACCTTCAGCTCGTCCGGGGAGATGAGCACGAACTTCGTGTCTTCGTAGCGGGCCATGGCGCTCATCAGGGAGTGCACGGTGCGGCCGTACAGCAGATCGCCGCAGAAACCGATGGTGAGGCCGTCCATCTTTCCGTACTCCCGGTAGATGGTCAGCAGGTCCGCGAAAGTCTGGGTGGGATGGCAGTGACCGCCGTCACCGGCATTGATGACGGGGATCTGTGCGTTCACCGCGGAGACCAGGGCAGCACCGGCCTTCGGATGCCGCTGGGCGATGATGTCCACGTAGTTGCTGACGACCTTTACGGTATCGGCCACGGTCTCGCCCTTGGTGGCAGAAGATGTGCCGGCATCCGTCATGGAGATGACGTTGCCGCCCAGTTCGTACATGGCGGCTTCGAAACTCATGCGGGTGCGGGTGGAAGGTTCGAAGAACAGGGTGGCCAGCTTCTTGCCGGCGCAGGCATGAGCGTATTTGGCGGGGTCAGCGATGATATCCATCGCCGTATCCAGCAGCCCCTGCACCTCTTCCTTGCTCAGATCTACGGTATCGATAACGCTTCTTTTCATGTCCGGTCTCCTTTACTTGCCGATCCAGCTCTCGTCCGAAGGGTTATTGCGGAACGCGATGAGCCGCGCAATGTCGCTTTCGGGGATGTAACCTTCCTCTGCGGCGACTTTGGCGATCTCGTCGAAGTCCGTCAGGGAGTGGTTGATGACGTTAGCAGCCGCCATGCGGTCCAGGCCCTTCTTCATGCCGTAGGTGAAGATGGAGGCGACGCCCAGGACTTCCGCCCCGGCGTTTCTCAGCACTTCCACGACTTCGAGCACGCTGCCGCCGGTGGAGATCAGGTCTTCCACGACCACGACTTTCTGACCCGGCTCCAGCCGTCCTTCGATCTGGTTCTGCCGACCGTGGTCCTTGGCGCCGGAGCGCACGTAGCCCATGGGAAGGTTCATGATGTGACCCACGATCGCCGCGTGAGCGATGCCCGCCGTGGACGTTCCCATCAGCACTTCCGCCTCCGGATAATAGGTGCGGATGATCTCCGCCAGGCCCTCTTCGACGTGGGTGCGGACTTCCGGCGCGGTGAGAGTGAGCCGGTTATCACAGTACACCGGGCTCTTGATGCCGGAAGCCCAGGTGAAGGGCTCTTCGGGTCTGAAAAACACGGCTTTGATGCTTAAAAGATCTTTCGCGATCTGTCTGGATGTTTCCATGGTATTTCTCCTTTATCCGATAAACTCCGCGCAGCAGCGCTCGTACGCCGCCACCGGGTCTTCTGCTCTGGTAATGGGACGGCCCACGACGATGTAGTCGCAGCCTTCGATCCTGGCCTGCTGCGGGGTCATGATCCGCTTCTGGTCGCCCGCTGCGCTTTCGGCGAAGCGCACGCCCGGGGTCACCGTCAGGAACTGCGCCCCGCAAGTCTCATGCACCGCTTTCGCTTCCAGCGGGGAGCAGACCACGCCGTCCAATCCGGCGTCTTCTGCGCACTTTGCGTAGTGCATTACGACCTCGGGCAGCGGCTTATCGATCCACAGATCCTCTTCCATGGCCTGCTGATCCGTGGAGGTGAGCTGTGTGACCGCGATCAGCAGCGGCCGCGTGCCGTCCGGCCGGGTGAGACCTTCCAGCGCCGCTTCCATCATGCGCTTGGTGCCCGCCGCATGCACGTTGATGATGTCCACGCCCAGGCCCGTGAGGACCGCCATTGCGCTCTTGACCGTATTGGGGATGTCGTGCAGCTTCAGATCCAGGAAGATCTTGTGGCCTCTGGCCTTGATCTCCCGCACGATGTCCGGCCCTTCGGCGTAGAACAGCTCCATGCCGATCTTGACGAAGGGTTTGCGGCCCGTAAACCGGTCCAGAAATTCCAGTGTCTGCGCCTTGCTTGCGAAATCGCAGGCGACGATAACGTCTTTACCCATTGTGCTATCCTTTCAGTTCCTGTAAGGTCTTGATTCCGTATTTATCCATGGCTGCCGGCAGTTCTTCGATGATCTTTTTGCAGGCGAAGGGATCCACGAGATTCGCTGCGCCGACTTCGACGGCGGCGGCGCCCGCCATCATCATCTCCAGCACGTCTTCCGCGGAGGAGATACCGCCCATGCCCACGACGGGAATGGAGACGGCGCGGACTACCTGATAGACCATGCGCAGCGCCACCGGGAACACCGCAGGGCCGGATAATCCGCCCGTGGTGTTGGCCAGGATGGGCTTTCTCGTCTTCAGATCGATGCGCATGCCCAGCAGCGTATTGATGAGGGAGATCCCGTCTGCGCCCGCAGCTTCGCAGGCTTTGGCGATCTCTGCGATATCCGTCACGTTGGGGGACAGCTTAAGGATGACCGGCTTTGCCGTGACCGCCTTGACTGCCCGGGTCACTTCCGCCGCGGCCTTCGGATCGGTGCCGAAACTCATGCCGCCGCCATGCACGTTGGGGCAGGAGACGTTGACCTCCAGCCAGCCCACCTGGGGCTCTTTGTCCAGCTTTTCGCAGGTGTAGACGTAGTCGTCCACGGAAAAGCCGGAGACGTTGGCCATGACGGGTTTATGGAAAAATGCCTTCATTTCGGGCAGCTCGTGGGCGATGACGTGGTCCACGCCGGGATTCTGAAGACCGACGGCGTTCAGCATGCCGCTGGCAGCCTCCGCGATGCGGGGCACGGGATTGCCCAGCCGCGGATCCTTTGTGGTTCCCTTGAAGGAGAACGTGCCGAGGATGTTGATATCGTAGAGTTCTGCGAACTCCTTGCCGTAGCCGAAGGTGCCGGAGGCGGGGATGACGGGGTTATCGAGCTCGACGCCGCACAGCGTGACCCCGAGACGGTTTTCTCTTACTTCTCCCATAGGATCTCCTCTCTGGCCAGCACCGGCCCGTCCTTGCAGATGCGCTTGTAGCCGCCCTTGACAGGGATGGTGCATCCCATGCAGGCGCCGAAGCCGCAGCCCATGCGCTCCTCGAAGGAGAACTGTCCGGGGATGCCGGCGGGGATCGCCTTATCCAGCGCTTTGAGCATGGGCAGGGGCCCGCAGGTGTAGAAACAGTCGTAGGTGTCCGCGGCAGGGAGGGCGTCCGTGACAAAGCCTTTCGTTCCGAGGGAGCCGTCTGCAGAAGCAACGTTCACCGTGCAGCCCAGCGCCCGGAATTCTTCGATGCAAAAGGCGTCTTCCGCGCTGTTGAACCCGAGAACGACCTGGGACAGGCAGCCGGATGCGATCAGCTTTTTCGCCAGCAGGTAGAGGGGCGGAATGCCGACGCCGCCGCCGATGAGGAGGGGCCGGCGCAGCTGGGACAGAGAACCGTCTCCGCAGGTCTGAAACCCGTTGCCGCAGCCCGCCAGAACGTCCAGCGGTTTGCCGGGCTCGTAGCGGGTCATGTCGTCCGTGCCGTGGCCCAGCACCTTGTAGATGATCGTAATGCTGCCCTCGTCTGCGTCGTGCACCGAGATCGGCCGCCGCAGATACCGGCCGTCCAGCTTGATGTCGATAAACTGGCCCGGTGCCGTTACGGCGGTGCCGTCGCCTGCCAGCACCATCTTCCAGATGCCGGCGGCGAGGTTTGTATTCTCAGTTATAATATATTTCCCTTTTTTCATAGCATGAGGATCTCCCATTGAAATATAGGTCCGAGGGGTGGCGCGAAGGAAGGGGCCCCGCCCGGCGCGTAAGCGCAAGGGAAGGGGAAGGTTGCCTTGCGACAGGACCCCGAGGACAACTTATGCGTCGATCGTGGAGATCGTCAGCGTCGTCTCTTCCAGAACGTCCAGCAGCACGCGGACCGTATCCAGCGAGGTGAAGATCGTGGCGTTGTTTTCCGTCGCCGCCTGGCGGATCTTCATGCCGTCCGTGTCGCTTCCGGTATCCAGCGCGGATGTGTTGATGATATAGGCGATGTGACCCTGGCGGATGCTCTCGGGGATCGCATCGGATCCTTCGGAGATCTTCTTCAGCACGCGGGTGCGGATACCGTGCTCCTTGAGGAATGTTCCCGTGCCTTCCGTCGCTTCGATGTTGAAGCCCAGGTTGTAGAACCGGCGGATGAGAGGCAGAGCCTCTTCCTTGTCCTTGTTCGCGATCGTCGCAAACACCGTGCCGTAGTTCTGCAGGTGCATGCCGGCTGCCTGCAGCGCCTTGTACAGCGCGCGGTTGAGGCGGTCATCGTAGCCGATGGCTTCGCCGGTGGATTTCATCTCCGGAGACAGGTAGGCATCCAGACCGCGGATCTTGTTGAAGGAGAATACGGGCACCTTTACGTAGTGGCGCTTCTTCTCCGGTGCGTACAGGTCGAAGATGCCCTGTTCCTTTAAGCTCTTGCCCAGGATCACCTCCGTGGCGATGTCTGCCAGAGAATAGCCCGTGGCCTTGGACAGGAAGGGAACGGTGCGGGACGACCGCGGGTTGACCTCGATGATGTACACGTCGTCGTTCTGATCCACGATGAACTGGATATTGTACAGACCCACGATGCCGATGGCGGGGCCCAGCTTCTTCGCGTACTGCAGGATGGTGCCCTTCACCTTGTCCGAGATGGAGAAGGAGGGGTAGACGGAGATGGAGTCGCCGGAATGGATGCCGGTGCGCTCCACCAGCTCCATGATGCCCGGGACGAACACGTCGCGTCCGTCGCAGATGGCGTCGATCTCCACTTCCTTGCCTTGGATGTATTTATCCACCAGGACCGGCTTGTCTGCGTCGATCTCCACGGCGGTCTTCAGGTAGTGGCGCAGCTGCTCCTCCCCCAGAACGATCTGCATGGCGCGGCCGCCCAGAACGAAGCTGGGACGCACCAGCACGGGATAGCCGATCTCGGCAGCGGCGGCAACGCCTTCCTCTATGTGGGTCACCGCGCGGCCCTTGGGCTGCGGGATGTTGAGCTCCAGCAGAAGTTTTTCGAAACTGTCGCGGTTTTCCGCCAGGTCGATGGCTTCGCAATCGGTGCCGATGATCTTTACCCCGCGGTCCACGAGGGGCTGCGCCAGGTTGATGGCGGTCTGACCGCCTAAAGAGGCGATGACGCCCTCCGGCTTTTCGAAGTCGATGATGGCCATGACGTCTTCCGGGGTAAGGGGCTCGAAATACAGCTTATCGGCGGTGGTGTAGTCGGTGGAGACGGTCTCCGGATTGTTGTTGATGATGATGGCTTCGTAGCCTGCCCGCTTGATGGTCTGCACCGCGTGGACGGTGGAGTAGTCGAATTCCACGCCCTGTCCGATGCGGATGGGGCCGGCGCCCAGCACGATGATCTTCTTCTTGTCCGTCAGCAGGGACTGGTTTTCGCCGGTGTAGGAGGAGTACAGGTAGGCGATGTACTTGCCGGTGTGCAGGGTGTCCACCATGCGGAAGACCGGCGTAAGGCCCTCTTCCTTGCGGGTCTTGTAGATCTGCAGCTCGTCCACATTCCAGAGCTTGGCGATGTATTCGTCGGAGAAGCCCATCAGCTTGGCTGCGGTGAGGGTGTCGATGCCGCCTGGCGCTCTCTTCAGCATGCCTTCCATGTCGACGATCTTCTTAAAGCTCTCCAGGAACAGCCCGGTGATCATGGTGAGCTCGTGGATCTCCTGCAGGGAAACGCCTCTGCGGATGAGCTCAAACACGGCGAAGATGCCGTCCGCCCGGAACTCGGAGACGTAGTCCTTCAGTTCCTGATCGGTGTAGCTGTCGAACTTCGCCATCCAGAAGTGGCAGACGCCGGTCTCCAGGGAGCGCACGGATTTGAGGCAGCATTCCTCCAGCGTGGAGCCGATGCCCATGACTTCGCCGGTGGCCTTCATCTGGGTGCCCAGGGTGTTGGGCGCGTCGGTGAATTTATCGAAGGCGAAGCGCGGGAACTTGGCCACGATGTAGTCGAGGCTGGGTTCGATGGCCGCGGTGCCGCCTGCGACGGGGATCTCTTCCAGGGCCATGCCCATGGCAATCTTCGCGGTGACCCTGGCAATGGGATAGCCGCTTGCCTTGCTGGCCAGCGCGGAGGAACGGGAGACTCTGGGGTTGACTTCGATGAGGAAGTATTCGGAGGAATTGGGGTTGAGGGCGAACTGCACGTTGCAGCCGCCTTCGATCTTCAGCTCCTTGATGATGCGGATCGCGGAATCGTTGAGCATCTTCAGGTCGTGCTCGTTTAAGGACAGGATAGGCGCTACGACCATGGAGTCGCCGGTGTGGACGCCAACGGGGTCCACGTTCTCCATGCCGCAGATGGTAATGGCGTGGTCGTTGGAGTCGCGCATGACTTCGAACTCGATCTCCTTATAGCCGCGCACGCTCTTTTCGACGAGCACCTGATGCACGGGGGAGAGCCGGAACGCGTTCGTGCCGACTTCGATCAGTTCTTCTTCGTTATACGCGAAGCCGCCGCCGGTACCGCCGAGGGTAAAGGCAGGGCGCAGCACGACGGGGTAGCCGATGTGTTTCGCTGCTTCCTTCGCTTCATCCAGGGAGTAGGTGATCTCGGAGGGGATGACCGGCTCACCGATGGACTGGCACATCTCCTTGAACAGTTCTCTGTCCTCGGCCCGCTCGATGGAGCTTGCGGGGGTGCCCAGCAGCTGTACGCCGCATTCCTTTAAGATGCCCTTGCGCTCGAGCTGCATGGCCAGATTTAAGCCTGTCTGTCCGCCGATGCCGGGCACGATGGCGTCGGGCCGCTCGTACCGGAGGATCTTCGCGACGTATTCCAGCGTAAGGGGCTCCATGTAGACCTTGTCCGCGATGGATGTGTCGGTCATGATGGTGGCGGGGTTGGAGTTGCACAGGATGACCTGATAGCCTTCCTCCTTGAGCGCCAGGCAGGCCTGGGTGCCTGCGTAGTCGAATTCTGCCGCCTGCCCGATGACGATGGGGCCGGATCCGATGATGAGTACTTTTTTGATGTCTGTTCTCTTAGCCATGGTATTCCTCCGAATTTATTTGAATGCGTAAACCGTGTTTCCGTTATAAGTCGTTTCTATGCACCGGCCGAAGACCTTCCATCCCTTGAAGGGCGTCGCTTTGCCTTTGGAAAGGAAATCGTCCGGATCGATGATGTATTCTTCTTCCAGGTTCCAGATCGACCGGCCGGGGTCGGACTGGATGCCGAAGCGCTTTCTGGGGTTGTCCGAGAGCAATTTGACCAGCTGAACGAGGGTGAGCGTTCCGGACTTTACCAGATAGGTGTACAGCAGTGGGAATGCTGTTTCGATCCCCACGATGCCGAAGGCGCTCTTTTCGAGGCCCTTCGCCTTTTCTTCGGCGCTGTGGGGCGCGTGATCGGTGGCTACGATCTCGATCGTGCCGTCACAGACGCCTTCCAGCAGCGCTTCCCGGTCGGTTTTATCTCTCACCGGCGGATTCATCTTGAACCATCCGTCTTCGGTCAGCTGGGCGTCGTCCATCAGCAGGTAGTGGGGCGCCGTCTCGCAGGATACGTCGATGCCGTCCTTCTTGCCCTGGCGGACGAGCTCTGCGCTCTCTTTTGTGGAGATGTGGCACACGTGGTAACCGCAGCCGGTCTGATACGCCAGATCGATATCGCGCTCCACCTGGCGCCATTCGCTCTCGCTGCAGATGCCGCGGTGTCCGTGCTCCTTGGCGTAGCGGCCGTCGTGGATGTAGCCGCCGCGCAGCAGCTCGTTGACTTCGCAGTGGGCGACGACGAGTTTGCCTAAGGCTTTGGCGCGGGTCATCGCCTCTTTCATGAGCCCCGCATCCTGCACCCCTTTGCCGTCGTCGGAAAAAGCGCAGACGTAGGGCGCCATGGCTTCGAGGTCCGCGATCTCTTTGCCCTGCTCTCCGACGGAGATGCTGCCGTAGGGATGGACAGCGATCGCAGCCGTCTTTTCGATGATCTCGAGCTGTTGCTCGAGATGGGGCAGGCTGTCGGGCACGGGCGCCAGGTTCGGCATGGTGCAGACGGCAGTATAGCCGCCGTGCGCCGCCGCAGCCGATCCGGATGCGATCGTCTCCTTATATGAAAAACCCGGCTCGCGGAAGTGCACGTGCACGTCGCAAAAGCCGGGAAGGACAGTGCTGCCGCTGTCCGTCTGTCCGAAAGTTCTGCCGTTGTTTTTTGCGTTGAAAGTCATAGTTTCTCCGGATTTTTGCAGAAAACCCTGCCGGATAGCCGGCAGGGTGAACGAACATAGCAGGAGAGGGGCCTGTGCTGCAGCACCTGCCCAAAACTTTCTATGACTCGATCTTGCCGACCTCACGGGATCGTTCTTAAAGATCAATTATCTTAAGTATTATGCGCCTGCACAGGGAGGAGTGTCAAGGAAAAGCAGCGAAGTTTTTTGCTGAAAAAATTTTTTTGGAAAATTTTCAAAAAAGTGCGTGATAATTTGCCAAAAAATTACTCATTTATTATAGAAGGGGTTTTTGGGATCTGCCGTAGGAAAATCTGAAAATAGGGGATGCGTTTAGGAGGAGAAGCGATGAAGAATGTAAAAAAGTACACGATCGTAAGCGAAGTATTCGTCTGTGAAGAAGAACCCTGTTTGTGTTACGGGATCCGGCGCGAAGACGACGCCATCCGTCATATCTCGACAGACCGAGTCTTTGTGGAAATGGTCACAGAGGTGGTAAATCGCCTGGATCTGGATCCGCAGCGCGCCAGGGATTTGATCGAAAGCCTGCTGCCCTAAACGACCTCCGCAAAAAAAGGCCGGCCGGGTCTCGATGAGACCGGCCGGCTTTTTTTTGTACCGTCTATTCGATGTCCAGCTCGATCGGCGCGTCGATCTCCTCGCCGACGTACTTGCCGTTTTTCTTGCGCTGCTTGACGCACTCGGTAAGCAGATACTCGATCTGCCCGTTGACCGAGCGGAAATCGTCCTCCGCCCAGGCCGCGATGGCGGCATAGAGCTTCGGCGACAGGCGCAGCGGCACCTGTTTTTTGGTGTTTTTCAGATCTTCGGTCATTTCCTCACCCGTGGACTAATACAGGCTGCCGGAGTTGACGATGGGCTGGGCGTCCTTGTTGCCGCACAGTACGACCAGCAGATTGCTCACCATGGCAGCTTTGCGTTCCTCGTCCAGTTCGACGGTGTTGTTTTCCGCCAGACGGTCCAGCGCCATTTCCACCATGCCGACGGCGCCGTCTACGATCATCTTGCGGGCGTCGATGATGGCGGACGCCTGCTGTCTCTGCAGCATGACGGCCGCGATCTCCGGCGCGTAGGCCAGATAGGTGATGCGGGCTTCCAGGATCTCGAGGCCTGCGGAGGTCACCTTGCGCTGGATCTCTTCCTTGATGCGGCTGGCCACCAGCTCGGAGGAGCCGCGCAGGCTGCCTTCGTCCGCGATGCCGTCGCCGGTCGTATCCACGCCAGGCGCCACGTCGTAGGGATAGATGCGCACGATCTCGCGCAGGGCGCTGTCGCACTGCAGGGACAGATATTCCTTGTAGTTGTCGACGTTAAAGACGGCCTTCGCCGTGTCCGTGACCCGCCACATGACTGCGATGCCGATCTCCACCGGGTTGCCCAGGCAGTCGTTGATCTTCTGGCGGGAGTTGGAGAGGGTCATCACCTTGAGGGAGATCTTCTTGCTGCTGCCGACTTCCGTGGTCTGCTTGCCGCTGGTCGCCAGCGTTGTAAGCAGGGAGGTCTTGTCGCCGCTGTCCACGTCGCCGCTCTGGGACAGCTTCGTGTTCGCTGCGGGGTTCACCGCTACGCAGAACGGGTTGACCCAATAGAAGCCTTCCTCCCGGAGGGTTCCCACGTAGTTGCCGAACAGGGTGAGCACCAGCGCTTCCTGGGGACGGATGACCTTGAGACCCAGGAGCAGGATCCAGCCAATGGCGAGCCAGAAGATGCAGACGGCGATGACGATGCCGCGCAAGGCGCCCCGCAGGGGCAGGGCATAGCTGGCGCTGCCGATGAGCAGGATGACCGCTGCAACGTACAGCAGGAGCAGTAGGATGAGCATCCCCATGCCGTTCTTTCTTTTGTTTAAAATGATTTCGTTCATATGATCAGATACCTTCCTTTTGAAAACAACGATATGTGATATCAAAATAATATCACTTCGATAGCAGACGTCAAGAGGTTTTTGAAAAATGTTATAATGGAAAGCAGACAGGAGGGCAGGATCCATGAAGACCATAGGACTCATCGGCGGCATGAGCTGGGAAAGCACGGTGCCGTATTACCGGATCATAAACGAGACCGTAAAGCAGGCGCTGGGCGGGCTGCATTCTGCGAAGATCGCGCTGTACAGCGTGGAATTCGACGAGATCGAGCGGTGCCAAAGCGAAGGCCGCTGGGATGATGCGGCAAAGATTCTGGCGGATGCGGCTGTGGGCCTGCAGGCGTGCGGCGCGGACTTCATCCTCATCTGCACGAATACGATGCACAAAGTGTTCGATGCGGTGCAGGCGGCTGTGACCGTGCCTCTGCTCCATATCGCTGATGCGACGGGCGATGCGCTGCAGGAAGCCGGGATCCGCAAAGTCGGCCTGCTGGGCACCCGCTACACCATGCAGCAGGATTTCTATAAAGGTCGGCTGGCGGAGGCGGGCTTTGCGGTCTGCGTGCCGGGTGAAGAATATATTGCGGAATTGAACCGCATCATTTTCGAGGAACTGTGCGTCGGCGAGATCCGAGAGGCGTCCCGGCAGTATTTTGCCCGGGCGATCGACGATTTGAAAGCACAGGGCTGCGAGGCCGTCATCCTGGGCTGCACGGAGATCGGCCTGCTGGTACGCCCTGAAGACAGCGTGCTGCCCCTCTTCGATACGACCGTCATCCATGCGAAGGCAGCGGCGAAGCGGGCGCTGGCGTAACCTTCCGTCAGATCAAAAAAATTTTCAGCGGGCTTGTAACGAAAAGCCCGTTTTCTGCATTAACGGTATGAAAAGGGGAAAGGAGGTGAAGAGATGCAGTCCATGGAAGAGATCTACCGGCAGCACGCGCAGACGGTCTACCGCTATCTGTGTTCGCTCACAGGCGACGAAGACCTGTCCGAAGAGCTGACGCAGGAGACGTTCGCTCAAGCCGTCAGCAGCATCGGACGCTTCGACGGCAGCTGCAAGGTATCGACCTGGCTTTGCGCCATCGCAAAAAATCAACTGATGGCCTACCGGCGCAGACATCCGCTGCAGGACAGTCTGGACGAGCTGGCGGAGACCGGCACAGCGCCGGCTGGGACTGCTCCTTCACCCGAAGAGGAAACGGTGGCGGCGGAACGCAAAAGACGCCTGTACGCTGCGATCCACGACAGCCCGGAGCCTGCCCGCGAAGTGCTGTATCTGCGGCTCCTCGGAGGCTTGTCCTTCCGGGAGATCGGAGACGTTTTAGGGCAGAGCGAGAACTGGGCGAGGGTCACCTTTTACAGAGGGAAAGAGAAATTGAAGGGGAAGGTAAGAGACGATGAAGAATGATCTGACGTGTGCGGTGGTAAAAGATCTGCTGCCGAGCTACATCGAAAAACTGACGAGCGAAGAGACCAACGAGGCGGTCGAACGGCATCTGGGGGGATGCGAAGACTGCCGCCGTGTTCTGGCCGCCATGCAGGGAGGGGATGACCCTGCCAAGGAACAGGCCGCCGAAACAAAGGAGATCGACTACCTGAAGAAGGTGCGCACCGGCACCTGGAAGCGGGTCGCCGCAGGCGTTCTGGCTGCTGCGGTGCTGCTGGGCGCGGGATTCTGGTACAAGACCTACCGTTACGGCAGCTACGTGGATCCGAGTGCGGTGAATATCACGGGCGTAGTCCAGGATGAAAACGGTATCGCCATTTCCGGCAATCTCAAGGATAAGAGTCTCGGCGTGACCCATGCAGATCTGCTGCAGCGCACAGACGGAACCATGGAGATCGGTTTCCGCGCAGCGAAGAAGGGCGGCAAGGATAACGACTTCTATTACGCGGTAGGCGCAGAAGGCGCTGCAGGCGAAGCCTATCAGAACGTGCAGGAGATTTGGATGGGCGACCGCATCGTCTGGTATCAGGGGACGCTGATCGACGAACAGACGGCGGAAGTCTGGAATGCGCGGCACGCCTATGTGGGCGATATGCCGGCTAATGCTGCGCTGGCCGATGCGCTGGGGATCCGGGATGTGATCGGACCCTATGAAAACGAGCTCTCCACAGCGGAAGAACCCTACGGCTGGACGATCGTTCTGCAGACCGACATCAATAGCCAGATCCTGGCCGGGATGCGGAAAGACATGCGGCGATTTGCCGCTGTGCTGATCGCCTGCGTGGATAACCTGGACTGGGTGGAATATCGATATACGAGCGACGGCGCTCCGCAAAGCCTGTGGGTCTCCGCGGCACACGCCACGACCCTGCGGAATGCGGACATCAAAGAAGAAGCATCCGACCCTGCGCGCCTGCAGCTTCTGATGCAGGAATGGCCGGAACCGATCTATTATGTGGATCTGGTCGATAACTAGTCTCCGTGTGTTCTGCTTATTTATCCAGCACTTTCGAGAACTGGGTCTCGTACAGTTCCTTGTAGATGCCGCCTAAAGCCAGCAGCTCTTCGTGACTGCCGGACTCTGCGACTACGCCGCCGTCCACCACGAGGATCTTGTCCGCGGACAGGATCGTGGAGAGACGGTGGGCGATGACGATGGAAGTGCGGCCCTCCATCACCTTGTCCAGGGCGTCTTGGATGGCGTTTTCGGAGATGGAGTCCAGAGCGGACGTCGCCTCGTCTAAGATGAGGATCTTGGGATCTTTCAGCACCACGCGTGCCAGAGAGATCCTTTGTTTTTCTCCGCCGGAAAGCTTTAAGCCCCGGTTGCCGACCTCGGTATCGTAGCCTTTTTCGAGGCCTGCGATCATGTCGTGGATGTTCGCGATCTTGCAGGCTGCTTCGATCTCTTCCTGGGTGGCATCGGGCTTTGCGTACAGCAGATTCTCTTTAATGGTCCCGTTAAACAGATAGCTCTCCTGGCTCACCATGCCGATCGCCTGCCGCAGCATCTTCAGTTTAATGCTGCGCACATCCTGTCCGGCCACCTTCACGTGGCCGCTGTCCACGTCGTAGAGGCGCGGGATGAGGTTGACCACCGTGGATTTGCCGCTTCCCGAGCGTCCGACGATGGCGTACATCTGCCCGCCCGGTACGAAGAAGTTGATATCCGTTAAGATCTGCTTATCCGGCGTGTAGGAGAACGCCACGTGCTGGAATTCCACGGACGGATTCGAAAGATCCGGCGCCGTGCCCAGCAGCGGGTCCTTGATGTTGTTCGTCTTGTCGAAATAGTCGAAAATTCTCGTAAACAGGGCCAGGGATCGCGTAAAGTCCACCTGGATGTTCAGCAGGCTCTGCACCGGCCGGTACAGCCGGTTGATGAGCGCCACCGTCGCCGTGATCGTACCGACCGTCAGTTTCGGGTCGCCCTTCGCGATGATCAGATAGCCGCCGGCGAAGTAGATCAGCAGGGGGCCGACCTGGGTGAACATGCCCATCATCACCCGGAACCACTGGCCGGAGCGCTGTTCCTTGATGTTGTAGCGGGTCACCTCTTCGTTGACCTTCACAAACCGCTCGTACTCCACCTCTTCCTTCGTAAACAGCTTTACGAGCAGCGAACCGGAGACCGACAGCGTCTCGTCCACCATTTGGTTCATCTCATCGGCCTTGGCCCGGGCTTCCGTCAGCAGTTTAAACCGCGTGACGCCCACCTTTTTCGTGGGGATGACGAGAAGCGGCACGATGGCGATACCGACGATAGCCAGCCGCGGGCTCATGGCGAACAGGGCGATGACCGTGGTCACGACCGTCGCGATATTGCTGACCACCGACGTGAGCGTGCCGGAGATGACGCTGCTCACCCCGTCGATATCGGAATTCATGCGCGTGATGATGTCGCCCTGCTTTTCCGTCGTGAAAAACGAATGGGGCATGCTCTGCAGATGGGCGTACATCTGGTTCTTCATGTCGAAGATGATGCGGGCGCTGATCCACGCATTGATGTAGCTCTCCAGCACGCTGATGATCTGCGACAGCGCCATGGTGGCGAAGGCCGCGATCAGCAGTTTGACCAGCAGATCCAGATTCTTGCCCACCAGCGCCTGGTCTACGATGCGCCCCGTGATGATCGAGGGCAGCAGGCCGATGGCCGCCGAGAGCAGGATGGTGATGAACACCAAAGCGAATTGAAATTTATAGGGTTTTAGGTAGGAGGCGATTCGCAGGAGCAAGCCCTTCGTGACTTTCGGCACCTGCTGCTTTTCCTCGTCTGTCATAAAATGAACGGGTCCGTGCCCGCCCGGTCCTGGTGCCATAGGTTCCTCCTTGATTTACCTGAGCTGCAACTATAAAATGATTATAGTATTTATTTTCGGATTTCGCCACTTGGCCAGGAGGCAATATGAAGAAAGTTTATTACAACGCTAACGTGATCACAATGGAAAAAGACGCCATGCACGCGCAGGCGTTCGTAGTGGAGGACGGCCATTTTACGGCGGTCGGCAGCAACGAAGAGATCCTTGGGTCCGTCGGCGCTGTCGAAGCCGAAGATATGAAGGGCAAGACCATACTCCCCGCCTTTTTCGAGACCCATATGCATAACCTGTCCGAAGGCCTCATCCTCCGCGACATGAACCATAACGAGTGTACGTCCATTGCGGGGCTCATCGAATATTCCCGCAACTTCCTGGCGACCCACGACATCCCCGAAGGGCGCTGGGTCCGGGGCCGCGGCTGGAACCAGGACAATTTCTCCGACGAGAAGCGGTTTATTACCCGCGATGACCTGGACAAGATCTCGACGACCGTGCCTCTGGCCTTCACCCGCACCTGCGGCCACGTGATCGTCTGCAACACCGCTGCCCTCAACATCATGGGCATGAGCGAACATGCGGACGACGTGGAAGGCGGCGTCATCGATAGAGACGAGACCGGACGGCCGCTGGGCATCTTCCGGGAAAATGCCCGGGCCTGCGTGCTCAACGCGATTCCCGAGGAGACGCTGGAAGGGGTGAAGGAACTCATCCTCCTGTCCCAGGAGAAGGCCTTAAAGTGCGGCATCGTGGAGATCCACTCCGACGACTTTAAGGACGTGCCGGGCAACTACAAGAAGGTGATGCAGGCTTACGACGAACTCATTAAGGAAGGCAAGATGAAGATCCGCGTCTACGAGCAGTGCAACCTGCCCGTGCGGGAATGGCAGGCCGACTTCTTTGCCAACGGCTACGGCACCGGCTGGCAGAACACCGAAAAATATACGCTGGGACCGTACAAGGTGCTGATCGACGGCGCGCTGGGCGCCCGGACGGCCCTGATGCGTGACCCATACAAGGACGGCGACGGCAAAAACTGCGGCGTCGCGATGCTCACCCAGGACGAACTGGATTTCCTGGTGGACAACGCATATAAGCACAACTGCCAGATCGCGATCCACGCCATCGGCGACAAGGGCATGGACATGGTGATGGAAGCCATCGAGAAGGCCAGAAAGAACAATCCGGGCTGCGGCAAGGGCAGAGACGGCATCATCCACTGCCAGATCATGAATCCGGACCAGTACGAAAAGATGAAGGACATGGGCCTCATCGGGTACATCCAGCCCATCTTCCTGAATTACGACTATAAGATCCTGGTGGACAGAGTCGGAGAAGAGAAAGCCGCGACGAGCTACGGCTGGAAGACTATGTTCGACATGGGCATCCCCGTCTGCGGCGGCTCCGACTGCCCGGTGGAGGACATGAACATCCTGCAGAACATCCACTGTGCGGTCACCCGCAAGGGCAATGACCTGAATCCTCCCGGAGGATGGCAGCCCGAGCAGGATCTGACGGTGGAGCAGGCGGTCTCCCTGTTTACGACCCAGGCGGCTTACGCAGCCTGGAGAGAAGACTGGGCAGGCAGCATCAAGGCCGGCAAGTCCGCGGACTTCGTCGTCATCGACAAGGATATCTTCGCCATCGAACCGGACGACATTCTGAAGACCAACGTAGAGCGCACGTACGTCAAGGGAACCTGCGAGTACTGCGCGGAATAGGAAAGATAAGAAAAAGCATGCATTCAGAGAAACTGAAAAAACTTTGCTGCATGGCGCTGACCGCATTGCTTGCGGTCAGCGTTTGCGGCTGTAAAGCATCGGTTGACCTCGCCCAGGCGGAGGCGGCGCAGGCTGCCAAGGAAGCGCAGCAGGCCGCAGAAAACGGAACGACCGCGGAAGAGGCGGATGCGGAAACGATCGAAGATCTGTACAGCGAAGCCGGGCTGACCCCTGCAGCAGAAGACGACCCACTGTGGGCGGACGCCGAATTCGAGCTGCCTGCCATCGCACAGCTGCTGGCGTATAAGGCGACGTTTGCGGATACGTTCAACGAAAACGATCCTTCTGCCGACGACTTCTGGACCGTAACGGCCATGGGCGTCGTGGCGATCCCGCCGGAAAACGCAACGGATCCGTTTAAGATCGTCCATGCGAAAGAGGCGCTGGTGCTGGATTATTCCGCAGCACTGCTGCCTTCCTACGAGCCTGGCGATGCTGCGCCGAAACTGGAAGACGTGTACGGCATCTCCGGCAATCCCCGCTCGGATATCATCGATATCGATTCCCTCAGCATTAACGTGGAATCCTCCATCGTGCTGCTGGGAACGGACGAAAAGAACGGCACCACCGTCATGCGGGTGCACATCGAGGACAAGGAAGGGCTCATCACCCAGACCGACTGGAACGTGCTCGTCGAGCGCTGGGGCGACGGCGCGGAACACGCGCTGCCTTTAAAAGTGGTGCAATTCTACAACGTGAATTAAGAGGGATATCATGAGAAAGAAAAAACTGCTCATCTCCAACTGCCTGCTGGGCATTCCCTGCCGCTACGACGGCAGCTGCAAGAAGATCGACTGTCTGGATGCGCTGGACGAAAAGTACAACCTGATCGGCGTCTGCCCGGAGGAACTGGGCGGCCTGGAGACCCCGAGAGAACCCTCCGAGATCTTCCTGGGGCGGGTGCTCACGAAGAGCGGGCGCGACGTTACGTACGAATACGATTACGGCGCGGACGTCGTGCTGAGCATCGTAAAGGGTCACGCCATTACGAAGGCTCTGATGCAGGACAGAAGCCCTTCCTGCGGCTGCGGGGTCATCCATAACGGCAAATTCGACGGCGGCCTCGTAGAAGGCGACGGCGTTACCGTTAAGCTGCTGAAGGCTAACGGCGTGGAGGTGATCCCGGCCAGCCGGGCGGAAGAGCTGCTCGAAGAGTAGAACGTGACAAGGGACAGCCATACTTCGCTGCCCCTTTATTGTGTTGAAAATGCATAAATATTCATCATTGCATAAATATGTCTTCTGCGATATAATGGATCCATAGGAATCTAACACCTGTTTGTATAGAAAAGGAGAACCCCATGAAGAACAAGAGAATCGACCTTATCGGCGCCAAGATCGACCAGGGCGCCTCCAAGCGCGGCGTCTGCATCGGACCCGAAGCCATCCGCTTCGCCGGCATCTGCCAAGGCATCCGCGATCTCGGTTACGAACTGAACGACAAGGGCAACCTCGTACAGCTCGACAGCGGACGCACCAGCGAAAAACTGCGCAATTACGATCAGGTGATCGATATGAATAAGCGCCTGTACGAAAGCACGAAACAGAGCCTGGAAGAGGGCGCGTTCCCTATCATGCTGGGCGGCGACCACTCCGCCGCGGCCGGCACTGCAAGCGCTGTTGCCAAGGCTCATGGCGGCAACATCGGCATCATCTGGGTGGACGCCCACGGCGACTGGAACAATGACGAATCCTCCGAGACCGGCAACATGCACGGCATGCCCTTCTCCGCCCTGTGCGGCTGGGGCCCGGACTGCATGGTGGACTACGGCCAGGGGCCGGCTTTCGTTGACCCGAAGCATTGCGTCCAGATCGCAGGCCGCGACATCGACAGGGAGGAACGCAAGCGCATGAAGGAGGCCGGTGTTACCGTCTTCTCCATCGACACTATCGACCGCCTCGGCATGCGGGAAGTCGTCAAGCGCGCCATCGAGATCGCAAGCAACGGCACCGACGGGTTCCACATTTCCTTCGATATCGACTGCGTATCCCCCGAGTATGCGCCGGGCACCGGTACGACGGTCCACGACGGTCTTACCGCCCGGGAAGCCTTCCTGTGCATGGAGATGTTCGCGGAATGCGACAACGTGCTGTCCCTGGATATGGTGGAGGTCAATCCCATCCTTGACGAGGTGAACCGCACAGCGACGCTGGCCAGCGAACTCGTGCTGTCCTGCCTGGGCAAGACGGTATTCTAAGAAATCAACGTGACCGGGGACGGTTCTTTGTCTCACTAGTGCATTAGTGGGACAAAGAACCGTCCCCGTTTGTGTTATAATAGGGTCAGAATGATAAGGAGGTGCCTATGCTGAAGATCTCAAGAGATTTTGTGACCGGCGACCACAGCCCGGATAACAAACCCGTCGCATTCTGCGAAAGCGGTGAGACCGTGGAATTCGACTGCCGGAACTGCTACGACGACCGGCTGCACGCGGACGGGTCCGTGGACCACGAAGAACTGACCATCGACAACCCTGCCACCGGACCGCTCTACGTAAACGGCGCGGAGCCCGGCGACGTCTTAAAGGTGGAGATCCTGCAGATCCAACTCAATGGGAAGGGCTATATGCGTCAGTCCCTGGTGGGAGGCGCCTTCTATCAGCGCCCCGGCGTTAAGGAACGCGTGGTCCGGGAGTTCGATGTGTCCGGTGATACCGTAAAATTCAACGATAAACTGGAATTCCCCATCGATACGATGATCGGGGTCATCGGAACAGCGCCTGTCCCCGGCAGCCTACCGGGCGTCTGGCCGAACGAGACGCCCGGCCGCTGGTCCACGGAACTGCCCGGCGACCACGGCGGCAACATGGACTGCAACAAGATCGTGGAAGGGTCCACGCTGTACCTGCCGGTGAACGTGCCCGGCGCGCTGCTTTCCATGGGCGATATGCACGCCCTGATGGGAGACGGCGAAGTGATGATCTGCGGCCTGGAATCCGCGGGCAAAGCCACGGTGCGGGTGAGCGTCGTCAAGGGCTGGCAGCTGCCCACGCCCTGCCTGCTGCATAAGGGCGGCAAGCGGTTCTCCACCATCCAGAGCGATCCGGATCTGATGGCCTCCGCCAAGAAGGCCTGCAACGCCATGCTGGACTTCCTGCTGCGCTACACCGATCTGGGCGAATACGACGGCGGCAAGCTGCTGTCTTTAAAGGGCGACCTGGCCATCTGCCATATCATCAACGACCTGTTGACGGTCCGCATGGAGATCGACACGTATATCCTGGACCAGTACGGCATCAAATTGCCCTAACCGAAATATCTATAAGCACGAAAAAAGAGACGCCCCGCGGGACGTCTCTTTTCCATTGCTTTTGCTTTACGCTTCGCCTCTCTTCAGCGCGTGGTAGAGTTCGGCGTTGGTCGCTTCCATGTAGGGGTTTACGTAGAAGATAAGGCCGATGCCCAGGGTGAGCACGCCGAAGAAGATCCACAGGAACCAGCTGAGATCCAGCACGAAGGTCCTCCATTTGTGTCCGTTCATCATCTCGCGGGAGCGGGTGATGGCTTCCTTGCCGGACAGTTCCGGTTCTTCCGCCAGGATGTAGGGCACCATGCGGTAGGAGTATGCCTTGATGATGCCGGGAATGATGAAGAGCATGCTCCACAGGATCAGATAGATATCCGTGCGCAGCATCGTGCCGACCACGCGGCCGTAGCCGCTCTTAAATCCGTAGCCCAGCTCGCCCAGTTCCGCAGGCGCCGCGCTGTTCTCCGCAAAGAAGCGGTTGCAGCCGACCCGGAGCGGATTGATGACCAGAATGCTGAGCACGAAGCTGACGGCAAATACGACAGCGAAAATGCCGGCAAGCATGATGGCGATCGTCTTCAGGACTTCCTCGCCGCCTTCTTCCGAGCGGATATCGTTGATCAGATTATTGAATTCGGTCATAAACTGATCCACATCTGCCGGATCGCCGTTCACATTCATGGTGACGGCGCCGTCCAGGAATTCCTGGGTCACCGTGGTGTCGTCCTGCACGATCGGCGGGTTACCGTTGACCGTAACATGACTGGTAGCACCGCCGGCTGCACCGCCCGCTGCGCCGCCGATGAGCCCTATGATGAACGCCACCAACACACAGCGCCAGAAATTCGCTTTAAAGGCCGCTTTGCCTTTCGTTTTTAATTCTTTTCTTGTCCACATAGTTATAATCTCCCTTTCCAATACACACGATATTCAATTTGATATTATACAACTTATTTATGCTGAAATATAGTATAATTATTCTGTTGATCTATGTCATTCAGAAAGGTCGAAAGCATTGGACGATAATAAATTGATTCAGGAAAACGAGCCCAAGGATCTGAGCTTTACCGCCATTTACGGCAGTCAGTTCCGGGATTATCAGGAAAAGGTGCAGGAGGGGGAGGAACCCGCCGCAAAGACGCTGCCCAGCAGCATATCCGAGGAGGATATGCAGGCTTTGCAACGCTCGAAAGAACAGGTCCTCATCGGCCGCACCGCGAAGCGCAAGCTGGAGGAAGAGCAGCGCAGAAAGAGCCGGGTGCGGGAAAAAGCGCCGAAACCCAAGAAGGAACGCACGGCGGAACCCGGCGGAAAGCTGGGTGCCGGCCGGATCGTGGGCCGTGTTCTTACTGTTGTGCTCACGACGGTGCTGGCTGTCGTGCTGGCTCTCGTGGTCATCGTGGCATCCATCATTCATGGCCCCTCCGAATCCGCCCGCGACACCTTCGTTACGACGGTGCTGGAGTCCGGCAACCTGAAGTTCCTCGCTACGATGTTCCTGTCGGAGGACGAGATCAACGAGATCGTCAGCCGCACGTCCATGGGCGAGATGGAGACGGATATCGACGAGGGAATGATCGCCACAGATACGCCGGTCGAAGGCAACTTCGACGAGCACGGCGTGGAGATCGTGCAGGTGAACGGTCGCAGCTTCTTCGGCACTCTGATGATCGTGGCAGACCCCTCCCAGGTCTTCGTGGGAACTACCTATCCCTGGGGCGAATACGGCAAGGAACTGGGGCAGCTCTGCGACATGCATCAGGCGGTCGGCGGGGTCAACGGCGGTCTGTACGCCGCGGACATGAACAAGGGCGGTCGGCCCTACGGCGTCTGCGTTTCGAACGGCGAGATCCTGCTGAACGATCCCAGCGGCTGGACGGGTCTGTACATGATCGGCCTGGACAACAAGAACATCCTGCGCATCGAGTCGATCTCCGGCTGGACGCCCAACCAATTCAAGAGTTTTGTCGAGGAGCAGGGCATCCGGGACGCGGTGGCGTTCCAGGATGAGGCTTCCGATTCCAATAACCATTTCGTGCCTCTCATCATCAACGGCGAAGCCCGCCAGCTCAACGGTGCGGGCTCCGGCGCCAACCCCCGGACCGTCATCGGCCAGCGGGCAGACGGCGCGATCCTTCTTCTGGTCACCGACGGACGCGGCGCATCGGGCCACCTCGGCGCGACGGCCCAGGATCTGATCAACGTGATGCAGCAGTACGGCGCGGTGAACGCCGCCAACCTGGACGGCGGCAGCTCCTCATCGCTGTATTATGACGGCGAATACCTGATGACCAGCGTAACGCTGTATTACGCGAACTCCTCGTGGCGGCTGCCTACGTCCTTCCTTGTGAAGAGCGCAGCCGGGGAAGGAGGGAACTAAGATGAAGAGCAAGTTCTGGAGAATTTATCTCGTTTACGTCGTCGCCATCCTGGCGCTGCTGGCGGCGCTGCACTTCTACGTGAAGGGCATCATGGTGCGCTATGAGAACCAGGATCCGGTGAAATATGTGGGCGAATTGCTGCAGAATGCGTCCGAAAAGGACGGCAGCCTGGGCGAATTCCTGGAGAAGAACGCGTTCAACGGCCCTGCGGGGGCGATGAACGCGACCAAAGACCGCTTCTACGGCGTGCTGCAGTCCCTGAAGGGGAACGACGCCGCACAGATCGAACTGACCGAAGATCCTGCGCACATCGGCAGCACCGATCCGGTGGTCAACGTAACGGCGGGCGGCAAGCCTTTCCTGCGGGTGGGCCTGCACGAGGCGAATAAGATCACGAAACTGATGATCATGACGATCTCCGACTGGGACATCTCGTCTGCGGTGCTCCTGGATCCGGACCGGGATGCAGCAACGCAGCTGCCCTTTGGCGAAAACGGTCTGCTGAACTATTCCGTCGAGATCCCGGAGGGGTTTACGCTGCTGCTGGACGGCACGCCCGTATCGGCAGACGTGAACTTCGCCGAAGCAGCGCTGCCGGAATTTGAGTATGTGGCGCCGTACGCGGAAGTCCCCGCGGGACTTCTGTACGACCTGAAGGGGCTGGCGTTTGAACCGAAGATCTCCGCCCTCAACAATGCGGGCCAGGAGGTCGCAGCGGTCATGACCGCTCCCGGTGTCTATTCCGTGCCCTCCAACTTCGCCGAGACCCAGGAAGCCATGAACAGGATGGCCGAGATCGCGGATCCCCTGTACATCGGCGAGCTGTGGTCGCAGTTCATGACGGACGACGTGGCGGGGTCGTATCACGGCTTCTATACCGTCGTGCGCGAATGCAAACTGCTCGAGGGCTCCAACCTGTATGATCTGGCCGAACGCTGGGCGGATTCCGTGGATATCACGTTCGTGAGCAACCACGTGATCACCGCCTGGAATAAGGAAAGCATAAGCAATTATATCCAATACAGCGAAGACCTTCTGTCCTGCGATGTCTACTTCGAAAAGGAGATGCGCGTAGCGGGTCAGCAGCGTGTGGACGTGTTCGATAACCGCATGTATTTCGTGAGGATCGACGGCAACTGGTATCTGGCGGATATGCTGTCGCTGGCGGGCACGCATTAGGTGATGACATGAAAGTAGTACTGGACCATCTGACAAAGATATTCCCCAACCGCAATAAAAAAGGGCCCGATGTCGTCGCGGTGGACGACTTTACGTTCGAGATCCCCGATGGTAAGCTGATTGGCCTTCTCGGGCCTTCCGGCTGCGGCAAGAGCACCACGCTCAACCTGATCTCCGGGCTGGAAACGCCGACCTCGGGACGCATCTACTTCGGGGATGACGACGTGACGGACCTGCCGCCGGAGAACCGCGGCATCGGCCTCGTGTTCCAGAATTACGCCCTCTACCCGCACATGACGGTGCGGCAGAACATCCTGTTCCCTTTGCAGAATCTGAAAGGGGAGGCGAAGCTGTCCAAGGAAGTCATGGAGGAGAAAGCGCTGCACGCTGCAAAGCTCGTGCAGATCGAGGATTACATGGACCGCAAGCCCGCCCAGCTTTCCGGGGGTCAGCAGCAGCGGGTGGCCATCGCCCGGGCGCTCGTAAAGATGCCCCAGGTGTTGCTGTTGGACGAGCCGCTGTCGAATCTCGACGCCCGCCTGCGCCTGCAGACCCGGGAGGAGATCCGCCGCATCCAGCGGGAGACGGGCATTACGACGATCTTCGTGACCCACGACCAGGAGGAGGCCATGTCCATCACCGACATGATCGTGGTGATGAGCGCCGGCGTCGTGCAGCAGATCGGAAAGCCGCAGGACGTCTACGATGACCCGACGAATCTGTTCGTAGCGAAGTTCCTCGGGACGCCTGCGATCAACGTGTTTGAAGGACGCATAAAAGACGGCAAGCTGTTTATCGGCGAAGACGACGTGCTGGATCTTGCCGGCTCGGACATCTTCTCCGAAGAACTACAGAAGGCGGACCGCCCGGTCTGGGCAGGCATCCGTCCCGAGGGCTTTATTCCCGACGATGCCGGCATGATGAGCTGCGGCTTAACAGCCGTTGAGGTGATGGGCCGCGACACCTCCGTGGTGTGCACCCATTCTGCTTGCCCCGGCCAGTCCATCCGCGCCATCATCGGTGCGGAATACAAGGTGGACGAGTCCAAGCCCACCGTTAACTTCCGGTTAAGACCCAACAAAGTGTATTTATTCGATAAAGAGACAGAGAAACGTATTTATTAGTTTTACTATTAGGCGGCGGGGCCCTGTAAAAACAGCGAGGAAATCGCAAACGCACGAGCGTAGCGAGGAGTGTTGACGAGCGTTTTTACAGAGACCGCCGCACCAGACAAACTATGGACAAGCAAAACAACAAAGCCTGGCTCTATCTGCTGCCCGCCATCATCTTCCTCGGGATCTTCATGGTCTATCCCCTGGTGGACGTCCTCGTCTATTCCTTCGAGGAGGGCTATAACTTCGCGTCTCAGACCTATTCCGGCACAGGCGGCTATAACTACGCCTACGTGCTGCGCGATCCCTATTTTCTGCAGGCGCTCAAGAACACCCTCATCCTGGTGGCGGTCACCGTGCCTCTGTCCACCGGCATCGCCCTGCTCATCTCCCTCGCGTTGAATTCCGTAAAAAAACTCAAGGAACTCTTCCAGACCATCTATTTCCTGCCTTATGTCACCAACACGCTGGCTGTTGGCCTCGTTTTCATGATCCTCTTCAAGAAGACCGCCTACACCGACGGGCTCGTGAACCTGGTCATCACCTGGTTCGGCGGGTCCGCCGTGGACTTTATCGACGGCCCCTACTGGGCGAAGATGTTCGTGCTGTGTTTCTACACGATCTGGGTCGTGATGCCCTTCAAGATCCTCATCCTTACGTCCGCACTGGCGTCAGTCAACCAGGATTACTACAACGCAGCGAAGATCGACGGCACCAGCAAGCTGCGCACCTTTACCCGGATCACCCTGCCGATGATCTCCCCCATGATCTTCTATCTGGTCATCACCGGCTTTATCGGGGCGTTCAAGGCCTATTCCGACGCGGTGGCCATCTTCGGCACCGATCTCAACGCCGCCGGCATGAACACCATCGTGGGCTATATCTACGACATGCTCTACGGCAACAGCGGCGGCTATCCGAGCTTCGCCTCGGCAGCGGCCCTCATCCTGTTCGCCATCGTTCTCACCATCACCTGCATCAACCTGATGATCTCGGGGCGCAGGGTGCATTATTAGGAGGCGGCCATGAATCACGATTATCAAGCGATCGAAAAAAAGGCCCGCACCCGCCGGACGGTCCTCCGGATCATCACCTACCTCTTCCTGGTCTTCTGGGGGCTGGTGGTGCTGTTCCCGTTCTACTGGATGATCCTCACATCCCTCAAGAGCTACGGCGCCTACAACTCCGAGTACGTGCCGAAGTTCTGGACGTCCTCCCCGACGCTGCAGAATTACGCCGACGCTTTTACCGCGGTGCCCCTGGCCCGCTACTTCGGCAACACCATCGTGTTTACCGTCGCGACGACCGCGATCATGCTCGTGGTCATCACCCTGGCGGCTTTCGCCTTCGCGCGGCTGCAATTTAAAGGCAAAAACCTGGCCTTTACGCTGTTCCTGTCCCTGATGATGATCCCCACAGAGCTCGTAGTCATCACGAATTTCGTTACGATCACGAACTGGGGCATGCGCAACACGTTCTGGGGCCTCATCCTGCCGTCGGTCACCTCCGTGTTCTATATCTACCTGCTGAAGGAGAATTTCGAAGGCATCCCCGACGAGCTGTACTATGCGGCGAAGGTGGACGGGTGCAGCGACTTCCGCTACCTCACCCGGGTGATGCTCCCCATCTGCCAGCCGACGATCGTCACCATCACGATCCTGAAGGTCATCGAGTGCTGGAATTCCTACGTGTGGCCGCGGCTCATCACCGACGATGCGGCGTATTTCCTCGTATCCAACGGCATCCAGGAGATCCGCGAGAACGGCTTCGGCCGGGAGAACATCCCCGCCATGATGGCGGCTGTCGTGGTCATCTCCGTGCCGCTCATCGTGCTGTTCCTGCTCTTCCACAAGAAGATCATGGCCGGCGTTTCGAGAGGGGGTACGAAGGGATGAAGAGACTGCTGCCCCTGCTTTTGCTGGTGACCCTCCTATTGACCGCCTGCCACGGCTCCCAGGGCATGGCGGAGTTTGCGGTGCCGGAGGAATTCGACGCCTCCCGGGACTACGAGATCACCTTCTGGGCGAAGAACGATACGAACCGCACCCAGGTGGATATCTACGAGAAGGCGATCTCGGATTTCGAAGCGCTGTATCCGAACATCCATGTCAACATGCGGCTGTACACCGATTACGCCCGCATCTACAACGACGTTATTACGAATATTTCTACCGGGACCACGCCCAACGTGTGCGTCTCCTATCCGGACCACATCGCCACATATCTGACGGGACAGGGAACGGTGGTGCCCCTGGACGGCCTGTTTGCGGACGAACAGTACGGGCTGGGCGGGTCATCGCTGTTGTACGATGGGCCCTCGATGGACGAGATGGTGCCCCAGTTCCTGGAGGAGTGCCGCATCGGCGAATCGCACTACGCCATCCCCTACATGCGCTCCACGGAGGCCTGCTTCATCAACAAGACCTATGTGGAAAAACTGGGCTATGAAGTGCCGGACGAGCTCACCTGGGATTTCCTGTGGGAGGTGTCCGAGGCCGCGCTGGCGAAGAATCCGGACGGTACCTTCGCGGTGAACGGCCAGAACGTCCTCATTCCCTTTATCTATAAGTCCACGGACAACATGATGATCCAGATGCTGAAGCAGCTGGACGCGCCCTATTCCACGCCGGAAGGGGAAATTCAGATCTTTAACGATACCACGAAGGATCTGCTGTTTACGATCTCGCCCCATGCGGCCAGCCAGGCGTTCTCGACCTTTAAGATCTCCAGCTACCCTGCGAACTTCCTGAACGCGGGCCAGTGCCTCTTCGCCATCGACTCCACGGCGGGCTCCACCTGGATGGGGACCGACGCGCCGCTGTGCGACATCGCGCCGGACAAGATCGTGCGGTTCGAGACGGTGGTGCGGGCCATCCCCCAGTTTGACCCGGGTCATCCCCAGATGATCTCCCAGGGGCCGTCTGTGTGCATCTTCAACAAGCGCGACCCCCAGGAAGTGCTTGCCAGCTGGCTGTTCGCTCAGTTTCTGCTGACGAACGACGTGCAGATCGCCTACTCCGAGACGGAAGGGTACGTGCCCGTCACGACGAAGGCGCAGAACGACCCGGCCTATGTCGACTACCTGAGCCGGGGCGGCGAGGATAACAAGGAACACTATTTCGCGAAGATCGAGGCAGTGCAGCTGCTGCTGGATCACACCGGAGACACCTTCGTAACGCCGGTCTTTAACGGCTCCGCCTCCCTGCGGGATGCCGCCGGTCAGATGATCGAGGAAGTGTGCAAATCAAGGCGGCGCGGGCAGACCGTGGATGAAGCATACATGGAAGGGCTGTTCGAGAAGATCAACTCCCTGTACCGGCTGGACCAGACCGCAGCGTCGATAGGCGGACCGGGAAGTGCAGACGATCTGGGACCGCTGCCGGCCATGTCCAAAGGGCTGCTCATCGTTCTTGCCCTCACCTGGTGCGGCATCGCCGTCTGGTGGCTGCGGTCGAGGAAGAAAGAGTAACTTGCATTTTCTGTCTGCTCGCATATAATAGTTGTGTTGCCTTCTCGATCGGAGGAGGCTTATAGGAGGAAAGAAAACATGAAAAAGATTTTTGCAGTTCTGCTGGCTCTGAGCATGGTCTTCGCGCTGGCAGCTTGCACCAGCGGTTCCAACGAACCCGCTGCCGAACCCGAAGTTGACATCTTCGCCAAGGGCGAAGGCGTCATGACCTATGCGGAATATGCCGCTGCAGATCTGGACACCGAAGTTACCGTCGAGACCTTCGTACAGGCGACCCAGTCCTGGTGGGATAACACCATCACCGCTTATACCCAGGACAACGAAGGCGCGTACTTCCTGTACAACATGGCCTGCTCCGAAGAGGATGCAGCCAAGCTGGTCCCGGGCACCAAGATCAAGGTGACCGGATTTAAGTCCGAATGGTCCGGCGAAGTCGAGATCGTGGACGCTACCTTCGAGATCGAAGAAGGCGAATACATCGCGGAAGCCACCGACGTTACCGCACTGCTGGGCACTGACGAGATGATCGAGCACCAGAACCAGTTCGTAGCCTTCAAGGGCATGACCGTTGAGAGCGAAGCTATCTACAAGTGGGACGGCTCCGGCGCAGACGGCGACGACCTGTACTTCCAGGTCTCCAAGGACGGCCAGACTTACACCTTCACCGTCGAGTCCTATCTCTGCGGCGCAGGCACCGAAGTCTACGAAGCCGTCAAGGGCCTCAAGGCCGGCGACACCGTGGATATGGAAGGCTTCTGCTATTGGTACGAAGGCCTGAATCCCCACATCACCAGCGTAACGGTGCTGTAAGGGTCACTGCCAGACACAAAATGTCCGAAAACCGCTCCGAAAGGGGCGGTTTTTCTGTTACAATAGGGCGTAGACCGATAATAAAAAAAGAGAGGAACAACGATATGAAAAAGACCGTTTTAAGAGAATACGCGAAACTGATCGCCCGCATGGGCGCCAACGTGCAGAAAGGGCAGGAAGTCTATATCTTCTCCGGCCTGGAACAGCCCGAATTCACCGCCATGGTGACGGAGGAATGCTATCGCCTAAAGGCGAAGAAGGTCGTGGTGGACTGGGATTACCAGCCTCTGGACAAGCTGGCTTACCGGTGTCAGACCGCCAAGACCCTGGGTACAGTCCCCGATTACGTTGAGACCCGCTGGAAGCACTATGTGGACAATCTGCCCATGTGCCGCATCTATCTGGAGAGCGACGATCCGGACGGGCTGAAGGGCGTCAACGCGGCGAAAATGTCCAAGGCGATGCAGATGCGCAGCAAGGTCATCAAGCCCTACCGCGACCAGATGGAGGGCAAGCACCAGTGGACCATCGCGGCGGTGCCCGGCAAGAAGTGGGCGAAGAAGCTGTTCCCGGAGCTGCGGACGAGCCAGGCCGTGGAAAAGCTCTGGGAGGAGATCTTAAAGGCGTCCCGTGCGCTGGGTGACCCCGTCCAGGCCTGGGAGGATCACAACCGCGACCTGCGGGAGCGCTGCGCCTATCTCAACGGGCTCGGCATCGAAAAACTGATCTATAAGGCCGGAAACGGCACGGACTTTTCCGTAGGTCTCATCCCCGAGGGGATCTTCGCCGGCGGCAGCGAGACGAGCCTGCAGGGCATCGAATTCAATCCCAACATGCCCACGGAGGAGTGCTTTACGTCGCCCCGCAGAGACAGCGCGGAAGGCGTCGTCTACGCCAGCAAGCCCCTGTGCTACAACGGCCAGCTGATCGAAAACTTCTGGATCCGCTTCCACGAAGGCAAGGCGGTGGAGTGGCACGCAGAGAAAAATGAGGCGCTGCTGGGCGAGATCATCAACATGGACGAAGGCTCCTGCTATCTGGGCGAGGCGGCCCTCGTGCCCTATGCGTCTCCGATCTCCCAGAGCGGCATCCTGTTCTACAACACGCTGTTCGATGAGAACGCGGCCTGCCATCTGGCGCTGGGCGCCGGTTTCCCGGACTGTGTAAAGGGCGGCCTGGAAATGGGGCTGGAGAAGGTGCACGAGCTGGGCGTCAACGATTCCGCAGTCCATGAAGACTTTATGATCGGCACGCCGGATCTTACCATTGATGCCGTCTGCCGCGACGGCCGCACTGTCGCGATCTTCCGGGACGGCAACTGGGCGTTTTAACCATGAGAGACTATCCGAAAGTTATCTGCAACGAAAAAGCGGCCCGCTCGCTGCGGGCCGGCCATCCCTGGGTATATGGGGAAGAGACGAAGGGGCCGGAAGGACCCTACGCCAACGGCGATATCGTGGATGTCTACACCGAAAAAGACCGCTGGATGGGCGCCGGATTCATCAACGACAACTCCAAGATCCGCGTGCGCCTCATCTCCCGCAACACCAACGACCGCTTCGAGGAAGCCTTCTGGCGGCGCCGCATCGAACACGCCGTGGCCTACCGGCGCACGGTGATGGGGGAAACGGATTTCCGCTGCTGCCGGCTCATCTTCGGGGAGGCGGACAGCTTTCCCGGGCTTACGGTGGACCGCTTCGAGGACGTGCTGGTGACGGAGGTGCTGTCCTTGGGCTTCGAAGTCCGTAAAGACATGCTCTACCGCCTGCTGCGGGAAGTTCTGGCGGCGTACGGGCTGCAGGTGCGCTGCATCTACGAGCGCAATGAGGCTCCGATCCGGACGAAAGAAGGGATGGAAACGGGCAAGGGCTGCGCCTATGGCGATCCGGGGGACGGCCATGTGACCATCACAGAGAACGGCCTGCTTTACGACGTGGACTTTATCGAAGGCCAGAAGACCGGCTTTTTCCTGGATCAGAAATACAACCGGCAGGCCGCGGCGAAGCTGGCGGAAGGGAAGACAGTGCTGGACTGCTTCACACACACCGGTGCTTTCGGCATGAACTGTGCGGCGGCAGGGGCGGCGAAGGTCGTCTCCGTGGACATCTCCAGGGATGCTTGCGAGCAGAGCCGAAAGAACATCGCGCTCAACGGTCTGCAGGACAGACAGAGCGTGCTGCAGGCGGACGTGTTCGACTTGCTGACAGCGCTCGCAAACGGCGAACGGCCGGAGGGAATCCCGGCGGGGAAACACCCCTTCGATTACATCATTCTGGATCCGCCGGCCTTTACGAAGAGCCGGGAGACGGCGAAGGCAGCGTTCCGGGGGTATAAAGAGATAAACCTGAAAGCCATGAAACTGCTGCCCAGAGGCGGCTATCTCGCCACCTGCAGTTGTTCGCATTTCATGGGTCCCCAGGCCTTCGAGAAGATGCTGCGGGAGGCGGCAGCGGATGCCGGAGTCGCGCTGCGGCAGATCGAAGAGCGGCGGCAGGCCGCTGACCACCCCATCCTCTGGGGCGTTCCGGAGACCGAATACTTGAAGTTCTACCTGTTCCAGGTGGTATAGAAAAAGGGGCCCATTGCAGGACCTCCTTTTTCTTATAGGTTATTGCGTTGTTTTCTATTTAATGCCGTTCTTATAGGGAACGTAGCCGGGGTGCTTCGGCAGGAAGTCCCGGTTCCAGATCTTGTCGGCGACGGGCGCCCACTTGGCTGCCGTCTCCACGCACTTCGCGCACTGGGCGTCCACGTCTTCGGGCGCCGTGTAATCTGTGGAGTGTGCGCCGCTCTCATGGACCATCATGCGCAGCTTTTCCGGGTTGTCCAGCAGCGGGCAGGGCCGCAGCAGGTTGTCGTTAAACGGCTGGTTGTTCCGGTACGCCATGAACAGCGGGGACTGGAAAGCCTCCAGCAGGGTCTTCTCCCGGATGTTGGAGTCGGAATAGTGGATAAACGTGCAGGGCTCGATGTCGCCGGCCGCATTGATGTGCAGGTATCTGCGTCCGCCTGCGATGCAGCCGCCCACGTATTCGCCGTCGTTCCAGAAGTCGATGGTAAAGATGGGCTTCGTCTTGCGGAACGCGCGCACCTGGTCGTACATCCAGCTTCTCTGCTCCGCCGTCGCCATCAGTTCGGGCACGGCGTCCACGCCAACGGGCATGTAAGTGAAGAACCAGCAGAATTTGGCGCCCCATTCGATCATCTGATCGAAATAGGCTTCGCTTCCGATAACATCGCAGTTCTTGCTGGTGTAGCAGCAGGAGATGCCGAAGGGCAGTTTGCGGTCTCTTAAGCGCTTCATGGCGGCTACGACCTTGCCGTAGGTGCCTTTGCCTCTGCGGAAGTCGGTGCTTTCCTCAAAGCCTTCCACGGAAATGGCGGGGATAAAGTTCTTGACCCGCAGCATGTCGTCGGCGAATTTGTCGTCGATGAGCGTGGCGTTCGTGAAGGATAGGAACATCGCATCGTTGTGCTTTTCGCACAGTTTTATGATGTCGTCCTTGCGGACGAGGGGTTCTCCGCCGGTGTAAATGTACATCATGACGCCCAGCTCTTTGCCCTGGCGGATGATGTCGTCCAGCTCGTCGTAGGTCAGGTTGAGCTTGTTGCCGTACTCCGCTGCCCAGCAACCGGTGCAGTGCAGGTTGCAGGCGGACGTCGGATCCATCAGGATGGCCCAGGGGATGTTGCAGCCGTATTTTTCTCTGGCTGCGATGGCTCTGGGATTCGCCTTGACGTTGGCATTGTAAACGAAGTTGACGAGGATCTTCTTTAAAACATCCCGGTCGATGGTCTGGAACATGTCCAGCACGTACTTGTGCCACACGTTGTCCGGGTCTTTTGCGACCGCTTCGATCGTGGGCTTCTGATTGTGGAGGCCGTCTTTCTTATCCAATTTGAAGACCAGGTCCACAACTTTCTGGATCGCCGCTTCCGGGTCCTTGTCGATCTCGTGGAATACCAGATCGATGGCCTTTTCCGCTGCAAATTCTTTCAGGTCCATTGTATGGTTTCTCCTTTCGCGTTAACGATAGGGCTGTTTCGCCTTACTCACTTGTGTATTATTTCACAGTCGTGATATAATGCCTATGGTCAAAAATATCTTGTTACATGGTATTTGCCACAAAGAGAAGTAAAATCGTGTAATATTTTCTCATGGAAAGCGGAAATAGTCAATGGTGCAGAAAAAAGAAGACAGACGTGTTGTACGGACAAAGAAAGCGATCCGCAGCGCCTTCGCGGAACTGCTCTCGGAAAAGGATTACAACGATATCACGGTCACCGATATCGCGGAGCGGGCCGACATCAACCGCAAGACCTTCTATAACTATTACCGGAACACGGAAGACCTGGTGAAAGAGATCGAATGCGAGGCCTGCCTCAATTTCGATACCATCCTGCAGGATCTGAAGGCCCATAACATCTTAGACAATCCCGAGCTGATCGTGACCCGTATCAGCAGCGCCATCGAAGGCAACATGGATTATTTCCGGGATTTTCTCATCATGAGCAAGAATGCTGCGTTGTTCAACCGGATCGGCGACAATCTGAAGAAACAGGTCCGCCTTACGTTGGCCAACCAGGATGTGATCGATCCGCTGAAAGCGGAGATCCTCAGCATCTACATTACGGCAGGTGCGCTCACCGTGTACCGGGAATGGCTGACGAACGGGAAGAAAGAGCCCAGAGAGAAGCTGGATGCTTATCTGCAGCGCCTCACCATCGCCTGCGTTCGCGAAGCGTTACAGTAAAAGCTGGCAGAAGTGGAAGGGCAGCCCTTTGCGGCGCCCTTTTTTATTGCATTTTTCAAAGAAATACGGAGAAAAGTCGGCCAGGGTCGAGGTTTTCCTGAATGCTTCCCGAATTGATATCTCCGTAACAATCTTGAATTCCTTCTGGTATAATAGTTAATATGGAAAATGTTTTTCGTTTTCAGGTTCTGGATTCCACTAATACAAAAGCAATTTCAATCGCAAAGGAAGGGCTGTCCGAAGCGGTCGTCATCGCAAAGCGGCAGACCGGCGGCAGGGGCCGGATGGGGCGCAGTTTCGCATCCCCGGAAGGCGGCCTCTATTTATCGTATCTGACGGACCGTCTGGCGCCCGGTGCGTCCGTGCTGGCGCTGACCCCCGCGGCGGCCCTGGCGGTCCGCCGCGCCATCACCCGAACGTTCGGGCTGTCCTGTGCCATCAAGTATCCCAACGACCTCATCCTGCAGGACCGAAAGGTCTGTGGCATCCTCTGCGAGAGCGTGGCGATGGAAGGCCGGTTCTGCGTCGTCGTCGGCGTAGGGATCAACGTGCAGACGGAGATCTGCCTGGATGGCATGGACCAGACTTCGGACTATCCCCCCGGAGCGTTGAAGGATTTCTGTAAAAAAGCAGAAGATCCGTCCTCGCTGACGGAACTGGAGTCCGCTCTGATCGAAGAACTCGATGCGCTCGCCGGCCATTTTGCCTCCGGCGGCAGCCTGGACGAGACCGAATACCGTAAACATTGCATCAACTGTCCGGATATTATCGTTCAATACTAATTCGTTTTATCATTTTTTGTTTTTGCGGGTGGTGCCCAAAGAGGCTCATCGAGCGATTGAGCGTGCGCCGCGACAACCGAGTTTGCTCCCGTCGCGGCCAAGCGAATGAGCGAAGATGAGGATGTGTTGGGCGACAGGACCCGCAAAAACTACCAAAACAGGAGAAACGCCTATGATCCGATTCACAGAAACCGTCCTGCGGGATGCCCAGCAGTCGCTGATGGCGACCAGGCTCCCCTACAGCAAATTCGAAGACATCCTGCCCAAATTGGACGCCGCCGGCTATTATTCTGCGGAAGTCTGGGGCGGGGCGACCTTCGACGTCTGCCTGCGCTACCTGGGCGAAGACCCCTGGGAACGTCTGCGCAAGATCCGCAAAGCCATGCCCAATACCCGCCTGCAGATGCTGCTGCGGGGTCAGAACATCCTGGGATACTCCCACTATCCCAACGACGTCGTGCGCCGTTTCGTGCGGGCTGCCGTGCGCAACGGCATCGACATCATCCGCATCTTCGACGCGCTCAACGACGTCGATAATCTGCGAGTGGCCATCGAGGAGACCGTGGCCTGCGGGGCTCACGCCTCCGGCGCCATTTCGTACACCACCAGCCCCGTGCACACCCGGGAAGCCTACGTAAAGCTGGCGAAGGAGATGGCGGCCATGGGTGCGTCCTCCATCTGCATCAAGGACATGGCCGGCATCATGACCCCGGCAGCCGCTTACGATCTGACGGCGGCTTTAAAGGACGCCCTGGATCTGCCTGTGGTCATCCATACGCACTGCACTGCCGGCATGGCGTTCCTGTCCTGCCTGAAGGCTGCGGAAGCCGGTGCCGACGTGCTGGATACGGCGATCTCTCCGCTGTCCGGCGGCACATCCCAGCCCGCGACGGAGACGCTGTACTACGCGCTCAAGGAGATGGGCATGGACGCCGGACTGGACGGCCAGGTGCTGCTGGAAGTCGCGGATTACTTCAAGAAGGTGCGCGCCGATTTCCTGGAGGACGGCACGCTCAATCCGCTGTCCCTGACGACCGATACCCAGTGCCTTACGTATCAGATGCCCGGCGGCATGATCTCCAACCTGCTGTCCCAGCTGAAGGGACTCGGCGCCGAGGACAAGTTCCAGGATGCCCTGAAGGAGACGCCGCTGGTGCGCAAAGACATGGGCTATCCGCCCCTCGTAACGCCGACGTCCCAGATCGTCGGATCGCAGGCCGTGCTCAACGTGATGGCCGGTGAGCGGTACAAGACGGTATCCAAGGAAGTCAAAGCCTATTGCCGCGGTGAATACGGCAAGACGCCTGCTCCCATCGATGAGGCTGTACGTGCCAAGGTGCTGGGCGGTGAACCGCCTGTCGTGGCACCCCTGGACGAAGAAGCCTTTGCAAAGGCAGAAGCGCATCTGGGCAGCAAGGCCCGCTGCGAGGAGGATGTGCTCAGTTACATCGCGTTCCCCGCGGTGGCGGAAAAATTCTTCGAGGACAGAGAAGCGAAAGAGCAGAACATGTGCAGCTACAGCATAGAAAGGATGGACGAATGAGCATAGGAACAGGAGCCGTCTATTCTCTGCTGGGCATCTGCGTGGTGTTCGCCGCCCTGGCGCTGCTGATGGCTGTTGTCGTCATCCTGTACCGGGTGACGACGCCGAAAACATTCGCACAGGTCCCCGCGGCAGAGCCGCAGACAGAAGAGATCGCGGAGTACGGCATCCCCGAAGCGCCCGGAAGCGCCGGCGGGATAAAACTTTACAATACGGATCCCAGAGATGCCGCCATGGTGATGGCCATCGTCGCGGATACGCTCGGGAAGCCCTTGAACGAATTACGATTTCTCTCCATTAAACGCATAGACGAGGAAGCAGGTGGCGGCAATGAAATATAAGGTGAACCTTGGAAAAAAGGTCTACGAAGTGGAAGTGGAAGAGGGCAAGGCCATGCTTCTGGACGAATACGAGGCGAAGGCACCCGTGCCGCCCGCAGCGCCCATCGTCACCGAGGCGTCCCAGACGCCGGAGACGGTGCATTCTGCCATTCCTCTGCCGATGACCCCGGGAACGCAGGTGAAATCCCCGCTTCCCGGCACCGTACTGAAGGTGAACGTAGCGGTCGGCGACGCGGTCAAGGCCGGCGACGTGCTGATGATTGTGGAAGCCATGAAGATGGAGAACGAGATCGCTGCACCTTCCGACGGCACGGTCAAGCAGATCGCGAAGGAAAAAGGCGCCAGCGTTGCCACCGGCGACGTGCTGCTGGTGATCTAGGAGGCGTCTATGGATGGAATCTCTGCAATCTTAGGCAGACTGTGGGCCACCTCCGGTTTTATGCAGCTGGTGGACGTGCGGCAGATCATCATGATCGCCCTGGCCTGCGTATTGCTTTACATGGGCATCGTAAAAAAGTACGAGCCTCTTCTTCTGGTCGGCATCGCCTTCGGTATGCTGCTGACGAACCTGCCCGGCGCCAGCCTGTATCATCCCGAACTCTGGGATGCCTACATCGAGGGCACTCTGGGGCTGGGGGAGGTCATCCATGAGGGCGGCCTGCTGGATATCCTGTATATCGGCGTAAAGATCGGCCTGTATCCGTCCCTCATTTTCCTGGGGGTCGGCGCCATGACGGACTTCGGCCCGCTGCTGGCGAATCCGAAGTCTCTGCTCCTGGGTGCAGCCGCGCAGTTCGGCATCTTTACCGCATTTCTGATGGCGCTCATCCTGAAGTTCCCCGCCAACGTGGCGGCGGCTATCGGCATCATCGGAGGCGCGGACGGCCCGACCGCTATCTGGCTCACGAGTTTGCTCGCGCCGGACTATCTGGCGCCCATCGCCATCGCGGCCTATTCCTACATGGCCCTCATCCCGCTCATCCAGCCGCCCATCATGCGGGCGCTTACGACGGAGAAGGAGCGGACGACGGTGATGGAACAGCTGCGGCCTGTCTCGCAGAAACAGAAGATCCTGTTCCCCATCGTGGTGACGATCTTCGTATGCCTGCTGCTGCCTTCTGTCGCGCCTCTGCTGGGCTGCCTCATGCTGGGCAACCTGCTGAAGGAGACCGGCGTTACGAACCGTCTGGCGGATACGGCGCAGAACGGCCTGATGAACACGGTCACCATCTTCCTGTCGGTGTCCGTCGGTGCGACGGCCCGCTACGACCGCTTCCTCAACCTGCAGACGCTGGCGATCATCGGTCTGGGTCTGCTGGCCTTCATCTTCGCCACGATCGGCGGCCTGCTGATCGGTAAGCTGATGTATAAGCTGTCTGGCGGCAAGATCAACCCGCTCATCGGTTCCGCCGGCGTTTCCGCCGTACCGATGGCAGCCCGGGTCTCCCAGATGGAAGGGCAGAAGGCGAATCCGTCCAACTTCCTGCTCATGCACGCCATGGGTCCGAACGTTGCGGGGGTCATCGGCTCCGCCGTCGCCGCAGGCTTGCTGCTGGCGCTGTTCGGCTGATCTATCGGGGACGGTTCTTTTTAGATCATTTTGCACTGTTGGGGACGGTTCTCAACAGTGCATTTTGGGTAAGCGGCTGTTATGTCGGGTAAGAGAGTTATGACGATACAGAAAATTGAATTGAAGATTGGGCTTGGTTCTCCGATCCGCATCCTTCAGGTGTCGGATGCGCATCTCAGCGGATGCTGCGAAGAAGACAGCGAAAAGTCGAAGGCGAAATCCAGGAAAAAAACGGCTGCTTTCCTTGAGGAATCCGGCGGGGTTCCCCAGGAGCAGCGTCTGAAGGAGGCTCTGGAACTGGCGGAAGACTGCGATGCGCTGGTCTTTACCGGCGATATCGCGGACAGTCCGTCGCGGGCTAACCTGGAACTGCTGGAGAGCATGCTGGAAGGCCGGAAGTATCTGTATACCTTCGGCAACCACGACTATTACAGTTACGACAGCGATAGCGGATGCGCGGAGGACCGGGAGCGGTATCTCGACGACTTCCTGCGGTTTCTCCCCTGTGATCCGACCATGGATGCTATGCAGATTGGCGGGGTCAACCTCGTGACCCTGGACGATTCCCTGGCGCAGTTCAGCTGGCTGCAGCTGGGCTTCCTGAAGGCGGAGATCGAAAAGGGTCTGCCCATCCTGCTGTTCCTGCATCTACCGATCTATTCGCCGACGTTCGTACCCAAGGCGTACGAATGGTGGGATTCCTCCATGTGCGTGGGAACGCCCGCGGATGTGCTGGCAGCGCATGGCGAGACGGATCCAAAGATGCCGGCGGATGAGGCGACGCAAGCCATGCTGGAGCTGATCCGCACAGAACCGCTGATCAAGGCGATTTTCGCCTCGCATCTGCATTTTACGGACGAGGCAGAAGTCCTGGGCAAGCCCCAGTTCGTTAACGAACCCTGCTATCTCGGCAGCGTAAGGGAGATCGTACTGCGATGAAAGGAGATCCTATGATTTCAGTAGCAGTCATCGACGACGAGCCGATCACCAGAATGGATATTGCCGGGATGCTGAAAGACCTGGGATACAGCGTAGTGGGGGAAGCCGGCGACGGCTTCGACGCGGTGGCGCTGTGCAGGGCAAAGCATCCGGACGTGGTGCTGATGGACGTAAAGATGCCGGTGTTCGACGGGCTTTCGGCATCGAAGGTCATCCTGGACGAGGATCTGGCCGGCAGCGTCGTGCTTTTGACCGCGTTCAGCGACGAAGAGATCGTGGAAAAGGCCAGCCGCATCGGCGTATCGGGCTATCTCGTAAAACCGGTGGAGCAGCAGCGGCTGCGGCCCGTCATCGAAGTGGCGGTCGCCCAGAGCCGGCGCCTGCGCGAGAGCCGGAAGGAAACGGAGGACGCGAACCGCAGGCTGGAGGAATCCAAGCTGATCGCCCGCGCGCAGAGCCTCTATGCGAAAAAGGAAGGCGTCAGCGAATCGGAGAGCTATCAGGTGCTCCGCAAGACCGCCATGGACAAACGCCTGCCGCTGGCCGTCATCGCAAAGGCGTATCTGGAACAGGAGGAGCAGGCATGACCCTTTCAGAAATGCTGCAGTCCGTTCCAGAACTGAGCGAAAAGGATGCGGAAGTCCTGCTGCGCGCAGGATCGCAGATGCAGTACATGGCGGATTTGAGCAACACGGACATCTTCCTGGACTGCCCCATCGGAGACGGCAAAGCGCTGGTGGTGGCGCATGCGAAGCCTGTCAGCGGCACGACGGCCTACGAGCGCGACGTGACCGGTGAGATCGCCACGGCGGAAAAGGAACCTGCGGTGTTCAACGCCATTGCGGAGGGCGTTCCCATCTGCGATATCAAGGCGGAGACCCAGGAAGGGCGTCCGGTGCGGCAGAACGTGTGTCCGGTGCTGTCGGAGGATGGGCGGGTCATCGGCGTGCTCATCCGGGAAAAGGACATCTCCGAGGAGCTCATCCGGGAGGAAAAGTACGAGCAGCTTGCCAAACATTTCGCCCAGATCGATCCGCAGCTGCGCGCGGAAGAGACCAGCGGCCGCATCGAATTGCGGGAAGTTCACCACCGGGTGAAGAACAATCTGCAGCTGGTGGCCAGCATCCTCAATCTGCAGGCGCGCGCGTCTTCCGATCCGGAGGTCCGGGACATCCTGAAGGAAAACGTGGGACGGGTGCAGTCCATCGCGTCGATCCACGACATCCTCACCCACGAGGCAGGGGATATGCGCGCCGTTCATACGGACGTGCTGCTGGAGCGGCTTCGCATCAATCTGACGGCGCTGACCCCTGCAGGCAGGTCCATCGCCATCGGGATCGAAGGCGACGACCTCGAACTCTCCCCGGAAACGGCGTCTTCCGTGGCTCTTGTGGTCACCGAGCTCGTGACGAACGCTCTGCGCCACGGCTACCCCGAAAAAAAGTCCGGCAAAGTGACAATAACCGTTTGCCAGGGGGCGTTCATCCATACTATAATAGTGAGTGACGACGGATGCGGCTTCGATCCTGCAAAGATGCAGGAGGACAGCCTCGGTCTCTCCATCGTGAGGGCCACCGTGCAGGACAAGCTAAAGGGCAAACTGCACATCGTATCCTCGCCGGAAGGGACGAAAGTCTCCTTCGATTTTAAGAACGAATAATACGGCCGCTTTACAACAGCGTAAAGCGAATCAGACAACAAAGTCCGGATGGTCAGGGGACCATCGTGATTTTGTTGTTTTTTATTTTGACCCATGGCACAGATCCTAAGCGTTGGCATCGATATCGGCACTTCCACGACCCAGCTGGTGTTCTCTCGCATCGAGATGGACAATACCGCAGGGTACTTTACCGCGCCCAGGATCGCCATCACCGGCAAGGAGATCCTGTACAAGAGCCAGGTGTATTTTACACCCCTCAAGACGCAGACTCTGATCGATGCGGACGCCGTGCGGGAGATCGTGGCGCAGGAGTTCCGCAGCGCGGGCTACAGCCCGGCGGATACGCAGACCGGTGCCGTCATCATCACCGGCGAATCCGCCCGCAAGGAGAACTCCGCAGCGGTGCTGCAGGCGCTTTCCGACTTTGCCGGGGAATTCGTGGTCTCCACCGCGGGTCCGGATCTGGAATCCATCATCGCGGGGAAGGGCAGCGGCGCCTGGCAGTACTCCATCGACAACGACTGCACCGTCGTGAACCTGGACATCGGCGGCGGCACTTCCAACATCGTGTTCTTCAATGCCGGCGATACGCAAGGCAAGATCTGCCTCGACGTGGGTGGCCGGCTGATCCGTCTGGGAACGGATCAAAAAATGAACCAAAAAGAACCGTCCCCAACAGTGCAATATGTCAGCTACGCGGCAGCGGAAGCCGCAAGACTGGCGGGCGTAAGGGTGGAAGTTGGCCAGAGCATTTCCCGCAGCGATCTTCGCAGCATCTGCGACGCGTTCGCAGACTGTTTGGCAGGTGCCATCGGCATCGCGCCGGTCAGTCCGCTGCAGGAGAAGATCCTCACCCCGGGCAGCGACGTGTACCGGCCGGCGAGACCGTCCCGCAGGATCTGCTTCTCCGGCGGCGTGGCGGACTGCATCTATCACCAGAACGGGGAAGACGATCTCCGCTACGGCGACATCGGTCCGATCCTGGGCCGGGCCATCCGGGAAAACCGGTATTTTAAAGAACAGAAATGGATCCAGGGCGGCGAGACCATCCGGGCGACGGTGGTCGGCGCCGGCACCTATACGACGAACCTCTCGGGCAGCACGATCTTCTACAGCGAAGGCATCTTTCCCGTAAAGAACGTGCCGGCCCTAAAACTTACGAAAGACGAGCAATGGGCTATCCTGGGCGGCGATACGCAGCTGCTGCGCGATAAAGTCCGCTGGTTCCTGGAACAGAGCGACGCGCCCCGCATGCTTCTGGCCCTGCAGGGCTTGCCCGACCCGGACTTCGCCACGCTCAAGAAACTGGCGGGTGCCATCGTGGATGCGATGGATGGGTCACTGGCCCCGGGCGAACCCATTATCGTCGTCGTGGAACGCGACATCGCAAAGGCCCTCGGCATCGCCCTGCAGCAGACGGGCTGCGGGCGGAAGATGGCTTCCATCGACAGCGTTAAGATCGAGGAAGGCGATTATGTGGACATCGGGCGCCCTTTAATGGATGGTCTCGTGGTGCCCGTCGTCGTCAAGACCCTCTTGTTTGGATAGAAGGATGGAAAGAGACTTATGAACTTATCAGCGACACTATCCGGAAAAACCTATGCCTTCCGGGACGTCAAGGACGTGCTGGCCAAGGCCAGCGAAGAGAAGTCCGGCGACCATCTGGCAGGCATCGCGGCGGAGAGAGCACTGGAGCGCGTAGCCGCCAAGTATGTGCTGTCCGACCTCCTGGTCAAGGATCTGCGCGAAAATCCCGTCGTGCCCTACGAGGACGACGAGGTGACCCGCATCAACCAGGACGGGCTGGACGAGGCGAAGTACGCCGAGATCCAGAACTGGACCATGGCGCAGCTGCGCGAATACATCCTGGACTATAAGACCACGGAAGCCGACATCCGCGCCTTGGGCAAAGCCCTCACCGCGGAGACGGTAGCGGGCGTCTGCAAGCTGATGACGAACCTGGACCTCATCTACGGGGCCAACAAGGTCCGCATCGAAGCGACCTGCAACACCACCATCGGCAAGCGCGGTCATCTGTCCACGCGTCTGCAGCCCAACCACTCCACGGACAACGTGGAAGGCATTACGGCCTCCCTGTTCGAAGGCCTGTCCTACGGCTGCGGCGACGCCCTGCTGGGACTCAACCCGGTCAACGACACGGTCTCCAGCCTGGCGGAGGTCTTAAAGCGCTTCGACGAGGTCAAGAACCGCTTCGAGATCCCGACGCAGATCTGCGTGCTCGGCCACATCACGACGCAGATCGAAGCGGTCAAGCGCGGCGCCCCTTGCGACATGATCTTCCAGTCCATCGCCGGCAGCCAGAAGGGCAACACCGCCTTCGGCTTCTCCGCGGCGACCGTGGAGGAAGCCATTGCGCTGCTGCGGGAGAGGGGAACGGCCAAGGGACCCGACGTGATGTACTTCGAGACCGGCCAGGGCAGCGAACTCTCCTCCGATGCCCACTACGGCGCCGACCAGGTGACGATGGAAGCCCGCTGCTACGCCTTCGCGCGGCAGTACCACCCTTTTATGGTCAACACCGTCGTCGGCTTTATCGGTCCCGAGTATCTGTACGACAGCAAGCAGGTCATCCGGGCAGGCCTGGAGGACCACTTCATGGGCAAGCTCTCCGGCATCCCCATGGGCTGCGACTGCTGCTACACCAACCATATGATGGCCGACCAGAACGACATCGAGAACCTCGCCCTGCTGCTGGGTAGCGCGGGCGTCAATTATATCCTGGGCGTACCCACCAGCGACGACATCATGCTCAACTACCAGACGAACGCCTATCACGACGTGAACGCGGTCCGCGAGATCTTAGGCCTGCGGCCGATTACGGAGTTCGAGCGCTGGCTGGAGAAGATGGGGATCATGGAGAATGGGCACTTAACGGCCCGCGCCGGTGACCCGACCATCTTCACGACCCGGTCCAATTTCTAAGAGGGGAGGAAGAGACATGTTGGATGAAAAACTCATCGCCCTCATAACCGAAGAAGTCGTGCGGCAGCTGACGGCCAGCGGCAGGGTCATCCTGCCGGATTCGCTGAGCGCAGAGCCTGCAGAAGGGAAAGACCCCGTCAGCACCGACCGCCTGCTGGAAGATCCCCTGGATCCGGAGGCGCTGGAGCGCATGAAGAAGCGCACCACGGCCCGCATCGGCGTCGGCAAAGCCGGTGCGCGCCTCAAGACGAAAACGATGCTGGCGCTGCGGGCAGACCACGCCAGAGCGCAGGATTCGGTCTTCGCGGACGTGGATCCGGAATTCATCAAGCGGCTCGGGCTGTTGTCCATCGAATCCCAGGCGGGCGACCGCAATACCCACATCACCCGGCCGGACCTCGGCAGAAAGCTGTGCCCGAAGGGCGTAGAAGCGCTGCTGGCGCACTGCGAGAAGAATCCGGACGTGCAGATCTACGCATCGGACGGCTTGTCCAGCGCGGCCATCGAAGCGAATCTGGAGAAGATCCTGCCGGTGCTGGTGGAAGGGCTCACCGCCAAAGGCCTGAAGGTCGGCACCCCGTTCTATTTACGCTTCGGCCGCGTGGCGGCGGAAGACCAGGTGGCCGAAGTGCTGGGCGCCAAGGTCGTGTGCGTGCTCATCGGCGAACGCCCGGGCCTCGCCACGGCGGAATCCATGAGCGCCTATATCGTCTATAACTCCTATGTAGGCATTCCGGAAGCGAAGCGCACCGTCGTTTCCAACATCCACAAGGACGGCCTGACCGCCGTGGAAGCCGGCGCCTACATCACAGAAGTCATCCAGCAGATCCTGGACCGCAAGGCAAGCGGCGTGGATCTGGTGAAATAAGGAGGGATGCGGATGATCGGAGAGAGAATAAAGACCAATATCCTGAGCGTTCAGATGCTCCCCAACGCGGACCCGTTGCTGCTGAGAAATCTGAAGGTGCCCAAAGCCCATCACAGCCTCGGTATCTTTACGACGGACTGCGACGACGTGTCCTATGCAGCGCTGGACGAAGCCACGAAGAAGGCGGACGTGCAGGTGGTGTATGCCAGGAGCATGTATGCCGGGAGCGGCAATGCCAGCACGAAACTGGCGGGCGAATTCATCGGCATCCTGTCCGGGCCCGATCCTGCGGAAGTGCGCAGCGGTCTCGAGGCAGCCATCCGGTACATCGAAAACGACGCGGCCTTCTACACCGCGAACGACGACGGCAGCATCGTGTATTTCGCCCAGCTCATCTCCCGCACCGGCAGCTACCTGTCGAAGGCTGCGGGGGTCAGCGAAGGCACATCCATGGCCTATTTGATCGCCCCGCCCATGGAAGCGATCATGGGACTGGATGCGGCGGTCAAGTCCTCGGGCGCCCAGATCGCGCTGTTCTACGGACCGCCGACCGAGACGAACTTCGCGGGAGGCCTGCTGGTGGGCGAACAGTCCCAGTGTCAGGATGCCTGCGAGACGTTTGCGAGAACGGTAGAGAAAATTGCGGCCCAGCCGCTGGAATATTAGTTGAGAAGGAGGTGGAAACCTTTTGGAATTTGATAAAGATCTACAGTCCATACAGGAGATCCGCAACCTCGTAGCCAACGCGAAGGCGGCCCAGGCCGAATACGCGGAGTACACCCAGGAGCAGATGGATAAGATCTGCCTGGCGGTGACCCGCGCATGCGAACAGAACCTGGAAAAGCTGGCGAAGATGGCGAATGAGGAGACCGGCTACGGCGTATGGCAGGACAAGGTGCTGAAGAACAAGCTCGGCAGCACCATGACCTACGAGAGTTTTAAGGACATGAAGTGCGTAGGCATCCTGAAGGAAGACAGGGAAAAGAAACTCATCGAGGTAGGCGTGCCCATGGGCGTTGTGGCGGCGCTCATCCCGTCCACGAACCCCACGTCGACGGTCATGTACAAGAGCCTCATCTGCCTGAAGTCGGGCAACGCCATCATCATCAGCCCGCACCCCGGCGCCCTCAAGTGCATCCTGGAGACCTACCGCATCATCGCCCAGGCGGCGAAGGCGGCAGGCGCTCCAGACAAGATCGTGCAGTGCGTTTCGATCCCCACCATGCAGGGAACGGATGCGCTCTTAAAGCACAGAGACATCGGCATCATCCTGGCGACGGGCGGCGAAGCGATGGTAAGAGCGGCGTACTCTTCCGGCAATCCGGCTCTGGGCGTAGGCCCGGGCAACGGCCCGTCCTTCATCGAAAAGAGCGCGGACATCCCCAAGGCCATCCAGCGCATCTTCGATTCGAAGACCTTCGACAACGGCACGATCTGCGCATCCGAACAGAGCATCGTCACCGAACAGTGCATCAAGGACCAGGTCGTCGCGGAAGCGAAGCGGCAGGGCGGCTACTTCCTCAGCCCGGAGGAATCCGAAAAGGTCGGCCGGTTCATCATGAGAGCCAACGGCACGATGAACCCGAAGATCGTCGGCAGATCCGCACAGGCGATCGCAGACATGGCGGGCATCCAGATCCCTGCAGGTACGAAGGTGCTCATCTCTCCGCAGACGACGGTGGGCAAGGACAACCCCTATTCGAGAGAAAAACTCTGCCCCATCCTGGCATTCTATGTGGAGAACAGCTGGCAGGACGCCTGCAAGCGCAGCATCGAGATCCTGTTCAACGAAGGCAAGGGTCATACAATGACCATCCACAGCCAGGACGAAAGCGTCATCCGGGAATTCGCCCTCAAGAAGCCCGTATCCCGGCTTCTGGTCAACTGCCCCGGTGCCCTGGGCGGCGTAGGCGCGGCCACATCCCTGGCTCCGGCCCTTACTCTGGGCTGCGGCGCGGTGGGAGGGTCAGCGACCTCCAACAACGTTGGCCCCATGGACCTCATCAACATCCGCAGAGTGGCCTACGGCATCTGCGAACTGGCGGACTTAAGAGCAGCCAGCCCCGTGGCGGCGGCTCCCGCGCAGCACACCTACAGCTATAACTCCGACGCCCCCGGCGAGGCGGCGAGAGCAGCAACATATACGAGAGAAGACGTAGAGAACATTACCCGCGCGGTACTGGCGCGGCTTTCCAGACAGTAAGCATAGGAGGAAAACACAATGGCAGCATTACAGGCATTAGGAATGATCGAGACCAAGGGACTGGTCGCATCCATCGAAGCGGCGGATGCCATGGTCAAGGCGGCAAACGTTAAGCTCATCGGCAAAGTACACGTAGGCGGCGGTCTCGTTACCGTCATGGTGAGAGGCGACGTAGGCGCCGTCAAGAGCGCGACGGACGCAGGCGCAGCAGCAGCGGAAAGAGTCGGCGAACTCATCTCCGTCCACGTCATCCCCAGACCCCACGACGATGTGGAGTACATTCTGCCCACCCTCAAGGGAAGCGACAAGTAGTTTGAACTGTCGGGGACGGTTCTTTTCAGTTCATTTTCGGAATAAGGAGTAAATACAATGGCAACTTTACAGGCATTAGGAATGATCGAGACCAAGGGACTGGTCGCATCCGTAGAAGCGGCAGATGCTATGGTCAAGGCGGCAAACGTTAAGCTCATCGGCAAAGTACACGTAGGCGGCGGTCTCGTGACCGTTATGGTGAGAGGCGACGTAGGCGCCGTTAAGGCAGCTACCGATGCCGGCGCTGCAGCGGCGAGCCGCGTAGGCGACCTGGTTTCCGTACACGTCATTCCCAGACCCCACGACGATGTGGAATACATTCTGCCCACCCTGGAAGGAAGCGACAAGTAGCAGATCCGCTGCATAGCAGCAGGAGAATAAAGTATGGAATACAGAGAACAAGACATCAGAGCGATGGTGGAATCCGTGCTGCAGGGGCTGGGTGCGAAAGCATCTCAGCCTGCGGCCGCAGCCTCCTGCGGTCCCTGCTGTGTCGATCCCTTCCCTGTAGAAGTTTCTGCGCGGCACGTGCATCTTACCCGCGAAGCCGTCGAACTCCTGTTCGGTCCGGGGCATCAGCTGGGCAAGAAAAAAATGCTCAGCCAGCCCGGAGAATTTCTCTCTGAGGAACGGGTCAAACTGGTGACCCCGAAGGGGCAGATCGACAACGTGGCCGTTCTGGGCCCCGAGCGCAAGGCCGTTCAGGTGGAACTGTCCGCCACGGACGCAAAGAGCCTGGGCCTGAAGGCTCCGGTGAACCTGTCCGGCGACCTGACGGGCGCTGCGGATGTGGTCATCATCGGGCCGAACGGCATCCTGAAGGCGGATGGATCCGTCATCATCGCGAAGGCGCACCTTCACCTGACGCCGGCAGATGCGCAGCACTACGGTCTGCAAGATGGCCAGATCATCAGCGTATGCATCGATTCTCCCCGGCCCATCACCCTTAATGGCGTCGTAGCCCGGGTTCGCAGCGACATGGCACTGGCCATGCACATCGATTTCGACGAAGCGAATGCAGGCATGGTGGGCTCCGGCGCCACCGGAACGATCTGCGGCGTCAGCAGCTGCTGCGGCTCTGCCCCAGCACCGGCTCCGGCCTCCATTCAGCCGGCAGCACCCCAGCCGTTCCTGGTAACGAAAAAGCTGATCACGGAAACGGACGCGAAGGCGCTGAAGGACGGCGTAGGACACGGTGGATGCATCACCGTGGCGAAGGGCACGATCGTGACCCCAGCAGCCAAAGACGTGTTCAACGGCAGCCGCATCACGGTGAACGTCGCGAAATAAAAGGAGCAACACATGATTATTTGCAGAGTGATCGGTCACGTCTGGGCGACAAAGAAAGAGCCCAACCTGGAAGGCCTTAAGCTGATGGTCGTCCAGGAGGACGAACCCAAGACCGATAAAACTTACGTGGCGGCGGACGTGGTCGGCGCCGGCATCGGGGAACGCGTGATCGTCGTATCCGGCAGCACGGCCCGCAAGGCCTTCGGCAACGACGACATCCCCGCAGATATGGCGATCGTCGGTATCATCGACAGCGTGGAGATCGACCGCAAAGCAAAGTAGGAGACGGCCATGAATCTGGTAGAAAAGATCGAGGCGGCGGGCGTCGTGGGATGCGGAGGCGCAGGCTTTCCCACCCACCGCAAGCTGTCCGGCTCATTCGAATATCTCATCGCCAACGGCGCGGAATGCGAGCCTCTGCTCCGCCACGACCGCTGGCTGATGCGCAATAAGGCAAGCGAGATCGTCCAGGCCATGGATGCCATCGGCGCGGAACTGAACATCCCCAACCTGGTGGTGGCGTTAAAAGACCATTACCACGCAGAGGCGGAAGCGATCGAAGCAGCCGCAGCGAAGCTCGGCTCTAAAGTGCGTGTCCATAGAATGGAGAGCTTCTATCCGGCGGGCGACGAACAGACCATGGTCGCCGTCGTGGACAACGTGGCGACCCTGTTCGCAGTTTACGAAGCCCTGCAGGGCATTCCCTTCACGAAGAAGTATCTGACGGTGACAGGGGAGGTCAACACGCCCTCCGTGCTGCATGTGCCTGTGGGAACCCCGCTGCTCAAGTGCATCGAACTGGCAGGCGGCGCGAAGATCGCCGACTATATGGTGGTCACCGGCGGACCCATGATGGGGAAACCGATGTCGGCAGAAGAACTGCAGACTGCGACCGTTACGAAGACCACTGGCGGCATTCTGGTGCTTCCGGCGGATGGATACCACGCCAAGGCCAGCCAGCTGAACGTCAAACGCATGCTCAACAGAGCCAAGTCGGCCTGCATCCAGTGCACCAGCTGCAGCCAGTTGTGCCCCCGGCATATGCTGGGTCACCCGCTGCAGCCCCACATGATCATGCGCAAGATGGCCATGGGCGGTGACCCGAAGGAGATGCTGGACGATCCCATCATCCGCAGCGCCGCGCTGTGCTGCGAGTGCGGCATCTGCGAGGTCTACGCCTGCCCCATGGGGCTCAATCCCCGGAAGATCAATTCCCTCATCAAGCAGGATCTGAGAGAAGCCGGCATCCGCTACGAGCGGCAGCAGACCTCCTGGAAAGCGAATCCCGAGCGGGAAGTCCGCAAGGCCCCCACGGACAAGGTGGCGGCCAGAGCCGGCGTGTACCGGTACAACAAGCTGGAATGCAGCAACTTCGTGGAATACGATCCACAGGCAGATAGGTGAAGCATATGAGAAGAGCCATAGGATTTATCGAACTGAACAGCATCGCCAAGGGCGTAGAGACGGCGGATATCGTGCTGAAGACCGCCGCCGTGCGGCTCCTGTTTGCCAAAGCCAGCTGCCCGGGCAAGTATTATCTCCTGTTTACCGGAGACGTAGCAGCGGTGCAGGCCTCTGTGGACAGCGGTCTCGTCATCGCAGGCCACCACGCGGTGGATTCCTGCGTCATCGCCAACATCGACGAGAAGGTCATCCAGGCGGTCAACATGACCAACATCCCCGAGGAGATGGCGGCCATCGGCGTCATGGAGTTCTTCTCCGTGACGGCCTCCGTCTACAGCGCGGACGCGGCAGTCAAGGCTGCGGACGTGGACCTGGTGGACGTGCGGCTGGGCACCGGCATCGGCGGCAAGTCCTTCGTCATCGTCACCGGCGAAGTGGCGGCGGTACGGGCGGCCATCGAAGCGGGCGTGCATACTCCGCCTGCGGAAGGCATGGTCATCTCTTCCGTGGTCATCCCCAGCCCCCATCCGGAACTGCTGGAAAGCCTGCTGTAAAGGAGTCTGTCCATGTTCGAAGATAACGAAACCAAACAACGCATTATCCAGGAGTTTGTCCCGGGCAAGCAGGTGACCCTCGCGCACCTGATCGCCAATCCGGACAAGAGCCTGTACAAAAAACTGGGCGTCATCGGCACTCCCGAAGGCGCGCTGGGCATCATGACCATCACGCCTTCCGAAGGCGCCATCATCGCGGCGGACGTCGCGACGAAGGCGGCGCACGTGGAGGTGGTCTTTGTCGACCGCTTCAACGGCACCCTCATCATCAACGGCGACGTAGCCAGTGTGGAGGCGGCGCTGAAGGACGTGCTGGACGTGCTCAACAACCTCATCGGCTTTACGCCGACGGTCATCACGAGGACCTGATATGAAGAAGGTTCTCATGGTCGGCAACGTCGCCTGCGGCAAGACGACGCTGCTGCAGGCTCTGGACAACCAGCCGCTCGAATATAAAAAGACCCAGTCCATCGAAGTCATCGCGGGGAACATCGATTCCCCGGGGGAATATCTGGAGCGCCGTGTGAACCTGCAGAACCTGCTGGTGACCTCGGTGGATACGGACCTCGTCCTGTTCCTGATGGACCCGACCCAGGACCGCTACATGTATTCGGGCGGTCAGGCGATGGCGTTTCCCGTGCCCGTGGCCGGGGTCATCACGAAAAAGGATCTGGCGACGGAGGAACAGCTGCAGCAGGCGAAGGAACTGCTGGAGCTCACCGGCGCAGACCCCATCTTCTTCGTAAGCAGCTACACCGGGGAAGGGCTGGACGAACTGAGAAATTTTTTGGAATAAACCGCAGCTGCAGTATATAATAAAATGTACTGCAGTTTTTTATTGGGAGAAGAGATATGTCAGAAGTATTGGAAGTGAGCGAAGCCATCGGCAGCGACGCTGTTGTGAACTCGCATTTCGGGCTGATCGTGGACATCGCGATCGGGCTCATCATTCTGCTGTTTGCGATCCTGCACGCCCGCAAGGGGCTATATTCGGCGTTCTCCGGGCTCATCGCCATCGTGGTCGCCATCGCCCTGGGCATCGCCGGAGCGAACTTGGCGACGCAGCCTGTGATGGACAATGTCTGGCCGAAGGTGGAAGAGACGGTGTCGGAACATTACGATTCCAGCGTCGGACACGCCATTACCGAGATCCACGACGTGGTAGGGGAGACGGCGGGAAAATTGCTGTCCTTTACGCATCTGGACGGGGCGGCGGAAAAGGTGCTAGACGATTCGGCAGCGGTCTCCTGGACGGAAGCCCCTAAGGCGCAGCTTTTGACCCTGGTCAACACCGCCCTGCAGGAGGTCGTGCATTTCGTGCTGTTTATCGTCATTACGCTGCTGGGGCTGCTCCTGTTCAAACCCATCAACGCGCTGGTGGAGAAGATCAACGATGCGCCTGGCCTTCGCCAGCTGGACTGGCTGGGCGGATTCCTGCTGGGCGCGCTGGAGTGCGTGGTGGTGCTCTTTATCGTCATGAAGGTCTGCGAACTGCGCAACGTCAGTTTCTTCCGCGACATTCAGGAAGGCAGCTGGTTCATTACCAAACTGATGGGTTTGTGATATAATTATTCAGTTAGGCAATAACGCTTTTAGAAGCTTACATAGAGAAGAGGTAATAGCATGACAAAAATCGATATTTACTCCGGATTTTTAGGCGCCGGCAAGACGACCCTCATCAAGAAACTGGTGGCGGAAGCCTATAAGGGCCAGAAGATCATGATCATCGAAAACGAGTTCGGCGAGATCGGCATCGACGGCGGTTTCCTGCAGGATGCTGGCGTTCAGGTCCGTGAAATGAATTCCGGCTGCATCTGCTGCAGTCTGACCGGCGATTTTAAGGTCGCTCTGAAGATGGCGCTCGAGGAATATGCCCCCGACCGCATCGTCATCGAACCTTCCGGCGTCGGCAAGCTGTCCGAAGTCGCTGCGGCGGTCATGGCCACCGGCGACGAAAGACTGGAGCTGGGCGGCCTCACCACGGTCGTTGACGCATCCAAGTGCAAGATGTACCTGAAGAACTTCGGTGAATTCTTCAAGGATCAGGTGGGTACGGCCCACACGATCGTGCTCAGCAGAACCGGCAAGCTCTCCGCGGAAAAGGTGGAGGAAGCTGTCCGCCTGCTGCGCGAGCTCAACGACAAGGCGCAGATCGTAACGGCAGACTGGGACGACCTGGACGGCAAGGAGATGCTGGCCATCATCGACGGACGCGACGCGCTGTCCGAAGAGCTGGCAGAGCTCATCCGTCAGCACGTGGAAGAGGATGCCAAGTGGGAGGCCGAAGATGCCGAACACGAGCACGACGACGATGATGACGAGGATGAACACGAACACGAGCATCACCATCACCATCACGACCACGATGACGACGATGATGACGATGACGAACACGAGCATCATCACCATCATCACCACGACCACGATGAACACGGTCACCATCACCATCATCACCACCATCATCACGATGGCGAGCACGACGCGGACGAAGTGTTCACCAGCTGGGGCGAGACGACCGCTGCCCGGTTCACCGTTTCCGAGATCGAGGAAAAACTCAAGGCCTTAGACGACACCTGGACCTACGGCTTTGTACTCAGAGCCAAGGGCATCGTACAGGACAAGGAAGAGGGCTGGATCCACTTCGACTACACGCCGGGCGAGATCAACGTCCGCAAGGGCCCTGCAGCCGCTACCGGCATGCTGTGCGTCATCGGCGCCCAGATGAAGGAAGACGAAGTCAAGCACCTGTTCGGAGTTGCGTAATATGGCCAAGGAAATGCCCGTCTACCTGTTTACCGGTTTTCTGGAAGCAGGCAAGACCAAGTTTATACAGGATACGCTGGAAGACCCGAATTTCAACGCGGGGGAGAAGACCCTCGTCATCCAGTGCGAAGAGGGGATCGAGGAATTCCGCCACGAGCGCTTCTGGGAAGACAACGTCGTGGTCGAAGTCCTGGACGATCCAGACCAGATCAACAACAAGTTCCTGCTGGAACTGGAGAAAAAACACGCACCCGAGCGCATCATGATCGAATACAACGGCATGTGGATGCTGGACCATCTGTTCCAGGAGATGCCGGAGCATTGGATCATCTACCAGGAGTACAGTTTCTACGATGCGAACACGTTCCTCGCGTACAATCAGAACATGCGCCAGCTGGTCTACGACAAGCTGAAGAGCGCGGACTGCGTCGTGTTCAACCGCTACCGGGAAGGCATGGATCGCCTGCCGCTGCACAAAGTCGTGCGGGGCGTATCCCGGCGGCCGGACATCTTCTACGAGCTGCCTTCGGGCGACGCCATCGTGGACGATATCGAAGATCCGCTTCCCTTCGACAAGGAAGCGCCCGTCATCGAGATCAAGGACGAAGATTACGCGCTGTGGTACCGCGACCTCTCCGAGGACATGCCCTCCTACGAAGGCAAGACCGTGCGCGTAAAGGGCATCACCGGCGCGTCCGGCGTACTGCAGGGCTCCGACTTCATCTTCGGCCGGCAGGTGATGACCTGCTGCGTGGAGGACATCCAGATGGCGGGGCTCGTGTGCGAATGGCACGGCGTTAAGCCCGCGAAGCGCTCCTGGGTCACCGTGACCGCGAAGATCCGCGTCGGTAAGAGCAAGGCTTACGGCAGCAAGACCGGCCCCATCCTGGTCGTCAGCAAGATCGAGGGTGCGACCGAACCCGAACAACCTGTGGCAACATTTTATTAGTCATATATAACAAGAAAGGCGGAATACTACAATGATGAAGGAATTTAAGGAATTCATCTCCCGCGGCAACGTCATGGACATGGCCGTAGGCATTATCATCGGCGGCGCGTTCACCGCGATCGTCAGCTCCCTGGTGGCAGACATCATCACGCCGATCATCGGCATGCTGATGGGCGGCGTCGACTTCAGCTCTCTGGCGGTCACCGTCGGCAGTGCAAATCTCACCTACGGCAACTTTATCCAGGCCATCATCAACTTCCTGCTGGTCGCCTGGGTGCTCTTCATGATCGTCAAGGCGATGAACAAGATGAAGAGAAAGGAAGAGGAGAAGCCCGCAGAACCCGAAGCGCCCGCAGAACCCCCCGAGGATATCGTTCTGCTGCGTGAGATCCGCGACAGCTTAAAGAAATAGGGAAAGACGAACATGAAAGCGATCGTATCCGTGCTGGGCAAGGACAGAGTAGGCATCACGGCGGCCGTCTGTACGAAACTGGCTGAAAACAATATCAACATCCTGGACATTTCGCAGACGATCATGGACGGCAATTTCAGCATGGTCATGATCGTAGACATGGATAAGGCGACCTGCTCCATCAAGGAGATGAGCGGCGTTTTGGAGGATCTCGGCAAAGAGATCGGGCAGATCATCCGCATCCAGCGCGAAGATATCTTCGACGCGATGCACCGCATCTAGGAGGCTGCCATGCTCAATCAGAAAGAGATCCTGTCCACGCTGCAGATGATCGATCAGCAGCATCTGGACATCCGCACGATCACCATGGGCATCTCCCTGTTTTCGTGCGCAGAGGTCGATCCGGCCAAGGCCTGCCAAAAGATCTACGACAAGATCTGCCGCTATGCGCAGAACCTGGTGCAGGTGGGCGAAGACATCGAGTCCGAGTTCGGCATCCCCATCGTCAACAAGCGCATCTCGGTGACCCCGATGGCGCTGGTGGCGGCTGCGTCGAATACAGAGGATTACGTCCCCTTCGCGAAAGCGATGGACGAAGCGGCGAAGACCTGCGGCGTCAACTTCATCGGGGGTTATTCCGCCCTGGTGCAGAAAGGGATGACCCTGGCAGATGAACGGCTCATCCGTTCCCTGCCGGAAGCTCTCGCTGCCACCGAGCGGGTCTGCGGATCCGTCAACGTGGGCTCCACGAAGGCCGGCATCAACATGGATGCCGTCAAGCTGCTGGGCTATACCGTAAAAGATCTTGCGGCGCGTACCGCAGAGAGCGGCGGCGCAGGCTGCTCCAAGCTCGTCATCTTCTGCAATGCGGTGGAGGACAATCCCTTCATGGCAGGCTCCTTCCACGGTGCAGGCGAGGCGGAAAAGGTCATCAACGTAGGGGTCTCCGGCCCCGGCGTGGTGCATTCTGCCATTCAGAAGGTGAAGGGTCAGCCCTTCGACGTGCTGGCGGAGACCATCAAGAAGACGGCATTTCGCGTGACCCGCATGGGCCAGCTCGTGGCGCAGGAAGCGGCAAAACGCCTGGATACCCCCTTCGGCATCGTGGACCTGTCCCTGGCTCCCACTCCGGCCGTGGGCGATTCCGTCGCCCGCATCCTGGAGGAGATGGGATTGGAAGTCTGCGGCACTCACGGCACCACGGCAGCGCTGGCGCTGCTCAACGACGCCGTCAAGAAGGGCGGCGTCATGGCCAGCTCCTCCGTCGGCGGTTTGTCCGGCGCGTTCATCCCTGTGTCTGAGGACGAGGGCATGATCGCTGCAGCGGAATCCGGCGTGCTGACCCTCGATAAGCTGGAAGCCATGACCTGCGTATGCTCCGTCGGTTTAGACATGATCGCCGTTCCCGGCGATACCCCTGCCTCCACGATCTCCGCGATCATCGCGGACGAGGCGGCCATCGGCATGATCAACAGCAAGACGACGGCTGTGCGGCTCATCCCCGCTCCCGGCAAAGGCGTGGGTGATGCGGTGGAGTTCGGCGGCCTGTTCGGCAGCGCCCCCATCATGCCCGTGCATCCCGAGTCCAGCGAAGATTTTATCGCCCGCGGCGGACGCATCCCTGCGCCGATCCAGAGCCTGAAGAATTAAGTACTTTGCAGCAATAAACCCCGGTACGGGAGTGCCGGGGTTTTGTGATACAATAAAGCAGAAGACAGGAAAGGAAGGTTCTTATGAAAAAGACGGTCTCATTGTTTCTGACATTTGCTCTGTTGTTGGCGGCAGCCATGCCCGTTTTCGCCGCCTCCGGCAGCATGAAGAACTTCGAAAAGAAATTTACATACGAAGGCCAGTTCGAAGATGTGGCGGAGAGCGCCTGGTATGCGCCCTATGTGACAGCTGCTTTCGAATACGGCTTCGTGTCCGGCAACAGCGAAATGACCTATAATCCGGACGGAAACATTACGCTGGCGGAGACCCTGGTGATCGCGGACCGGATCCACAGCACGTATTACGGCTCGGAGATCGAACGGGTGACCGGCGGCGAATGGTACACGTCCTACGTGCAGTATGCGGAAGCGAACGGCATCATTGCCCCCAATGCCTATCCGGACTATAAAGCGAAGGCCACCCGCGCCCAGTTTGCCGCCATTCTGGCAAAGGCGCTGCCCGAGGAAGCGCTGGAGGAACTGACGGATATCGCGGTCATCCCCGACGTGCCGAGATCCGCAGGCTATGCCGCCCCTGTCTACAAACTGTACGAAGCCGGTATCTTAAGCGGAAGCGACGAATACGGTACGTTCCATCCTGCAAGCAATATCAAGCGCAGCGAGGTGGCCGTCATCGCGCTCAACATGGCGGACGAGAGCCGGCGCAAAGCCCCTGAACTGAAGGTGGAAGAGGTAAAGCTCTACTCCGATTACGGCAGCAGCATGACGGTCGCGAAGAGCGAAGCCGCAGCCTATCAGGCGCTGGGTTGGTCACTGCAGCCTGTATCCATTCCTGCAAACGCGACTCCCGAGACCATCCTGAATGCGGCGACCCTCAATCCCATGAAGACCAACGACGCGGAGCTGGATGCGGTCATCGACCGGATCTTTGCCCAGATCATCCAGCCGGGCATGACCACCTATCAGAAGGTGAAGGCCTGCTACGACTATCTGATCCAAAACGCGGAATACGATTACAGCGGCGGTGCACTGCGGGTGCGGTCCGGTTATAACAGTTTTAACGATGCCATTACCGTGACGGAAGCGGATCATATCCTGACGAACAACGTTGGCGTCTGTGACGACTATTCGTCGGCCTTCATGTGCATGACCCGCCGCATCGGTCTGCAGAGCTACACCTGCGCCTGCCAGGCGCCGAATCAGTCCGGCGGCGTGTCCGGACATATGGTGGCGTTTATCTCCGTGGGCGGCGTCAACTATATCTTTGACCCCCAGATCGAGGACTACAACACAAAGGGCGGCAAGATCCCGTACCGCAATTTCTGCAAGACCTTCGAAGCCATGGCGAAGACCTATACCCAGGCAGATCCTGCGGGAGCGAAGGCGGCCTTCGGCGGCTTCGTGCTGAGGTAGGAGAGAATGGCTGTACAGATCATCAACGGCATCATGGCAGTCTTCTTCGTGATCGGTGCACTGGATTATCTGCTGGACAATAAGCTGGGGCTCGGTTCGGAATTCGAACGCGGCTTCGGCTGCGCGGAAAAGCTGTTCATCACCATGGGCGGATTTGTCGCCTTGGCGCCGGTCATCGCCCGGGTGCTTTCTCCCGTCGTCTGTCCTTTCTTCCGCCGGCTAGGCGCAGATCCCTCGCTGTTCGCCGGCATCTTCTCCGGCGTGGACGCGGGCGGCTATCCGCTGGCGCTGCAGTTGGCGGATGACCCCGCCATGGGTGTGTTCAACGGCGCGATCGTCGGCTCCATGCTGGGCGTCGCTTTGCTCTGCACGATCCCCTTGGGCATCGCCAGTACGAAGCCGGAAGAGCGGGTCTCCATGATCTACGGGCTCATCTGCGGCCTCATCACGATCCCCATCGGCTGCCTGGTCGGAGGGCTCGTAGGCGGATACGGCATGCCGGGTGTGCTGAAAAACACGCTGCCCGTGCTGGTGCTGTCCATCGTGTTATCCCTGCTTCTTCTGTTTGCGAAGGATCTGATCGTTCGCATTCTGATCGTGTTCGGAAAGATCATCCTCGCGATCGCAGTCTTCGGTATGGTGGTCTCCGGCCTGCAGTTTCTTCTGGACCGAACGCTCATCGAAGGGCTCACCGGGCTGGGGGAGGTCTGCACGATCATCGGCCAGATCTGCATCTTTATCGCAGGCGCTTTTCCCATGCTGGCTGTGCTCAGAAGACTGCTGAGGAAGCCTCTTGCGGCCGTCAGCCGAAAGCTGGGCATTAACGAAGTGTCCAGCGGGGATTTCCTGACCACCCTGGCCAGTTCTCTGCCGACGCTGGCGGATCTGCCCCTGATGGACGAGAAGGGCCGCATGTTGAACGTTGCGTTTGCCACGTCCGCCTGTTTTGTTTTCGGTGACCATCTCGCCTATCTGGCGGCTGCCGCCCCGGAAGTTTCCGTCCCCATGATCGCCGCGAAGCTTACGGCGGGCATCTGCGGTCTGGCGCTGGCAGTTCAGCTTGCACCGAGATTGCTGAAGGAATAAAATAGGATTGTACCCATAAAAAGACAACCTTGGCAAGGAAGATGTACGACAACGAAGACATGAAGAAGATCTTTAAGGCCTTCGTGGAAGCCTGCAAATAGCGCAGTGAAAGCATGAAAAAAGCCGAACCGTATGGTTCGGCTTTTGTTTGCTTATTTCGTTGATTATAGATACCGCTCAAACACGATGCAGTCCCGGTCCTTGCGGCTCTTGCCGCCGACTTCTTTGAGGATTGCTTTTCCTTTGCCCCGCAGGCTGACTTTGTCGCCTTCAGAGAGGAAATGGTCCGGTTTATCCACGATGCGGTTGTTGACCGTCGCCAGTCCCATATGGATCGCCTCCTGTGCCTTTCCCCGGGACATCGAAAACATGCTGGCCAGCACGCTGTCCAGGCGAAGGGACGCCACCGTATCCCGCCGGGTCTCCACGGTAAAAACCCCTGGCCGCAGCGCGGAAAGCGGCAGGATCGTGCAGGATAGGGACGTTCTGCCTGCCTGCACGTAATTCTGCACCAGGTAATCTGCCATGTCTGCGGAAACCAGGATGTCCGCGCCGTCTTCCTGCACCAAAATGTCGCCGATCACGGAACGCTCTACGCCCAGCGCCAGCAGGGAGCCCAGATAGTCCCGGTGGGTGAGTTTTGGTGCGCCTTTGGGAAGGGTCACCCGCAGCACGCAGACCGGGCCGTCTTCGGCCGGTATTTCTGTCAGCCAGTCCGGCAGAAACACCAGCATGCATCGCTCGGCATCTTCGTAACCGCCATAGAACGTTCCGTCCGGATGGGTATGTTCCAAAAGCGCCTGCTCCGCCATGGAGAGAAAACCGGTGTGGGTGAGAATATTTCTGTTGTTCCGCTGGCGGGCCTTGTCCTCTGCCTGTGCCAGCAGCAGCTTTTCTTCTTTTTCCATCTATAGTTCCACCAGATCGCCCAGCTTATACGCGCTCCTGTCCTGGGACGCCAGCACGTCGTCGATCTCCGAGAGCGCCTGCCTCACCTCGAACTCCAGCTCCCGGGAGGACATGCGCTGCACGCCCATGCGAAGAGCCGTCAGCTGGATGAGCCCGTCAGAGGTCGCCACCCGCACGTGATAGTTCTTGCCGATCTCGTGCACCAGTTTTTCGATATAGTTGTCGGCGCTTTCGTTTTCCTTCGTGTAGACTACATGGATGCCGCCGGTCTCTTCCCGTGTGCCGGGATTTCCCTTTACTTTGTAGCCGTCGAAGACCAAGACCAGCTCGCCGCCCCGGTAGCCGTGGTAATTTACGAGCATTTCGACGAGACGTTCTCTGGCGCCTGCGAAGCTGCCCTTTGCCAGCTCCTTCAGCTCGTCCCAGGCGAAGATCACGTTGTAACCGTCCACGATCAGGTAGTCTTTGCGGATCTCCTGCCGTTTGGCGTCTTTCGCTGCCTTTTCTCCCCGGGTCACCGCGCTGTAGACGGGCCGCTTGATGGGCCCGAACTCCCGCGCCATGATCTCTTCCAGCGCCCGCTCGTCCAGATCGAGGCTGCCGGCGGTGCGCACCTTGGGCGAAGATGCCTCCACGACCTCGCCGTCCGCCACCCGCAGACCGCTGTCCACGTGCATAAAGTCCCGGACTTTGTCCCATTTTACGTTGACCCCGGCACCGTGGGAACAGAACACGGAGTCCGCTGGATTATCGGCGTCCCGTTCGGCATCGTAGCCGATCTCTTCGATCACCTTCGCCGTGTTGTGGCAGGGAAAATACCCCTCGAAGCGGCAGGTCAGCTTGCCGCGGCCTTTCGTGTACGAGAGCAGTTCCTTCTGGTAGTCCTGCATCTCCGATACGGGAGCCGTGCCGGTAAGGAGCAGGCTGTCCACGCTGTCGATGGGGCCTTCGAATTCCGCGTGCATGGCCTTTACGTCGCCGATGGCTCTGCCGATGCATTCGGGCGGCACCTCGAGGCGGAAGCGGTACCAGGGCTCCAGCAGCACGTTTTTCGCGCTCATCAGGCCCTGGCGCACCGCGCGGTACGTGGCCTGGCGGAAATCGCCGCCCTCGGTGTGTTTCAAGTGGGCCCGGCCGGCTACTACGGAGATCTTAACATCCGTTAAGGGTGACCCCGTCAGCACGCCCACATGGGTCTTCTCCGCCAGATTCGTGAGGATGAGACGCTGCCAGTTGAGATCCAGATCGTCCACGCGGCACAGGGATTCCAACACGATGCCTTCGCCGGAGCGCAGCGGCTCCATCAGCAGATGGACTTCCGCATAGTGACGCAGGGGTTCGAAATGTCCCACGCCTTCCACGGGTTCTTCGATGGTCTCTTTGTACAGGATGCGGCCCGAGTCGATGGAGACGGTCATCCCGAAGCGGTCTTCGATGATCTGCTGCAGCACTTCGATCTGCACTTCGCCCATCAGCTGGGCGCAGATCTCCTGCAGGCGCGGCTCCCAGACGATGCGCAGCATGGGGTCTTCCTCCGCCAGCTGCGACAGCTTCTGCAGCGCGGTATGGACGTCCGTGCCGTCTGTGGGCAGTATGCGGTAGGAGAGCACCGGTTCCAGCAGAGGCTGCTTCGCCTCCCGTTCGGCGCCGATGGCCTGCCCGGCGTAGGTCAGAACAGGGCCGCACAGGGCAAAGACCTGACCCGGGACGACTTCCTCCGCCGTCTCGTATTTAACGCCGTTATAGATGCGGATCTGGCTGATCTTCTCGCTTTTTTCCTCGCCGTCATCCAGCCTTGTCGCGATCTCGCTGCGCACCTTCAGGCTGCCGCCGGTGAGTTTCATCCAGGTGAGCCGTGTGCCGTCGTCCGCCCGGGTGATCTTGAACACTCTTCCCCGGGTATCCGCAGGCCATTGTTTTTCCCGGATGCAGGCTGCCATGCCGTCCAGGAATTCCTGCACGCCGTCCACCTTAAGGGCAGATCCAAACCAGCAGGGGAAGATCTTCCGCTCTGCCGCAAGCCTCTGCACGGTCTTCTTGGAGAGTTTGCCGTCCGCCAGAAATTCGTCCAGCGCCGCTTCGTCCGCCAGCGCCATGGTCTCCGCCGCGTCCGGTGCCGCCATATCGATGCAGTGGGGCGACAGTTTGCCCTGCAGCAGCTGCAGGATGCGGCCACGTTCGTCCGGACCTGCCGCCTCTACCAGATCCATCTTGTTGATCCACAGGAACGTGGGGACCTGATAGCGCTGCAAAAGGGCCCAGACCGTAGCGGTGTGGGCCTGTACACCGTCCGGGCCGGAGATGACGAGGATAGCGTAATCCAGCACGGAGAGGGTGCGCTCCATCTCCGCGGAAAAATCCATGTGACCCGGGGTATCCAGCAGGGTCACCCGGGTATCGCCCAGGTCGAAGATGGCCTGTTTCGAGAATATGGTAATGCCCCGGCGGCGCTCCAGCCGCTGGGTATCCAGAAATGCGTCCTTGTGGTCGACCCGGCCGAGCTGCCGGATCGCGCCGGTCTTATAGAGCATCGCCTCCGCCATGGAGGTCTTGCCCGCGTCTACATGAGCCAATATGCCTACTGCGATGTGTTTCATGGGACTATTGTAGCACACGGGCGGGCATTTATGGTATAATCTAGACGAGGGCAAGCCCTCTCAAAAACCAAACAAGGAGGTTTTGTTATGTTTATTGAAATCACCGGCAAGAACTTCAATCCGAGCGACAAGCTGGAGGCCACCATCGAGAAAAAATTCGGCAAACTGGACAAGTACTTCTCGAGCGAAGCCAGAGCTGCCATCATGTGCAGCGAGGTGAAGACCGGCCTTTGCAAACTCGAGGCTACCATCTATGCTGCCGGCATGATCTTCCGTGCAGAAGAATCCAGCAACGATATCTACTATTGCCTGGACAAGGTCATCGACAAACTCTCCACGCAGATGTCCCGCTTTAAGACGAAACTCATCCGCCGCCATAAGGAGCAGAAGGATATCGTCTTCGAAGAGATCCCCGATGCAGCGCCTGCAGAAGAAGTGGAAAAAGGCATCGTCCGCACCAAGCGGTTCCGCCTCAACCCCATGACTTCCGAGGAAGCGATCCTGCAGATGGAACTGCTCGAGCACAATTTCTTCGTCTACAAGGACGGCGAAAGCGGCGGTGTAAACGTGGTCTACAAGAGAGCCGACGGATCTTACGGCCTGCTGGAGACGGAAGAATAGAACGGTTTCCGGTCTGAAATAAAATAGCGAAACGGGCCCTGCTTCGGCAGGGCCTTTCCTGTTGTCCGGATCTCTCCTAAGAGATCTTTTTCGTCCGCGCGGACAGGATGCGCAGCGTGCCTTTCTTCCTGTCGTAGTAATAGACGTTGTCGGACAGAAAATCGAAGGCGTCCGGCTCGAGGAGCATGGCGCGGGAGAAGCTCTCCAACACGATCTTCCTCGGTATGCTCTTAACGGCGATGATGAACAGCAGATGCAGGCTGTCCGGCAGGATATACAGGTCGGAATCCAGCACGTCCGCAGCTTCTTTCAGCATGTCTTCGTCCAGCAGACAGACGGCGCCGAACGTGCTGCCTTCGCACCAGGCGTTCAATCCCAGATGGGATTGCTCCAAAACCGCCGGATATTGCTCGAACGTATTGGCGCAGGCGGTCTTCAGCAGGGTATCTTCGTCCATGTCCAGTTCTTTCAGGATGCCGTGGTTGACCACGCACAGGTAGCCGCTGCGGTCGCCCTCCTCGAGGACAGCGATGGCGGACAGATCCAGAAAATCGTGGTGGGGTATGCTCTTCAGGTACTCTTCGTTTCTCTGACGGTTGATGAGAGCGACGTGCAGCCGGGACGGATCGGGCTTTTTGTCTTCGTCGAACCAGGCGCAATCCCGTTCGACAGAGGCGGGCAGAGTGTACTGCATCGTCTGTGCGATCAGGCGCAGCACCTTTTCCAGTTTGGCGCCGCCCACGATGCTCTGATACAGATCCTGAAAGTTGAGGCTGGGCATCGGTACAGCTTCCCGGACGGGACCGGGCGGCTGCAGGTGGAACGAATCCACGCAGCGGTTGATCTTGTAGATCTTCGTTTCCACCAGTTTGTGATCCGCATAGGACCGGGGCATATACTTCTTCAGGTCGGTGCGTACGGCGTTTTTGAACTCTTCGTAAGAAAGCATGAATAACCTCCTTTTAAACAAAATGGCATATACTGTAAAATCATAATACTGGATATGCCAAAAATTGTAAAGCATAAATTTAACAAAAATAGTAATAAAATGCCAATGCTATTGTGCCGTCGAACAGAGTGTGCTATAATATCCTCAGTTTGAGACCAGGAGGTGATTCGTCCTTATGGACGCCGGAAGTATTTCCGTTATTCCGCGATATTTAGTTTTCATAGCGTTGCTGCTTTTGGGAGGCGCGTACTTTGCCGCGGCTGAGACTGCTTTTGCGTCGGTCAGCAAGATACGCATGATTTCCGATGCGGACGACGGAGACCCTAAGGCGAAGAAGGCCCTGTACGTGCTGGACCACTTCGACAAGGCTCTCACGACGCTGCTCATCGGGAACAACGTCATGCATATTGCATGTTCCTCTGCGGCAACGCTTTTAGCATCCAAACTTTGGGGAAACAGAGCCGTTACCGCTTGTACGTTCGTAACGGCTTTTGTCGTGTTCATCTTTGCGGAGATGATCCCCAAGTCCTACGCGAAAGCCTGCTGCGAAGCTCTGGCGCCCCGCATCGCGCCGTCCCTCATCTTCCTGATGAAGGTGCTGACGCCGGTCAGCGTGCTGTTCTCCGGGGTCAGCCGGCTGGCGGCCCGCCTCATCGGTGCTGCCGACACGGAAGAGCCCACCGTAACGGAGGAAGAATTGTTCGACATCATCGAAAACATCGACGAAGAGGACAAGATCGACGAAGATGCGGCGGAACTGGTGCAGTCTGCCCTGGAATTCACCGTAAAGACGGTAAGACTGGCCCTTACACCCTGGGAAAAGACGGTCAAGATCACCCGCTCCATGACAGACGAGGAGATCCTGCAGATCATCACGGACGGGCATTTTTCCCGCATCCCCGTGCTGGATGACGACGGAGGCGTGGAAGGCATCCTGCACATCCGCAAATTCCTGAAGGCGAAGATCCGGGGCCGCAAGGTCTTAAAGGCCCGCTCCATGCTGGACAAGGCGTTCTGGCTGCCGCTGGAGATGCCCATCGACGACGCGCTGGACGCGCTCAGCAGCAACCGGGCGCATATGGCGATCGTCCACAGGCAGGACGGCAGCATCGCCGGCATCGTTACCGTGGAGGACATCCTCGAGGAACTCGTGGGCGAGATCTACGATGAAGAGGAAGGAGGGCTGCCGAAATGATAGGCAATATCCTTCTGATCGTCTGCCTCATCTTCCTGTCTGCGGTGTTCTCGGGGTCCGAGATCGCCTTCGCCAGCTCCAGCGAGGTAAAGCTGCGCAAGGCGGCGGAAGAGGCAAAAAGGGCGTCCTCGAAGAACGCCTTTCATATAAAGGAACATTACGACGACGCGCTCATTACGATCCTCATCGGCAACAATCTGGTGAACATCGCATCGTCTGCCGTTGCTACGGTCATCGCTGTCTCTCTCATGGGCGACGCAGGCGCGTGGATCGCGACCCTCATCATGACCGTCATCATCATCACGTTCGGCGAAATTACGCCGAAGATCCTGGCCAGCAAGAAGCCGGAAGGCTTTGCCCGCCGGGTGGCGAATCCGCTGCAGGCGCTGTGCGTGGTCACAAAGCCCCTCGTCGTTGTCTTCGGCGCCATGATGGACGGCCTCGGCCACTTATGGAAGAAGAGCGTCGTGGACGAAGCCGTAACGGAGGATGACCTCGAGACCATGTTCGAGACCGCGGAGGATGAAGGCGTCGTGGATGAAGATACAGCGGATCTGCTGCAGAGCGCCCTGGATTTCGACGACGTGCAGGCCTACGAGATCATTACGCCCCGGGTGGATATGGAGGCAATCGACATCGAGGATACGCCCGAGGAAATCGTCGACCAGATCATGAAGACCCATTTCTCCCGGCTGCCCATCTACGAGGATACGCCCGACACCATCATCGGTATCGCCCACGTAAACCAGTGCCTGAGGAGCCTGGCGGCAGGGGAGAAGTTCGATCTGCGCGCCCTGATGATGGAGGCGCATTTCGTGCACAAGACCATGCCGCTGGACGACGTGTTCGAGACCATGCAGCGCGAAGGCTGCCACATGGTGATCGTTACGGACGAATACGGCGGCACCATGGGCATCCTCACGATGGAGGACGTGCTGGAACAGATCGTCGGAGATATCTGGGATGAAAAAGACGTGATAGACGAGGAATTCGTGGAATTGGACCCGACCCACTTCGAGGTGGACGCGGACATGCGTCTGGAGGATTTCTTCGACGAACTGGATCTGGACGAGGACGAACTGGACGACGACAACGCCACCGTAGGGGGCTGGGCGATCGAGATGCTGGGCGGCTATCCGGAGGCGGGGGAAAGCTTTACGTACGAAAACGTAAAGGTGACCGTCACAGAGACCGAAGGCATGCGGGTGACGGAGCTGCTGGCGGAGCTGCTGCCCGAGGAAAAAGAGGAAGAAGAATAAAGAATAAGAAAAAGGACCCGGAATTCCGGGTCCTTTTATGGTGCTGTTATTTCTTCCAGTTCTCGTATGTCGCGATGGGCTGGCGCTTGTGCTCGCTTCTTGAGTGATAGCGGTCCAGGATGGCCTTCTGCTCCTCCGTCGCTTCTCCCGTTTCGAGGAAATGGTCGATGGCGGCGTAGGTGATGCCCATGTCATCCTCATCGGTCTGTCCTTCGAACAGTCCGGCGGAGGGCGCTTTGTGAACGATGCTGTCCGGACCGCCCAGGAAGGCCAGAAATTCGAAGACCTCCGATGCCGTTAGATCCGCGATCGGGTTAAAGTCGCTGGCGCCGTCGCCCCACTTCGTAAAGTAGCCCATGTAGATCTCGCTGCGGTTGCCGGTACCTGCCACGAGGCGGTTCTCTGCGGCGCCGATGGTGTACAGCGTCGTCATGCGAAGGCGCGGGGCGATATTGGTGAGCGCTGCCTGGTTCACTTCGGTGACCCCTTCCAGCGCTTTCAGTTCCGCTTCGCGCACCGGCGTGAGGTCGACGATGCGGGTCTCGATGTTGAATTTTTCAGCAAGTTCTTTCCCGTCGTCTGCGTCTATCCCGTAATTTCTTTTGCTGGCACAGGGCATGATAATTCCCACGGTGTTGGGGCATGCTGCCTTGCAAAGGATGCCGACCAGGGCGGAATCCTTGCCGCCGGAGTTACCAAACACGATGCCATCGGCGTGAGCTGCTTCCAGGCGAGACCGAATAAATTCAATGCGATTTTTGTATTCTTCCGTATAATTTCTCATGGCGGACCCCCTTTTTTATTCATTCTACACCCAACTTGTATGCATTACAAACCATAATATGTAATAAAAATGAAATATTCGCTTGCACCCTTTTGTGGAGATATGGTATATTTTATGTGTAATTATATTTCCATATTCTTATTTCATTGGAGGTGAAATAATGGGATTCATGGACATCATTGATACCCTGAACGGGTTCGTATGGGGCAAGCCTCTTATCGTCCTGCTTCTGGGTACCGGCGCGCTGATCACGATCGGCTCCGGATTCTTCCAGTTCGCCCACTTTGGGTGGATCATGAAGTCTACCTTCGGTTCCATCACCAAGAAGAACGAAAATGGTGAAGGTACCATCTCCGCTTGGGAAGCTGCTTCCATCGCCGTAGGCGGCGCTGTAGGCGCTGGTAACATCTCCGGCGTTGCTACCGCTCTGGCAGCAGGCGGCCCCGGCTCCGTCTTCTGGATTTGGCTCATCGCCCTCGTAGGCATGATGACCAAGTGCGCAGAAGTATCCCTGGCACTGCACTACAGAACGCCCGATATCACCGGTGAACGTTATGTAGGCGGCCCCACTTACTACATGCAGTATGGTCTCGGTGAAGAAAAGCACTGGGGAGGCGCATACAAGATCCTGGCGGTCATCTTCGCCATCGGTATCTTTATCTCCTTCGTGTTCACCATGCAGAACTACTCCACCGCTGAGTCCGTCAGCTCCACCTTCCCGGTGCTGAGCATGCCGGTCGTATCCACCGTATTTGCTGTTCTTCTGACGATCGTCGTAGCCGGCGGTCTGAAGAGAGTCGGCGACTTCGCATCCAAGGTAGTGCCCTTCATGTGCATCCTGTACATGGTGTTCGCTCTGATCATCATCGTTAAGAACATCGGACATCTGCCCGCTGCGTTCGGCCTCATCTTCAAGCACGCGTTCACTCCGACCGCTGCAACCGGCGGTTTCGCAGGCGCAACGCTGTCCGTCACCATCCAGAAGGGTATCCAGAGAGCTCTGTACTCCAACGAAGCTGGCTGGGGTACTTCCCCGATGACCCACGCGACCGCTATCGTAGACCACCCCGTAGAACAGGGTATGTGGGGCTGCTTCGAAGTATTCGTAGACACCATCCTGGTCTGCTCTGCTACCGCACTGGTCGACATCGTAACCGATATGTGGTGCTCCGGTCTGAACTCCGCTACCATGACTCTGACCGCGTTCGAATCCCAGATCGGATTCGTAGGCCGTGCCGTAATCGCGCTGTCCGTCTTCCTGTTCGCATTCACGACAGGTACCGGCTGGTACAACTATTACGACACCCTGATCCGCCACGGCTTCCAGCATGATACGCCGGTCAGAAGATTCTTCCTGGCGATCATCAAGTACGGTAACGCACTGCCCGGCTGGATCCTGGTTCTGCTGTCCACCAAGTACGACGTCGCTTCCGGCTCTGTCTGGGGCGTAGTCGACCTTGGTACCGGCGTTCCGACCTTCGTCAACCTGATCGCCCTCATTCTGCTGAGCAAGAGATTCTTCGAACTGATGAAGGACTACAAGGCTCGCTACATGGGCATCGGCGAAGTCGACCCGGACTTCATCGTCTGGTACGAAGACAGAAAGAAGCTCGCTGCAAAGTAAGCATTTCCTTCTAACAACTAAAGAGGACCTGGACCTTTCCGGGTCCTCTTTTTGTAATAGAAAACCACGCGATAGTCGCGTGGTTTTCTATTACAAAAAGCAGTGCCCGCGCAACCGCAGGCGCTGTTTTCCCGTCTGTAAGATTGAAAGGGGTATATACTGATACATAGAGAAGGGAGACAAAAACGATGAAGAAAAGATGGTTTGCCGTCTTTACGGCCATGCTGCTCGTGCTGAGCGCCTTAACAGGCTGCAGCGCCTCCAAAGATGCGGCGGCGCCGGCTGCCGGAGAATGGTATGTTGAGGACGGATCGATGCAATACGGCGGGTTTGACAATAAGAATACCGCCTCTGCGCCGGAAGCGCCGATGGAGATGGCGGAAGATCATGATGTCGCTGAGGCAGAATCGGCAGCTGAATATACACCGGGCAACATGGTGAACGACCTCACCTACGGAGAGAACGTAAAACTGATCTTCCGGGCCTGGCTACATCTGCAGACACTGGATTTCGCGCAGGCGGAAAAAGATCTCAACCAGCTGGTGGAGAAATACGGGGGATATTTCGAATCCGTTTATACCGATAACGGCAGCTACTATTCCAACTACAGCTATCTGAGCGGGTCATACACCGTCCGCGTGCCGGCGGAGAACTACGACAGATTTCTCTCCGCAGTCGGCAACACCTGCCACGTCGTAAACCTGAATAAGACGACGGAAGACGTAGGACTGCAGTATTCCGATACGCAGATGCGGCTGCAGACCGAAAAGACCAAGATGGAAAGGCTTCTGACCCTTTTAGGCCAGGCCACCGAGATGACGGACATTATCCAGCTGGAGAACGCGATCTCCGACTGCCAGTATCAGATCGACAGCCTTACGTCCACGATCAACCGCTACGACAGTCTGATCGGCTTCTCCACCGTTCAGATCGAACTGGAACAGGTGGAAAGACTGGGCAGCGCCATTACGGAAGAGGAGACCTTCTGGCAGCGCCTGGGCAGCAACTTCAAGGAAGGATTGGAAGACTTCGGGTACGGTGTGCAGGATCTGGTCATGTGGGCAGCCTACCATATCGTAGGGATCATCATCTTTATCCTGATCGTCATTCTGCTGTGCAAACTGTGGAAGAAATACGTATCCGGCAAAGTACATCTGCCGAAGCGGAAGAAGAACAGTGAAGAAAAAGAAGAGAAAAGCGAATAAGCAGTAAGCTATAAAAAGGAGGTCCGGATGACCGGACCTCCTTTTTATTGTGTGAACGAGAAAGGAAACTTTTCATTCTTTATTGTCATTTTAAGGCGACGCAAAAAAACATCAGAAAAACATCACTGGGGCAAGTTGTTAAAAACTGGGAATTGTGTTACAATCGATTTCGGGGTATACTAATGGCATTGGAGGACCTTATGAAACAGTATTTTATCAACCAATTGAAGATAGATGAGGAGTTTACCGACTTCTTTCTGGTAAAATCCATCGCGATCCGCATCGGCTCCAACCGCAAGCAGTATCTGGACATTACGCTGGCGGACAATTCCGGCGAGATCAACGGCAAGAAATGGGACGTCAACGACGAGGAAGCCATCAACCTCGGCAAGATCAAGGAGGGCGACCTGGTCAAGATCCGCGCCTCTGTCAGCGAATGGAACAACGTAAAGCAGCTGCGCATCGCCCGCATTCGCAAGGGGCAGAAGGAAGACGGCTGCGCCATGGTGGATTTCATCAAGGCGGCACCGGAAGATCCGGAAGCGATGTACGCGTATATCCACGGCCGGGCGGAGACCATTGCCGACGAGGGACTGCGCGCCATGGCGCTGCTGTTCCTGGACCGGGAGAAGGAGAGACTGCTGTACTATCCCGCCGCCATGCGCAATCACCATGCGGAGATGGCGGGATTGCTCTACCACATCAAGCGCATGCTCGTGATGGGCGAGAAGGCCTGCGAGGTATATACGCAGTTGGACCGCGACTGGATCGTCTGTGGGGTCATCCTGCACGACATGGAAAAACTCAACGAGATCCAGTCCAACGAGCTGGGCATCTCCGGGGGCTACACCTTCGAAGGGCAGATGCTGGGTCACCTGGTGCTCGGTGCGGCGAAGGTCGCGGAGATGGCCAAAGAGACCGGCCTTTCCGAAGAAAAGACCGTGCTGCTGCAGCACATGATGGTGTCGCATCACTACGAGCCGGACTTCGGCAGCCCGAAGAAGCCCATGTTTATCGAAGCGGAGATGCTGCACTATCTCGACATGGTGGACGCCAAGATGTTCGACTTCGAGGCGGCGCTCGCCGGCGTTGACCCCGGCCAGTTCTCCGAACGCGTGCGCACCCTAGACGGCCGCATGCTCTACAAACCCACCTTTAAAGACTGAGAAAAGCGATGAAGGAAGTCAAGGAAGGCCGCATCGCCGAACTGATCTTTCATAACGAAGAGAATTTCTATACCATAGCGGTGTTCGAGACGGACACCGAACAGTTCTATGCCGTCGGTTACCTGCCGCGGCCCGCGAAAGGCAGACGCTATACGCTTACGGGAGAATGGAAGGTCCATCCCCGCTACGGCGAGCAGTTCGCCTTTACCTCCTTCGAGGAGCCGGAGCCCGCGACGTCCGACGGTATTCTGTCGTTTTTGTCCAGCGGCATCATAAAAGGCGTCGGCCCATCCACGGCAGCTGCCATCGTAAAAAAATTCGGCGACGAAGCGTTGAAGATCATCGGAGAAGATCCGGACCGGCTGCTGGAGGTGTCCGGCATCGGCAAGGTGAAGGCGAAGACCATCGCGGAGAGCTACGCGGAACACAAGGAATACGCGAATACCGTCATGGCGCTGTCGGCGCTGGACATCTCTCCCGCCGCCTGCTTAAAACTCTACAAAGTCTACGGCGCAGCGGCCGCAGACATCGTGCGGGAGAATCCCTATCAGCTGATCGCCGATGTTTGGGGCATAGGTTTTCGCAAAGCGGACAAGATCGCGGAGACGCTGGGCTTCGACCGGGAGAGTCCGTTCCGGATCCGGGCGGGCTTCCTGTTCTGCATGGAAAACCTGGCGGCGGAAGGGGATACCTATGCGCCGAAGCGCGAATTTATCGAGCGCTGTGCGGAATTCCTGGACGTCTCCCGCGAAAAAGTCGAAGAAGCCATGGTGGAACTGGCGATCGGCGGCCGCGTGTTCGCGGAAGTGCTGGACGGCGAAGAGATCCTGCAGCTCTGGCGTTTCCGGCGGGCGGAGCAGAAAGTGGCGGCGAAGCTCTTTCTGCTGTGCAATACGCCGCTGTCCCACGTCACCGCTGACGCGGAGAAACTCATTCGCGCCGGCGAAAAGGAAAGCGGCATCGAACTGTCTCCGCTGCAGAAGGCTGCCGTGCTCACGTCGCTGCAAAACGGCGTGTCTGTCATCACCGGCGGCCCCGGCACGGGCAAAACGACCATCATCAACACGATCTTAAAGATCTTAAACGCGTCCGGCGTAAAAACGGCGCTGGCGGCGCCTACGGGGCGGGCTGCCAAGCGCATGACGGAGACCACCGGCGAAGAGGCCAGTACCATCCACCGCCTGCTGGAGTATTACTATTCCGAAGAGGGCGACGAGATGCGTTTCGGCAAGACGGAGGAAGACCCGCTGGATTACGACTGCATCATCATCGATGAGATGTCCATGGTGGATATCCTGCTGATGGAGGGACTTCTGGCAGCGGTAAAGCCTGGCACGCGGCTCATCCTCGTGGGTGACGCCGACCAGCTTCCCAGCGTCGGCGCAGGCAACGTGCTGCGCGACATCTTAGCCTCCGAGACGGTGGAGGCCGTGCGCCTGAAGGACATTTTCCGCCAGGCTGCGGAGAGCCTCATCGTCGTAAACGCGCACCGGATCAACCGGGGCGAATATCCCAGCTACAACGAAAAGGGGAAGGATTTCTTCTTCCTGGAGCGCTACCGCGAACCGGAGATCCGCGACACGATCCGCGACCTGCTTACGACGCGGCTCCCCGCTTACTATAAAGACTGCGATCCCCAGGCGGACATCCAGGTGCTTACGCCCACGAAAAAGGGCATGCTGGGCAGCGTGGAGCTCAACAAGCTGCTGCAGTCCGTGCTCAATCCGCCCGGTCCGGGCAAACACGAAAAGCAGTTCGGCGAGCGCATCTACCGGGAGGGCGACAAGGTGATGCAGAACAAGAACGACTACCTGCTTACCTGGAAGGATCTGCGCGATTTTACCGAGGGCAGCGGCGTGTTCAACGGCGATCTGGGGGTCATCCGCACGGTGGATAACGACATGGGCACCGTGAGCGTCGTGTTCGACGGATACCGCCTGGCGACCTACGATTTCTCTAACCTGGACGAGATCGAGACGGCGTTCGCCATGACGGTGCACAAGAGTCAGGGCTCGGAGTTCCCTGTGGTGGTCATGCCGGCGGCGCGGTTTGCGCCCATGCTGGCGACCCGCAACCTGCTCTATACGGCGGTGACCCGCGCAAAGAAGGGCGCCGTCCTGGTCGGCCTGCCCCAGGCGGTGAACGCCATGGTGGACAACAACGCCATCGCGGTGCGCCATTCCGGCCTGAAGGCGAGGCTCGTAAATCTGTGGGGATTTGCGGATGGATTGGAATAACTTTTTAAAGGACTCGGGAAAGGCTGCGCTCGCTGCGGTCTTTCCCGAAAATATTTACTGCATCTGCTGCGGCGACGTAACGGATCCGGACAGCAGGAGCGGTCTGTGCTTTCGCTGCAGCGAAAAGCTGCCCTGGGTGTTCGAAAACCCGTTCCGCTCCTATATGGACGAGTTTGCTTTCGACGATGTCTGGCCCTGCGTGCGCTACGGTTCGTATGCCCGCAAGATCATGAACGGCTTAAAGAACGGCGGACAGAGCTATATGGCGGAGAATGTCGGACAGATGCTGGCCGAACGGGTGCAGCTCGAATGGGACATGCCCGATCTGTTTGCCGCTGTGCCATCCCATAGGAGCAAGATGCAGAAGCGCGGCTACAACCAGTCGGAATTGCTGGCGGAAGCGGTCGCAAAGCGCCTTAAACTACCGTATCAGAAGGGTCTGTTGGAGAAGACCCGCGCCACGGCTTCCATGCGCATGGCGGACGGCCGCACCCGGCGCAGCATGCTCGAGGACAGCTTCGCCGTTTCCTCCCGGTTTGCCTCGCTGGTGCCGGGGAAAAAGGTGTGCCTGGTGGACGACGTTACGACGACAGGCAGCACAGCAGACGCCTGCGCAAGGGCCCTGAAGGCTGCGGGGGCGGCAAAGGTGGTGCTGCTCGTGTTCGGCGCCAGCAGCGGCTATAAAAAAGTGGAAGAAAATGGTGCAGCGGAACCATAAAATTGCACATCAGACCGCTACATATGGTATAATATAAAGTCAGAAAAGTGTTCCCGGGTCTGCGGTTGCAAGTCCAGGCCAGCTATGGGCAAAGGGATCCACGTAAGCCGTCAGCAAAGATCTGCGGTGATCATGGCATAGCTTAGAAGTAAGTCCTCGGGAAAATCCCGGTAAAGGCAAGTGTGGGGTCAAAGACCGGGTCAGCCGGAGATGCTTTTCTGAATCTGGTTGGAAAAAGGGGGAATCATGCAGGATAGGATAATGAGCATCATATCGGTCTTGGAATTTTCCGATGTGATCGACGTACTCATCGTGGCGGTCATCGCCTATTACGTCATCCGCTACGTCCGTTCCACGCGGGCGGCGCAGCTGGTGTACGGCCTCGCCATCGTGCTGGGCGTGTATCTGCTCTCCGACGTCGCAAATCTCTATACGCTCAACTGGCTGCTCAAGAACCTGCTCAGCGTCGGACTTATCGCGCTGGTGGTCGTGTTCCAGCCGGAGCTTCGCCGTGCCCTGGAATTCCTCGGACGCGGCCGGTTTACGACCCGCGGGTTCTCTCTCGAAAAAGAAAAGTACAACGCGAATATCGACATCCTGCTCCGCGCCATCGATTACTTTGCCGCCCGCAAAGAAGGCGCGCTCATCGTCGTGGAGCACGAAACGGCGCTGCAGGACGTGGCGGATACCGGCACCATGCTGGACGCACAGCTGACGGAGCCGCTGATCGAGAACATCTTCTATAAGGGATCGCCCCTCCATGACGGCGCTGTTATCCTGCGCGGCAACCGCATCCTGGCGGCAGGCTGCGTGCTTCCGCTTACGGAAAACCCGAACCTCAGCAAGGATCTGGGCACGCGCCACAGGGCAGGCATCGGCATGACGGAAGTGTCCGACGCGCTGGTGCTCATCGTCTCCGAAGAGACCGGCATCATCTCCATGGCGAAGGATGGCAATCTGTCACGCTTCCTGGATCTGAAAGCCGTGGAGAAGGCGCTGCTCAATCTGTATATCAGCAAGAAGCCGGACATCACCGCGGTGCCGCGGGCAGGCTTCAGCATCTTCCGGAAAGGAGGCAGCGATGAATAGAGATGAGATCATCAACCGGGTCGCTGCCATCGTTTTGGCGATCGTCCTGTGGGTCTACGTCATCAGCGTGGTCAATCCTCCGACGACGGTAACGGTGCGGCAGGTGCCGGTGACCCTGCTCAATCAGGAATATCTGGATGATTCGAAACTGGCCATCGCCGGGGACGGCAAGTATACGGTGGACGTGGATCTGTCGGGCAAGCGCAAGGATCTCATCCTGGGACCCTCAGACCTGAGCGCTACTGCCGACCTCAGCGGCCTTACGCCGGGCCAGAATTATATTACTGTGCGGGTCACCTCCCCCAGCAACACGACCGTGGAGAGCATCCGCACCGAGAAGATCCAGGTGTACGTGGACAACCTGGTGAGCGTGGCGAAGCCTGTGGTGCTGGATGTGGCGAATGTCCCCTCCGACACGGAGTTCACCGTACTGGACCTCAGCCAGGAGCAGATCCTGGTCTCCGGCGCCAAGAGCCTCGTGGATATGGTGGATCACCTCACTGTGCACGTGGATGCCGGCGGACTGTCGGTGGATGAGGCGACGGAGCAGCAATATGCGCTTACCCCGATGGATGTGGAAGGAAACGTCGTAAAGGCGGTAAAACTGGAGAGTCCGTTCGTTTCGATGTCCTCCACGCTCTATACCGTCAAGAGCGTGCCCCTTTATACGCGGGTGGACGGCGCTCCCGGCTACGGCCTGGAACTGCTCAGTTCCAGCATTCCCTCTACGGTAAGCATCAAGGGAACGCTGCTCGATCTGGCGAAGGTCAACTATGTCGACGCCCAGCCGCTGGATATCACGGATATAACGACGAATACGGAACTGCCGGTCGTCCCCATTTTGCCGGACGGCATCTCGCTCGCTTCGAACAACGGCGACATGACGGCCAGCTTTACGCTGTCGGATCAGGCCAGCATGCAGATGGAGGCGGACAGCGATTCGATCGTTCTGGAATACCTGCCGGAAGGCTTTACGGCGGCTGCCGAGGGAGAACCGTTTACCATGCAGGTCACCGTCAAAGGTCCCGTGGAAACGATCGCGAACCTTACGGCGGATATGTTCTCCTATTACGTGGATCTGTCCGCGATCGAAGAGGCGGGCGAATACGATCTGCCCATCGTTTCCGGCACGACGGTCGGAGACGCCCTGGAAGTGGTCATAGAACCGGCTGCGCTCCACGTTCTCGTGGAGGCGATCACGCCGGAAAAGGAAGAATAGAGTTCAGAAAGGAAACAGACTATGGGAAAGTATTTTGGAACAGATGGATTCAGAGGAAACGCCAACGTAGATCTTACAGCGATCCATGCCTTCAAGATCGGACTTTTCCTGGGGTGGTACTACGCGAAAGACCCGAAGATGAAACATGCCGAAGGCTATAAAGCGAACATCGTCCTCGGCAAGGATACCCGGCTTTCCAGCTATATGTTCGAAGACGCGCTGTCCGCGGGCCTCGCAGCCTCCGGCGCAGACGTATATATGCTGCACGTAACATCGACGCCCAGCGTTGCCTACGTTACGAGAACGGGAGATTTCGACTGCGGCATCATGATCTCCGCCAGCCACAATCCGTTCCACGACAATGGCATCAAGCTCATCAACGAGAACGGCGAAAAGATGCCGGACGACGTTATCGCAGACGTGGAAGCCTATCTGGACGGCGTATATAAGCCCGAAGGGTTCGAAGGCGAGACCTGGGACGTGCCCCTTGCCACCGGCAGCGATATCGGCCAGGTGATCGACTATTCCGCCGGCCGCAACCGCTACATCGGCTATCTCATCTCCCTTGCCACCACGTCCTATAAAGGCAAGTGGATCGGATTGGATTGCTCCAACGGCAGCACATGGCAGATCGCCCGCAGCGTGTTCGACGCGCTGGGTGCCAAGACTTTCGTCATCAACGACAGACCCGACGGCACGAATATCAACATGGGCTGCGGCTCCACCCACATCGAAGGGTTGCAGAAGCTCGTGAAGGAGAACCGTCTGGACTGCGGCTTCGCATTCGACGGTGACGCCGACAGATGCCTCGCCGTGGACGAAAACGGCGATGTCGTGAATGGCGACGAGATCATGTACATGTGCGCTAAATATATGAAGGAAAAAGGCTCCCTGGGCGACACGAAGGTCGTTACGACCGTCATGTCCAACTTCGGCCTGTACAAAGCGCTGGACGAACTGGGGATCGGTTACGAGCAGACCGCTGTAGGCGATAAGTACGTCTACGAGAACATGGTCGCCAACGATCATCTGATCGGAGGAGAGCAGTCCGGCCACATCATCTTCCGCAAGTACGCCACCACCGGCGACGGCATGATCACGGCCATCAAGGTGATGCAGTGCATGATGGAGCAGAAGATGACCCTGTCCGAGCTGCATAAGGGCGTCAAGATGATGCCGCAGGTCCTGAAGAACGTGGAAGTCACCGACAAGGACGAGACGCTGGCAGATCCTGCGGTCAAAGCCTCCGTAGAGGCCGAAACGGCTCGCCTGGGCAAGACCGGCCGCGTGCTCCTCAGAAAGAGCGGCACCGAGCCCGTTCTGCGGGTCATGGCAGAAGCCGCTACGACGGAAGAGGCGGAAAAGAGCGTCGACAACATGATCGCCGCCATGAAGGAGTGCGGCAAACTCGTAAAAGTAAGGGCGAAATAGGAGAAATGGATATGGCAGACAAGAAAGTCCCCAAGATCTCCGATCTGTACGATCTGGAGCATACCATCGCCGCGGACCTGTTCGAAGGGAAAGACTATCCCTGGGAGGTCCTGGACGGCATCAAGGAGTTCATTCTGGCGCTGGGTCCCACGCTTGACCCGGAAGAATACGCAAACCCCGCGGAAGGCGTATGGGTCGCGAAAGATGCGACGGTATTTCCGAGCGCCTATCTGGGCAGTCCCTGCATCATCGACCACGGCGCCGAGGTGCGTCACTGCGCTTTCATCCGCGGTTCCGCCATCGTCGGCAAGAACGCGGTCGTGGGGAATTCCGTGGAACTGAAGAACGTCGTGCTGTTCGATAACGTGCAGACGCCTCACTATAATTATGTAGGAGATTCCATCCTGGGCTACAAGGCGCACATGGGCGCCGGATCCATCACGAGCAATGTCAAGAGCGACAAGACGTTGGTCGTCATCAAGGCGGAAGAGGAACAGATCGAGACGAAGCGCAAGAAGGTCGGCGCCATGCTGGGCGACTGTGTGGAGGTCGGCTGCAACAGCGTGCTCAACCCTGGCACGGTCATCGGCCGTCATTCCAACGTCTATCCGACATCCAGCGTGCGCGGCGTCGTACCGGCGGAGAGCATCTACAAAGGTGCCGGCAAGATCGTATCCAAGAACTAAGTCATTGCTGCTAGTTATTATAGAAGGAGATTTGAGATGAGAGTTGTTATTCAGGACAATTACGACAAGATGTGCAAATGGGCAGCCGATCATATCGCTGCGAAGATCAAGGCTCACAACGCGGGCCCCGAGAAGGACAGACCCTTCGTGCTCGGCCTGCCGACCGGATCCAGCCCCATCGGCGTATATAAGGAACTCGCGAGACAGAATCAGGCCGGCGAGCTCTCTTTTGCGAACGTCGTGACCTTTAATATGGATGAATACCTTGGTCTGCCCAGAGAACACGATCAGTCCTATTGGTACTTTATGCACGACAATTTCTTCGATCACCTGGTGGACATGAAGCCGGAGAACATCAATATCCTCAACGGCATGACGGATGACCCCGAGAAGGAATGTGCCAACTACGAGGCGAAGATCGCCAGCTACGGCGGCATCGATCTTTTCATGGGCGGCATCGGCGTTGACGGCCATATCGCCTTCAACGAGCCGTTTACCTCCCTCTGCTCCCGCACCGGCGTACGCGACCTTACCACGGATACCAGGATCGTTAACTCCCGCTTCTTCGGAAACGATCCCGAGGCGGTTCCCTCCCAGGCGCTTTCCGTCGGCGTAGGCACCGTTACCGACAGCAAGGAAGTCCTCATTCTGATCAATGGCCACAATAAGGCCCGGGCTCTGGCAGCTACGGTGGAAGGCAACGTCTCCAGCAAGTGGACCTGCAGCGCGCTCCAGATGCACAACGATGCGATCATCGCCTGCGACGAAGCGGCCTGCGGCGAACTCACCGTGGATACCTACAAATATTTCCTCGATATCGAGAAAAAAGAGAGACTGTAGTTCCCGAAATTGTGTGTTGACCCCACAAAACCGATGCGTTTTGTGGGGTTTTTAAATGAATTGAAAGAATTTCAAAAAAGCCGTTGACAATACCCCTCAGAAGCGTATAATAACACCTGCGCGTCAGCCAAAGGAGCTGCAAAGCGCCTGAAAAAACTTCGAAAAACTTTTAAAAAGTAGATGCGTATAATCTTAAATGTTCCGCGTCAAACGGAACGCGAACCTTGAAAACAACATAGTGTAGAAATTGAGTCGAAGAGATCATTAAGTTGATCTCCCAAAATTCAAAGAAGAAGTACAAAGAATACAATCTGCAATCTGGTAGATGACATTCTCGTACAATTCCGAAAAAACAATAATTTCGCAAAGCGAAAAAGAACGCAAGACGTTCAAAATGAGTTTAAAGCTCAAACTTGATTTTAACTCGAGAGAGTTGAGATAACATTTTTTTAAGAGTTTGATCCTGGCTCAGGATGAACGCTGGCGGCGTGCCTAACACATGCAAGTCGAGCGGGAATCTGTTGATTGAGACTTCGGTGGATTGATGCAGAGGATAGCGGCGGACGGGTGAGTAACGCGTAGGTAACCTGCCCCTTACACAGGGATAGCCTCGGGAAACTGGGATTAATACCTGATAATGCGATGGAGTCACATGGCTCTATCGCCAAAGATTTATCGGTGAGGGATGGACCTGCGTCTGATTAGCTGGTTGGTGAGGTAACGGCCCACCAAGGCAACGATCAGTAGCCGACCTGAGAGGGTAATCGGCCACATTGGAACTGAGACACGGTCCAAACTCCTACGGGAGGCAGCAGTGGGGAATATTGCACAATGGGCGCAAGCCTGATGCAGCAACGCCGCGTGAGCGAAGAAGGTCTTCGGATCGTAAAGCTCTGTCCTCAGGAACGAAGAAGTGACGGTACCTGAGGAGGAAGCCCCGGCTAACTACGTGCCAGCAGCCGCGGTAATACGTAGGGGGCGAGCGTTATCCGGAATTATTGGGCGTAAAGAGTACGTAGGCGGTTCTGTAAGCGTGAGGTGAAAGCCCGGGGCTTAACTCCGGTAAGCCTTTCGAACTGCAGGACTTGAGTGCTGGAGGGGAAAGTGGAATTCCTAGTGTAGCGGTGAAATGCGTAGATATTAGGAGGAACACCAGTGGCGAAGGCGACTTTCTGGACAGTAACTGACGCTGAGGTACGAAAGCGTGGGGAGCAAACAGGATTAGATACCCTGGTAGTCCACGCTGTAAACGATGAGCACTAGGTGTCGGGTTAGCAATAATTCGGTGCCGCAGTTAACGCAATAAGTGCTCCGCCTGGGGAGTACGCACGCAAGTGTGAAACTCAAAGGAATTGACGGGGACCCGCACAAGCAGCGGAGCATGTGGTTTAATTCGAAGCAACGCAAACTCAAAGGAATTGACGGGGACCCGCACAAGCAGCGGAGCATGTGGTTTAATTCGAAGCAACGCGAAGAACCTTACCAGGGCTTGACATCCCTCTGAAAGGCCGAGTAAAATTGGCCCCTCTTCGGACAGAGGAGACAGGTGGTGCATGGTTGTCGTCAGCTCGTGTCGTGAGATGTTGGGTTAAGTCCCGCAACGAGCGCAACCCTTGTCTTTAGTTGCCAGCGGTTCTCTAGAGAGACTGCCGGGGACAACTCGGAGGAAGGTGGGGATGACGTCAAATCATCATGCCCCTTATGTTCTGGGCTACACACGTGCTACAATGGTCGTTACAGAGAGAAGCAAAACTGTGAAGTGGAGCGAACCTCTAAAAGCGATCCCAGTTCGGACTGCAGGCTGCAACTCGCCTGCACGAAGTCGGAGTTGCTAGTAATCGCGAATCAGAACGTCGCGGTGAATGCGTTCCCGGGTCTTGTACACACCGCCCGTCACACCATGGAAGTTGGGGGCGCCCGAAGTTGGTCACAAATCGATTACCTAAGGCGAAACCAATGACTGGGGTGAAGTCGTAACAAGGTAGCCGTTCGAGAACGAGCGGCTGGATCACCTCCTTTCTAAGGAGACTTCAATCTCTGCACTATGATTGTTCAGGGTTTATGCGCAAAAGGCGTAAACGATCCTGGGGACTTAGCTCAGCTGGGAGAGCGCCTGCCTTGCACGCAGGAGGTCAGGAGTTCGATCCTCCTAGTCTCCACCACGGAGCAATCCGATATGTACCTTGAAAACTAAACAATGCGAAAAATATCAAATTTTATGACGACATCAGTAATTAAGAACACTAAGAGTCTTAACAACTGAGGGTAAAGAAATACGATTTGATACCGAGAAAAACCAGAAAGATAAAGACTTAAGTCTTTAACAATGAAAATCCTGATGCATTACTCACATCAGGTCTGATCACTTAGGTCAAGTGATTAAGGGCATAAGGCGGATGCCTTGGCACTGGGAGCCGATGAAGGTCGTGATAAGCTGCGAAAAGCTGCGGGTAGGAGCAAATATCCATTGAACCGCGGATCACCGAATGGGGCAACCCGGCTGGAGCAATGTCCAGTCATTCCTGTGCGAATCCATAACACAGGTAAAGGAAACCCGGGGAACTGAAACATCTAAGTACCCGGAGGAAGAGAAAGAAACCTCGATTCCCAAAGTAGCGGCGAGCGAAATGGGAAGAGCCCAAACCGAAGACTTGTCTTCGGGGTTGTGGACACCAATAAGACGAAGAATACATAGCGGAAGCGCTCTGGAAAGTGCAACCGCAGAGGGTAACAGTCCCGTACGCGAAATGTAATCTAGTTGTGGTGTATCCAGAGTAGCACCGGACACGTGAAACCCGGTGTGAAGCAGGAGGGACCACCCTCCAAGGCTAAATACTACCCAGTGACCGATAGCGTATAGTACCGTGAGGGAAAGGTGAAAAGAACCCCGGGAGGGGAGTGAAATAGAATCTGAAACCTTATGCTTACAAGCAACGGGAGCGCAAGTGACCGTGTACTTTTTGTAGAACGGGCCAACGAGTTATGGTATGCAGCGAGGTTAAGGTGTTCAGCACCGGAGCCGAAGGGAAACCAAGTGTTAACCGCGCGTATAGTTGTATGCTGTAGACCCGAAACCGGGTGACCTATCCATGTGCAGGTTGAAGTAACCGTAAAAGGTTATGGAGGACCGAACTTATATCTGTTGAAAAAGGTTAGGATGACGTGTGGATAGCGGTGAAATTCCAATCGAACTCGGAGATAGCTGGTTCTCCTCGAAATAGCTTTAGGGCTAGCCTCAAGATGAGATACATGGGGGTAGAGCACTGAATGTCCGCAGGGCCTTCACCGGTTACTAACGACTATCAAACTCCGAATACCATAGTATCATTCTTGGGAGTCAGACTATGTGTGATAAGATTCATGGTCGAAAGGGAAACAGCCCAGACCGTCAGCTAAGGTCCCAAAATCTAAGTTAAGTGGAAAAGGATGTGGAGCTGCATAGACAACTAGGATGTTGGCTTAGAAGCAGCCACTCATTCAAAGAGTGCGTAATAGCTCACTAGTCGAGTGACTCTGCGCCGAAGATAAACGGGGCTCAAACTTAGTACCGAAGCTACGGATACCTTATGGTATGGTAGAGGAGCATTGTATATGGGCCGAAGGTGAGCTGTAAGGCTTGCTGGACTGTATACAAGAGAGAATGTTGGCATGAGTAGCGAAAGCAAGGTGAGAATCCTTGCCGCCGAATATCTGAGGTTTCCTGAGGAAGGCTCGTCCTCTCAGGGTTAGTCGGGGCCTAAGCCGAGGCCGAAAGGCGTAGGCGATGGACAGCTGGTTGAGATTCCAGCACCACCGAGGTTTGTTTGAGCGAAGTGGGGACGCAGAAGGATAAGAAGAGCGCGCCGTTGGTCGAGCGCGTCCAAGCAGAAAGGCTTGCATGTAGGCAAATCCGCATGCTTTAAGGCTGATCTGTGATGGGGAGGGAACCAAGTACCGAAGCTTCCGATTTCACACTGCCGAGAAAAGCCACTAGTAAGAACTGAGGTGCCCGTACCGCACACCAACACAGGTAGATGAGGAGAGAATCCTAAGGCGAGCGAGAGAACCATTGTTAAGGAACTCGGCAAAATAACCCCGTAACTTCGGGAGAAGGGGTGCTCTAGAGATAGAGCCGCAGTGAAAAGTCCCAGGCGACTGTTTACCAAAAACACAGGTTTCTGCCAAAGCGAAAGCTGAAGTATAGGAGCTGACGCCTGCCCGGTGCTGGAAGGTTAAGGGGATGTGTTAGCGCAAAGCCCCAGTAAACGGCGGCCGTAACTATAACGGTCCTAAGGTAGCGAAATTCCTTGTCAGGTAAGTTCTGACCCGCACGAAAGGCGTAACGATCTGGGAACTGTCTCAACAATGGACTCGGTGAAATTGTATTACCGGTAAAGATGCCGGTTACCCGCAGCAGGACGGAAAGACCCCGTGGAGCTTTACTACAACTTGATATTGAATTTCGGTGTTGCATGTACAGAATAGGTGGGAGACTAAGAGACCGGGACGCCAGTTTCGGAGGAGTCACCGTTGGGATACCACCCTTGTAACATTGAGGTTCTAACCAGATACCGTGATCCGGTATTGGGACAGTGTCAGGCGGGTAGTTTGACTGGGGCGGTCGCCTCCTAAAGAGTAACGGAGGCGCCCAAAGGTTCCCTCAGTGCGGTTGGAAATCGCGCGAAGAGTGTAAAGGCAGAAGGGAGCTTGACTGCGAGACAAACAGGTCGAGCAGGGACGAAAGTCGGGCTTAGTGATCCGGTGGTTCCGAGTGGAAGGGCCATCGCTCAACGGATAA